>CAWUIM010000006.1:0-88925 GCA_963922595.1 uncultured Parvularculaceae bacterium
GCGCACCCGGCGCCGGTCAGCGCGGCGATCGCCTGCCTGTGGGGACGCAAGGCGTCATCACCAATGGCCCGGCGGTGGCGAACGGGGCCACCTGGTGGCGGATTGAAACGCCCAATCGCCAGGGCTGGTATCTGGAAAGCAATATGCAGGTTGTTCCCTAGAACGCCGGCTTTTTGCGTTTGCGAATGAGCGCTTGCAATGGGGCGCAAAGGCTATAAGCCCTTGCGCCATGACAGAAGCCAACCTAACAGCCCTGCGCAATATCGCGATCATCGCCCATGTGGACCATGGCAAGACGACGCTCGTGGACGAGATGTTGCGTCAGTCGGGGGCCGTCCTCGCGCACGCCGAAATGGCCGAGCGCGCCATGGACTCAAATGATATTGAACGCGAACGCGGCATCACGATTTTGGCGAAATGCACGTCCGTCCTTTGGGAAAAGGGCGACGCGCCCATTCGTCTGAACATTGTCGACACACCCGGCCACGCCGATTTTGGCGGCGAAGTCGAACGCATCCTGTCGATGGTGGACGGGTGTTTGCTGCTCATCGACGCCGCTGAAGGGCCGATGCCGCAGACCAAGTTCGTCCTATCGAAAGCACTGGCGCTAGGACTAAAACCGATCGTGGTGCTGAATAAAGTCGACCGCCCGAGCGCGGATCCTGACGCAGCGCTCGATGCGGCTTTTGACCTGTTCGCAGCGCTCGGCGCCAATGATGAACAACTCGACTTTCCGGTTCTCTATGCGTCTGGCCGCGACGGTTGGGCGTCGGACGAAATCGACGGGTCCCGCGAAAATCTGACGCCTCTGTTTGAGGCGATCATCGCGCGCGTGCCGCCGCCGGCGCTAGCGGAAGATGCGGCGGCGCGTCCGTTCTCCATGCTGGCGACCACGTTGGAGGCGGATCCGTTTCTGGGGCGCATCCTGACGGGTCGTGTCGTCTCCGGTTCGGTGAAGCCTGGCGTCACGCTGAAAGCGCTGTCACGCGACGGCGCTGAAATTGAACGGGTACGGATAACAAAGGTATTGGCCTTTCGCGGTCTCAAGAGGCAGCCCGTTGATGACGCCTTTCCCGGCGACATCGTGGCGCTCGCTGGTTTTTCCAAAGCCTCCGTCGCCGACACGCTGTGCGATTTGACGGCGAGCGAGGCTTTGCCGGCGCAGCCGATCGACCCGCCGACGCTTTCGGTGACCATCGGCGCAAATGATTCGCCGCTAGCAGGCCGCGAAGGCGACAAGGTTCAGTCGCGGGTGATCCGTGAACGTCTCTTGCGCCAGGCGGAAGGCGATGTGGCCATCAGCGTGACCGAAACGGCGAACAAGGATGCGTTTGAAGTGGCGGGCCGCGGCGAACTGCAGCTTGGGGTCTTGATCGAAAATATGCGCCGCGAGGGTTTCGAATTAGCGGTCTCGCGCCCGCGCGTTGTCACGCGCCGCGACGAAAACGATCAGCTGCTTGAACCGATCGAAGAGGTGACGATCGACGTGGATGAGGAATTTTCCGGCGCTGTCATTGAGAAACTGACCCGGAAAAAAGCTGAGCTCATCGAGATGAAGCCTGGCGGCGGCGGCAAGACGCGGCTCATCTTGCACGCGCCGGCGCGCGCCTTGATTGGCTACCACGGAGAATTCCTGACGGACACGCGCGGCACTGGGGTGATGAACCGCGCCTATCTGGAGCATGCGCCTTATAAAGGCCCGATTGAAGGGCGGCGCAACGGGGTCTTGATTTCTAATGGCGACGGTGAGGCCGTGCCATACGCGCTCTGGAACCTGGAGGAGCGGGGCGTCATGTTCATCTCGCCGGGCGAGAAGGTCTATAAGGGCATGATTATCGGCGAAAACGCCAAGCCCGATGATCTCGACGTCAATCCGCTCAAAGCGAAGCAATTGACCAATATCCGCGCCGCCGGAAAAGACGACGCCGTGCGCCTTACGCCGCCGAAACGGCTTAGCCTTGAACAGGCCATGTCTTATATCGATGAGGACGAGTTGCTTGAGGTGACGCCTCAGTCAATCCGTTTGCGGAAGATCGAACTGGAGCCGCATATGCGCAAGCGCCGCGCCAAGGACGCAGCCCTGTAGGCGGCTAGCCCGCTTTAACGTTTTGCGCCAGGCTTATTGAGGCGGCGGCGTGTAATAGAACTCTTCGCGCACAATTTTACCGTCGGCGACGGTGTAAACACCGAATTCCTTCATCTGCATGCGTTGGCCGCTGGCGCGGTCGGTCGCATCAAGCTCGAAGATAACCCCGAACTTATCGTCGCCATGAAAATAGGGGCCGTCGGTCGTGGAAGAATGCTCCTCCATCATTTCTCGCCATTGCTCGTGTTTGGCCTTGATCGCATCAAGTCCTTCAAAGACGCGCGGTGCGCCTTCGGCCATCGCCGCTGCTTCAACGGAAACGGCGTTCGGCGCGTAAAGGGCGTCGAGTCCTTCTTTTTCTTTGCCAGCGCGGCAATTGGCGACAAGCGTATTGGCGACTTCCATTAGCTTGGAATCAAACATGGGCGCACTTCCTTCCTTTTCATCGCGCAGCCTGTCTTGCGGCGTGCGCGCAAAGAAGATAGCGCGCGTAATTGGGAACGACAAATTTAAATGAATTCCAAGACGCCTTGATAAAAATGGTTTACGGGCGGCTGGCGCGATCACGTGGACAGGTGGGTTCAGGTTCCCTTACGGCGCGCCTCGTCCGTACGCCCATCATATTTGCCGGTGATCGGCGCATAAAAAGCTTTGATTTTTTCAAGGTCCGCGTCGTAGTCGCCGGTGGTGATCAGCTTGCCGCCGATGCCGCCCACTTTGTTTTTATAATCGAGATAGCCGAATGCGATCGGCACGCCTGCGCCGTGGGCGATATTGTAAAATCCCGTTTTCCAGTAGCGCACTTTCGACCGCGTGCCTTCCGGCGGGATCGCAACGAGCAGGTCGTCCGCTTCTTGGTAAATCGCCACCATCTGATCGACCACATTATTTGATTTCGATCGGTCGATCGGAATGCCGCCAAGCGCATGCATCAACCATCCAAACGGTCCCTTGAAGAGACTGTCTTTGCCCATCCATTTAAGGTCAACGCGGTAATAGAAGGCGACCGCAAGCATAATCGGAAGGTCCCAATTGGTGGTGTGGGGCGCGGCGATCACCACCATCTTCTTATCTTCAGGGATTTCGCCGCCGATGCGCCAGCCCGCGAGCCCATAAAGACCAAGAATCACGCTGCGGCAGAGCTCGTAGACAAAGCCGCGCTTGTGGCGGGAGGCGGGTTTCGCCGGAGGCAAGATCAGTCGTCCAGGCCGTAGCGGGAGACGTCAAATCCTTTTTCAGACAATATGGCGGGCACGGATTTATCTCCCACAAGGTGGCCGGCCCCCACGGCGACGAGAATGCGGCCGCGTCCGGCCATCAACCGTTCGATGCTTTCGCCCCAGGCGGCGTTGCGCTGAATGAGAAGGGCGTCATAGACCTCGGGCGCGTCCACGCGCATCGTATCATTCATGAGCCTGTCAATCGCGTCCACATCGCCTTCGCGCCAGGCCCGAAAGAGCTCCGCGAATTGTTCGTCCTGTTCATCCCAATCGCGTAATGTCAATCTCAATAATTCAAGCTCCACCTCAGGTTCGAGGGAAGTGAACAGCGCCAACTGTTCGCTGACGGTCTCAAAAAATCCGAGGTCGCGGCCGCGCACGCGGGCTTCGGACAGGAGAACCGTTTCCACCCCGGAGCTAGGGTCGAAGCCTTGGGAGACGATGTATTGCACTGTCAGGTTCAAAAAGGCCTGCCAAGGGCGCATCGTATCCACCGCTTCGAACGGCAGGCCCACCTCGGCGGACACCTGCTGGAGCGTCGCCGCGTCCTCGTCGCCGAGCATTGCGCTCAATGACTCGCCCTTTGGCAAGAACCCTTGCGTCATCAAGGTTTGGATCGTTTTCTGCTGAGCGTCGGGCGTGTCCACCTCCGCCTCGAAATAGATCTTGTCCGCCGCGTCGATCGCCCGCGCCAAGGCGTCTGAGCGCCAGTCGAGCCCCGGTGGAAGAATGTGAAATGTCCCGAGCAGCCAGATTTCACTGTCTTCATCGCGAACGACCCACATGGCGGGATCAGCGCGGCCTGCGTCAGCCGCGCCTGCGGCCTGCGCCGCCGCCTCTTGCGCCTCGGCGTCCGCGACCACGGTCTCTTCCGGGGTGGCGAACGCTGCGATCGGCGCCGCCGCAAGAAACGCGGCGGTAATCCCGATGATCCAACGCGGCGATAGCTGTTGCATGGGTGTTCTCCAGTTACTCATCTTACTCTTGCGCGCGACCATATCGCGTTTCGCCGCCGACGCCACGTCTCGCCAAATCGTATCGGATTTTTTGCGAACACTGCGTAGTGTAGCAACGTGTGATTGGTGTGCGCTGCAATAAAATATAATTGGCAGCGCGTTAGAACTCACGATCCGATTTGCGCGGCTCACGGCGCCGCGCCAGCTTGTGCAAAACTATTTTATTTCGCGCGGGCGCACGCAAAAAAAACGGTTGGAATTTGCGGACATACGCAAAAAATTCTGCTGGCGATAGAATAATTTACGACTTTGCAATTTGATCGCGAGCACACGATGCAATAGTGACGATCGTGATCGGAATTCGGCGCGGCAGGGTTGTTTTTGCGCTCGAAATAACTCACTATCAAATTAGCTCACAGTAGGGCGACTTGGGGGTCGCGGCTTACACATACATAAAAATCAGTATACGGCCGTCTTCAATTCCAAGTGTTACTTGTAAATTCTTGCGTATCAGGAATCGGCTAGGTCGTATCGTCGTTTGAATGATTTCACGGCGGCGGGAGACGTGCTTGCGCCGCTTCCAAGGGTTCATCCATTACAGAAAGGATTTTGTATGTTACGGCGTATTTTATTAGCTGGGCCGATGCTATTCGGCCTCATGCTTGCCGCGTTCTCCGCGCAAGCATCAATGTTGGAGCGGTTGTCGTTCGACGATCTATCCTCGCGCGCGGACAAGATTTTCCGCGGACGCGTGATCGATGTTGAACAAGGCACGAAAGCTATCGGCGGCGGTGAAATCCCGATTGTCACCTATCGGATTCGCGTGGCTGAAATGCTTAAAGGCTCTGCCGATCTTGAAAAAGACGGCCGCCAGGTCATGGAAATTACGATGGCCGGCAGCATAAAAAATGAATCGGCGAATGACGGCTTGATGCATTTTTCCATTTTCCGCGACGTGCCGAAATTTGAGCGCGGCCGCGAATATGTGTTGTTCATGACGCCGCGCAGCTCAGCCGGTCTCTCAACGCCGGTCGGCCTCGGGCAAGGCGCCTTCGACATCTTAACGACAGCGAAGGAAGACATGGCCGTCAATCAGTTCAACAATATCGGCCTTGGCGTCTCTGAAGGTGAACCGATGTCTTACGAGAGCATGAGAGAAGCTGTCGAAGAATCGGCTGGCGAGTAAGGGGGACGACAACCATGACAAAGAAATCAAAATTTATTTGCATCGCCGCCCTCGCGGCCATGATGACGACCCCCGCCTTTGCAGGCGGCCCGCTCGCCGTTTGCGAAAGCGGCGTGCCGTTCCGTTGGGAGAATGACGGACAAAATATTCCGTTCAATCCTGATCAGGGCGCTCTTGGTCCAGTGTCGGCTGCAGACGCAGTGGCGCTTGTCGATGCGTCGTTCCAGGTCTGGGAAGATGTGGGTCCGTCAGCGGCGACCTATGAAAACGCCGGCGTCTTGCCGGTGGACGTGGACATCACCAATTTCGGTCCCTTCCTCAATCCCACAGGACCGGACGGCTTGTCCGCCATCGTCTTCGATGACACGGGCGAGATCTTCGATCTCCTCTTTGGCCCAGGCTCCGGTATTCTCGGTTTCGCCGGACCTGAATTCGGCGATACCGCCGCGTGTACGATCACTGAAGGCGTCTCGTTCCTGAACGGTCCGTCATTTACTGATTTGACGGCGGCATTCGACGTTATGGTGCACGAGTTCGGCCACTATTCGAACCTCGCGCATACGGTCGTGAACGGTCAGCAGTTCATCGGCGCCGGCGACACCTCCGGTCCGAGCCCGAACAATACCTTCGGCACGCCTGACCCGACGGCGGACACCATCGAAACGATGTATCCGTTCTACTTCGGTCCGGGTTCCGGCACGAATACGCCGCACCGGGACGATATTGCGAGCCTTTCCACGCTCTATCCGGATCCGTCGTTCGCGACTGACTTCGGCTCGATCAGTGGATCGGTTCTGGCGCCGAACGGCGTAACGCGGTTGACGGGCGTCAACGTTATCGCCCGGAACATCGCCGATCCGTTCAATGACGCGGTGTCTGCGATTTCGAGTGACTTTACCGATGCGACGGATCAGTCTGACCCGGTTGTCGGGACCTACCTGATTGAAGGTCTGACGCCCGGCGCTGACTACGCCGTCTATATCGACGAAGTGCTCGCAGGCGGGTTCTCGACAACGCTGTTGACGCCTCTTCCGGGACCGGAGGAGTTTTTCAACGGGGCGAACGAGTCCTCGATCTTCGACGATCCGACGGAATTCACGCCGATCACTGTTGCGGCGGGCGGCGACGCCTCCGGAACGGACATCATCTTCAACAGCCCCGCGCCAGGCACGCCGCTGCCGGTGGGTGACGACGGCAACGTGCAGGTGTTCCTGCCGTTCACCTTCGAAATCTGCAATGTGGAATTCGATTCCGTCTTCATCAACGCCAACGGCAACCTCACCTTCGGTGCGCCGTCGGGCGACTTCTCTGAGTCGGTTGCTGATTTGATCGCCGGTCCGCCGCGGATCGCCGGTCTCTGGGATGACTTGAACCCGAATGCTGGCGGTACGGTCTCCTTTGATCAGACAGCCGGCACCTTTACGGTGACGTGGGACGGCGTACCGGAGTTCTTCTCAACGGGATCGAACACCTTCTCGATCACATTGAATGACGCCGGTAACTTCATTGATCTCGTCTATGGCGATTTGTCAGCGACGGACGGGCTTGCAGGCGTCACCTGCGGCAGCGCCTTCACCGCAGGCAATGAGACCGGTATCGATCTCAGTGCAGGCACTGAAGGTCGGAGCCGCTGGACACTGCGCAGAAGCGCGGCGGTGTTCGAACTGTTCGACGGATCAAATCCAAACGATTTGGCGCAGTCGACAGTGGGCTTCAACCCAACGGTCATCTACAGAGACCGGTTTGAGCCGAACAACTCGTTCGCGTCTGCGCGGACGATTTCTGTTCCGTTCAACTCATCGGAGATTCGGCGTTACACCGAGCTCTCGCCAACGGGCGGCGATGTGGATTTCTTCCGCTTCCGCGCGCGGGCTGGAACGACGTTGATCGCCGAAGTGGCGTCAGGACAGCTCGATTCCGTGCTCGGCCTGTTCGACAGTGCGGGCAATCTGGTCGCAGCTGACGACGATGGCGGCGCAGGTCTCTTGTCTCGCATCGTCTTCCCGATTCCGGCGGACGGCGACTATATCGTCGCTGTATCTGCGTTCCCCGACTTTGGGTTCACAGGCGCCGGCGGCTCGGGCGGTCGGTACGTTCTTGACCTCGCGGCGATCAGAGGAACGCCAATCGCTCTTGGTGATGACGATTCCGAAGAAGTGGCGATCGGATTCACCTTCCCATTCCAGGGAACCGATTGGTCAAGCGTCTTTGTGAACTCGAACGGCAACCTGACGTTCGGTTCAGGCGATACGGACTTCTCAGAATCCGTGGCTGAGCTGTTGAGCGATCAACCGCGCATCGCAGCGCTCTGGGACGACCTCTCGCCGAACCAGGGCGGCATGGTCATCGTCGATAACTCGGATGGCCGCTTTACCGTCACCTTCCGGGATGTGCCGGAGTTCTTCGCGTCAACGACCAACAGCTTCGCTGTCTCGCTGTCGCGCCGCGGCTCCGTGCGGATCTCCTATGACGGCATTGCGTCCACCGACAGCATTGTCGGCGTCACCCAAGGCGGCGGCGTCGCCGATCCGGGTGCGACCGACTTGTCGCTTGGCGGACCGTTCTCGTCGTTCGGTACGACCTACGAAGAATTCAGTTTCTTCGGGTCGGGCTTCGACCTGGATGGCACCCGGTTGGACTTCAACTAAAAATATCGCACGCGATATTTGAGAAGCCGGCGAGCAACTGCTCGCCGGCTTTTTTTGTTTTTGGGCGCCGCAGTTGAATTCACCAGCCATGCAGTGATTGCCGAGGGAGCCGTTAGCGATCTGCGATGTGTATTGACCGGTGGGCCCCGTTCGCAGCGACGGGTTTAGTCAACCAGCGTAAAAGACGCCATCAGCCCGCCTTCGGAGCTGCCGCCAACCCACAGGTGGAAGTCGCCTGGTTCAGCGCCGTAAACGCCGCCCCGTCGCCAGAAGGCGAGATCATCTGTTGTGAGATCGAACGCTACTTTCTTCTCTTCGCCTGGCTCAAGAAGAACACGCGTAAACTGTTTCAGCTCCCGCACCGGACGCGTCACGCTGCCCACAAGGTCGCGAATATAAAGCTGCGCGACTTCGACGCCCGCCATGTCGCCGTCGTTTGCGATTGTTGCTTCGACGCGAAGTGTCTCGCCTGTCCGCAACGACGCGGCGCTTAACTTAAGATCCGCATAGTGAAAGTCGGCGTAGCTAAGACCGAAGCCGAAATGAAATTGCGGCTCGTAGCCGGCGTCAAGATGGAACGCCGTCATGCCGAGGGAGGTCTGGCGCGCGCCGACAGGAATATCGTCTATGTGGACGATCTCATTCGGCGAAGGCGGACGTCCGGAATTTTTACGGTTGTAATAAATCGGTATCTGCCCAACGACCTTGGGAAACGTTACTGGCAGCTTGCCGGAGGGGGAGGCGCGCCCGAAAAGGAGATCGCTGATCGCCGGCCCGCCCATCGTTCCCGGATGCCAGGCGAAAAGGAGCGCGTCCACGTCGTCAAGAATATCGCCGAGCGTCAGCGGACGTCCGGCGAGGACGACCGCGATAACAGGTTTTCCAGTCCTTTTGAGCGCCTTGACAAGCTGCGTCTGATTGCCAGGCAGGTCGATATCGGCCCTGCTGTGCGCCTCGCCGCTGAGTATCGATTCCTCGCCAAGAAAGACGATGGCGACGTCGGAGTCTGCGGCGGCCTCAAAAGCGGCGCCGAAATGATCCACTGATTTACTGCGGGTCGATTCCATTGCGGGCGCATATCGCACATCGAAGTCGTCTCCGGCCGCGTCGCGGATCGCCTGTAATGGCGTAACCGACAGTGTCTCATCGCCGTCGAAAACCCAGGTGCCGATCTGCTCATAGGGCGCATCCGCCATCGGACCGATGACAGCGACTGATGTCAGCGCCTTAGGCTTAAGCGGCAGGGTTCGTTCCTCATTCTTCAGGAGGACAACGCCCTGGAGGGCCATCTCCTTCGCAACCGTCATCGCCTCGCTGTCGCCAAAGCGGGGAAAAGCAGCTGGGTCGGCGTATGCGTCGTCGAAAAGACCGAGGCGGAACTTGGCGCGCAAAACGTTCGCGACCATGCGGTCAATCTCATCGATGTTCACATCGCCGTTCTCAATGAGATCAGCGATATGGTTCTGATATGCGTCGCCCGCCATTTCCATATCGATGCCAGCCGTGATCGCTTCTTCCGCTGACTCGCGATCATTCGCCGTAATACCGTGAACGGACAATTGCGCGATCGAGTTCCAGTCGCTCACTGCAATCCCGTCAAACCGCCACTCGCCGCGTAAGACATCGCGAAAGAGAAACGAATTTGCGCTCGCCGGCACGCCGTCAATGTCGCTGAAGGACGACATGATCGAGAGGGCGCCAGCCTCGATGACCGCCTTGAACGGCGGCAAATAAATATTGCGAAGTTCGTTTTCCGGAATATTCGTTGTGCTGTAATCGCGCCCGCTCTCCGACGCGCCATACCCGGCGAAGTGTTTCGCGCAGGCGCCGATCGATGCACTATCGGCGAGGTCATCGCCCTGAAATCCTTCCGTCATCGCAACGCCGAGCGTGCATGTCAGATACGGGTCTTCGCCAAGACTTTCGGCGATCCTTCCCCATCGCGGATCGCGCGAAATATCGATCATGGGCGCAAACGTCCAATTAACACCGCAGCTTGCCGCCTCGCGCGCAGCGATGCGCGCACCGTCGCGCACAAGGTCAGGGTTCCACGTTGCCGCTTGTCCAAGCGGGATCGGGAAAATGGTTTTAAAGCCGTGAATAACGTCGCGGGCGATGAGGAGGGGAACGCCAAGGCGCGTCTCCTCGATTGCAATGCGCTGCAACTCATTGACGATTTCCGGGGAGGTTTGATTGATGACCGATCCGATGCGGCCAGAGCGTATGGCGTCTGCAAGATCCGGTGAAATGGCCTCGCCCGTGGCGTCGACCTGGCGCATTTGTCCGATTTTCTCAGTGAGCGTCATATCGCGCAACAGCGCGCCCACACGTTGCTCTATATTGTCGTCGGCGCGTTCCGGCGCTTCGGTCGCGTCAATCTTCAAAATCTGGTTCATTGCTCATACTCTTGCACATAACGGACGTCTTTTGGCGTTTTGGGCGATCATTGCGCGCTCCCTTATGCGGGCGACGAGACGGCGGCGACGCCGCGAATGCGCTCTAGCGCCGCCCGCACTTCGCGCGCTTTTTCTTGCGTGATACCGAAAGTGAAGACCGCCCAGATCGCAATGAGAGATCCGACGATGGGGATGCCGGCGTCGAACAGGCGTAAGAGAAACAGAGTCTGTTCAGATTGCTCGCCGCCAAGCGCCACATCAAAGCCGGTCATGTTCAACAACACGCCGCCGGTGGCGAGGGCGACGCCCTGGCCGAGTTTCACAACCCACCAATAGATTGATCCGTACATGCCTTCGCGCCGTTCATGCGTTTCCAGTTCATCGAGATCGACGACGTCAGCCATCATCGACGGCATCAGCGTAAACAATCCGCCCAATCCGAAGGCGAGCAGGGGCGCCGGGAGAATGACGAGAAGCGGATAGTCCGGATTGTAGCTGAAGAATTTGAGGATATAGCCGAGGATTGAGAGGCCCATGGCGATCGCAAAGGCGCGCCGTTTCCCAACCTTCAGGCTAATCGCTGTCACAATGGCGATCACAGCGAAAGTGGAGACGGTCATCGCGGTGCCGGCGTAAGCGGCGTATTTCGCCCCTTCAACCGTGTCGCCGGCGAAGACATAATAGATGATTATGTACGATTGGAATGCGGCGATCATGATGAAGCCGTTGAAGACGAGAAAGGTTGCGATACAGAGTTTCAGGAACGGAATGAACTTCAATGCCGCCCAGAACCCTTTTGCAAAGTCGGCGATATTACGGAAAATGCTCTGCAATCGCGAGCCGCCCTCATGGTGATGAGCCTCCAATTCCTTTTCCGCGATATCTTTAAGACGCTCGCGAAGAAAGATCGCCGGCAACACGCCGACCGTCATCACGAATAGGCCGATAATAATGGCGAGCCCGGCGGCGCCGTCGACCATATTGGCGAACAGGGGCTCGTATTGTGTCGCGAAGAGGAGCCAAGGCGTTACAAGATAAGCGAGCTGTCCGATAAAGTTCTGCACGCCCATCAGCCGCGTGCGCTCATGATAATCCGGCGTCATCTCATAGCCGAGCGCAACCCACGGCGTTGCGAACACGGTGTATGCAATAAAGAAAATCAGCGAGCCAATTAAAAAGTACCAGAAATAGAAATTCTCGCTGCGCCCTTCCGGCAATTGCCAGAGCACCATGAAGCAAAGCCCCACTGCAATAGCGCCTACAAAAATGTAGGGACGGCGCCGTCCCCAGCGCGTCTTTGTATTGTCGGAGACGTACCCCATGATGGGGTCCGTGAGCGCGTCCATTAATCGCGGCAGGCCGCTGAGGAGCCCCACCAGCGCCGGGTTCATGCCGAGGCCGATATTGAGAATGATCATCATTCGGCCGATTGAATCGGCGAGAAGATTGTTCACGAATGCGCCCGATCCGTAGACCAGCATCTGCGGCGCCGGCACACGATCTTCAGGCGCCGTTTTCGAGTTTTCAGCGGCCATCACTCTGCCGGCGTTGAATCGTTTGTGGGCTGATAGACGCGCACCCAGTCGACGAGCATGGTTTTGGGATAGCCCTCAACGCTGACGCCTCGGTCGTTCTTGTCTTCCGCCAGATGTCCGCCGACAGCGAAATTGATGATCAGATAAAAAGGATGGTCAAAGGGCGCATGCTTGCGTTTGCGCCCCTCTCGTGTCGATGAGCGCCAGTTGCGCGATGTTAGTGTGGAATACTTTTCACCGTCGAGGAACCAGGAAATTTCTCCCTCTCGCCATTCAACCGCGAAAGTATGAAAGCCGTCCGCCGTTTCCTTCAGGTGCGTGTCATCCCCCTTGTAGGTGTTCTCCGGCCATTCGCCGCCGAAATGGAGCGTTCCGTAAATTCGGTCTTCCTTTTTGTCTTTACAGGACCGGCAAGGCGCGCCGAGGTTTACCGCTTCCACAATGTCGATTTCGCCTGAGGCGGCCCAGCCGCCATAAGTCTCGTTCGCCGGCAACATCCAGATCGCCGGCCATGTGCCTTGTCCTTCTGGGAGTTTGGCGCGCACCTCCACGCGGCCATAGAGCCATTGCGCTTTGCCTTTGGTCGTTAGCTTCGCTGACGAAAACGGCTGAACTTTTAGCTCCTCGGCGTCTTTTTCTGTCTTGCGAAGATGGCTGGGCAAGGCTGAACCGCGCATCCATTCTCTGCGCGCGACAACCGACAAATTGCCGTCTTTGACAAAGGAATTTTCAGGGCGCTCCGTGTAACACTGTTTTTCTTCATTCCCGCCGCCCCAGCAATCCACCTCATGCGACCATTTGGCGCCGTCGATTTCGTTCCCGTCAAATTCGTCCGACCACACTAAGGTCCAACCCTCGCGGTCCGCGCTTCCAGACGACGCGGCCGGTTCCTCCGCCGCGGTTACCTGGTCCGCGGCCTCTTGCGCATACGAGCTTGCGTTTATCGCGGCGCTAACTGCAATCAGTGTTTTCCAAACCATGGCCAGACCCTCTTATGCTTGGTTCTCATTAGAATAACGCCAGAAAAAGACAACCTTGTCATTTTTTTATCGATCCATCCTGAAGTCAACGCTATTGTGATGGGAGAAGCGCTATTTGATCCGGCGCATGATGATATATTGCAGTGCGGCGATGCGAGAGTTGCGGGACGATGGCGACGATCATTGATGTGGCGAAGAAGGCGGGTGTTTCGATCAAGACCGTCTCTCGCGTGATGAACAATCAGGCGAATGTGCGCGAGACGACGCGGTCGCGCGTTCGCGAAGCCATGACGAGCCTCGGCTACAGTCCGAGCGACGCGGCGCGTCAGATGCGATCTGGAAAATCGACGGCGATCGGCATGCTCTATAGCGATCCCGGCAGCAGTTATCAGTCTCGCCTTAACCGCGCGATGATGCAGGCGTGCTCAGACGCCGGGCGCTATCTGGTGGTCGGCCTTTTTGACGAGAAACGTTCCGACTGGCGCGCGCAGATGGAAGCGTTCCTGGCGCGCACCAAAGTCAGAGATATGATCCTGGTGCCGCCCATGTGCGACTCCTCCGAACTGCAAGAGTGCCTGCATGACGCCGATGTAAACTTCGTCCTGTTTTCGCCCTCGCATTCCACCTCCGGCGCCGCGGCAGTGACCATGGACGACCGCAAGGCGGCGCGGGAGATGACGCAATATCTGCTCGACCTCGGACACCGCCGAATCGCCCATATTTCCGGCCATCCAGACCATATTGCGTCGCTTTTGCGCCGTCAGGGCTATGAGGAAGCGATCACCGCATTCGGGTTGCCGCGCCCTGGACCCGACATGTTGCGCGAGGGAAGGTTTGACTTCCGGACCGCGCTCGCCGGAGCGGAGCAATTGCTGCGCGCTGAGGATCGACCCACGGCGATCTTCTCTGCAAGCGACGATATGGCCGCCGCCGTCTACATGGCGGCGGGAAAGCTTGGCCTGTCCGTACCCGAACAGGTTTCCGTCGCCGGCTTCGACGATGTGGCGATCGCACAGACGATTTGGCCTGCTCTAACCACAGTCGCGCAACCGCTCGAAGAAATGGCGGCGGATTCGGTCCGCGTCCTGAGCGACAAAATTTTTTCCCAGCCTGATGCAAAAATGTCAGAGTGGATTGTTGCGGCGCACAAGATCGTAGCGCGCGAATCCTGCGCGCCGCCGCCATCGTCGAAAAAATTAAAAAAAGCCGTGTGAATGCGGTGATATGGCGGGATTGGAACAATTCGCTCGCGCCGATCACAGCCGCGTAACTCTGACATTTGGCCGCTCGCAAAACCGTCACAGGCGAATTTTTGCTGAAATCCATCTCGCGGTGCGGCGTATTTTCCGCCGTGTAACATGTTGACAAATTCCTTACGAAGCCGAACCATCAGGGCCTAAATGACAACCTTGTCATCGGGAGGAAACAGATGGGCAAGAAGAAGATGTTTTACCTATCCGCAGTTGCGCACACAGCGCTTCTCGCGGCGAGCGCGCAGGCGCAAGAGGCGATTGACCCCAACGAAGACGATTTTTCGGATGAGATCGTTGTCACGGTTGAGCGGCGTGAGCAGGGCCTCCAGGACTATGCAGGCACCGCCGCCGCGATCAGCGGCGAGGATCTGAAGGCGCTCGGCATCCAAAATATCAATGACATCGACGGGAAGCTCCCGGGTGTTTCGATCGCCAACAATCAGGGCAATATCGAAGTCTACATTCGCGGCGTCGGCTCTTCCAACAACACCGAACTCGGCGATCCGGCCGCGGCGACGCACCTTAATGACGTATACGTGCCGCGCCCCTCCGGTTTCGGCGCAGCGTTTTTCGATATTCAACGCGTCGAGGTGAACATTGGTCCGCAGGGCACGCTTCGTGGCCGCAACGCGACGGCCGGGTCGGTCAATATTATCCCCTGGGCCCCGGGTCTCAACGTTTTTGACGCAGGCGTGGAAGCGTCGTACGGGAATTTCAATCAGTATACGGTTGAAGGATATGTCAACGCGCCTGTGACGGATTACTCCGCGTTCCGTATTGCCGCGTTCCGGCGCGAGCGCGACAGTTTCCTGAACAGCGTGACGCCGGATAGTTCGGTGCTCGGGCTCGATATTCCTACATCCGAAGCCGAAGGGGTCGGCGTCGCCGAAGCGGCTGACGATTTCGGCGTGCGCGGCGCGTTCTTGATCGAGCCCACCGAACGTCTTCGTTTCACTGTTACAGGCGATTACATCTTCCAGCGCGGCACCGGCTATACGGGCATTAACTTCGCCAATCCGCTCGGCAACGGCATCGATCCTGCGACCATTACCGAGCCACGCAACGTGTTTGGCCGCGGCATCACGCCCGAAGAAGACACCGAGCATTGGGGTGTTAAGGGCGAGCTCGAATATGAAGGCGAGTGGTTCAATATTGAGTATATCGGTTCATTCCGTGACCTCGTTTATGATTATGAATTCATCACGCCGGTTTCGCCTGATTATCCGGGCGCTCTCGACAATATCGGCGTCGGCGCCTTCGATGACTTCTCTCGCGTTCGTTTCATCACAGATTCAGAATCGATCATCCAGGAACTGAGGTTCTATGGCGACTCCTTCGAGGATAGGCTGACATGGAATATCGGCGGCTTTTACTTCCGGGAAGACCAGCGGACATTCCTTGGTTCCACAGGAGACCGAAATCCCTTCTTCCAAGGAATTGAGTTCAATCAAACCACTGATACGGAAAGTTATTCGTTCTATGGTGACGCCACTTTCTCGCTAACAGATCGTGTTCGGTTAACGGGCGGCGTTCGGTATACAAACGATGTTAAGGAGCGCTTCGGAATTAATGCGCGTTACGCGTTTGGTTTCGGCGGTCCGAATTTTAGCTGTTGTTTTACAAACGGCGTTGGTCTCGGAACAGAAGGATTTGAATTCGCAGGATTCGGTCGGACTATCTTCAATCCGGACACCAATTCCGATGGATCGATTGATCCCGGCGAGTCGCTTGCTTTCTTTTTTGACGGCGTCTCTCAATTCGGCGATCGCGACGGATTTGTCGCGGCCTTTCCGAACATGTTACCGATCGATGACGCTATTCAGGTTATTCCTGTCGATCAGCGCCCGCTTTGCGACGGCGTAGAATTCGCTTTCAGTGGTGATTGTACGAATACAATTGTTCCAATCTTCGACGGGCGCATTCCGTTTACGCTCGCGCCGTTTAACTCTTCCTTCGCGTTGCAGAACGGTCGCCTCGACAATGATTTCGTTGATTGGCGTGTCCGGCTTGAATTTGACGCCGGCGACGACAATCTCCTTTATGCGTTGGTCTCGACCGGCAACAAGTCCGGCGGTTTCAACGATAATATTGAGGGAACGGCTGGTCTTGATCTCGGCAATCCAGCGACGTCTGCGCCCCAGGCTTTCGTTACAGATACGCTTGCGCCGACATACGGTCCTGAAACCCTGCGCCTATATGAGATCGGATCGAAGAACGAATTTGGCGTCGGCGATATTGGCGTGATCCTGAACCTGTCGGCGTTCTATTACGATTACGACGATCTGCAATTGTCGACTCTGTTATCGACGGCGCAAGCTCTTGACTTTACCGGAATAGACACCAGCCAGATCGATCCGGACATTCTCGACAATCTCGGCGGTCAAGTCGTCGGCTTTACGTTTAACGCATCAGACGCAGAGATTTATGGCGCCCAGTGGGAAAGCAAGCTGCAATTCCCCGGCGATCTTAACTGGGATTTGACCTACCTCTGGCTTCCAGAAGCGAATGTTGTGAACTCGCAGGAGATCCAGGACTCTCGTTTCCAGGCAGACGTCGATCCTATGAACTCGGTAAACCGGTCGATTGAAGGCAACCGCCTTATCCGGACGCCGAAGCATCAATTAAACACATCGTTGACGAAGGCTTGGCCGACGAGTTTCGGTCAAATCGACGGCGTGATCTCGCTGGGGTATCGCTCTTCTCAGTTCATGACCATCTTTAATAGTCAGGATTTCAATAATCCGACTAATCCGGAGCTTCGTCTGAATGACGAGGTTGGCGGATACGTCACGATCGATATGGGCGCGGGTGTTTCCTTTGGCGACGAAGGCAAGTACCGGCTCGAGGGGTATGTCAACAATCTGACAGACATTGAACGTCCGCAGGCGATCATTATCACGCAATTCGATAATACGCGGTTCTTCAACGCGCCGCGCACTTACGGCATTCGCGTCCGCGCTCGTCTCTAACGCGCGCCGCAGCGATCAGCCTCCTGATCGCTGCGGAACATGCCATTTGTCGGCAAAGCCAAGGGCGGGGGTGCGCCGCGGCATGGTGATCAAGTCATCACGCCGCGGCGATTTTTTATCGGCTGCTCCGTGGACGCGATTCGCGTTAGATGCGGCGCGTGTTCACATTTCTTCGAGCGCTTTGCCGCGTGTTTCGCGCACGGCCTTTACGACGAACCAAGCGGAAACGCAGGCTGATAGTGCGTAAAAACCATAAGCGCTTGTGAGGCCGGTTGTCGCCAGAAGGATTGGGAACGTCATGGTGATGGCGAAGTTTGCGATCCATTGGGCGAACCCGCTGACGGCAAGCCCTGAGCCGCGCAATTGGTTCGGAAACATTTCGCCGAGCAACACCCACATCACGGGCCCCCAACTGAAATTGAAAAAGGCGACGTAAACGACCGCAGATATCAGCGCGGTCCGGCCGAGCGCGGGCGACAGAGTGAGGCCCGTTTCCGTGACGGTGGCTTGCGAAAAGGCGCCCGCCATGATGGCGAGCGTTACTGCCATGCCAATTGATCCGATAAAGAGCAATGGTTTGCGGCCGAGCCGATCGATCAGCGCGATCGCGGCAAGGCAGGCGACAATGCTCACCGACCCCATGATTACATTCGTCAGCAGACTATCTTCCTCGGTGAAGCCAACGAATTCCCAGAGCACGGAGCCGTAATAGAAGATCACATTGATCCCGACCAATTGTTGAAACACAGCGAGACCGATCCCTACCCAGACAATCGGGAAGAGGCGTCCCGTCTTCGGGTCGCGCAGATCCGCAAGCCGCGGGGCGCGTTCCGTTTTTAGCGAGGCGTCGATCTCCGCCAGCGTCACTGCGCCTTTCTGGCGTCCATAGAGTCGCTCAAGGATTGCGAGCGCCTGGTCATTCCTTCGTTTTGAGACGAGAAAGCGCGGGCTTTCAGGAATAAAGAACAGGCAGAGGAGGAAGACGGTGGCTGGCAGGCCTTCCGCCCAAAACATCCAGCGCCAGGCCTCATAGCCGAGCCAGAATTTATCAGTTGATTCTCCCGCGGCGCCGGCGATGAAGTAGTTGCTCAGGAACGCGCCGGTCAGGCCGGTGATAATCGCCACTTGCTGGATTGACGACAGGCGGCCGCGCAAATGCGGCGGCGCGATTTCGCTCACATAAGCCGGCGCCATCACGCTCGCGGCGCCAACCGCAAGGCCGCCAAGAATGCGGTAGAAGATAAAGACGAGCGTGGTACCGGCGATCCCGGAACCGAAAGCGCTGACCAGAAAAAATACCGCCGAGACGAGCAGCAACGTGCGCCGCCCGAAAAGGTCAGCGAGCCGTCCCGCCAGAAAGGCGCCGACCGCGCACCCCAAGAGCATAGACGCGACGCTGAAGCCGGTGCCGATCGACGTGGAACCGAAGGCGGTTTGCAACCCTTTCACGGTACCGTTTATAACGCCGCTATCATATCCAAAGAGAAATCCGCCGATTGTGGCGACGAGGGTGATAAGGAGAACATAGCCGAAGTCTCCCTTTTTATCCGTATGCGTCTTCATCATCATCTGTCGCCTCGGCTGTCTTTGTTATTGAACGCGCAGGGTTGCGGATTTGTGGGATTGGGAACTGGCGCCCACCATGATTTCGAAAGCGCCCGGTTCAACGACGCGCTCCATGTCACGGTTGTAGAATTCCAACGATTGAGGCGTGATCGGAAAGGAGACTTCCCGAGATTCCCCCGGCGCGAGGGTGACGCGCTGAAACCCTTTCAAGGCCTTCACGGGTCTCGTTACGCTTGCGACCTCGTCGCGAATATAGAATTGAACGATTTCGTCCGCGGACACGGCGCCAGTGTTGGTGACTGTGACGCTAACGCTTGTCTCGCCGTCGGCGGTGATGACCGGTTGAGCGAGCGTCGGCGCGGAAATATCAAACGATGAATAGCTAAGCCCATATCCAAAGGCGTAGAGCGGGCTTGTATCGGCGAAGGCGTAACCGCGCCGCGCCGTCGGTTTGTGATAGTAAAAGGCTGGAATTTGACCCACAGACCGCGGAATGCTCACCGGCATTTTACCGCTCGGCGACACCCGCCCCAACAGCAGATCGGAAAGCGCGGCGCCTGTTTCTTGTCCTAAAAGCCAGGCGTAGAGGATTGCAGAGAAATGGTCTTCGACGTCGGTTAGCGCAAGCGGGCGGCCGGAAATGATCACGCCGATCATGGGAATATTCGTCTCCGCCAACGCTTCGATCAATGCGCGCTGCTCGCCGATGAGCGTGATGTCATTGCGGTCGCCGAGATGGGTTTCGGACCAGGCTTCCCGCGAGGTGGACTCGTCTCCGCCGACGGCGAGGATAATCATGTCCGCGCCGCGCGCCGTCGCGACAGCCTCTTCGATCAGTTTCTGATTATCGTCCGGGTCTGCGAGCGCAACCGCATCGTCCCACCATGAGCGATTGTCGGTCAGCGCGACGCCTTTGGCGTGCGCGATCTCCACCGTGTCGCCTATGGCGGCATTCAAACCGTCAAGCAGGCTGATGGTCTGGCGCGGTTCATCCGAATAACCCCCAAGAACCGTGATGTCGCTGTTCGGTCCGATTACGGCGACGCGTTTTAACCTTGACGGATCAAGGGGAAGAGTTTCGTCATCATTCTTTACAAGGACGGCCGCCTTTTGCGCGACTTCAAGCGCCAGCGCTCTCGCTTCGGCGTTGCCGGTTAGCGCGTCGGCTTCTGACGCATCCGCAAATGGGTCAGTCATGACGCCGCCGCGCCGCTTCATCCGCAATACTCGCTCCACCGCCTGATCGACGCGCGCCATATCGAGAGCGCCTGCGTCAATCAGCGAACTTAACGCATAGAAAGCGACGCCATCGGGTAGTTCCATATCGACGCCGGAGGTGAGCGCAAGGCCGCCGGCGTCGGCGAGCGTTTCCACAATTCGGTGACGGCGCTGCAATTCGTTGATTGCGAAATAGTCGGCGACGACGACGCCGTCAAAACCCCACTCGCCGCGTAATATGTCATTGAGGAGCCAGTCATTAGCGTGGGATGGAACGCCGTCGATTTCATTATAGCTCGCCATCACGCTCGCAGCGCCAGCTTCTTTGACGGCGGCTTCAAAAGGCGGAAAGAAAACCTCACGCAGCACGCGCTCGGGAAGCTGCGCCGGGGCGACGTTAATCCCTGACTCCGGTTGGCCGTGCCCGGTCATATGTTTCAAGGTCGTCAGGACTTTGTCATCGGCAATGACGCCGTCATGATCCGTTCCCTGAAAACCGCGTACAGCGGCGACGCCCATGCGGCTGACGAGATAGGGGTCTTCGCCGAAGGTCTCCTCGATCCGCCCCCACCGGGGGTCAAGCGCCACATCGACCACCGGCGACAAGACGTGATGGACGCCCCGAACACGGATTTCCCGCGCCACGACGCCGTAGATGCGTTCAATCAAGTCCGGGTCGAAAGTGCTGGCGAGTGCGATCGCTTGCGGGAAGGAGGTGGCGTAGCGCCCCTGAAATCCGTGAAGCCCTTCCTCATGGAAGAGCGTCGGAATGCCGAGGCGTGTTTCCTCAATCATCCATTTTTGGATTGCGTTCGTCAGAGCAACCGTTTCGCCCGGCGTGCGCGCCGATAACCGCCGGATGACCGTTGAGTCGTTCACGTCCTTGCGTTCTGTGGGTCCCTCAAGACCGATCGTGTCCTGCGGGCGCGCGATGCACCCAGCGCCATGGGGAAAGGCGGCTTTCATCTTCGATGGAGAAAAGTCGCCGTTTTCATCGAGAATTTTTGTTTTGTCCATCCAGATACAGGTGATCTGGGCGAGCTTCTCCTCAAGCGTCATGCCCGCAATGATTTCCGAAATCGGTTGCAGGTCCGCAGACGGCGTTTCCGCATCGCCCCTCGACGTGTCGGAGGCGGCCGAGCAACTGACCAACGCAAGGCCGATGGCGGCGATGCGACTCATAATTTCTGTCGTCGAGCTCATAGGCCCCCTCCCGTTACGCGAGCGCGCGGTTGACAATATTTTCCAGATATTCCTGCCGGCCAGAGCGGTGATGTCCGTCCAACTTGCGGGCCGCTGCATCGTCAGCGATGGCATCAAGACTTGCATCGTCAGAAAGCATGCGCCGCCCGCTTGTCGTCTCCCAGCCCGCATATCGCTCGCGCTTAAAGTCGGCGAGGGCGCCCCCATTGATCAGTTTTTCAGCGCTTAAAAGCGCCCGCGCCAGAGCGTCAACGCCGCCCACATGGGCGTAAAAGAGATCGCAGAGGTCGCTGCTCTGACGGCGGACCTTGGCGTCGAAGTTGAAACCGCCGGTGTCGAGCCCGCCAGAAGGCAGCAATTCGACTAACGCTTGCGTAATATCGCGGATATCAAGATTGAACTGATCCGTATCCCATCCATTTTGGGCATTCCCGCAATTAATATCAATCGACCCCATAACGCCGAGTGATACGGCCTGTGCGATCGCGTGGGCAAAACTGTGCCCGGCGAGCGTCGCGTGATTAGGCTCGATGTTAACGTGGACTTCGCCGACGAGATCGAAGCGCTTCAGAAATCCGTAAACCGTGGCCGTGTCAAAATCATATTGATGATACATCGGCTCGTGCGGTTTCGGCTCGATCAGGATCTTTCCGCGAAATCCGATTTTGTGCTTGTGCTCCACGACCATGGTGAGGAACCGCCCGAAATTTTCCAGCTCACGCGAAAGGTCCGTATTCAACAAAGTGTCGTAGCCCTCGCGTCCGCCCCAAAGCACATAGTTGGCCCCGCCGAGGGTATGGGTTGCGTTCAGGCAATCCCTGATCTGACGGATGGCGCATGCGGCGATTTCCGGGTCCGGATTTGTGAGGCCGCCGGCCGCATAGCGCGGATTGCTGAACAGATTGGCCGTGCCCCAAAGCAATTTTTTGCCTGAGCGCTCCTGATGCGCCGCCAGATGATCAACGGCGCGCTTCAAGTTATTCGATAATTGGTCGGGGGCCGGCGACGGCTCGACAACATCCACATCATGGAAGCAATAAAACGGAACGTCGAGCTTTTCGATAAACTCAAACGCCGCCGCCATTTTCTGATCAGCCGCTTCGCGTTCGTTGGTCGCCGCATGCCATGGCCGATTGAAAACGCCTGCGCCGAAAATATCGAAACCGTCCCAACAGAAACTGTGCCAGTAGCAGACCGCAAGCCGCAGATGGTCGGCCATTGTTTTCCCCAACACCGTCCGGGTCTTGTCATAGTAGCGATAGGCGAGGGGCGTTTCAGTATCAGGTCCTTCAAAAATAATAGTCTCAATATCAGGGAAGAATTCGCCGTGGTGACGGATGTTGTCATTCTCAGGCATACGAGGCTCCATCGAATAGCGGGTTCAGGGTTCGGTAGAGAGTGGCGAATTGAGCGCGTTTTTCCGTATAATGATTGCTCAAAGTGGGGTCGGGCTCGATTTCGCGTAAGACAGGCGGGGGTGCGAAAGTGTCGGCCACGTCGCCGCCGAGAACGCCATAGGCCGCGAGACGCGCGGCCCCAAGCGCAGGCCCCACGTCGGCGCCGTCGCGATAGATGAGGCGCTTTCCGAGCGCAGCGGCGAGCACCTTTCCCCAATAGGCCGACTGCGCGCCGCCGCCGATTACTGTGAGCGCATCAATGTGTGCGTCCGCGGCGTTTAGCGCGTCAACGCCGTCCGCCAAAGCAAATGCGACGCCTTCCATAATTGCTTGCGCTATTTGGGCCAGGCCCGTGTCATGGGAGAGACCGAAAAAGGCGCCGCGCGCATGCGGATTATTATGCGGCGTCCTTTCACCAGAGAGATAAGGCAGGAAAATCGGCGCAGTGTCGGTGGGCGCCTGCGTTTCAGCGAATTTGACAAACTCAGCGACCGACTGGCTTCCCGTAATGCGCCGGCCCCATTCAAGGCAACTGGCGGCGCTTAAGATCACGGACATTAAATGCCAACGCTCCGGAAGCGCATGGCAAAAAGAGTGAACGGCCGAGGCGGAATTTGCGCGATACGTCTCGGTCGCTGTGAAGATAACGCCCGACGTGCCTAGCGAAAGTAAGGACTGGCCGGCGTCAATGGCGCCTACCGCAACCGCACCAGCGGCGTTATCGCCGCCGCCCGCGACAATGGGCGCGGGCTTCATACCAAGCGACTCCGCGACATCCGCACGCATTTGACTGGTTTGCTCAACACCCTCGTAAAGTCGCGGCATATGCGACAGGTTGAGCCCGCAAGCCGCGAGCAAATCTTCCGCCCACGCGCGCTTGCCCACATCGAGCCATAAGGTCCCCGCGCTGTCTGACATATCTGATGCGAAATCGCCGGAGAGACTGTAGCGGATATAGTCCTTAGGCAGAAGGACTTTATCGATTTTACCGAATATGTCCGGCTCATGGCGCCGTATCCACTCGACTTTTGGCGCTGTGAAGCCCGGCATCACCAAATTGCCGGTCTTTTCGATAAACGCCGGATAGCGCGTTTGGAGATCGCGGCATTCGATTGCGCTACGCCCGTCATTCCACAGGATCGCAGGCCGTAAGACGCGCCCATCGCGATCTAGGAGCGTTGCGCCGTGCATCTGCCCGGAAAGGCCGACACCTTGAATAGCGCTGCGCGTTTTGGCGGCAAGCTTTAAGACCGTGTCTTGCGTCGCTCGCCACCAGTCCGACGGGTCTTGTTCCGACCAGTTTTCATTCGGGCGAGAAATCGCGAGCGTGGTCGTGGCAGTTTCTGCGACCGCGCCATCGGCGGTCATGGCGACCGCCTTCACCCCGGATGTGCCAATGTCAATGCCGAGAAACAAAAGGCCCTCCGGCTTGATGGTCTCTCATAGTCGGCGCGAGCGAGTGCATATCGGCCGGGCTATTGCGGCGCATTGAGGCCAAGCGCCTCAACTTGGTCTGCGTCGCGATTTTCCTCGTCATTATCCCAAAGGCTGAACGTCGCTTTGTAATTCCACAGGCACCATGCGATGCCGGCGCGCTCATACGCGGTGCGCACCGCCGACAGGTATCTGAGACGATCGCGCGGCGCAGCATTTTCAATGGCGCCGAACTCGCCAAGAAAAACGGGCGTGCCGGAGACCTCCTGCACTTTCTTTGCGAATTTCACATTGCGGGCGAGTTCATCGCGATCGGCGCGGTCGCCCCAACCGCGCGCCCCCTTCGGCATATCGGCGCCGAGCCATTCGGCGTTTTGGTGGGTGAAGGGGAAGGGATCGTAATAGTGGAACGTGTAGATAATGTTGGGATCATCAATCGCCGGAACTGTCGGCAATGAGCGTACGCTTGACCATTCCTCGCCGCCGAACATCACGAGGCGGTTCGGGTTCGTTCGCCGGATCACCTTATAGGCGCGCACCAGCGCCTCGCGCATCATGTCGCCTTTGAGATTTTTCTGCGGCTCGTTCAACGGTTCGAAGATCACCGTTTGCGGAAGATCTTTGTAACGCTCTGAAAGCTGCGCCCAGATCGCGAGCAATTTCGGCAAGTGCTCGCGCGGGCTTTCCATAATCTCGTCGAAGTGGTGGACATTAATAATGACGGTGAGGTCGCGCGCGAGCGCCTGCGAAATGACGTCATTTACGCGCGCGGCGAATTCCGGATCAAGGGTGAACTCAGGCGCGTCGCCCGTATGCGCGCTCCAACGGACGGGAAGACGCACAGTGTCGAAGCCGGCGTCGCGCGCGACATCAAAGTCCGTCTCGGCGATCGTCCAGCCCCAGTCGCCTTCGTTTGGCGCATCGAGCGCATTCCCAAAATTGACGCATCGCTTGATGGTATAGGGCGTTTTTTCGGCAACCACTGTTTCAAGCGTTGGCGTCTCCCCAGTCGATTTCTCTTGAGCCGACGCCGTGACGGCGCCGAGCAATGCAGAAATTGCCGCGCCGGCGAGAGCGCCGCTCATCCGCAATCGACGGAGGCTATTTCGGCGATGTGTACTTAAAACGTGCATCGCGCGTCGCCGGTGTTGCTGACGAGGCGCGCCGACGCGATCTGGATTTCAAAGGGTCCGTCCGCGCGGATGATTACCGGCTGCGAAATCGCCGTCATATCTGCGCCAGCCTCGGCGAAGCAACTCAATTTGATGGCGCGCGTAACCCAGCCAGCCCCGCGCAGATTGGAAATTGACTCCGTCAAATCAAGCGCGCCTTCGCAATCGCCGCCGCAGCCCATTGCAAAAGTTACCGCCGTTGACGCAGCGCTCGCTTCGCTCGACGGAATGCTGAAGGCGACTTCGATCGCCATGTCGGCATTTGACTGACGGGAAAAGTCAACGGTGTTTCCGTCGACGACAAGGGTTGCGGGTCCTGTCCACCTAAAGATCCGCGTATCTTCCTGCGCATTCACATCCGCAGAAATCGCAACGAAGCCGCCGCTTGCGCTACGCGTGACCGTATCGCTGATTTGCGTCGAGCCGCCTGTGTCCGTGACCGCCATCCGCCACGGTGATGCGGCGTCGCCTGCGATGATAAAATTCTCAAAGGAATTAATTTGCGATTCCGTTAGTCCGGATTTCTCAGAAACAATTTGGATCGCTTTCGGCGCGGTGTATTCCAATCCATAGCCAATTGGGAAAAGGGGATCATAATTCGCGGCGCCCGCATTGAGCTCGGCGTCGGTCGCCAATTTCGGCCATGAAAACGAAAGGCGTCCGCTAAAGTCGTAGCGCGCCGCCCCATTTTGATCGCCGACGAGAACATCTGCGACGCCTGCGCCCTGATCACCGGGTAACCATGCGGCGACGAACGCATCCGACGCATTTAGTTCCGGATTGACCCACATCGGTCGACCGGAAAGAAAGACGGCGACGGTCTTGATGCCTGCGTTTTGGAATGCTTTCAATTTCTCAAGAGGTTCCGTCGGCACAAAATCGAGATGCGCGATATCGCCCTGAAATTCGGCATAGGGGTCCTCGCCGAAGACGATGATCGCAAGGTCTGGTTTCTCTGTGTACGACCCGTTAGCGCTGAGCGTGGCCTCACCGCCGATTTCTTCGATTGCTTCTCGTAACCCCGCATAGATCGACTGGCCGTTTGGAAAGTCCTTGTTGGCGTTGCCAGTCCCTTGCCAGGAGAGCGTCCACCCGCCCGATTGCTTGGCGATATTGTCAGCGCCGTCGCCGGTGACGAGGACGCGCGCGCCCGGCTGAATTGGAAGGGCGCCGTCATTGTTTTTCAACAGCACCAGCGATTGGCGCACGGCGGCTCGGGCGACCGCCTTATGGTCCGGATCGGACAGGATCGTCCAATCGCCAGCCAGAGGGCGCGATGATGGCGGGCCCGCTTCGAATAACCCCGCACGTATTTTAACGCGCAAGATGCGAGACACCGCCTCGTCAAGGCGTTCCGCGGAAATCTCACCGGAACGCGCTTGCGCCAGAGTGTTTTCGTAAAGTTTCTTCCAGCTATCAGGCGCCATGAACATGTCAACGCCCGCATTGATCGCCGCGGCGCATGAGGTATTTGTGCAGCCTGCAACTTGACCGTGTCCATTCCAGTCACCGACGACGAAGCCGTCAAAATTCATCCGTCCACGCAAGACATCGGTTAGGAGCTCGCGGTGACCGTGCAGCTTTCGGCCTTTGTAGCTGGAAAAAGACGCCATCACCACTTGAACGCCAGCGTCGATCGCCGCCGGATATCCGGCAGCGTGGATGTCGCGCAGTGCTGATTCCTGGTCCTGGCTGTCGCCTTGGTCGCGGCCGTCAACGGTGCCGCCGTCCGCCACAAAGTGTTTCGCCGTGGCGACAATCTTGCCGCGTCCTAGAAATTCCGGCGAAGAAACGGCGCCCTGAATGCCTTCGACGATACGCGTCGCATAGGTGGCGACGAGTTCGGGGTTTTCCGAATAACTTTCATAGGTGCGCCCCCATCGATCGTTTCGGACAACTGCGATCGTTGGGGCGAAGGTCCAATCGAGCCCGGTGGCGAGCATTTCACGCGCCGTGACTTCGCCGATCTGTTCAATCAAGTCCGGATCGCCGGCAGCGCCGAGGCCGATATTGTGGGGAAACAATGTAGCACCAACGACATTGTTGTGACCGTGCACAGCGTCAGAGCCCCAAAGGGCGGGAATGCCGACGCCGCCGTCGGTTGTGTCAGTAGAGGCTTCCCAGAAAGCGTCGGCGAGGGCGAGCCATGCGTCAGGCGTCGTCCGGTTATCGGCGCCCGGCGCGGAGTTTCCGCCATTTAGAATAGAACCGAGATTGTATTCTTTCACTTCCTCGGGCGTCACTGAACCGATATCGGCCTGAACGATCTGTCCGACTTTTTCTTCAAGGGTCATCCGCGAAAGAAGATCGGCGATCTTTTTCTCGGTCGCTTCGTCGGGTTCAAATACTGCATCGGCGAGCGGCCATGACGCCGGGTCGATGTTCGGATCATCCGAGAGCGGATCGACAAAACGTTCCGCGGTATCCGACTTTGATTGTACGAAAAGGGGACCGGTTGGTTCCGCGCCCTGGTTATTACAGCCAGCGGCGACCAGACAAAAAGTGATCCCAACAGTGCTCTCTAGGAGGGATAAACGCCTGTTAAATGCCATCTGCCTGTTCCTGTTTTAAGGCTCCGGGTCAACGCGCGGAGCCTGTCCTGAACGATTGCAACACCGTCAATCGGAAAAAATGAGAGCGGCCTCCGAATACGGGGCCGCTCTCACCGTAAATGACGGCCGGGAGGAAACGCCGCCAGTTGATGGTGGCCCCAATCAGAAATTAAGCCTGACGCGTCCACCAAAGGTGCGCTGATCGTTCAAGAAGCGCAAGTTCAAACCAGGCGAATTGATCGATGTTTGCGAGTATGCCGTGTCCGTCAGGTTTTTGACATACAATTCAAAGCGCAGATTATCCTGCGGGTTGTAGCCGGCGCCGATATCCAGCCGGACATAGCCTGGAACGCGATCGCGGGAGGAACCGGCGTTTCCAGCGACTGTGTTCTGCAACGCCGTTAGATCATCTGCAGACAGATCAGGGAACGTGCTCGCGTCGATGGTCGGCAGCGTTCCGTCGCCGTTGAAGATCGTCAGGAAATAATCGGTGCGGAAGCCCGCCGATACGATCCAGTCGAACCGGCCAAGATTGGATTCAACGGCCTGGCTGAGCGAGACGAGCCCTGACAGGGCGGACGCTTTCGGCAGCCTGTTGCCCACCGGATCAAACGGGATCGTATCCGCTGGACCATTTGGATTGTTGAACCGCGTGTCCACGAGCGCCTGTGAGGCGTTTGTGAATTCCGTATCAAGATATTGGAAGTTGGTCCGGAAGGTCAGATTGCCGGGCAGTTGCTGGGTGTAATCGACGTCGAAGCCGAGAATGCGGCTGTCGCCGACATTTTGGCGCAAGGAAACAAGACCGGCGTCCGTGCTCATCCCCATACCGGTGCTGACGCCTGCGCCTGCCGGCGCCAGGATCGTAAACTGCTGGTCGGTATAGTCGTACCAGAAGCCCGCCACGTTAAAGATTGAGCGATAGCCGCCAAGTTCGAACGCACTTTTGGCGCCGACTTCGACGACGCGCACTTCCTCAACGTCAAATTCCGGCGTGATGATCTGGTTCGCCTGCGTCACTGAGTCGTTAAAGCCGCCGGAGTTTGTCCCCGTGGAGACGCCTGCATAAACAAGCATGTCCGGCGTCACGTCATATTCAAGGCGAACGCGATAATCAAAGAACTCGTCACGGCGCGATCCAAAGTTTGGTGTAATGTTCGAAATTTCCCGGCCCTGCAGGTCAAACCCGGTTTGATTGGGACCTTCCGTCAGGAGGAGGTTGATCAAATCGTCGATGGTGTCGTCTTCGCCGAATTGCGCGACGCCGCCGAGGAAGAGCGCGATCCGCCCCTCAGCCGTCGTCAAGTCCACGTCTTCCGTAAAGACGGTGCGATTGCGTCCCGCGAATTGAAACCCTTCTGTTCCAAAACGATGTTGCGCGCAACATGAAAAGTTGAAGGTGTTCGGCGGCGTTCCGCTTGTATCATTGGGGAACAGGAACAACTCGATGCTGCCGAAGCCGCCTGTCCGTTTCAGGCGTTCATTCGTATACCGCACGCCGCCGGTCAGGCGGAAATTTTCCGTGATGTCGTAGGTGCCGTCCGCATAAAAGGCGTAATTCTCGCGATCCACATCGGGGAAGTCGAAGTTGACGCCTGCAAAAACAAATGACCGGTCTGCTGTCGTGGCGAATGACGATGTCCCGTATTCTTTGAAATAGAAACCGCCGACAGTCCAGCGGAAACGCTGATCGTCGTTACCGAACAGGCGCACTTCCTGAATGATCGATTGTGAGCGCTGATCGAACTGAACCCGGCTGAAAGTGTCAAAGAAATCCGCCCTGTTGTCGCCGATGATGAGGTCGTCAAAGCCGGGGAAGAATGCGTCCGATGCGGTGCGGTTAAAGAAATAATCGACCGTCCGCAGGCCGCCGATATATTCGGCCGTGAAGTTGCCGAAATCATATTGCGCATTGCCGCGGATGCCCCAGATCTCGGCGTCTTGCACCGGTTGCGCGCCTTGCGTGACAACCTGACGCGGATTGTTGAGATCGCGAATTTCCTGCGATGGAATGTTCCCGTCCGCCTGTTGCTGGAAAAACGGGAAATAGTCGAGACCACCAAAGCCGGTGCCGCCCTGGTCAAGATAATCGCCGGCCAATTCGAGAGATAAGCGCTCTGTCGGTTCCCAAAGGAAGGTGACGCGGCCGGCCAGATCGTCGACTTCACGCGATTCCCGGATATCTGTCAGATCACCGACATTTTCGATCTTGGAGTTATGGCGCAAACGATAACCAGCGAATCGGATCGCTGCGTTATCCCAAAGCGGCACGTTGAGGGCCGCCTGATATTCGCGTTGCGCGAAATTACCGAGGCCGACATCGACATAGCCGTTGAATTCGCCGAGATCAGGTTTGCGCGTGATGATGTTGAGCGAGCCGCCTGTGGCGTTGCGGCCGCGCAATGTGCCTTGTGGGCCGACATTAAGCTCTACAGACTGAATATCGAAGAAGAATGAGCCGAGCCCGCGGGGGCGCGAAAGATAGAGACCATCGAGCAGGATAGCCGAACGCGGTTCTGAAAGCTCGGTGTTATTGTCGTCGCCAATGCCGCGGATGAAGACTTCCACATTGCCCTCGCGCGAGCCGATATTCAGCTGCGGCAGGACGGTCGCCAGATCCTGAAACGAGTTCAAACCCTGTTTACGCAGATCGTCTCCGTCGATCTGCTTGGCGACAGCCGCCGTGTCCTGAAGGCTTTGCGATCGCCGCTCGGTCGTCACGACGATTTCATCTTCAAGCTCGTTATTGGCGTTATCCTGCGCGAAAGCCGGCGGCGTCAGCGCGCCGATGACGCCCATGCTTGCGCCAAGCCACAAAGTTCTCTTTGAAACTCCCATAGTTCCCTCCCTGAGTATTGTATCTCCGGTGACCGCTTCAGGATCGCCGGACCGTTCATTAGCAGGAGAGTGAAAAATGACAGCCCTGTCAATCATAAAATGACAGGGCTGTCATTTCCTCAGTGCATGCTAAAATAGTCGAAGATAAATGATTGAGGGTGGCGCTGGGCGTAGCTTATCTATTGAATTTAAAGCTTTTTATCCAAAGCCGGATAATCAGCGGATAATTGCGCGTCGATTGGGGCGCAAGATGTGGTGAAAAAATGGGGCGGCGACAGTGACAACATGGTCACGGTTTAACGAGGGAGGCGGCGAACGCGGTGCGATGAAACCGGCGGTTCAGTCGATCGGCTATGGCGTGGGCGATTTCGGCATGAACCTGTTCTGGAACAGTCTGTCGCTTCTCCTGCTTTTTTACTACACGCAGGTTCTGGGGCTGCCCCCGCGCGACGCGGGCGTCATTTTTTTCATCGGCACCGTTTGGGACGCGTTCACCGATCCGATTATGGCGGCGATCGCTGAGCGCACACGCACACGGTGGGGCAGTTACCGCCCCTATTTGCCCTTTGGCGGCGCCGTCTTGTGCGCGGCGTTTATCGGCCTTATGGCGCCCATCGCATGGGACGGCGCCGTCATGTTGCCGGCGCTCTTAATATTCCATCTTATCTTTCGCACCAGTTATACGCTCGTCGGTATTCCGTATTCGGCGCTTTCCACACGAATAACAGACGATGGCCGCGAACGCGTGATTTTGTCGGGCATGCGGATGTTCTTCGCGCTGCTCGGTAATTTGGCGATCGCCGCATTGACCTTCCCGATCGTTCGGGCGGCGGGCGATGGGTCGGACACCAGCCAGATTGGCTTTTTCTGGTTCGCCTGTCTGTGCGCACTCGTTGCTTATTTTTGTTTCCTGTTAAGTTTTTTCTTCACAAAGGAAAAAGTGGGCGCCGCGTCGTCGCCGATTTCACTGCGCACGTCGGTGAAAAGCGCGATACAAAGCCTGCGATTTAACCGCGCGCTTCACACAATGGTGGCCATTGTCTTTTGTCAGGCCGCGGCCAGCTTAATCTTTGCGGCGACGCTAGCGTTTTTTGTCGATGTGCACGCTGAGCAGTTGCGGTCAAAAGAAGAAATCCTCGGCGCGAACGCTGCGATCATGCTTCTTGCGGTTCCTGTGTGGACGACAATCGCCCACTTATTCGGCAAGCGGCGTGCATGGATCGGCGCCTCCATTATTATCATTGCCGCCGGTCTTCACCTCGGCGGCGCGCGTGTGCTTATTGTCGATGGATGGGCGCTCCAGGTATTCGCCATGGCGTTTGGATTCGGCGCATTCGGCGTTTTGATCTGGTCGATGGTGCCAGACACCGTCGAATATGGCGCCTGGAAAACTGGCGTGCGCAGCGAAGCGGCGGCCTTCGGCATCACGCTTTTCGTCCAGAAATTATCAATAGGAACGGCAGGATTGTTGATCGGTCTTGTTTTGGAAGCGATCGGTTATTCAACCGCGCCGGAGGAAGCAACGGCGCGCATGGCCGACGCGATCCGCATGATGATGGGCGCCGGCCCCGCGTTGCTTATGGCGGTTTGCCTTGTTCCATTAGTCTGTCATCCTGTAAACCGGGTAAGTCATAAAGAAGCGCGTGCAGCATTAAGGCGCGGCGCGCACGCAAAAGGAGACGATTGAACGAGATGTCGTCGACGGCGCAAAATCAAAAAGCTCCAATGAAGCCGACGCCTAGTATCGATGATGTCGCGCGCGCTGCGGGCGTGTCTACAAAGACGGTGTCGCGCGTCATTAACAGAGAGCCGAATGTCACGCCGTCTACGCGTGAGCGCGTTTTAAACGCGATAGAGGCGCTTTCCTATACGCCAAGCGTTTCCGCCCGTGTATTGGCCGGAAACCGGAGCTATCAGATTACCTTGTTCTGCTCCTCGCCGCGAAGCGATTACTTCGCGGATATCCAATTTGCGGCGATGTCCGTTTGTCAGGCGAGCGGCTATCGTCTTATGGTGACGCTTCTCAAGGACTATCCGTATAAAAATGAAATTGAAGCGGAAAAAACGCTTGCGGCGTTGATTGGACGCCCTTTTCCGGACAGCATCCTATTGCCGCCGCCTTTTTGCGATGACCCCCATATATTGACTTTTTTGAAAAGTCGAAACGTCCCTTATGTGCGGATTTCGCCTAAGGATGATGACGACAGTCCCTTTGTTTCTTTCAATGAGGAAGAAGCCGCCTTCGAGATTACAAGCCATCTCATCGACCTTGGGCACAAAGAGATCGCATTTGTCAGGGGCGACGAAGGTCATAGCGCGACGACCGCGCGCGAGAAGGGGTTCAGGCGCGCTTTTGCGAAAAACGACCTGCGTGTCCGCGAAGATCTGATTTATCCGGGCACCTTTCTTTTTCCGTCAGGCGTTGAGGCGGGCGAAAGAATGTTTATCGGCGAAGCGGCGCCCACGGCTGTGTTCGCCTGTAACGATGAAATGGCGGCGGGGGTCAGCATCGCCGCGCACCGCGCCGGCCTTGATATTCCGGATGATGTTTCAATTGTCGGATTTGATGACAGCTCTGTCGCGCAGCTCACCCTTCCGCCGCTGACCACCGTGAAACAGCCGCTGGAACGCCTCGCCGCCATCGCGACCGAAATCGCCATCGGTCAACACAGCAAACACGCCGATCCTGAGAAAGAAACAACAACCGTTGACAGCTATGATCTTGTCATCCGGTCTTCGACAGCGCGCCCCCGCGCCTCTTGAGCGAGGTGGTGAAGCAGAGCGGGCGCTGGGACGCCGCCCCGCTTCACGTTGGTCTAGTATTGACCGAGGACATTGATGAACACGCCATCTTCGTTAAACGAGAGATCTGTCAGGTCATCTGAGAAATCCGTGAAATTGTAGCCGACGCCAAATTTCACGTGATCGCCCACTTGCCGGTAGATCGCCAACAATCCGCCAATCCGTTGATCTTCCGCTTGCCGCACGTTCAGACTTCGCGCCTCTGCGAGCAGTTCCCATCCTTCGACGAACCTGACGTCAATACGTCCGGCGAGAAATGTGGAGCTTGAATCGAACCATGGCGCGGACGGATCGCGTGACAAGCGCAGTTGACCGAGGCGGTGCGCCACTTTTGCTCCGACTGTGAGCCATCCATTGATGTCATAAGATCCGTCAACGGAGAAGACGTGGGACCGTTGCGCGAAGTCAACGCTTGCGCCGGTCGCGGTAATCTGCGCCGGGGAGGGCAAGTCTTCGAGGAACGTATATTTCAGCAGGACGTTTAGCTTGTCATGGGTTACCGGGCGATAAGCGCCGGCGCCGACGACTTCGAGGAATTCGGCTTCATCAAGCGGGCTGTTATTGCGTTCGTTCGACACCGCGCCGTTCAATTTTGCGTAGAGTCTCAAACCTTCATTAACTTGATAATTGAGGTTTGTGCGCCAGGCCCACACGATGCGGTCGCCGGTCTGGCTGCTTTCTTCATCACGGTATTCAAGCGAGCCGGCGATGCGAAGATCATCCGCAGCGTAGCTGATCGAACCGGTGATGGCGTCGCGACTAATGTCGCCGACAATCGGGTCGACAAGACCGCCGGTTTCGAAAGACAGGCCGTAGGCCCACCGGTCGCCCGGTGTCCAATCGACCCCGTAAGCCTGAGTGACGCCGGTCGGCCCCGCGCCATATTCGTACCGGCCTTCGGCAAACACTGATATATCGTCGGTATACCGGGTTTTTGCGCCGGCGGTGACGCGCCCAAGCCGTCCTGTGTTAAAGGCGTCTGGATTTTCCGCAGCCAGCGTATAGGCGAGATAAAGCGATCCGTAGTCGCCAATCTGATAGTCCACGCCAGCCTTCGCGCCGAGGCCAAGTTCACCCGCCGACACTTCGCCGTCAAACTTTGCCCGTTTGCTGAACCGGTATCCGCCGCCCACGCCGATGCGATCATTGCCTTCACGCGTTTGAGCATGATCGAGCGATAATTGACCGAATGCACGCAGGTTCCATTCCGGGTCGTCTTCATCGTCGATGATCGGCGTGTATCCAAGTTCAATGGCAAGGTCCGTGCGTGCGCCTTCCTGATTGAGCGTCGGGCTTGCAGTGCCGCCACCGGAAAGCGTCGAAGCGCGGTCATCGTGGCGCACGCCAACAGACGCCGTAAGCCGCCGCCAGAACGTCTTGACGAAGCCGCCTTCAACAACGGTGGCGTCGTTTATATCACCGTCGTTGATGTCCGCTTTGAAGCGGGCGGTTGTCGTTTTGCCGAGGGCGATTTCAAAGGCGCCGCCATACTGTGACAGAGCCTCGCCGCCGATCGTCAATTGGCCTGGCGAAGAAAAGCCCTCTTCGCGATCCTGGAAATAGGCGGAGACGCGCCCGTTCAGCCCATCATCGATATCAGAAAGGTTTGCGGCGCCTTCCAATCGAAGACCAAGAGCGGCGTCGGCGATTTGACGCCGGTTGATAAATTCAAATCCGCCGGAACCGGACGCTAATTCGCCAAAGCCGCCGCCATCTGATCGGGCCGCTTCAGCTTTGAAATAGGTTTCCGGGTTCAGACGAATAGTCACGTCGCCGCCGGCGAGCGATTGTTCAAACCCTTCGTCCGCTTGCCGATAGCCGTTGAGCCCGATGCGAATATGATCATTCAGCCATGCTTCGCCTCGGCCGCCGGTTGTGAAGTTACTAGGCGCAATGAATGTGGGCGCGAATTCGTATGTGGCGACGAGATAAACCGGATCGCCCGCAAGCGCTGCGTCCCGTACGAACAGGACGCCGTCCGAAACAGCCGGCAACGCTTCGCGGAGAAGAACACGTCCTTGAATATGATTGAAATCATAATCGCGCGCCGGGATCAGTTCCGTCCGGCTGCGCACGATCCCTGAGACCCGATCGCGGACCTCGACAAACAGCCGCTCCGAGCCTTCCACAATATCCTGATTGCGAAAATAGAAAACGGTTCCGTTGGTGCCGCGGAATTCTTCCCGGCTGCCGACCGTACCCGGATCAGCGGCGAACGCTGTCACCGCCGCGCGCGCTTCCCCGTAGGACGTTTGGCCAGGCGTTACGGCGCGAAGATTGGCGCCGTAAAGACCACGCGAATAGTTGACGAATTCCGTCCCCGTCAGTTGCGTCTGGAAGTTACCCCATAAAACGCTTGAGGCGCCGCGCTCCACGCGGATGTAGAACTTACCAGCGGTCGGCGCATCTTCTACGGTGACAGAATCATCGCCATAAACCGGGTAGTAGCGGTCCGGGTCGATCCGACGCAAGAAAGCACGTTGATCTTTCTCCGTGAAGTTTGAAAAGAGGTTTCCGATGCGTTGTTCACGCGTGTCAGCCGCCGCAGTGATGATGTATTTGCCCTTGATTTTTCCCTTGTAATAAAAAGCAAGCCGGCCTTCGACAAAGTTATCGTCGAAGTCGGTTTCCGGGCCGGCGGCCAATTCGTCGTTTCCTTCGATCGACTGATGAATGAAGGTGAGGTCGGCAAGTCCGACCAGGAAGTGGTCGTCGCGTGCGATGTTAACGGGACGCGTGATTTTTACGGCGTCGCCCCCGCGATCCGCAATCACGACGTCGACATTGTGTTCGCCATGCGGGACAATACGTTCGGCGAATGCTGTCCCTTTGCCGGACGCCACCGCGTCGGCGCCCATCACAGAAATGGACTGTGCGTTTTCCAGATCCGTCACGACGACAGTGATTGTGCCGCCCTTCAATGGAATAGCGCGCTGCGCGGTTTTATCTTCCTGTAAGGGGCCCGATCTAACCGGCGCGTCCGGGTAGTCGGTTTCGACGATCGGCAGTTTTTGCGCGAGCGTTTCGTCAAATCGGCCTTTGGCGTCATAAACACGGAGCACATATTGAACAGCTTCGACATCGCCATCTGGAATCCATGATGCGCCGGCGCCGATCGTGACGGGTAAGACCGCAATGGGATCATCTTTAACGCTTGAGGCGGCGTTAAACAGGCGCACTTCAGCGCGCTGGATAAATGCGGGATAGTTCGCATAGGATAAAAAGCGGACCGCCTCACCACGTTTGGCGGCGGCTTCCGCAGTTGTCACATTCAGAACGGGCGCGATAATCGTCTCGTCGAAGCGAATGGACGTGTTCGCTGCAAGAGCCGCTATGTCGTCGCGGCGCTGTATGTCTTGTGTTGTTTCTTCGCCAGCGCTCGGGACGCCATCAATAGAAATACGATACCCGTCGCCAGATAAAACAGGGGCGGGACCGCCTTGTTCGAGATTTGGCGCGCGTTTCTCGACGTCGAGCCGATTATTATCGGACCGTGCGCCGCATATGCGGTGGTCGTCATCGTCGCAAGCAACCGACGGCTCCGCGTGAGCGACGGAAATTGAAAGAGCGATCGCGGAGACGCTAATCATTGCGTTCGCAAGGAGGGCGGAAGTTTGACGCTGCCTCATTTTGCGCCTCCTGTCTTTTCGACCTGGATCGTTTCAGTCTCGAAAATCAGGCGGGGCCTTCCTTTCCTTTCTTTCCAGTATTCTTTGAAACGCTTTTTGATCAGCGCAGTTCGGCGCTTGATGAGTTTTTTGTCTTCGCCTGCCGACGCGTAGGTGACGCGCACAACAGACGGTCTCGCTTCGAGCGACGGCACGAGGTTTTCAATCGCCGCGTCGAATTTTTCCGTTATGTCCCCACCGTCGAACGCGGCGTCAGAAATATCGAGTCTGACGACCTGGAACAGGGCGGCCCCGAAATTCATTTTCGCGAATTTACCGCGCGTGAGCCTGATGGTTTCTGGATTGTCCGTAGTCATCCGATATCCTGTCGGCAGACTCCGCGGGTCAATTTTCAGAATGAAGTTCGTGCCGCGCTTCTCGTTGGCGATTTCGGGACACGTGATGTGATACCGCCCAAAATTGTCCGTGGTGATGAGCAGGCCGCGGACGGTGGCGAGACGCGCGCCGGGAATGCCGGGTTCATCGTCGTCCTGACGTCCGTTCGCATTCTTATCGTCCCAGACTTTCCCGATGATATCGGTACAGTCGACGTCCGGGTCAGCAACGATCCGGATGGGCGCTTCAGCAACGTTGGAGACAACCGCGTCGGCGGGCACATTCAAAGCATAGGCTTCGTTGATATGTGTGCCTTCGCGGACGCCAGCGCCGACAACAGCGATCAAGCTGATTGTGCGCGTTTGTTCTGCGCCGAAAGTCAGGAGCGGCCATACGATGTCGCGCCCGCGTTGCTCCGGCTCGGTCGCGACGCCGTCGACGCTGCCCGATCCGGAGACATATTTGAATCCGGCGGGCAATCGATCAATGATATCGATATCGACGATGGGGCCCGGCAGGGTTGATTGCGCTGTGATGGTGTACGGAATAAGCGCGCCCCGTGACGCCGATCCTTTTGGCGTCGCCTTCGTTAGAATGATGGCGCCTTCAAGGATCGGATCAATCGGAAGATGATTGTTCAGAACGTTCGCCGACGCGCCCGGCGTAATCGTAAATGACAAGAAGTACGTGCTCGCGGCGCCGCCCAGCGTACAATCTTGCGCAGCAGCCGGTTGCGGCGGCGTATTGCTTGCCTGAATCAGCAACGGATCTGGCGTCGGGCCGACGTCAAACGGACCAAGGCAGGGCGGAATTATTGACGACGGCGTTATGGGATTGAACGCGCCGACCGGCGGCGTCACTTCGAGGCTGTAAACGCCCGCTGGCGCGCCCGGCAGCAAGAGATACTGGTAAAAGCCGTCAGCGCCGGTGGTCTGCGTGATATTGTCCGCGCCGCCCACAAGGTGAAGGTCCGGATCAAAGCCGGCCGGTCCTGTAAAGGTGACGATCGCGCCTTCAATCAAGTCCGACGTCACCGAATTATAAACAACGCCTGACGGATCGAGCGGCAGCGACTGTTCCGTCACGGTTTCGCCAGGGGCGAGCGTGATGCCGAACAATCCTGTGGGCGTGATGGTGGCGCCGCCGGGATTGGCGGCGGAAACAACGCCGTCGGTCGCAGTCGCGCCGGATTCGTTGGGGCGTGCGCCGCCAAATTTGGCGTTGTTCACCGGGTTACGGAACTGAACGCTATAGCCGGTTCCCGGTGCAATATCCGTAAACTGATAAGCGCCGTCTGCGCCGGTTGTTACGGTGTCGATTAGCGCGTCGTTCAGGAAGAGCTCGACAACCCAATTGCTGAGCGTTTCTTCATTGGCGTCGAGTGTTCTGTCGTGATCGAGGTCGCGCCAAACCGTTCCTGAAAGCGCAGCGCTCGCGCCGCCTTCGGTGAAGCGGTAATTGTCCGCATCCTGGCCAGCGCCGAGGCCAATGGCGGAGATGACGTCATTAGCGACGGCGCCGCCGGCGTCGCCCGCAAAATCAGCGCCGTCATCAAAACCGTTGGGCTGGGTTTCGGTGACCGTATAGTCGCCGCCCACAAGGCCGGGGAATGTCCATTGGCCGAGAGCGTCGGTTTGCGTCGTCACATCAACGCTCGCTCCCCGCGCGTCGGTCCCGGTAAGCCGGATTTGCGTATTCGGAATGCCGGGTTCGTCAGAATCCTGAACGCCGTCGTTATTACGATCATTGAAGACCGAGCCAGCGAGCGACGCTGTGCGTTCGCCGAAATTCACCGGCTGATTGAGGACCCCGACACCGACGATGATCGCGACGTTGTTCGAGGGGTTCTCGGCGGCGTCCGCATAGCCCGCCGGTTGCGTCTCCTCGATTGTGTAATTGCCGGCCTCGACGTCACGGAATACATAGAAGCCGTTAGGGTCGGTCGTTGTTGTTTCCACGACGGCTCCGCTATCGTCCCGAAGGACAATCGTGACGCCCCCGATGCCAGGATCGTCGGCGCTTTGAACACCGTCGCGGTCCACGTCAGCGTAAACGGTGCCGGATACCACCTGACCGCCTTCGCCGAAGAGATAATCGACGCCATCGTCGCCCACAGGGATTGCGATCGACGAGATTAAATTATCGCCGATTGACCCGCTTGCAGTTCCGCCAAACGAGCCCGCTGAGTCGATCCCGTCGGAGAACCCGACCGGCTGTGTCTGCGTAAGCGTGTACGTGCCTGAAAGAAGATCCGTAAAGAGAACGTCGCCGCTTGCGTCTGTGATCAAAGTGATATTGACCGAATCACCTGCGTCATTTGTCCCTGAAAGGGTGATTGAGACGCCCTCCAGCCCGATTTCGCCAGGATCAAGGATCCCGTCATCGTTAATGTCCACAAAGGTTTTTGCTTCAAGCGTCGATACGGTTTCGCCAAAGTCGGCGCTTGCGGTTCCACCCGCTGGCAGCGTTAAAGCCACAGTATCAGGCGTTGATGATCCGTATCCGGCTGGTTGGACTTCCTCTACGGTGTAATCGCCAGCGGGGAGGCCCTCGAAACGATAGCTTCCATCGGCGCCGGTGGTTGTCCGTGCGACCTCGTTTCCGCCGCCATCTCGGAGAATAATCTCCACAGATTCGAGACCGCCTTCGCTATCGTCGACGCCGTCGCGATTCAGATCCACATAGACGCGGCCCGAAATCGCAACGCCCCGTTCGCCGAAGCCGTATTCAACGCCGGATTGCCCTGGGTTGAGGACAATGCCCGTAATCTGATTTTGCGCCGGCGCGGAGCCGAATGCCGCGTTATTGACGACGCCCGCCGGCGATCCGGCGCTTTCGCGTCCGTCCGCAAATTCTACCGGTTGGGTCTCTGTCAGCGTATAGCCGGTGCTGTTCGGCGCCGGTAAGTCGGGGAAGGAGAATGATCCGTCAGCCAGCGTTTGCGTCATGCAGGTGCGCGCCGGGCTGAGATTGGCAAGGAATGTGCAGATATCCTGACCGTCCGCCGTCGTTCCTGAAAGGGTGATGGTCACATTCTCGATCGGCGGATCGCCGCCGTCGCGCGCGCCATTGTCGTCATTGTCCACATAGACAAATCCCGACAGACCGCCTGAGGTTTCCCCGAAGAGATATCCGGTTGCAAGGTCGCCCCCGTTGAGAACGATCCCGGTAATGACGTCCGATCCCGCTGTTCCGACCGGGGCGCCCGCAACCTCGCCAACGGTTTCCTGGCCATCTCCATACCCATTAAGTGGCGCGGTCGATTGCGGTTGTTCGGTAAGCGTATAGCCGGCGGCGTTGGAACCCGGTATATCTAGGAACGAAAAGCCGCCATTGGCATCAGTGGTGACGACGCAGCTAGCGATCAGTGTGCAGACGTCCTGACCCGTATCGGTCGTGCCCGATAGCGTGATATCGACACCGGGAATACCTTGTTCGCCGCTGTCGCGAATTCCATTATTATTGGAGTCCACATAGACTGCGCCAAGCAGGCCGTCGCCCGTCTCGCCAAAATCATAGTTGACTGCGTCAACGCCCGGATTGAGGACAATCCCCGAGATGACCGTGACGCCAGCGCCGAGCGACGGCGTGTTCGCCCCGCTGACGCCGTTGGCCGTTCCGCCCGCAGATCCGATGAACGCGCCCGTATGCGTCAGGCTCGGCGGCGGCGTTTCCGTCAGCGTGTATCCGGCGGCGTTACTGGGGCGCAGCGTTTGGCAAAGTGGATTGCTATCGGCCGGATCTGCAAAGGTGAAGGCGCCCGATGCGGTTGTTGTGATCGAGCAATCTATCGCTTGGCCGAGATCGTTGACGCCGGTCAATCGCAGAACGCCGTTTGCAAGGCCCGCCGTTTCGCCAGGGTCCCTGACCGCATCCTCGTCGCTATCGATATAGATGAAACCGGAAAGTGACGGTTCGTCGATTTCGCCAAAATTTCTGTTCTGCAGATTATCGCCTGGGTCGACTTGGCCGACGGTAATGGTTTCCGCGCTCAGCGCGCGCCCTGCAGTGCCCGGCACAACAGCGGTTCCGTCAAACTCCAGCCCGTCGACAAAGCCGTTAGGCGCGTTTATCTGCGTAAGGATATAATCAGAGCCAGCTTGAGAAGGCGGTAGGTCAGAAAAATTGAATAACCCGGACCCATTTACACTCCGCGTCAGATTGAGGCTCGCGCCGGTATAGTCGGTCCCCGTTAGACGGACTTCATTACCGCCCGGGAATTGACTGTTCGCGATGCCGACATCTCCACTGTTGAAGACGCCGTCATTGTTGAGATCGGAATAGATACTGCCGCGCAGACGCGCTTCAGCGAACTCCTGAAACAGGTATCCGGGAAGCGTTTCGGCTTCGCCAAGCGATATGCCTGAAATCGTATTTTGCGCGCTATTGTTGGAAAATGATGCGTTGTTGACAACGCCGTTGCCGCCAGGCGCCGTTTCGTTCACATCAAAGAAGTTATTCGGTTGTGTTTCCACCAGCGAATAGGTTCCTGGCGGAAGATTATTGAAGGTGAACGCGCCGGCGCCGTTGGTCGTCACATCCGCCGGGTTAATAGAATTCCCGTAAATGTCCGTCCCTGAAAGCGACAGCGTGACGCTGGAGATTCCTTCGCCTGTGTCGAAATCCGTCGCGCCGCCGCGGTCTGCGTCATTGAAAACGGAGCCAGAAATCGCCGAGCGCTGAATCTGTACATTCGTCGAGCCGGTGTTGTTGCCCGTGTCGAAGTCACGCGCGATTGGATTGTTCGAGCCGTCGCGTCCGACGGCGATAGTCGCTGTGTTCGTTATGTTCGACCCGTAAGGCCCTGCAAATGGGAAGGCCGCACGGGCGTTCACAGTCAAGACGAACGTATCTGTCGTGCCGGTCACGCTGTTCGGCGGGAAGTTTCCGTCAATCGTGCAGGTGACGCTGCCCGTACCGGAGCAATTGAACGATGTGACTTCGTAAGCGCCGCCGCGGGCTGCGCCGGTGGTGGCGACGGCGTTCGCGATCGCAGGCGATTGCGCGTTGGGAACAAAGACAAACCCGGCCGGCAGCGGATCGCTGATGATAACCTGCGTGGTAGGCGAGGGGCCTTCGTTTGAAAATGTTATATCGAACGGGATCGGTTCATTGACATTGAACGGACCGGTTGCGCCTGCGTTGACGGCTTTTGACAGGACTTGCAGGTCGGTTTTTGGCAGGACCGTCGTTGTTTCGTCGGACGTGTTGTTGCCGTTGTTCGCCTCCAGCGACGCATCATTGCGCTGTTCAAGCGACGTCGCTGCGGCGTCGTCAGCGAAACTGAGCGGTGACGTCGGCTGAATGTTCGACGGTTCCGATGTCCGGAAATAAAGCCGGAAAATCGACTGCTCGACCTGGTCAAGCGCGCTGTCGGCGTCCGCCGGATCGATGCGGCAGGTCACGTCGCCTGTTCCAGCGCCGGCGGAGGGTGAGATCGTTGCGGCGGTGACAGGGTCCGTGCACGAAGGCGGCGTGGCGGCGCTCGCCGCCGTACAAACTGCGCCTGGCGCGGCCTTCAACGTGAAGCCGCCATTGGCGCCCACAGGATTGACCGTAAACCCGACAAAGGTCATGTCAAAACCAGGCTCCGGGCTTGGCGTATCGATGAACTGAACCCCTGTCGCTCTCGATGCGCCAATATTTGATACGCGCACGTCGTAAGTCAGACATTCATCTTCAAAAATTACCGGGTCATAGCCGCTATTTGGCTCATCTTTCTCAACGGTGAGATCGACCACTGGCGCAATGACGCTATGCGTGAGCGTGTTCGTGTTTGGAAATGCGCCAGGACCGTCTATTGCGGCCGTTGACGGGTTTTCGTCCGTTGTCGTCGCCACATTCGCGATATTGTCGATATCGAGCGGAAAGCTGGCGGCGGACGTCAGGCCCATAAAGGGATATTTTGCGAAGACGCTGAAAGACGTCTGACGGGTCTCACCGCGATTGAAACGCCCGAGAGAGCAGCGAACTTCTCCCGAGGTGAAGGAACATGATCCGCCAGGTTTCGTCGTCGATGCGCTGCCGGCGACGAAGTCAAATTTTGATGGATCAATCGGATTGGCGAAGGTGACGTCGTTCGCCTGATTAGGGCCGATATTTCGAATACTAATCGTGTAGGTCAGCTCGCGGCCCACTTGCGCCGGATTCGGCGTCACGTTTTGAGACGTGATGGTGATATCGGCCACTGGCGCTGCGCTGATCTGCGCTGTATCGCTGTTGTTGGAACCGTTTGTGTCGGTGGTGTTTGGCGATGATATCGCCGCCGTATTTGTAAAAAACACGGGCGCGCCTGAGCTGTTCAGCGGCGTATTAAATGGACGATCGACGCGCAAGAAGATGTCGCGGTCGGCGCCGGCCGCCAGGTTGGTGAATGTGCAAGTCACGTTTGCATTGCTTATTGTGCAAACGGGCGACGCCACTGCAGCGCCGGTGTTATCGACTTCCGTAATCGTGGTGCGGTGGAGTACGCCCGATATCGTCGTGTTCAGAAATTGCGGTATCGAATCGGTAACGCGGACCGTGCGCGCCAACTCGGCGCCAAGATTTCGCGCCCGCAAGCGGATAAAATAAGAATTCTCATTCGATGCGAGAGAGACGGTTTCCGCGGTCGCGCTCGCCGCCGTCTTACCGACTGTTTTTTCAATACCAAGATCCGTCTCTTCCGTCGTAGAAAATGACGACGCCGTATCGCAATCATTGCCGGCATTATTATCCGCGGGCGTATGCGTTGACGCGGAAACGCAAGCGGAATTTGAAATTGACCCGTCAAAAGTCGAAAGAGTGGTTGTGATAATTCTGAGCTGCCGCGTGGCGCCGTTCGGAAGAACGCCAGCGCCAATACTTTCGCAGGTGACGTCATTTGCGCCAGTCGCTGCGCAATTCCACACGCCGACATTCGCCGGATCCGCGTTCGTGACCGCCAGATTCAACGTTTCATCCGTGTCGAGCGTATCCACAACCCGCAGAAACGTGGTCGTTCCGTCATAAGTCGCGTCGGCGACGCCTTCGTTACGCACTGTGATGGTGGACGTGACGTTGCTGCCCGAATTGAAAGGATTGGGCCCTTTTGATTTGCTGACACTGAGATCGGCGAAGGGCGAAAAAACCTGGAACGGCGCGCTCGCCGTGTTGTTTCCCGCCACGGGGTCATCAATCCCGGTCGGCGGCGTGACGCTCGCCTGATTTGTTTCCGCAGACGGCGACGGCGTTTCGGCCTCGACAGTTAAGGAAAATGTCTGTGATGCGCCGTTATTCAGGGCGCCCGCGACGCACGTAACGGTCGGCCCGACCGCAGGCAAGGCGGCGTTGGCGGCGCACCCGGGCGGGACAGCCGTCACCCGAAGCGAAGACGAAAACGCGTCTACGATTTCTGCGCCGGCTGCGATGTCTTGAGGCCCGTTATTGGTAATCGTCAGGTCAACGGTCGCCGACCCGCCGCCAATGAGGATATTGGAGGGCATTGATTTAGAGCCTGAAAGGTCAGTGCCCGGCGTGACGGAAACGACCTGAGCAGCCGTATTATTCGTTCCGTCTGGGTCTGGAAAAAAGAGGGATGTCGTCTGTATGTCGCCGTTAAGCGTAATGGATCCCGCCGTATCGCGAACAATATCGCCGCTCAGGGTGATATCGGGAAAATTCCCGCCGGACCCAATTGGTGCGCCTGTGTAGTCGCAGGTTACTGTCAAACCAGAGGTCGAGCACGACCATCCCGCGCCGCTCGCTGAACCAAAATCGAATTCGATCGCCGCCGGTAGATTAAAGACCGTGCGCGCGGCCGACGTCGCATCGGGACCGCCATTGTTGGCCGTTGCAGTGAAATCAATTGTCGATCCCGCCGGCGCACTTGGCGGGCCGGAAATCGCGAGCGTTAAATCCGCCGCCGTCTGCACTGTCACATCAAGCGTGAGTACATTATTCCCCGGGTTATTGTCGTCCGAGCTCGTTACTGTTGCGGTTGACGTGGAAGGTTGCGATGTAGGCGCGGAGTCGCGCGCCGTTGCATTGTAGATCACCGTCGTTGCGCCGATCGGCAGATTTGTGAAACTACAAGTAAGCTGCTGCGCCGCCGGGAAGGCGCCCGAGACCGAACAGCCGGCGGGCGCCGACTTTATCTCAACATTTTGCGCAATATCGACGACCAAGCCTGCGGTGGCGGGAATGTCCGGCCCCGAAGACTGAATCACGATTGTGAATTCGCCCTCGACCGAGTTTGGAATGGATGGCGATGGCGACGACGTATAGCTGGAGATGAAAACTTCCGTATCCGCCAATGCCGGCGTCGCTGCGCCCATGGTTAGAACGCCTAGCAGCGTCGCACGGATGGCATTGGTTTTTGGAAATTTTGCGCAAAAGCGCTTAACCTCGCCGACCATGCGGCGAGCGATTAGATTCGCAAACAAGATTACGACCCTCCTAATTGGCCGTGCTTCGTAATCGTGTCTCCACCACCCCCCCCAGCGATCAGCACAACCGCAAATATTTAAAGGAGAAGGTAAATACAGATAGTAAATATCCGGTTGATTAATTGGTGTACGATTAATCCGCCGATACTGTCTAAGGTAGTGTTAAAACTATGATAAAACCTATGAATGTGCGGTAGTGAATTCTTATTTAATAGCGTTAACCGAGAAAACATGTTCGATATTACGAACATGATTAGAAAGTTAAGAAGATCTTATTGGGCGGTTAAGCGGTGACGAGCAAACAAGCAATCGCACTTCGCTTGATGGGTTCTGGTATTCGTAGACGGGTTAAAGAATGCGTGACATTTAAAAGAACGAGAAAGAGTTATTTAAACTTTGCAAATGGAGCCGCCACCAAAGAATTCCCCATTATGAAATCCTCGGTTAGGTTTCCTGCAGATTGCTTTTTACGTCACGGGATATGCTGCAGCGACATTTGGAAGGATCTTCCGCGCAACGCAATCGAATGCCTTTCGCGAAGAGAGTCCTTGACCTTCCGGTCATGCCGAGCAATTCGTTGCGCAATCTACGTTTTTTTGCTGAGGAGCTCCCTACATGGGCCGGATTTCAGTTGTGCTCGCAGGCGGCGAAGCCAGGCGCATGGGGTATTGCGACAAGGGCGAAGCACTCCTTGGCGGGCGACGCCTGATCGATTGGGTCGTTGGCCAATTGTCCAGTCAGGTCGATGAAATCCTCATTGCGGGGCCGCACAATTATGGCTTGGCGTTCGGAAACTGCCCTGACCTTGAAGATGGTCCGCGAGGGCCTGCGGCGGGCCTGTTCTCTGCAGCCACAGAGATTTCTGGAAGACAATCCAGTGAAAAAGGCTTTTTGAGCGTTCCCGTGGACGCGCCATTCCTGCCGATTGATCTGTTCGACAAGCTGCGTCCGCCGCACGGCGCCGCTGTCGCGGCGACGAGATCTGGTGTGCATCCGACAATTGGTTATTGGGAAGTCGATATGCTGCTGGGGTTTTTGCAGGAGAACGATGCGCCGTCGTTGAAGTCCCTTGCTAAGCAACTCGGCGCACAGGAAATCATCTTTGAAGATGAACGCGCCTTCACCAATCTCAATTCCCAGGAGGATATTCGCAAGGCGCAAACTCTCATCAATCAAGAATAGAGATTGTTCTTACTGTCCGTCTTCTTCGTCTGAAGAACATAAAAAAAATAGGGCTGACTGAGACGAAAAATACCGCTCGACAACGGTTTGGTCGCGAGACATTTCAGATCAGTGAAAGCATGGTCGATCTTCTGAAGTCGATTTTCGAGCGGTCGGTCAGTATTGAAGACATTGAACAGCGGCGCCGGACGGCAGCGGCGGCGCGTTCGCCTCCCGGCGGATCAGCACATTTGATTTGGCGAAAACTGAAAGCAGGGAACTGTCTTGTTGTGCGTTGGGCGACACGCGCCATTGACTTTGTTCATTCAAAGTCGCCGTTCCGCGTAACCATGTCTCCCGGGGGCCATTTTTCGCGAGCGCTTCGGTTAGAGTCGTTGCGAACAGACGATCGTCGTCGTCCTGCCCTAAAGCAGCATTAACAGCGACCCGCGCGAATAAAATCGCCGTCACGAGCGCTGAGGCCGGATTACCGGGAAGGCCCAGGACAATCTGGTCGCCCATTGTTCCGAACCAGGTCGGCTTGCCGGGCTTGACCGCGACCTTTTCAAATTTGGCGACGAAGCCGCAATCGCTGAAAGCGCGCCGCATGAAATCACGGTCGCCGACGGACGCGCCGCCCAAAGGAATGAGAATATCGTAGTCCGAAGAAGTCTCGATCAAGCGTCGGATCTCGCTGAGGTCGTCGGGGATAACGCCAAGAAAGTGAGAATCCGCGCCCCAGTCGTCGAGCATTGGAAGCAATCCCGCCGGAATCGAACAAATGATATCGTCTTTGCCAGGAGTATCGCCAGGCATGACAAGTTCATCGCCATTGGCGATGACGCCAATGCGCGGCTTTTGGTATGTGCTGACTGTGGGATTATTGCCCGCCGCCGCCAGCGCGAGGGCGGGGCCGTTGAGGATCGTTCCTTTCGCCAAAAGCTCTCCGCCTTCGAAAAAGTCGATACCTTCCCGTCTCACATGCTGGAACTGATTGGCCGATGTCGCCGCTGATTGGGAAATCTGAATGTGGTCGCCGTCGCGGTCGGCGTGTTCCTGAATAATGATGGTGTCCGCATCATCGGGAATAGGCGCGCCTGTATAAATGCGGACGGCTTCACCGGACTTTACCGCGCCTGAAAAACGATCGCCTGCAGACGATATTCCGATAATTTTAAATACGCCCTGACGAATATCGTCATACCGTATTGCGTAGCCGTCCATGGCGGATGCGGCGAATGGCGGATGCGTGAGATTTGCGACGACGGGCTCCGCAAGGACACACCCGGCCGCCTCGCTCAGAGGAATCTCCACCGTGCCAATGCGCCGTACAGTATTGCTGATTATAGCGCGGGCTTCGTCAACGCTGATCAAGGACGCCTCGAAGGTTCTGTGTAATGATAATCGCCCGACTTGCCGCCAGTCTTTTTGACCAAATGGATATTCTCTATCGACATGGATTTATCCACGGCTTTCAGCATGTCATAGAGCGTTAAACACGCCGCGCTGACGGCCGTAAGCGCCTCCATTTCAACGCCTGTTTGCCCCGCGACCTTGACGTGCGCTGTAAAACGGACGGCTGACAACTCAGGAACAATTTCCGATTGAACGTCGATGCTGTTTATCGCAAGCGGATGGCACAAAGGGATAATATCGGACGTCTTCTTGCCCGCCATGATCCCGGCTAATTTCGCGATCGATAAAGCGTCCCCTTTTTTTCCGCCGCCGGTCCGCACGATGTCCAACGCTTCAGCGCTCATGACGACGCGTCCCTCGGCCACCGCCGCGCGCGATGTAACTTTTTTCTCCGAAACATCGACCATGCGCGGCGCGCCGTTTTCATCGAGGTGCGTCAGGGTGTTTTTGTCGGATTTCGCCATTTGCTATTTTTCCGAAAGACGCGGCATCAGTTCCACGAGATTGCAGGGCCGATAGCGTGAGTCGAGCTGGAAACGAATGACGTGGTCCCATCCGTCTTTCACGGCGCCTGTGGACCCCGGAAGCAAGAAGATAAAAGTCCCACCGGCGAGCCCCGCGCAGGCGCGCGACTGCAATGTGGACAAACCGACGCTCTGATAGCTGACTTGGTGGAAGATGACAGAAAAGCCGTCAATTTCTTTGTCGAACAAGGGGCGAATCGCTTCCGGCGTAACGTCGCGGCCGGTGAGGCCCGTGCCGCCTGTTGTGATGATCACGTCAATCTGATCGTCGGCGATCCACGCTTCGACGCATGAACGTAATTGATCGCGATCGTCGCGGAGGAGTCTTCGGTCCGCGAGAATATGCCCATCATTCTCCAGGCGCTGTTTGAGCGTTTCTCCAGACGTATCATTTTCAAGCGTGCGGGAGTCGCTGACCGTCAGGACAGCGATCCTTACAGGGGTGAATTGTAATTCTTCGTTGACGCCATGCATTGCGGTTCTTTCATTGTGATTGTTCTGACCAGCGTTCGAGGTCGCGATAGTCTTCAGGACGCGGTGTAATCCATTGTCGCCCCTGCGCGGTGATTTCCTGTTTCCAAAATGGAGCCTCGGATTTGAGGTAGTCCATCATAAAGTCAACGCACTCGAAAGCGGCGCGCCGGTGAACCGCCGCCGCGGCGACCCAAACAATCGGTTCACCGACGCCAATTTTTCCGGTCCGGTGAATAACTTTGAGACCATCAACCGGCCAGCGCTCGACGGCGCGTTGGACGACGCCGACAATTTCTGTTTCCGTAAAACCTGGATAGTGATCGACATAGAGAGAGTTGACTAAGGCGGAATTTTCAGCAGACGCCTTTGGCCGGACTTGCCCCAGGAATGATACGATTGCACCGGCGTCCGGGTATTGCGCGCGGAATCGCTCCGACTCCGTGTCGAATATAAACGGCCGGCTGGTAATCTGGACAGACGGTTTCAGGTCAACCACGGTTAACCTCCGCTAAACGGCGGCAGGAAGCCGACCTCTTCGGGTCCATCAAGCGCAGTTTCATCACTGACGATGCGCTTGTCGACGCACATTCGAATCTCTGGACTCATTAATGCGGCTTTCAAAGGATCATTGTTTTCCGCAAGCCATTCTATCAATCCAATACGATCTTGGATATGCGCCGGAAGTTCGACCAAGCGGTCGCATTCTCCAGCCACATCGCGAAGCGATCCAAAAAACAAAATTCGAGTTGGCAATATCAGCCTCCGGTCACGGACATTGTGCGAGTGACCGCAGGATTTTGACCCCGATGGTCGATAGTAAAATCGTGGCGTTGCGGCTTGGCGCGCATGGCGCGATCAATCGCCTCGTCTAGCGCGTGATCAGGCGCCTCATTGCGGAGCAGTTCACGGAAGTCGATGCAATCGTCCTGGCCAAGGCACATATAAAGTTTACCGGTGCAGGTGAGCCGAACTCTATTGCACCCATCGCAGAAATTGTTGGTCAGCGGCGATATAAATCCTATGCGTCCGCCGGTTTCATCAATTCGAAAGTAACGCGACGGTCCGCCGGTTCGATATGTTTCAGGGCGAAGCGTCCATCGCGACTCAAGGAGGCGTTTCATGTCAGTAAGCGGATAATATTGATCTAACCTATCTTTATCGATATCGCCCATCGGCATAATTTCGATCAACGATATATCATGACCTTCGTGATGGGCCCATGCCATAATATCGGAAATATCGTTAGCGTTTTCGCGCCGCAGAACGACGGTGTTCAATTTCACGGCCATGCCCGCGTCCTTCGCCGCCCTTATTCCGGTCAACACATCCTGCAATTTGCGCCGTCCGGTGATGCGTTCGAATATGTCAGGGTCAATCGTATCCAATGAAACATTGATACGCTTCACGCCCGCACGAGCGAGCTGCGCAGCATACTGTTCCAGGCGCACACCGTTTGTCGTTAGTGTTAGCTCCTCTAACTGGCCGGAATTTACGCGATCGCCCAGGCGTTCCATCAGGACCATGATGTCGCGGCGAACCAGCGGTTCTCCGCCGCTGATTCTCACTTTTCGCACGCCGCGATTGATAAACGCCGCCACGAGTCGCTCCAGTTCTTCCAGCGTCAAGACGTCCGCGCGCGGTAAGAACTTCATACGTTCGGGCATGCAATAACTGCATCGAAGATCGCACCGATCGGTCACTGACAAGCGGAGATAAGTGATTTGCCGGCCAAAACCGTCAATCAAGGAGCGCGCGTCCGAATCTCGCAAGCGTGTTTTACTCATCACAAAAAGTATATCCTAACCGATCACCAAATTGCACCATCGAAACAACAGTCGCACCGCCACATAGAGGACGAGAACGGCCGTTACGTAACGCATGACTGACTCCGAAAATTTCAATGCGCCGAGATGCGCGCCAAGTTGGCCGCCGATGAGCACAGCCGGCAAAAGCGGCCAGTAGACGCTTACTGCTTGCAATAAGTTCTGATCCTCCAGTTTGACGAGTTGCCCCGTAAGACCGCTCATTGAGTTGACAAGGATAAAAATGCTGCAGGCGCCGGCGATGGCGTGCGCAGATCCCCACCGCATCATATAAAGAATTGGCGCAAGGAAAATGCCGCCGCCGATTCCGACCAGGCCGGAGATAAAGCCGAGCACGCAACCGACGGTCAAGGATGCGAATAAACTCAAACGGTCCGGTAAGAAACGTTCGGGCGACGGCGACAACCACAACATTCGAACGCCGGCCGCCAAGAGAGAAACCGCCAAGACGCCGATAAATAATGCCTCGGGCGCCAGAATGCGCCCGCCCAGCCACGCCATCGGCACGGACGTCAAAATGAAGGGCCAAAGGCGCGATAAGGTCACGTGGCCTGCCCGGTAAAACCGCCAGGCGCCGCCGCTGGCGACGATGATGTTACACATGAGAGAAATCGTTGGAAGAATTCGATAGTCGGTTCCGGTCAACACAAGCAGCGCGGTGTATGTCGAGCCGCCGCCAAAGCCGACCGAAGAATAGAGGAGAGCCGTCAGGAAAAAGAGCGATATAATCAGCGTCATGAAAACCGTTTGACGAACTCTTGTACAGCGTAACGCCGCACATGATGCGGGTGGGGATCGGTTGCCGACGTCTGCTCAGGCTACAATAGCGTCGCGCAGCGTACGCCTCCCGGTCGAGGAATGTCTATTACTTCGATTATAAGCAGTGCACGAGCTTATCGAGCCGATCACGATGAAATTTTTCCCAGACTTCGAGAAGCTTTCTTTCCGCGTCCGCGTCACCAGGCGTTGATGCGGCGTCGTAGAAGGCGTCCAATAGGATGAGCACAGCGTCTTTCAAATCGTGGGTGCGCATGTCGCCTTGCGTCCAACCAATATAAAGACCATCTTTATTGAATGTTTCGCGACTTTCGGCGGTCTTAAAAAGGAGGTCTAGCTTTTCGAGCCGGGCTAGATCCTCCTTCGCGAGCTGACGGCGAAAAATACTCTCATCATTCTCTTTAATCGCGGCTAGCTGTTCTATTAACTGCATTGGTCAAGCGCTAGACGTTGAGATTGCCGGTAATGGGATTTACAGCAACGGTTGGCAGGCCAGTAGATTTCCAGAGCGCCAAGCCGCCTTTCATATGTGTGACGCCGGGGAAGCCGTTTTCGAGCAACAGGTGGCCGACTTTGGCCGAACGCACCCCGGATCCGCAGTGAAACACAAGCTGTCTTGTTTGATCTTTGGGAAAGACATCAATCTTTAGGGTCGCCATAGGGGCGTTAAGAGCGCCGTTGATCCGTTCAAAGGCGAATTCAACGGGCGTGCGAACGTCGATCAGAATGATCTCGTTATTCTGATACATGTCATGAATTTCCTGCGGCGACAGTTCTTCCAGCATTCAAGCCACTCCTTGGTACGAAACGATGCGTTTTCGGCGGTTTTCTTGGGTCGGGATACATGAAGCAATATACCAAGTAAATTAGAATATGCTAAAGTGCTTATGTTGTAAAATTCGTGCGTTTTGATAGGATTTCGAGGAGGCCTTGTTGCGGCGCGCACGGGGCCGATCTGGTATCTTTTGGACTATTGCGTTTTGATTTTGGCCAGCGCGGCCTCAGAGAAAAGGACCCAAATCAGTGGCGCCGGAAGTTGTAACATTCTTTGATGAGGGCACTAATAACGCGACGCATCTGGCGATCGATCCCGATCAAAAAGCGTGCGCGATTATCGATTCTTTATTGGACTATGATGCGGCGTCGGGGCGAACCGATACTCGGTCGGCGGATAAGGTCATCGACTACATTCAGAAGCGCGGTTTGGACGTTCAATGGATTATTGACACCCATCTCCATGCCGACCATTTGAGCGCCGCTCACTATTTGAAATCGAAATTGGGCGGCGCGACAGCGATCGGGGACCGCATCGCAGACGTTCAAAAGATATTCGCTGATATTTTCGGGGTTGAAGCGTCCTTCCGGGCAGACGGTAGTCAGTTTGATCATCTTTTCAAAGACGGTGAAACCTATAAGGTCGGGAATATCGATGCGCGCGCCATTCATACGCCGGGTCACACGCCGGCGTGCATGACCCATGTTATCGGCGACGCCGCCTTTGTGGGCGATACGCTCTTCATGCCGGATTTTGGAACGGCGCGGTGTGATTTTCCGGGCGGCGATGCGAGAACGCTTTTCCGATCAATTCAGAAAATATTCGAATTGCCGGCGGAAACACGCATTTTCTTAAATCACGACTACAAAGCGAAAGGCCGCGACGAATATGTGTGGGAAACGACGGTCGGCGAAGAAAAGAAATCGAATATCCATGTGGGCAGTGGCGCGGCCGAAGACGAATTCGTAAAGATGAGAACCGAACGCGACGCAACGCTTGCAATGCCGAAACTGATTATTCCCTCCGTTCAGATTAATATGCGCGCTGGCGAAATGCCGCCGCCGGAGGACAATGACATCAGGTACATCAAGGTGCCGATCAATACGCTTTGATGTTTCGAAAAAAGCTTGATCAGCTTTGGCTAATCTAAGTGCTCGTCAAAAAAGGCGATCACGGATTGGCGATACTGGTTCGCGATATCGGTTGGAAGCTTGTCAAATAAATGCACGCCGCCGGGATAAATATCCAATTTGGCGTCATTGCCATTGGCGAGCCAGCGTGACGCCATAAAAATAGAATCGTCAATCATTGGATCAAGCGTGCCGACTGAAAACAAAGCCGGCGGCATAGCGCTTAGATCAGCGAAGAGCGGCGAGATGGAACCGTCCCGGCGGTCCTCCAAAGACCAGCGCGCAGGCGGTAAAAGCATGTCGCCAAAATAGGCGCAAATATCGGTGTTCAGAATAAGATTGCGGGTTCCCCAGTTTCGGAGGGCGGGCCCCATCGACATATCATAGGGGCCGTAGGCGAGATTCGCCGCCTTGAAGCGGGCGTCGCCAAGCCTGTCGCGAATTCTCAATAGCGTGATCGCCGCATAATAGGCGCCGGCGCTTTCACCGCCGATCACCAATGATTCAACGCCATAATCCGCCATCGCGTTATCGATAAGCCAAAGGGCGGCGGCTTCACAATCCTCAGCGGGGGCCGGCCAAGGGTTTTCCGGCGCCAAGCGATAGTCAACACTCAGTACAGAAAGATTAAGTTTTTCAGAGATGAATCTTAAACTCTGGTCCTGAAAATCAGCGCCGCCGAAGCAAAATCCGCCGGGATGCATATGCAAGTATACGCCGCGCGGATCATCCGCCAAGAATTCACGCAGCCGGACTTCATCGCCGTTCGCGGCAACCGTCTTCCACGATGCGTTATGATCTTTTTGCTCCGCCGCTAGCGGACCTGAGCCGGATAGTAGCGAGCGACGTACGTCGTTCACGTCCATTTCATGGATAGGCGGCGCCTTGGATGACATCGCTTCAAGCGCCTTCACCGCAGAAGATGTCTGTGTAGATATTGACGTATCTTTGAAGGTCGATGAGTCCAGCGTTATGCGAGAGGCCATGTCTATTCCGGCGTTGCTTCGATGAATTGCGCTGTCGATTTCGCTAATCTAATACCCCAACGCCACGTGTGGCGTCGATCAAGTCGAAAATTTCGCCGCGTGCTTGGCCCGGCGTTATGAAGACACTGCCGCAGATCCGCCAATCTCGCTCCTCGGCTCCGGAAATTCGGTTGCGCACAATCATCGTTGCGTGAGGGAAGCGAGTACACGCTCGGCGATAGCCGTATAGGCCGCGGCTTGTTCGCTTTCGGGCGCGGACAAAACGATCGGCGCGCCGGCGTCAGCGCTTTCACGAATGCGCATATGGAGCGGAATAGAGCCGAGATAGGGGATGCCAATTTGTCTGGCGGTTTCCTTGGCGCCGCCATGGCCGAAAATATCAGATGACTCGCCGCAATGCGGGCATACGAATTGGCTCATATTTTCGATCAGGCCGAGGATCGGCGTGTTCGTCTTTTGAAACATATCATATGCCTTAAGCGCATCGATCAGCGCCAGGTCCTGCGGCGTCGAGACAAGTATGGCCCCGGCCACATTTACCGTTTGCGCCAGCGTCAATTGCACGTCGCCAGTGCCCGGCGGCAAATCACAAATAAGAACATCGAGCGGTCCGTCAATGTCCCAGGCGACGCCATTCAAAAATTGCTGAATTGCGCTAATGACCATGGGTCCACGCCAGATCGCCGCGGTTCCGTCATCAACAAGGAAACTCATTGAAATCGCCAATACGCCATTACTGTTGACAGGCAGAATGCGGTCATCGTCGGTAAATTGCGGGCCGGTTTTCACGCCCAGGAGAATTGACGCTGAAGGGCCGTAGACGTCGCAATCGGCAAGCCCGACTTTCAGGCCTTTTTTCTGTAAGGCGTAAGCCAGATTAACCGATGTTGTCGATTTCCCAACACCGCCTTTGCCGCTGGCGACCGCGATGACGAATTTGACGCCCTTCATCGGCTTTGGTTTCGGCGCCGGCGTATGAGCCGGCGCCTTAGCCACGGGGCGCTTGCTTGTCATAATCGCGCGCACCCGCGTCACGCCGTCAATTTTCGCGGTTTCCGTCTCGCAGCGTTTGCGCACCTCTTCCATCGCGTCCGCTTCTTGCGCATTGATGGACAGCGTGATCACGACATTGCCGCCGTTAATCTGAACATTTTCCACCGCGCCAGCCGCCACAATATCGGCAGATTGCCGGGGGTGTTTAATCTGGGAAAGAACCGAAAGGACTGTCTCTTTACTGATCATTGCTCTTTATACACATAACAGTTTAGACCGTTTCATCATGCTGCGACGCAATACGCAACTGGCGCGTCTTAGTTGATAACTTCCTAATTTACTAATATGATCGTGGCTTGATGGCCAACGAATTCATCACTTCTGAATGACGCCTAAGGTCGCGTTCCAAAGCAAGGGCGTTGCAACAAAATCCTGGAGGAATTCAATGAAAAAAACGACGATATGCGCAGTCCTTGCGGCGGCGTTTGCATTCGGCTCGCCCGCCTACGCCGGCGATCTAACCGATTTGGTCGGCACATGGGAATGGGAAGATTTCACGATAGATGTTGAGGAATGCGGCGGCACAGTCTGTGCGACAATTTCCGATGGACCGAGCAATGTCGGCGAAGAGATGTTCTTGACCGCGCCGGAAGAAAGCGGCGACGGCTGGACAGCCGAAGTGATGCACCCGGCGACCGGGGACACCTATTATTCGCAATTCACGGTTGATGGCGACGTATGGTCGATGGAAGGATGCACAGCATCCGGCGTTTGCGCATCAGGAGATTTCATCCGCATTTAGATGAGGTCAAGCCTAGCATTGGGCGCGCCGCATGACGAAAGTTCATGCGGCGCACTTTATTAGCGTTTCGCAGCCACAACGTAGATTATGCCGGGGACGAGCATCGCTGCGCCCAGTTTCCAGAATTCGACCGTATTAAACTCAAATTTCTTCGGATCGCCAAAATTGACCGTAGGCGTCATACCGAGATACAGCCCCATCAATTGGCAGATGATGTAGAACGCGCCCAACAGCATCAACACCCATCCGATAACACCAAGACCCGGGCCTCTGCCCGAGAATAAACGAAAAATAAGCAGTAAGAGCCCGATGATTGCCAAAGCGCCGGCTGCGTAAACCGGGGTCTTTAGATAGGGCATCATTGCCGCCATCATGTCGATCATCACTTGCTTCATAGCACCCTCCATACCCCCGCTTGCTAGATTTGTTGTTCGCCGTAATACAGCGTCACAACATGTTTAGCTTCCGCGAAAAAGAGCCATCTTTCAACCACAATCCCAACGCCAGTAGCGACGACCGCAAGCCCCAGCACAAGAAGGGAAGCGACTGGCGACGACAGCGCAAGCGACAAGAGGATTAGAAGAAGCGGCGCAACAAACCCGAACCAAATCGCAATTCGGCGAAGTTTTTCAGCGTGTTTTCGCGCAATCTTGAAGCCCATTTCTTCGAGCAGATAATTCGATTCCGTGTGCGGCGCGTCAATCAGCGTCACGTCGCCGAATTTATTCAGACCGGTCGCTGATCCCGATGTGCTCACGGGGGCGGCGCGTTTGACCGAGGACCAATAAGCGAGCTTGCCGCCGAGGGCGAGACTGACAAAAACCAACGCTGCGATACTTATGAAGGTGATGGAAGCAAACCCCCAGGCTGCACTGAGAAAGGCTGCGATTACCGCCCCCGTCATCAATGACAACAGCAAATAATTGACCGGCGTCAGCGTGTTTTTCCACGCCGGGATCGATTTCAGGGACGCGTAGATCATAGCGGTGCAATAAACAGTAATGAAGGAAGCGATCGCGGCCGTTAGTCCAACTAAGGACGCAACGCCTGTATTCTGTTCCTTAAAAACCCACAAAAGAGCAAAAAAGCCGATTGGCGCGAACGCTACAATGGCGGCGACGCCCTCCCGCGACAACCACGACGAACGCCATTGGCTCAAGGCCCGCCACGCGCGTTCCGGATGGCCGAGATGAAAGGTCGATGACATGAGGCCGCCGGTGATCAGTGAAATCGCAAGTCCAAATGCGACGACGCCAAACATCCGGTCCGCGGGGGCGAGACCGAGCAGCGCCATCACGCCCAACCAAATCACCAATCCGTATCCGGCGCCGGATGCTGTTGTGAAAAATATGACCGACTTTGCAGGATGCAAATCGAGCCTCCAATATTTAAATCTTATACGGAGAGAATGCGATCAACCCAGCGGGCGAGGAGACCTGCGCCGTCGGGGGAGTCGTCTTTGTGATCAAGCATCCTCGGCGCTGTGTCTGACGTTTTTGCGTCAATCGATTTCGGCCGCGGCGGCAAGTACTTGTTAACGGGCTTTGTTTCTTGCTCCGGCATCAGGTCAAATCCGCCCCGCGACTCGACAATCTTTGAAACGTCCGACTCTGGATCATTGAGATCGCCGAAATGCCGCGCCCCGGCGGGGCACGTCGTCACGCAGGCCGGCGCTCGATTTTCTTCGGGAATGTTTTCGTTATAGATGCGATCGACGCAGAGCGTGCATTTTTTCATTACGCCTTCATCTTCGTCATATTCTCGCGCGCCGTAGGGGCATGCCCACGAACACAGTTTGCAGCCAATGCATGTGTCCGCATTCACAAGCACGATGCCGTCTTCTTCGCGTTTGTAAGAAGCGCCGGTCGGGCAGACCGTCACGCATGGCGCATCGTCGCAATGAAGGCACGATTTGGGAAAGTGCACTGTTCTCGATTGGCCGGACTTCTCGTCCACGGCTTCAAATGTGTGAATTCGATTGAACCAAACGCCCTTGGGTTCTTTTCCGTAAGGGTTCAAATCAGTCAAAGGACCGGAATGGCCGCCCGAATTCCATTCTTTGCAATTGACCGCACAGGCGTGACAGCCGACGCAAATATCCAAATCAATGACGAGCCCCAGTTTCTTCTTTGGGGGAGATGATGGCAAGCTGGTCATCAGTTGCTTTCCTCTTCGGTTCGTCGTGCGCCATGACCGCCGACGACGCCGGGAACAGCGATTGCGATTTCACGCCGATTGCCGACCCAGTCTTTTGCCGACGCTTCGCCTTCGGTCGGCGATCCTTTGAGATCTGCCCCATACCGAAGCACAGCGGTCTCGTCGGGCGATTGAGGCATGTCAGGAAGAGCGTCAAATTGAGGAGCGGCGCGCCCGACTTCATTTGGGGCGCATTTCGTGATCCGAACGCGCAAGTCAAACCACGCGGCTTGTCCCGTAACCGGATCGGAATTCGAATAACGCTGCCCGTCTTTGCGCGCAGGAAGCAGTTCGTCGATCAGGTGATTAAGCAAAAATCCCTTTTCTGATTCAGGCGCGTTCTCCTGAAGTCCCCACGCTTTTTTTCGTTTCCCGATCGCATTCCACGTCCATACTGTGTGGGGATTAACGCCGGTTACGAGTTTCGCCTGTCCCTTGACGCGACCGTTACGGCTTTCAATCCAAATCCAGTCGCCATTATCGACGCCCAGCGACTTCGCCGTATCCTTGTGAATGTATAATTCGTTCCAGGAGGTGATCTGCCGCAACCAGGCGTTTTGCGATCCCCATGAGTGATACATATGCATAGGCCGTTGCGTCAGCGCATGGAGCGGGTACTCATCGTCCGTTTCCAGGAAATCTTCTTCAAACGGTTGGTACCAAATCGGCAGAGGATCAAAATATTTAACAACGCGTGCGCGATGCCTATCCGGCGGTTGGTACTCGCCATGCCCTAAAGCTGCAAGTCGAAATTTCTGAACGGGTTCTGAATAAAGTTGGTGGATGATAGGCTCAGTGTTCGGAATCCATCCCATGCTATGGGCGTAGTCCAAATAGTCTTTATTCACGCATTTGAAATATTGTTGGTTCGCTGGGAATTCGTGACTCCAGAAGGAACCGTTTTCGATGTATTTGTCGAGCTGCCCGGCGTTCGGCGCGCCCCGGCCATGTTGGTCGCCTTTTTCGCCGCGCCATCCCGCCAGCGGCCCGAGGCCCGGCGCACGCTCATGGTTGACCATGTAATCTGAGTATCCGCCTGGATATTTGGGCGCGCCGTCATCGTTCACCAACCCTGGAAACTTCAGACGCGCGCCAAGATCGAGAAGCACATCCTGAAATGGGCGCACATCTCTGTCCGGCTTGACGACGGGATACCGAATAGCGTCTGCCGGGCCATGGGCGCTTGAAATTGGACGGTCGAGGAGAGAAATGCAGTCATACCGTTCGAAATAAGTGGTGTCCGGCAAAATAAGATCGGCATACGGAACCATTTCCGAGTAATACGCGTCGGAGTAAATTATCTTTGGTATCTTGTACTGCCCGTTGTCGGCTTTTTCCGTGAGATATTTCAGCGTGCCCTTGATATTCATCGACGAATTCCAACTCATATTCGCCATATACATAAAGAGCACATCGATATTGTGAGGATCGCCCGCCCAGGCGTTGCGGATGACCATGTGCATGAGACCGTGAGCGCTGAGCGGGTTTTCCCATGAATAGGCCTTATCGATTCGTAATGGCTCCCCGTTGTCGTCAACGAGCAAGTCTTCGGGGCCGGTTGGCGTGCCAAGCGGCATGCCCTCGATTGGCGTCTCTGATTGTGTTCGCGCGCCAGCCGGTTTCGGGCCCGGCGGAATTGGTTTCGGGTACGGCGCTTTATTGCGCCAACCGCCGGGAACATCCACTGAGCCAAGTAACGTTTGCAAAAGGTGAATAGCGCGGCATGTATGAAACCCGTTTGAATGGGCGGAGATGCCGCGCATGGCGTGGAATGATACCGGCCGTCCGATCATTTTTTCATGCCGACGACCCCAAGCGTCCGTCCACGGCGTATCAATGACGACTTCTTGCTCAAATGCGACTTCGGCGAGTTCAGCGGCGATCCGGCGAATGGTGTCAGCGGGAATTCCTGTTTTGGCGGATATGCTCTCGGGCGCATATTGTTGGCCAAGGTAACGTTTAGCGATCAGTTCAAAAACAGGAACCGCCTTCCGGCCATTTTTTAGCTTGCGCTCGCCGACCAACGCCGGCGAGAGATCCCCTTTAAGGGCGCTGACAATTTTCTTCGTATTGACGTCGTAACAGACGGGATCGCCGTTCTTGTCTCGCGCGAAGAGCCCGTCGTCATCATGACCGGGATTATCGATGACAAGCCAGGGCGCGTTCGTGTATCGAGCGAGCGAGGCGAAGTCGACTTTTTCCGCGCGCAGTAATTCATGGATGATGGAAAAGACAAATAAGCCGTCCGTGCCGGGGCGAACGCCAATCCACTCATCGGCGACAGCGGAATAACCGGTTCGGCAGGGGTTGACCGAAACGAACTTCGCGTCGCCGCGGGTCTTTATTTTTCCAATGCCCATCTTGATTGGATTGGAATCATGATCCTCAGCGACGCCGAACATCATGAAATAGCGGGTCAGATCCCAGTCAGGTTCGCCAAACTCCCAAAAGGCGCCGCCAAGCGTGTAGATTCCCGCCGCCGCCATGTTGACGGAACAAAACCCTCCGTGGGCGGCGAAATTCCGCGTGCCGAATTGACTCGCCCACCATCCCGTAAAGGACTGGCTTTGGTCGCGGCCCGTGAAGAAGGCGAGGTTGGAAGGGTCTTTTTTGCGGGTTTGGCCGAGCCAGTCCGTCGCGATTGAGAGGGCCTCTTCCCATTCAATTTCTTTAAATTCGCCGGACCCGCGTTCTCCCACGCGTAGCAACGGTTTTTTGAGCCGCGCCGGCGAGTATTGATTCATAATCCCCGCCGACCCTTTGGCGCACAATACGCCCTTGTTCACCGGGTGATCGGGATTGCCTTCAAGATAGCGGATTTTTCCGTCTTTGAGATGGACGCGTACGCCGCACCGGCAGGCGCACATATAACATGTGGTCTTTTTGACTTCGTCGGAGGGGACCGTCGACAGCGACACTTCCTCTTTCACTGTCGCAAATGGATTCAAAGTCAAAACCGCTGTCCTCCCTAGCGTATGCCGACCGGACGGTGTTGTCGCGTTTGCTTCCGCCGTCCGTTGTTTTATAGCGCCGAATATCAGGATATTCTAATATGAGCCTGCCAAGAAACGGGCCGGATATCAAACACAAATATGACTGGTGAACGAACCATCGTGTCAGCGGATAATCATGACGGAATTATGGGCTTGCTTTAGAACGTCATAGGCGACGCTTGTTTGAAAAAAACGTCGCAATCCCTTGACATCAGAATCCGCCATGACGATTACCGAGAAGGGCTTGCCGCGCTCGATGATTTCTTTCACCGGATCGCCCTCAGCCACAGTGGCGCTCTCCACCGTTACGCCCGCCTGTTTGATACTGTTTTTCGCAAGATTAATCGCCAATTCCGCCGCCGGAATATCCGTGTCCCGCTCGGCGACTGACAACAAGTGGACAGGGCAGTTGCACCGGCTCGCCATCACGGCGTCTTTTTGCGCCGCAGCAATGGATTTTTCGTCGTGAGTTACGCAGATCAAATGACCATGGTTCTCTTCGATCTCTCTGGCGAGGAGCACCGCGCCGCGGTGTTCGGTCACGACGGTTCTGGTGACGCGCCAGTTAATTGATCCGCGCGCGTTGGTCTGATCGTGGTCCTGCATCGCGACAATCGTGATGTCGTAGGGATTCAATTCACACTCATCGAGAATGCCGCGTTCGACAGACGGCGACACCATCAGTTTGAGCGTGATTTGCGCGCCGGTGTCGCTCGTATAAACGACCATATTGTCGCCGAGGCGATCGCCGATGACATCTTTATGGACCGACTCCGACTTCCACTCTTCGTCCATATAGCCGAGTTCGATTAGCTGGTTCCTGGCGTTTTCAAGGGCCTGCATGCCAGGGAGTTCAAGGCCCCATTCCAGCATATTCTCGCGCGCGAGCGACATGCCGATGCCGCCTGACTCCATGCTCTTGTCGACAGGGCGCACATAAAGAAGCGTGATGTCGGCGTCGTTGCCCTTGCCGATACGAACGGCGTAGCGAAGGCCGCGGTAGGATTCCTCCGAACCGTCAATACACAGGAGAATATTAAAGCGCTTCTCGTTAAACGTCATAGTCCGTCAGAGTCCCAGCAAGGGCCAATATGCTAACGCCGCAAACAATAGCACGGTCGTTGAGATGAGCGCCATCAGCGAGCCGGCTCTCAAAAAGTCTCTTGGCGTTAGAAATCCGGATGAATATACGATCGTCGCCGCCGGGGTGCCGACCACCGTCAAATAGGCGAAGGACGATGACACCGCCGTGATGAAGCCCATGCGGATCGCGCTTTCCCCGGCCATGCCCGCAAGGTTCAGCGTGATCGGACCAAGAACGGCGACCGCCGCCCCGTTTGACATGGTGTTGGTCACAAAAGTGGTTAAGACGGACGTGGCCGCCCACAAGCCAAAACCTTGATCCACGCCAACTGTACTGAGCGCCTGCAAAAAACTATCGGCGGCCCATTGGGCGGCGCCGGTGTCTTTCATCTGTACGCCAAGCGAAATCGCCGCCGCATAAAGCAAGACGACCCCCCAATTGACGCCACTATTGAGATCGTTCCACCGAACCAGGCCCGCTATGAGGAAGAACAAAGCGCCGCAAATGGCGATGACGCCCAAGCCAAACTTGTCCGACAGAAAAATCCAGCCCAGCAACGTCAGGAAAAATCCCAGGATCGACAACCAGTCACGCGGCGTCATTGAACCTTGTTCGGCGATCTGCATTCTCAATCGAACGATTGCTCGTGATATATTGCCTTGCTTCGGTTTGAAAATCCGCAACAGCAGGAAGGCGACAAAGGGCGCTTGGATGAGAAAAAGCGGATAACAGTAAAGCGCCCATTTCACGTACCCAATGAGAAATTTTGAAGTTTCTGGATTGAGGGGATCGTAAAAAAATTCTCGCCAATAGCCGATCATGATGGCGTTTCGCGCCCCGCCCGATGGCGTGCCGATGCTGGCGATCGAACAACCGTAAGCGATGGAGAACAACAGAACGGCGGCGAGACTGCGAACCTCGGATTTGTCCGACGATACGAGCGACACCAGTGTAAGCGCCACCGGAAGCATCATCGCCGCGACCGTGTGCTCGCCGATGATGGACGCTAGAATGCCGGAAATCAGAATGATACCAACGGAAACATTGGCGGGCTTGGGGCCAGTGAGGCGCACGATCAAATAAGCAATTCGTTTATCCAGACGCTGTTTGACGATAGCGACCGCCAACATCAACGATCCCATAATGAACAGGACGGAGTCGCTCATCAGACTCCGGGCGACGACGTTAGAGTCGATCTTTAATAGGTAAACCTGACCGACGATAATGAGGAGGGCGACGGCGGGCAGGGGAATCGGTTCTGCAATAAAGAGGATCACAGCCATGATCGTCATTGCGAGAACAATGTGTCCTTCGCGCGTCAGCCCCTCCGGGGTCGGCAAGCTTAAAAAAACGGCGCCGAAAAGAGCGGTGATAAACAGCCATTTTTTTTCATTCAAAAAAAATGCAAGCCCCCGCAGGGCGGGTCGGCCCGAAAGCTGAATTCTCGGGGCTCTAATTTCAAAGCGAGCCATTCAACAATTCCATACCGGCATAGGCGGTGATGCTTCTTGTTAGAAACGATGACCAAAGAAAAACTTTGATGCTTGCGAGGCGCACTTAACGCAACAGGCGTCATAAATGCAATTGGCCTGTATCAAGTTGGCGTATGGCAATCTGCGAATGCGGCCGACGCACGACGCCGCGCCGTCTAGTACAACGCCCGCCACGGATTGTTTGCGGCAGGCGTTGCTTTTACGGTCATATGCGATAATGCGATCTTAAAACTTAAATTTCCAACCGACCGTGAATTCAAGTTCGCTCAATCCGATCTCGATCGTCCTGTTTGGATTGGGGCCGAAGGGCGTCACTTCGATTCCTGAAACCGTTGACTCCGGCGCATAAAGGAAACTTGCTTCGAGGCTGTTTCTGGGGCCGAACGGTATTTCGAACCCTGCTGTGATGTGGTCCTGGATCGTGCCGGGCGCCAAAATGTTCAGCGTCACATCTTCGGGCCCGATCGGATTCGTATTGCGCGCATAGCCGGCGCGAAACGCTGCGCCGCCTGCTGTGCGATATTCGCCGCCCAGTTTGAACGCGTGGACGTCGTCCCAACCAAATCCTGGGCCGTCAGGTGAGCCGAAAGGCAGCATGACAGTCGTGGCGTTTCCAACTGCGTTGACGCCTTGATAATTAATCCAGCGATAGTCAAACGCGAGCGTTAGTTGCGGGGTTAAGTCGAACGCGACACCGGCTTGAATATTTTGCGGAATATCAAAGTCGCCGCCGTCGGCGAATAGGCCCGCATAATCTTCAAAACGGCTCATCCAAATTTTTGTTTGATATGACGCAGCGACGCGCAATCGAGGGGATAGTTCTGACTGTATGCCAATACGGACGCCGCCGCCGACGGACGTGTCCGTTTCATTATTCGTCAGATTTGCCGGATCGGACGAAACGCCCGCGAAAGCGCCGAGGCCTTTTCCTTCAAACTGTTGAATTGCAAAAATCGGAGAAACGCCAAGGCTAAACCCACCGAAATCATGAGCGACGCCCACAGCGATAAAGGCCTGGTTCAAATTCACCCCGGTCGAACCGCCACAAAATACCCCTTGCGACGGCGACATCATCATCGTGCAGGACGGATTGGCTGCTTCTTCAAAATCCGTATTAAGTCCGCCATTGCCGTGCAGCGAAATCCCGAATGCCGTATTGGGGCCAATGGGCGTGCTGTAGGCGATGTTAGGAATTCCAAAAAGCTCAGTGTCGTTGCCGCGATTATCGCCGGCGGGAACGAAGCCGCCAGGCCCGGACCCGACGAAGCCGCGATCCGGGACGAAGAATGAAAGTGAAGCGGTAAGATTGCTGTCCAACCCGACAAGTCCCGCCGGATTAATCGCCAGGATTGTGGCGTCACGGCCGTCCGCTATGCCCGCCCCGGCCATCGCCTTGTTGCGGGCGCCGAAACCATGTTGAAAATATCCATCCGTCGCAAAAGCGCTCGTTGTTGACGTCAGTCCTACGCTGAGCGCTATGGCTGACGCCGCTTTCTTAATGTCACGGGTACGCACTTTGTGACCCTCCCTTTTTCCCTTTATTGCAGCGAGATTGCGTCTCGAATTCCCCTATCGAGCGTCACAAAAAAAGCGGCATAGAAACTATGCCGCTTTTTTTATAACAAATCTGAAGATCTCGCCGTCTTCCTCAGACTCCATCAATTCGTTGCCGGTGGTTCGGCAAAATGCTTCGAAGTCTTTCACCGATCCGGGGTCAGTTGCGAAGATTTCGAGTGTCGCGCCCGTCGACATTCCTTTGAGTGACTTCTTGGCTTTCAATATGGGCAGCGGGCAATTTAAACCTTTCGCATCCAAGACTTCGTCAGCCATAAATAAATGTCTCCATGTTCGATGTTGATATCTTCGATCAGATATAAAGGTTGATGTCAGACTGCGTGGCGGATTCCATCCACGTCGCCGCGCCGCCGATTTCAATGCCGTCGATCATGTCGTCCGTCGTGTATTCGAACAGATCCATGGTCATCTGGCAGGCGATAAGCCGGATTTCTGATTCAACCGCCGCTTCACGAAGCTCTTCAATCGACGCGACGCCCTTCTTCTTCATCATATTTTTCATCATGGCTGTCGCGCCGGCGGTGACGCCTGGGATCATGCCCACAAGATTCGGCATGCCCATATGCATGCCCATCATCGGCATTTTCATGCCCGGATTGCCCACAGTGCCGATCTCGAGGTTGAGATCCTTTTTCAAGAGGCCCAACCCATAAAAAGTAAAGAACATGGTGACTTCAACGTCCATCGCAGCCGCTGTCGTCCCGAGAATGAAGGGGGGGTAGGCCCAATCGAGTGTGCCCTTGGTCGCAATGATCGTCATATTCTTGGAATTATTCAGTGACGATTGCATCGCTTCCTCCGTGAGGGGAGTACCGTCAGCCATATATCCTCCTAATTCGCCGCAACAGGATTTTTCAATTGTTACGTCCTGCAATCTTCCAACAATTACGGCATTAGCGTATTAGAATGTACTTAATTAGCAAAAGTGCAACTTATCATGAGATTAGTCAACAACAATAACCAAGGCGCACCGGCGTATTGCGTTGCAGCATATTCGTGTCGGTGTCGACGCCAACGAGGTTGAGCAAGCGTTGTTTATCAGTTCGAGCCTTTATCGCGAATCAGGGTTTTCAGGTCTGCATCCATTAGCGATTTCTCGCATTGGCGCCGTTGAGAAAATTTGTCGGGCGCTTGGATGGATCAATGAAGAAAATTATCGCGAATGTGCGCCCGCTGACATCGAAACGCTGGCGAAGTTTCACAGTCGGGATTATCTGGAAAATCTTCTGCGCGCTGATAAAGCGGGCGTCGCCAGCATTGCAGAGCGCGAAACCTACAATTTCGGCACGATGGAAAACCCTTTGTTCAAGGGCGTTTTTAATCGCGCCGCTGCGACGGTCGGGGGGTCTATTCTCGGCGCTGACATGTCGCTCGAGCATGGCGTCAGTTTTCATCCGGGCGGCGGCACGCACCACGGAAAAAAGGATAGGGCAAGCGGCTTTTGCTATTTCAATGACCCGGTATTTGCGATTTTGCGATATTTTGAACGCGGGCTGCGACGCGTCGCTTATGTAGATTTCGACGCCCATCACGGCGACGGTGTTGAAGAAGCGTTCAGCGGTGAACCGGATATTCGTCTCGTTTCAATTCATGAGGAAAACCGTTGGCCCCATACGGGCCGTGCGCGGGAGGACTCGCCGCCCAACGCCATGAATTTGCCGGCGCCGGCGCAATTCAATGATTCAGAGCTGGCCTTTTTGCTTAATGAATGTGTATTGCCCTATCTCGACCGATTTTCGCCCGAAGCAATTGTCATTACGTGCGGCGCCGACGCATTGGCGGACGATCCTTTATCGGGACTTCGGTTAAGCAACCGCGCTTTGTGGGACGCCGTCGAATCCGTTGTCGCTCTCGCTCCCCATAGTCTGGTCCTTGGCGGCGGCGGCTATAATCCCTGGACCACGGCGCGCGCATGGGCGGGTTTATGGGGGAGATTGGATCGCCATGATGCGCCGCAGCGACTGCCGCAATCGGTGCGCGATCTTTTCCAAACGTTCGAATGCGATCTCGTCGATGAGGATGACTTCAATCCGCGCTGGATGGAATCGCTCGAAGATGACGTCAATGAAGGGCATGTTCGGCAAAGCGTAAAAGCAGTTGCGCATGCGCAATCGCGTTTAATGGAAGACTTCGCGTAAAGGGCGTGCATCAATGTTGCGCCGAACGGCCGAGGCTGCCATAGTTACATTAGTGTCTACTAATATATAGAGACGTCCCACGTGAGCTGGCGCCAAGAATTATCACAGATAGAAGAATTTGAAGACGCTGAATTCGACGAAGCGCTCGTCGATCAAATGGAAGCGCGCGCAGCGCATGCGCTTGAGCGTTCCATTCGTTTTTCGACGCCAACCTTCAAAGAATATGAATCAAGCGAGCTCAAGGGATGCGGAAAGAATTCTTTCCCCGCCTTTTCGATTACGGCTGGCGGATGCGCGCTCATGTGCGATCACTGCCAGGCCAAAATCTTGGAGCCAATGATTCCGGCGACCAGTCCTGAGATGCTCGATCAGCGCGTCCGCGATATGGTGGCGCTTCAAGACTTGCAGGGATTTCTATTATCCGGCGGCTCGAACAAGCGAAATGAAATTCGGTATGAACGCTATTACCCGGTGATCGAAAAATTAAAATCGGATTTCCCGCATCTGCAAATCGCCATTCACACAGCGCTGACCGACGAGGCCGGCGCAAGAAGAATGGAAGCCGCCGGCGTCGACACCGCAATGATGGATGTTATCGGCGCAGAAGATACGATCCGCGACGTCTATCATCTTGATCGCCCTGTTGATGATTTTGAAGCGACGCTCGCAGCGCTCACCGCCACGACCATGAATATTTCTCCGCACATCGTCATCGGTCTTCATTACGGCCGGTTATTGGGGGAAGAAAACGCGCTCGATATCATTAGCCGGTATCCGGTTGAGGCGCTCGTTCTCGTCGTGATCATGCCGTTTTATGCAAAGCCGGGGACATTTCAAACGCCGACGACATCAGATGTGGGGCGTATTTTCCTGGAGGCGCGCCGACGTTTGGAAGATAAAAGCGTTCTTCTGGGATGCGCCAGACCGCCCGGCTTACACAAACGCGTCACGGACGCCTATGCTGTCATGGCCGGACTTGACGGCATCGCGTTTCCAGCCGACGGCGCGCTCCAAACTGTTCGCGCGATTGGCCGGCCATTTACGCAAGAACATGCGTGCTGCTCTGTGAAACTCGGGGCGGCGTCGCTGAACCGGGTGCGGAGCGGTTGCGCAGCATAATGTGGAAAGTGATATAAGATGACCTGTCTCAAACCTGAATCGGCGATCCCGGGCGATCAAGGCGCTGACGGTAAAGATTATAATCCCTTTGATTTAATGACGCCGCGAACGCCTGACGCCATTCCGGGCGCGTTAAAAAACGGAGGCCGCGTTAAAGCCAACGCCGTGCCTCCGAAAGGCGTTTATTTGCCAAATAATAATGTGCTCACGCCGCAGATGCGGTCGCCTGAATATGTGCAAATGTCGACGGCGGCGGCGATCACTTTGGGGTTGATGGCCGGCAACATGTATCGTTGCGCCTGTACGCGGTGTCTAAACCTCTTGTTGACCTATCCCGAAGGCTGCCGCGCCAACTGCGCTTATTGCGGCCTGGCGCGCCATCGTGAGGCGGATCGCGATTATGCGGACCGAAACTTTATTCGCGTCGATTGGCCGGCGGTGCCGATGGCGGAAATCGCCGCCAAGGTTGGAGAAGACCCTGAGGCTAGCCCGTTTCATCGGATGTGTATTTCAATGATCACGCACCCGAATTCTGATGAAGACACAGTTACGGTTTTAAAGACGTGGACTGATCATGTTGATCCGGACGCCATTCCGATTTCCATTTTATCGAATCCCACAACGATGACGCGCGATGATGTGAAAACGCTTCGGGATTTGGGGTCTGACATCTTCACTGTCGCGCTTGATGCGGCGACGCCGGAATTGTTTGACCGAACGCGCGGAAAGGGCGTGCAATCTCCGCATAACTGGAAAAAATATTGGGAAATCCTGATGGATGCGCGCGATATTTTTGGGCCGCAAAAATTCGGCGCGCATATTATTGTCGGTATGGGCGAGACGGAATTTGAGATATTATCGCTTGTACAACAACTCGTCGACCTTGGCGGTCACAGCCACATGTTCTGTTTCTATCCGGAAAAAGGGTCGTTGATGGATCATTTGCCGGCGACGCCTCGGGATCAATGGCGGCGGGTGCAGCTCGGCCGGTATCTGATCGACTATTGCGACGCGCGCGTCGATCAAATGAAGTTCGACGAATGCGGCAGGGTAGTCGATTTTGGGCTGCCGCAGGCCGAGCTTGACGCCATCATCGACGCCGGCATTGCGTTCCGAACATCCGGCTGTCCGGGTAAGTTTGCGGAAGATATCTCCGCCTGCGATCGGCCCTACGGCGATAGTCCGCCTTCGGATATCGCCAGTTATCCTTTTCAGCCGGCTTCGGCGGACTTGCGTCGGATCAGGCATCAGCTTGATATGGAAAAACCGGGCGAGACCTATGAGCCCGGCGACGAATTCGAGGATCTGGACGCGTGACGGCGCCCCGGTTTCGCATCATTGATACCGGCCAGCGTAGCGGGCGAGAGAATATTTCTCTCGATCAGGCGATGATCGACGCGCACCAGGCGGGCGAGATCGGCGACACTATTCGATTTATCGGCTTCTCCCCTGTGGTTCTTGTGGGTCGGCATCAAGCCGTGAGCCAGGAGGTCAATGTCGATTATTGCCGTAAAAACCAGATTGAAATCGGCCGGCGGATAACGGGCGGCGGCGCCATCTTCATGGATGAAGATCAACTCGGTTGGTCGCTTGTCTGTAATCGTCACTCTCTGGGCGGCGGATCATTGTCAGAGGTGACAGAACGAATTTGCAAGGCGGTTGCTTCCGGCCTTTCCGATCTAGGACTCGACGCGCAATATCGGCCGCGGAACGATATTGAAGTCGGCGGGCGAAAAATCTCCGGGACGGGCGGGTTCTTCGACGGAGACACATTAATCTTTCAGGGTACTGTCTTGGGCGACGTGAACCCTGAAAAAATGTTCAGCGCCTTGAATGTGCCGCAGGAAAAAACCGAAAAACATGCGCTTGGCGCAGCGGCGCAGCGCGTCACAAACTTGCGCGAGTTATTAGGACGCGCTCCCGATTGGTCGGACGTAAGGTCAGCGATGACAAACGCGTTTGAAAACGAACTCGGAATTGCGACGGTCGACGACACATTGTCAGAAGCGGAATTGACGCGCGCGCGAGCAATATTCGATGACGAAATCGGGACCGATGACTTCGTCTACGACATTGACGATCCGTCGCGTGACGCTTCGGTGAAAGTCGGCTCTTGCCGCGGGGCGGGCGGGGCCGTTACTGCGCATATTCGCCTCGAAGGAGCGAATAATGATCGCCTGCGCGAAGTCTTGATCACGGGCGATTTCTTTGTAACGCCGCCGCGCATTATCCTGGACCTGGAGTCGTCGTTGCGGCGGACACCCATCGACGACATTGACGCAAACGTCGACGCTTTCTTCGCCGGCGCTGACGTCGGTCTATTAAGCGTCGCGCCTTCTGATTTTTCAGCGGCGATTCGCTCTGCTGTTGCGGCATAAGCCAATGAAATCGCTGACGGTCATCCAGCATACGTCCGCAGAATATTTAGGCCTGATGGAAGACCATTTTGAGGGCCGCCGTATTCGGTTCAATTATTTTCGTCCCTTTACGGAGGATGGGCGCGTCCCCATCGCAGCCGAAGCGGGCGATTGTCTGGTTTTGCTTGGCGGCGGCCCCTGGGGGACAGCGGGCGCGCGCGATGTGCCGACGCTCGCGGAAGAAGTCGCATTGGCGCGAGCATACTATATGTCGGGCCGGCCGGTGATCGCCATCGGCCTCGGCGCGCAGATTTTGTGTTTGGCGGCCGACGGCGGCAGCGAAGAGGCGCCGCTTACGCTCGACGTGGTGGATGCGAAACGCATCGACAAAGAAGCATTGAACGGATTTTTACCCGAGCAGTATCCGATGGTTCGGTATATGCGCGATCGCCCCGTTCCGCCCCCTTTTGCGAAGATACTCGCCGTCGATCCCGACGGCGCGCCGGCTTTATTTCAAATCGGCGATAATATGTTTGGTTTTTCCGGGCATCCGGGCGTCAAGCGCGGCATCATCGAAGATCTCATTATGGAGTTTGAAGAGAGTCCGCAAAATGTAAGTGCGCCTCTCGACGCGATTTCCAAACGTCAATCTGAAATTGAAGACGCACTGGTGCCGATCATGACGGGATTGATCCAGCTCACCGGATTAATGCGCGATTAGAGTGGCGAAGCCGCTTGCGTAAATTAGGATTTCCTAATATTCTGAACAGCAAATCGGTTCAGCATTGTCATTATACAAAATGCTGCGACGCAAAAATCACGGAGGCGCCGAATGGCGGATAAACTGGTCATCATCATGGCGAATACTGATCCGCGAAACGGGGAAGAACTCGGCGCGCCGATCTTCCAGGCGACCGTCGCCGCTGCAATGGAATACGAGGTTGAAGTGATCTGCACGGCCACGGCGGGGCAATTACTGAAAAAAGGCGTCGCCGAAAATCTTGTCGTGAAAGAAGGCTCGCCGAAAACCGTCTACGACTTCATCAAAGACGCGCATGAGGCCGGCGTTAAATTCGCCTGTTGTTCGCCGAACCTCGATCTCTTCGACATGACGAAAGAAGATCTGGTGCCTGAATGTTCAGGCATCGTCGGCGGCGCCTATTTGATCGAAGAAATCATGGAAAACGACGATTGCAGGGTTCTTACCTATTAGGCTCTGACGCTTTTGGGAAAAATATATGGCGCATGCGGCGACAACAACGAGGGTTCAGGAGCATATCGGCGATCCCGTTTCGGACGGAGCGCCGGTGTCGCGTGGCGATCTGGAAGAGATTTTTCAGGATATCCAGGCCGATCTTCGATTTGACCACGAATTAAACGGCTGTCTCAATTGCGGTATTTGCACCGCGACATGCCCGGCCGCTCATTATTACGATTTTAGTCCGCGCGAAATTGTTCAGCTTCTTTGGACTGAAAATCTTGAGGGCATGTATGACGCGATGCAGGAGAAAATTTGGTCCTGCGCGCAGTGCTATACTTGCGCCGCGCGATGCCCCTTCGGCAATTCGCCTGGCGGTCTCGTCATGTTGATGCGCGAGGTCGCGATCAAGCATGGCATGGATTCGGCCAAGCAAGTCTTGCGTCCCTTCAGCCGTGTGATGCTGAAATTGATCTCGACCGGCAATCAGCTATCGCCTGATATGATCAACCCTGATCATTTCGCCGATTGGGGCCCGAACATCTCAAAGATTGATGCGCCGCTCGCCTTGCTGCGAAAGGCGATCCCGATGCCGACGCTCAACACCACGAAAACAGCGTGGGAGGTCAACCTGAAGACATCGGTTGAGCTTTATACGATCTGGGAAGAAACCGGCGTCCTCGATCAGTTGGAGACGATCGACGAAAACCTGTTCGACGTCATTTGCGACATCATGGATGAGAAACGCGAAGATTGGGATGATTTCCTGGACGAGCAGGAAGACGACGAAGATTAGATTTTGTCTTGAGAAAGGCTGTTCCAGAGGAGGAACACTATGACTGGCGATAATACGACCAATGGTGACGAACGCTTCACCGGCCATGGCTCGGAATGGCGTGACGCCAAGCTGAGCCCTTCAGATGCAGCGACCGCGACCGCATGGGTCGAACAAAAGATCGATAAGCGTTCCATGTTGACCAACAAGGATCGCGTTCACGACGTGCGCGATATTATGTGGCAGCTTGAAAAGGAGGGCGAGATCGTCGTTCATCGTGTCAGCGAACAGCATCAGCCGACCATCGCGAAGACGATTTACGGATGGGATAAGAAAATCCCGACGACCCAGCTTTGGCATCATAAGTCTTGCGGTCAGTGTGGAAACATTCCGGGTTATCCGGCGTCGCTTTTGTGGCTGATGAATGAGCTCGACATCAAGTATCTGGATGAAACCGATCAGACGTCATGCACCGCCTGGAATTATCACGGCTCAGGGATCGGCAACATCGAGAGCCTAGCGGCGGTGTTCCTGCGCAATTTCCATCAGGCGTATGTGTCGGCGAAGGCTGAGGGGCTTCCCGAAGGGTATTATTACCCGCTCGTTCATTGCGGAACATCGTTCGGCAATTACAAGGAGGTTCGTGAATATCTCCTCTTGTCCGCGCCCTTGCGCGAACGCGTCAAAACCATTTTGGGCAAGCTCGGGCGCCTCGTCGACGGAAAGCTGTTGATCCCTGAAGAGGTCGTCCACTATTCGGAATGGCTGCATGTGATGCGCGAGAAAATCGCCAATCGTCAGCAAATTGACTGTTCGAATGTACGAGCGACCATCCACCCGGCGTGTCATGTTTACAAAATGATCCCGCAAGATGTGATCTACGACGACGATGTTCTAGGCGGCGAACGCGTTGCGGTGTCCACCGGCATCATTCAGTCGTTGGGTGCGCAGATTATCGATTACTCAACATGGTATGACTGTTGCGGCTTCGGCTTCCGCCACATTATTTCTGAACGAGAATTTACGCGGTCCTTCGCCATCGATCGGAAAATCAAAGTCGCCGTCGATGAAGCGAATTCCGACGTCATGATTGGTCATGACACTGGCTGCATCACGACCCTCGATAAAAACCAGTGGATCGGAAAAGCCGACGGCAAGGATTATGATCTTCCGGTTCTGGCGGACGCTCAATTTGCGGCGCTCGTTTGCGGCGCGCACCCCTTCAAGATCGTGCAGTCTCACTGGCACGCTTCGTCTTGCGAAAAACTCTACGACAAGTTGGGCATTGATTGGAAAAAAGCGAAAGCGGAATTTGAAGACTATTTGAAAAAGGTCGAAGCGGGCGAGCAGGAGAATCTCTACGACCCGCGCCGGATGATCACCGGCGGCCCCGGTTATAAGAAAATAGAAGCGCAAACATGACAAAACCTGTTCTCGTGGTCGGAGGCGGACCGGCCGGCCTCGCCGCCGCTCATTCATTGGCCAGCATCGGCCAGAAAGTGACGCTCGTTGAAAAGGCGGATCGCCTGGGCGGCGCGCCAATCCTTTCAGGATACGCCAAACTTGTTCCGTCCGGAGAATGGGCGAAAGATGCGATTGGCGGCATGGTCGATCGTGTGCAACGCCACGAGCATGTGGACGTCAAGACAAACGCCACCGTTTCAAAATTTGAGGGCGACGCTGGAAATTTCATGGCGACGCTTTCGAGCGGCGAGACCGTAGACGCAAGCTCGACAATTTTGTGCACCGGCTTCACCCATTTTGATTCGATCAACAAGCCGGAATGGGGATTCGGGATGTTCCCGGACGTCGTCTCCACCACGCAGGTCGAGCAAATGATTTCCTCGGGCCAGGGCGTTCGGCGCCCGTCGAATGGCGATAAACCAAAACGGGTGGCGATCTTGCTCTGCGTCGGCTCGCGAGACCGTCAAATCGGCCGCGAATGGTGTTCGAAGATATGCTGTTCGGTTTCCGCCAAGATGGCGATTGAGATCCGCGAAGAGCTCCCTGATTGCCATGTCTATATCTATTACATGGATATCAGAACATTTGGTCTGTATGAGGAAATTTACTGGAAGTCGCAGGAAGAGCAAAAAGTTAAATACATAAAGGCGCGGATTGCTGAAGTAACGTCCGACGGCGACAAGGTGATCGTCAAGGGCGAGGACACGCTGGTAAAACGTCCTATCACCATCCCGTTTGATATGGTCGTGCATGCGATCGGCATGGATCCGAATGTGGACAATATGTTGATCTCAAGCGTTTTCGGCGTCGATCTTCACCATTGGGGTTACATCAAGCAGCAGAACACGTACGGCGTTATGGGCGCATCCTCGCGGCCGGGCGTTTTCGTCGCTGGTTCCGCCACCGGTCCGGAAACCATCGACGACTCAATTGCGCAAGGCAATGCAGCGGCGATGTCGGCGCTTTCGATGGCGCGCGGTTATAGCGTTGTCGCCGCCGCCGAATAGGAGCGAGATGTTTTGGGATTCGAAACATAAGGAATCATCGCCGGCGCCGGAGCAACGCCCGCAGTTGGAATTAAGCGGTCCAAAGCTTGATGCGGCTTTCTCCTCCCTAATCGCCGCATGTGACGGCGCTGGCGGTGTGGAAAAATATGTTGAAGCGCTGAAGTTTCGAGCCGACCTCTTTCAAGAAGCGTTCGAAAAGAAAGAAAACACTGATTTAACGCCTGATCAATTCGCGACTCTTTGCGCCTTTATGCCAACGGTGCGCCGACGCATCGGCCCCTATTTGGAAGATGATCAGTATGGCGCTTTGCGAACCGCGATGGCGGGATTGTTCGCTGATGAGGCGCCAGCTGAGATTGTCGAGACATTCTGCAATGCGTTCCCCCAGGACAAGCGTCATCGCTGGGTGCGGGATCTTGCAGCGGAGATCCTACATAATTGCTTGCCAGAAAAATATCCCTTGATGTGCCGTTGGGTTTGGGACGCCAAAGCGAACACCGGCGTGGTGCGCGAAATCTGGCACGGCGATATCGATCATATCACGCTTGATATCGGCGACGGATATGAGACCTGTTTGATGCTGCGCGAAGAGCTTTCACAATATGTTAGCGACGCCGGCATCTTCCGCGATGTCATTTGGTATGTCGATCTCCTCAGTGCACAGATTTATTCTGAATACATCTTGGCGCAAGGCGGCAGTTATTTGCGCGCCGATTTCTCATCAGCTGATGATCCCGCCATTCACCTGAGGCGGCTGCTCGGCCTTGACGGCGTGCGCGCCAAAACAAATCGGGTCATACCGCCAATTATTGAAGGCGCGGCGCATCGGATCGACCCTAAAACTTTATTGTCCGGGGAAAATCACTAGATGCCCATTCATGAAAAGAATTTGATTCGGCCGGAAGATCTGAAGACTCATGAAAATCTGACGATAGACGGCATTGATGTTTCGGGCGACTGGAGCACATTTATTCGGTCGCGGGTCGTGCCGGACTATAATGAAGATCTTCAAGATGAAATCGCGGCTTTGCCGGGCGGCGAATATATTCACCGCTGTTGGCAATGCGGATCATGCACAAATTCGTGCACGGTGAACGCCATCAATGCGGACTTTAATCCGCGTCATTGGATTTATTTGATCCGTATGGGATTTGAAGCTGAGCTCGTGCGCGATAAAGATCTTATCTGGCAGTGCGTTTCCTGCAACAAATGCACATATGCATGTCCGAGAGACGTTGTGCCGGAAGGTGTGATGAAAGCGACGGCGCACTGGCTTGAGCGAAAAGGATACACCCCGAAAAGTCCATCAATGGTATTTGACGAGGTCTTTTCCGAACAAGTTATTGAGCGCGGAAAAATCGAAGACGGTCTCGTCCTGCGCAATTTCTTTGGCCGCACCGGGCAGAAATTGACGCAAGACTGGCTGATCCAGATTGTGCGGAATATGGTCATGAAATTGCCGGTGAAATGGCTCATGTCCATGGGGCTCGCCACAATATTCAGACCCAAAACAAACGATTGGGGCAAAGCCCGTGATGCGATCAACGAGTATCTCGAAGAACGTGAAGCGGAAATCACAGAAGTCATGGGCGCGCCGGTCGAGCATCGGCCGGACCCCGAAAAAATTGCGGCTGAATAGGAACCATCATGGCGGAACCAAAGAAGTATGAGAAAGTGGCGTATTATCCCGGTTGCGCATTGGAAGGCACCGGTCACGCCTATAATCGGTCAACCAAGGCGCTAGGCAAAGAGTTGGGCCTCAAGCTCGACGAGGTGAAAAACTGGAATTGTTGCGGGGCGATGGAGGTAAAAAACATCGACCCTAAAATCCAGACCTATCTATCGTCGCGCGTCATGTCGATCGCGGCCAATGAAATGGGCCATGATGTGGTGATGGCGCCGTGCAACGGGTGCTACCACAATCTCAAAAAAGCTGAATATGATCTGGAACATGACGACGCCTCGAAAGAAGTGGTCGACCGCCTTTCCACAAAGGCCGGTCATCAGACATATGAGGCCGGTCAGGTCGAAACCATCCATGCGCTTGACTGGATCAAAAACGCGATCGGTGAAGACGGGCTGAAGTCGAAAGTGAAAAATTCACTGAGCGGCCTTAAAGTGGCGAATTATTACGGATGCATGTACACGCGGCCCCGCCACATCTTCCCGGAAAAAGATCAGGGACCTGAAAGCGAGTCCACGTCGGAGCCGCATTTCATGGACGACCTTCTGGAAGCGGCCGGCGCCGACAATGTGGATTTTCCATTGAAAACCGCTTGCTGCGGCGGGGCGCATACGCTTTCCGATTCAGATACGTCGACAAAATTGGTGCTTAATATTCTAAAAGCAGCTGAAGCGTCCGGCGCTGACGTGATCGCAACGGAGTGCCCGACGTGTCATTCCGGTCTTGAGATGCACCAGATTCGCGCCGAAAAAGTTTTGGGCGAAAAGACAACTGTGAAAATTCTCTATTTTACGCAGCTGCTCGGCATGGCGATGGGATTGTCGCCGAAAAAGGTCGGCGTTCATGAGAATATCTCAAACTCATTCGATTTGATCAGGGAGAAGGGCTTAGCGTGACTTTGCTCGCCGACATAGAAGCGACCTTAGAGGCCGCCGCCGCATGCCCCCGCGCGTTGAGCCGCGATGTCTATTTGAACCTCGGAGAAAATGTCCTCGAAGCGTGGATTGAGGCGCGCGACCAAACGCCGACAACGGATAAAAAAGAAGGGTTTCGGTTGTTGGCGTTACACCGTCAGGGAGCAAAGGGAGACCCGAGCTTTAACGCGTGCCGTGAAACCTGCCGGGAAATCGCCTATCGCTATGTTTGTCACGCGCAAGATTATCCGCCGGACGGCGACGCGAATACGGACCGGGATAAGCAACTGGAATTGCTCTGGCATCTGACCAATCATCTTTATTTATTTGTTTCAGGGAAGATGCAGACGGAAGAACTCGGGGAGTTTTGTTGCTCCTCAAAATCAATCCGATTAGAAACGGCTGAAACCATTTAATGAGGACAACAAATTATGCCTGACGTACGCGGTTGTCATTTGCCTGATGAACTTCTTTATGATGTTGAGAACCACATTTGGTTTCAGGAAGCCGGCGACGGCAATGTGCGGCTCGGCATGACCACAATCGCGACGGCGATGGCGGGCGAATTAGTGGCGTTCACACCAAAGAAGGTTGGCCGGGCGGTCCGCGCGGGTAAATCTTGTGCGACGGTCGAATCAGGAAAATGGGTCGGGCCGGCCAAATCGGCCGCAGCGGGCGAGGTCGTTGAGGTTAATGACGCGCTTGTGAACGACCCTAAACTGGCGAACGCCGACCCTTACGCGGCCTGGATGGTTGTTTTGAAGCCGGAGGATTGGGATTCGGTGAAGCCAGCCTTGATTCCAGGGGCCGAAGTCGCCAGTAAATATGAAGCGAAAATGGATGCTGACGGATTTGCAGGGTGCGGCGCAGCCTGAATCGTGTTTTTTGGCGCCATTGAGTTGAGTATGGGGAACCGAGAGATGGCGTCAATGGACCCGACACAAATGCAGGAAAACGCCGAAAAAGCGTGCACCCTGCTTAAATCAATGGCGAATGAAACGCGCCTGATGATCTTATGCCAACTGGCGGGCGGCGAGAGTTCCGTCGGCGATCTCCTTGAGGTTATCCCTTTGAGCCAGTCGGCGCTTTCCCAGCATTTGGCGATTTTACGGCGTGAACGGTTAGTCGCGACACGGCGAGAAGCCCAATCAATCGTTTATTCCTTAGCGAGCGATGAAGTGCGCGCCGTTATTGGAACGCTTTACGTCCTTTATTGCGAAAAGAAACCCGGAACCAGAGCGAAGAAAAAAACAAAGAAGAAAGCTCTTCAACCTGCATGATCATACTTGATGCGTTCCCGCTGAACGCAGCCGCGCGTAACGAGGCAGAGACTGCTTTAGATATATCCGATATCTCAAATTCCCCTGGCTGGGTGGAAAAACCGAGGGGAAGCACCTCAACCCACACAACGATTCGGCGACAAATGTGAAAACCGGTATTGATGCGGCTGCCGTTTTACTCCTCTCGTCATCCAAAACTTTGTTTATGGTCCGCCGTCCGATCGGCTCGAAATTATTGAGACAGCGCAGACCAGTAAACCTGTCGCATGAGGCGATGACAATGAGACCGCTTGGTTGCGCCGGGCGCTCAAGAATGAGGCTTGGTTTGGCCAGGTCGCGTTGTTGCTAAAGCCGCGGCGTTTTTGCGATTGCATCGCTTAGTAGCGCAAAGGAAATGCCTGTTCAGTTTTCGGCGCTAAATTCTGCGTCATCGTGTCCAAAAATGCGCGATGTGAAAAATGTGATCGGTCCGTTGCGCCTAAATGACGAAGCAAAATTATTACGCTTTTCTCAATTTCACAGGAAATAACGCGTCTTCTTGATCGCCGGTTTTTCTTTCGAAACTGTTATGGTTACGGTCGTATTACAATTGCGCAAACAATTCGCCTAAAAATTAGCGCTTGTTTTTCTAAAAGTCTTATGAGGTCTTATTAAAAACTCTTCACACGGCGGAAGGCGGTGTGAGGGGCATAGAATGAATAACGGAAAGCGCATGAACAGTAAGGCGCAAATAATCCGTATTCGAGTCAGCGTTATTTACTTGGCGAGTATAGCCGCGGCTTCTGGCGTCACTATTGTTTCTCCCGCGCAGGCTCAGCCGCCTGGCGAGTCCATCGAAGACCGTCAGTTTCAGCGACAGCGCGAGCGGACGCAAGAGCTGTTCGACGACCTTCAGACCGCGCCCTCCGGTGAGGACTTAACGCCAAAAGCGCCGCCGTCCGACATCACCGGCGGGCGCTGCGTTGCGATTGCCGCGGTAATCATTGACGGCATGACACGATTTTCGCGCGATGCGTTCGCCATTGAGATAGGCGATGCGACGGGCGACTGCGTCTCTATGGCCGAGATCGATGCGCTGACCCGTGCGATTACTAACGCTTATGTCAAAAAAGGATTCGTCACAGCGCGGGTCTTGTTGCCGCAACAGGATCTGTCAAACGGCGTGCTCAAGGTGGCGGTTCTCGAAGGCGTCGTTGAGGATATTGCGGGTGAAGGTCCACGAACCAGCCCACGCGAAGTCGATTTCGCGTTTCCGGGAATTGAAGACGCGATATTGAATTTACGCGATCTCGAACAGGGCGTCGACCAAATGGGGCGCCTCAGATCCAATAAGACCACGATCGACATCAAACCCGGCGCGGGCCCTGGCGGTTCCGTTGTTGTGGTGAAGAATGAGAAAGCTGCGAACCGCATCCGGGGGACAATCTCCGCAGACAATTTCGGTCAGCGCGCCACCGGCCGCTATAATCACACAGTTTCGGTTGAAGCCGACGGCCTTCTCGGGCTCAATGATTTCCTGTCGGTAAGCTGGAACCGTGATGCGCAGTACGGTGATGATGTCGGCGCCAGAGGCTATAACGGATTTTTCTCTCTTCCCTATGGCTATTGGATACTTACGTTGTCCGGCGGGCGCTTTTCTTACGATAGTTTGATTACGGGCGCGTTCGCAGATTTTGAGTCGGATGGCGACAGTTGGAATGTCACCGCTGATCTTGATCGTCTTATCTATCGCGATGCAACCCGCAAAATCTCGCTCCATGTGGGCCTACGCCTCACTGATACAGATAACTTTATTCAGGACGTCCGGCTTCTGTCGTCAAGCTATCGCCTTGCGGTCGTCAATCTCGGCGCCCGCTATCAGCAACGCGCGCTCGGCGGCCTTATCTCGGCCTCCATGGAAGGGCGCCGCGGGCTCGACGCTCTCGGCGCACAAAGCATCTTGACCGGACCTGACGGCCCCAAGCGTGAATTCTGGAAGATCGCTGGAAGCATAAATTTTCTGCGCCCGGTCAAAATAGGCGCGCAAGACCTGCGTTATACGGCGGTGCTTCAAGGTCAGTGGGCGGATCGAAATCTATTTCCAGCCGAGCGCATCAGCCTCGGCGGGCCGTCGACTGTGCGAGGATTTATTGACGGCGGCCTTTCCGGCGATAAGGGCGCCTTTTTAAGGCAAGAAGTTTCCACAGAGGCGGGCCGTTTTGAAACCGGCGCGCCCGCGCTCGGTGCGGTCTCCGTCGAACCGTTCATCGCCTATGATGTCGGCGGCATTTATCGGGACGGCTTCAACCCGTTTGAACGCGGCGTACTGCAAAGCGCTTCCGGCGGACTTCGCATCTCGGCGAAACGCCTGTCAGGCCAGGTGGCTCTTTCTCATGCCTTCGATCACCCAAGTTTTCTTCAGCCGCGCGATGTCGATGTCACAGCATCGATCGCTGTCCACTTTTAGATTTTGTTCCGAGCGAGTTGCGTCCCATGCTCTTAAAAACTCTCAAAAAAGTTCTCTGCACCACCGTCGCCGGCGCCCATGTCTTCACGTCATGTGTGGCGCTGGCGCAGCCGCTTCCGGTGAGTATTGACCCGGCTCGCAATTCGGGAACACTCATTGATGTCGCCGGCAATGGCGTGCCAGTGATCCATACCGCAACGCCCAATGACGCCGGCGTTTCTCATAATGTCTTCACCGCGTTCAATGTTGATCGTCAGGGTATCATTCTCAATAACAGCCTTGAAATTGGGCAGAGCCAACTGGGCGGTACGCTTTTAGGCAATCCAAACCTCATCGCCGGCGGCCTCGACGCAAGTCTCATTATTAATGAAGTGACCGGCGGCAATCGATCAACGCTTTTAGGTTTTACGGAAGTTTTCGGCGGTGAAGCTGATCTCGTCATCGCGAATCCCTATGGCGTCACCTGCGACGGCTGCGGGTTTATCAATACGCCGCGGGTGACGCTTGGAACGGGAACGCCGATATTCGGAGCGGATGGGTCGCTGTCCGGACTTAATGTAACGGGCGGTGATGTTTTAATCACTGGCGCCGGCCTCAATGCATCCAACGTTGACTTTTTTGACATCGTTACGCGCTCGGCGAAAATTAACGCTGATCTTATTGCTGATGATCTTGGAATCTATACCGGGGTCAATCAATTTGATTATGGGAGCCGGGCCGTCACCGCGACTGGAACGGCGGGGGGTAAACCCACATTCGCCATCGATTCATCGGCTCTTGGCGGCATGTACGCCAATCGGATTCGCCTCATCGGCACGGAAGCTGGCGTCGGCGTCAACCTGCAGGGGCTTGCCGCATCTTTCGCCGGCGAGATGGAGATCACGGCGGACGGGCGCATCGCAGTTTCCGAGGCGAGCGCTGAAGGCGACCTCACTATTTCATCGCAAAGCAGCGATATTGTTATTTCGGATCGCATTATTGCTTCTGGCGATGCGGACTTATCGGCGGGCGGCGCTGTATCGATTGTAAACGGTCTCGCAGCTGCTTCAGGTAATGTTTTGGTCACTGCAGACCGTCTCGATCTGGACAACAGCCTTGCGCTTGCTGGCTTGGCTGATGACGGAACGCTTTCAGGCGACGGCGCTTTAACTGTAAACCTTGTCGGCGACGGCGCTCTCTCAGCCAGCGCGCTCGCTGCAGCAGATGCGCTTACGTTCACAGGCAAAACTCTTTCCCTGGACGACGCCTCGCAAATTGCGGGTTCTTCTGTCGCCGTCGGTCTTGATCAAACGCTCAACAATGCGGGCGTTATCGCCAGCGACTCATCGCTCACCGTCACGGCGGGCGACGTATCTAATCTTGACGGCGCGAGCCTAAGCGCCGGCGGCGCATTACGGGTGACAACCGTCGCTGCGAACGGGGCGAGGGGAAGCCTTTCTAATCGCGGTCTGATTCAGTCGGGCGGCGATCTCACCGTCAATGCCGAAGGCGACGTCTTAAGCGATGGACGTATTGCGAGTTCGGGCGACGTTGATATCGACGCGGCCGATCTCATCGCCATTGGCGTCGGTGAAACAGCGCCTGCTGACAGCTCCGTTTCTGGCGGCGCAGGCGGTGGAAATAACACGCCGCCAACAAACCCCAACAGTTCACCGAGCGGTGGGCCGGTCAATGTGCCTGACGTAACGATCACGGCCCCGTCCCCAAACCCCCGCAACAGCGCCGTTCTTGATGCTGCAGGCGATGCGACTCTGTTGGCGGAGGAGATCCGCCTCGGCGGAACCATTGTCATTGACGGCGCGTTTGACGCGGACGCCCACGGGAACATCTCCATGAAGGGCGTCGTTAGCGCCGCTCTTGGCGTTACTGCGACAAGCGGCGGCGATATCGCCGCTGACGGCAGCGTGCTGTCACCCAGAAATATCTCTTTGAATGCGGGCGGCGATATCGCCGTCAGTGAAACAGGCGCGCTTCAGTCGGATACGACGCTCGCCCTCGATGCAGAAAACGCTGTCAATAATAGCGGACTGTTGTTTGGCGAGACGGACATCGCCGTTACTGCATTGGATTTCGCAAACACCGGCAGCGGCGAGATCGCAAGCGCTGGAAACATTTTTATTGACCTTATGGGCGCCTTTACAAATGACGGCGCGCTTTCCGCTGGCGGCGGCGTCAATGTAGACGCGACGTCGCTTGACGGAACCGGACTGCTTGCCTCTAACGATACCCTAGCGCTAATTTTTGACGACGCGGCGACGCTCGCCGGCGTTTTCTCGTCCGCCGCAGATATCATTATTCAATCATTGACCGGATCGTTGGAGCTTGCTGATACATCGGAAGTTCTTGCGGCCAATGACGCCTCGTTTACAGCGCTCTCCGATGTAAGGCTTAACGGCGTCATTCAAACCGGGCGGAATTTGGGCGCCTTCGCCGGGAACGATCTCGCCATTGGCGGGACGTTATTCGCAACAGATACGCTGACGCTGGATGCGAACGGTTTCGTTGTGAGCGGCCCATCAAGCGTTATTGAATCGGCAGGCGGATTGCGCATTGCTGCAAACGACCTTGATCTGTCGGGCGTCCTGGCGGCGAATGGTCTCCTCGCGCTCGAGGCGACGAATGCAGCGATTCTGAACGGCGAGATTACTGGCCTCGCGGGGCTCACCGTCAATACCGGCGGCGATCTAAACGTCCTCGGCAATCTCGGCGGCAATAACAACGTTGCAATCGTCACTGGCGGCGACTTCATCTCTGGCGCTGCGTCGCTTACCGAAGCAGGCGGCGACATTTTGATCAATTCCGCCGGACTGATTTCATCGAACGGCGTCAATCGCGCGGGCGGTAATCTCATAGCTGATGCGCAGTCGGACATTGATATCTTCGGCGCATGGGAAGCGGGCGGCCTTATCAATATTAATTCGGGCGTTACGGGAGTCGGCGATCTCTCTCTCTTTGGTTCCCTTGCCGCTGAAGGCGATATTGATCTCGCCGGCGTCAATTTATTGACAGGCGGCGCATCGACCATCGCCTCTAATAGCGCCGTCACAACGCTGAGTGTTCTAAACACGGAGCTTCAAGGCTCTCTGTCCGCTGACGGCGATGTCATGATCGACGCGGGGCAGAATTTCGATAACGCAGGAACGATTGCAGGCTCCGCAAGCGTCATTAATACGGCGAATGACTTTGTGAATTCAGGGTTGGTCTATGGCGAGACGCTGGTCAGCGTCTTCACCGGCGGCGCTTTCCAAAACAACAACGATCTACTGTCCGACGGAAGTCTCGACATCGACGCTAGCGGCGCCCTTACCGGAACCGGCGCTGTCGCTACAGTCGGCGATATCGATCTCGTGGCGGGATCGGTCGCAACGTCAATGAATATCGCCACAGACGGCGCCCTTGATATTGCGACAACAAGCGGGGACGCGACATTCGACGGCGCTCTCTCATCCGGCGGCGGCTCCACGCTCAACATCGCCGGCAATCTTGTTTTCAGTCCCGGCGCTTCGCTTATTTCCCTCGCCGGCATTGTTGTGACCGCGGCCGGCGTCATCGATCAAGATGGCGATTTCGCCACGAATGGGGATCTCGCACTCGCCGCTAATGACATCAACATTAACGGGGCGGTGTCCAATGGCGGAATTGCAACCTTCAATGCAACGAACGCAATTACCTTGGCAGGCGCTTTAACATCGGGGAGCGATGTCGTCCTTGATGCAAACGCCATCGCCTTAAGCGGCGTTCTTCACACTGACAGCAATCTCAATGTAACTGGCGCCAATTCGATAAACGTCACGGGCGCTCTCACAGCTGTCGGCGCGGGGGATTTCACGACGACAGCCGGCGAAATCATTTTCGATTCCGCGTCGTCGGTTCTCTCCGGCGGAATAGTGTCGCTTGACGCCGCAACGGACCTCGTCCTTGACGGCTCTATCGAGACTGCAAACGCCATCACAGCTCTGGCGGGCGGCGACATTACGAACACAGGATTTTTGCTTGCTGATGTTGGCGTCAATCTCGATGCAGGCGGCGCGCTTTCCTCGTCAGGATCGCTCGGTTCCGCCGGCGATATCGACATCCTGGGCGGATCGGTCGCGTTAGGCGATGTGGCGACCGCAGGCGCGCTCTTCGCAACCGCTAATAACGGGGCCCTCGCGGTCAATGGCGCAGTCTCGGCATTCGGCGATATTCAGCTCACGTCTCTTAGCGGCGATGTCACGCTCTTCTCAACGGGCCTTACAGACAGTCTTGGCCTTGTGACCCTCAACGCTTCCGACGCGTTGTTGATCGACGGCGCTATCGTGGGTGATCTTGGCGTCTCGGCAAGCGCAAATGACATCACTTTGGGCAATGTCGTTTCTTCTATTGCCAATCTCGATTTCGCCGCCGCAAATAATTTGGTCATTGGCGGTCTCGGCGAGGCGCTCTCCGGCGCAGACGCCAGCTTTACCGCCAGCGCTCTGACGAACGCCGGAACGCTCTTTGGACTTGGCGGTGTTGTTGTTACTGCGGCGACGCTACTTGAAAACTCAGGAACAGTCGGCTCGCAAGGTGACGTCGCGATTGCTGTTGGCGGCGGCACGACAGGAACATTTTCTAATTCAGGCGCCGTCACGAGCGAAGGCGCCGTCACGGTGACCGCAGGCGCAATCACTGCTGGCGGAACGATTTCCGGTAATAACGATGTCGATCTGACCGCTGAGAACAACCTCACCGTTACCGGGACGGTTTCATCGCTCATCAACATCTTCCTCGAAAGCGTTAAGGGCCAACTCGCCGCAAACGCTGGTTCGATTGTCGTCGCCAATAATGATGTATCCCTCGGTGGACGTGAGCTCGCCTTGAGCGGTGATGTCAGCGCTTCGCAGGCTCTCAATCTTACCGCCGCCACCGACATTGCGATTGGCGGCGCACTTTTCGCGGGCGACCGCACAGAAATCGCTGCAGGCGGGGCCGTGGATATCCTCTCAGGCGGCGCCGTTGAGTCCTTCGGCAACCTGCTTGTCACCGCCGTAAGCGCTGATATTGCCGGGACGGCGATCACCGATCAGGATATTGATTTCAACCTGACGGGCGATCTCAATCTTGCCGGCGTGCTATCTGCAGCAGACGATGTGACGCTCAATGCCGCGCAGGTGACCACCTTAAGCACAGGCGCTGTTCTCGGCGGCGATCGTGCGATCATCAATGCAAACCTTGATAATGCAGGCCTGATCTTCGGGGAGCGCCTCGTCGATGTGAACGCATCGACGGTTCTGCAAAACTCTGGTGTTTTATTCTCGGTAAATAAAATTGATCTCTATACGTCAACCGGCGCGATCCGGAACCTTAGCGGCGGCGTAATTGAAGTCGAAGCGGCGGGCGGTGATATTGCGTCGGGCGTCAATCTCGGGAGCGGCGCAAACATTTTCATTAACGCGGGCGGCGCATTCGCCAATGACGGACGCATCTATTCGAACGGCGCCGTCGAGATCGTCTCGCGGACCTCCAGTATCAATAACAGTAGCGACGTCATCGCTCTTTCAGGGCTCACTCTTGATGCGGCGACGAGTATTCTAAATCCCGGCTCATTTCAGTCCGGGCTCGACCTTTCGCTGACCCAAGGAACCGATTTCGTGAACAACGGAACGCTTACCGCCTTCCGTGATCTTTATCTCTCCGCCCCGAACATCGCGAATAACGGGCTCCTCGGCGCCGGATGGAATCTAACCCTGGCGGCCAATAACGACATCACCAATACTGGCACGCTTTTCGCCGGTAATGATTTACTGCTCAGCCTTGGAGGCGACTTTCTCAACGATGAAGGTCTCGTGCTTGCTGAAGGCGTCCTGATCGTTGAAGGCCTCACCAACGGCGCCCGCGCCGCTTCCATCATCAACAGGTCCGGCCGTATCGAAAGCTTCGGTAATGATGTTGTTCTGCGCGCGAACACGATCAGCAATGAACGCACTGGTTTCGATATCAATAATATCGCCGGCTCTCCACCGGCGGGCGAGATCGTCGCTGCTGACGACATCATCGTGCGTGCGGGAACGTTTGAGAACAATGTTTCGAATGTTCTGGCCGGCGGCGACATCTCGATTGCTGTCGACACATTCCGCAATATCGGCGTCGAAACAGGCGGCGGCAGTATGACGGTCAATTATCCCGGCAGTACGGTGAACCCACCGCCGTTTGGCGCTTATGTCGCCGAATATGGCTGCGATGCGGGGGGGAATATCTCGTTTTCCGGCGACAGTGGCCGTTGCGACGCGCCGGGCGGCGGATTTATCATTCTACCGATTAAATCACCGACCCATCCAGATCAGTGTCTGCAATATTCACCGTTTACCGGCTGTACAGAGCCCGGCGACCCTTATTACGAGCCCTTTACCTATACGATCACTGATCCGTTGATCCAGGCCCCGGCGCTTGTCCAGGCGGGCGGGACAGTCGCTATTTCGGCGACCAGCACCGTCGAAAATGTCTCAACGATTCTCAACAACACGGCGCCTGGCGGCGGCGGTTCAACGCCGGGCGTCGCC
>CAWUIM010000007.1:0-83427 GCA_963922595.1 uncultured Parvularculaceae bacterium
GCGGGCGCGATGGTGGTCGGGTTTGACCAGGTTGCGGGCGCGCTTAAAGAGCGCAAAGCCGCGCTGTTGATCACGGCCAGCGATGCGTCGACCGATGGCGCGGGAAAGTTAGCGCGCATGGCTGGCGAGGCGCGCATCGTTCGCGCGCTGACATCGCTTCAGCTTTCCGGCGCGCTCGGCCGCGACGGCGTGCGGCACGCGGCGTTGAAAAGGCGGGGCGAGGCGGCGGGGTTCGCGCGCGATATTGTTCGCTTTGACGCCTATGGGCGGTCAGCGCGCGCCGAAGGAAAAGAACATTAGGCGCTTTTGCGAGCGCCAGCGCCCATAAATAGGGCGCGCCATGTAGACCACAGCGGTTCAGGGCGGTATGTCCTTGATCCGAAAGCCCGCCGCAGCGATTGCGGCGAAACGGAGATTGAATGAGCGACGACGTCGAAACAAAAGCCGAAGACGCAAAGAAACCGGCGCGCAAGCCTCTGTCCCTCAGGCGGACGGAGACCGGCGCCGTGAAGCAGAGTTTTTCTCACGGGCGCACCAAGACTGTCGTTGTGGAAACGAAACGGCGCCGCGTCTTAACGCCGAAAAAGCCCGGCGAGAAAGCGGCTGAGTCAAAATCGACAGCGCCGGCGGAAACCAAAGCCAAGGCGCCCGAGCCCGCCAAAGAGCCGGAGAAGCCGCAGGGCGAAATTCTGCGCACCCTGTCAGAGGACGAAAAACAGGCCCGCGCCGCAGCGTTGTTAAAGGCGCGCAAGGAAGGCGAAGAGCGCCGCAAGCGCGAGGAAGCCGAACGCGCCGAACGCGAAGCGCGCGAGGCGGCCGAACGTGAAAAACTTGAGGCTGAGCGCAAGCGTCAGGCGGCCGAAGACGCCAAGCGCGCGAAAGAAGCCGCTGAACGCAAGAAAGCGGAGGAAGAAGCGCAGGCGCTCCTTGAAGCCGAAGATCGTGAACGCAAGAAGCGCGCAGAAGCGAAAGCCGCCGGCAAAGGCAAAGCCGACGCTGAAAAGCCGAAGGCTGACGATGATCCGGATAATCCGCTCGCCAAACTTGGCGGGCGTCTCAAAACGAAGCGTAAGAATCTCGAAAACCGCGCCGGCGATTCAAAAACCAAAGATGCGCCGCGCCGTCGCACCGGGCGCCTGACAATCGCCAATGCGCTTGATGATGATGAACGTCAGCGCTCGCTGGCGTCTGTTAAGCGTGCGCGCGAACGCGAAAAGATGGCGCGCCAGAAACGCGGGGAGCAACAGAAAATCGTGCGCGACGTCGTTGTGCCGGAAACAATCACGGTTCAGGAGCTCGCCTCGCGCATGTCGATGCGCGCTGTTGATCTCGTTAAAGAGATGATGAAGCAGGGCCAGATGGTCACCGCCAACGAGGTGATTGATGCGGACACGGCCGAATTGATCGTTGAAGAGCTCGGTCACACCGTGAAGCGCGTCGCGGAAGCGGATGTTGAAGAGGGTCTCTTCGGTGAGGCTGACAGCGCCGACGATATGACCCCGCGCCCGCCGGTGGTCACGATTATGGGTCACGTCGATCACGGCAAGACATCGCTTCTTGATGCTTTGCGCCAGGCCGACGTCGTCTCCGGTGAGGCTGGCGGCATCACCCAGCATATCGGCGCCTATCAGATCGAAGTCGGCAAAGACAAAAAGAAAGTCACCTTCCTTGATACGCCAGGCCACGCGGCGTTTACGCAAATGCGCGCGCGCGGCGCCTCGGTGACCGATATTGTCATTCTGGTGGTCGCGGCTGACGATTCCATCATGCCGCAAACGGTCGAGGCGATTAATCACGCCAAGGCAGCGGAAGTGCCGATCATCGTCGCCATCAACAAGATCGATAAGCCGGAGGCGGACCCTAATCGGGTGCGCACGGACTTGCTCCAACATGAGTTGCAAGTGGAGGGCATGGGCGGCGACATTCAGGATGTGGAAGTCTCCGCGCTTCAGAAAACCAATCTTGATGGCCTTCTTGAAGCGATCCTTCTGCAGGCTGAGCTTTTAGAGTTAAAGGCCAACGCCGACCGCCCCGCGGAGGGCTCTGTTGTGGAAGCGCGCCTCGACAAAGGCCGCGGCGTTGTCGCTACATTCCTCGTTCAGCGAGGCTCCCTGAAGCGCGGCGACATCGTTGTGGTGGGCTCGGAGTGGGGCAAGGTCAAAGCGCTCACTGACGATAAAGGCGCTAAGGTTGACGCCGCTGGTCCCGCATTCCCTGTTGAGGTCCTTGGCCTTAACGGTGCGCCGGAGCCGGGCGACCAATTCGCCGTCGTTGATACGGAAGCGCGCGCGCGGGAAGTGGCCGAATTCCGTGACCGCAAGAAGCGCGAACGCGAAGTGGCGAAATCCTCCGGCACCTCGCTTGAGCAAATGATGGCGCAACTTCAGGACGCCGAAATCAAGGAAATGCCTGTCGTCATCAAGGGCGACGTTCAGGGCTCCGTCGAAGCCATCGTCGGCAGTCTTGAAAAGATGTCCACGGATGAAGTGCGGGTGAAAGTGCTCCACACGGGCGTCGGCGGCATTACCGAAAGCGACGTCATTCTCGCCGGCGCGTCGGGCGCGCCGGTCTTCGGTTTCAATGTGCGCGCCTCGAAAAAGGTGCGTGACGAAGCTGAAAAAGAAGGCGTGGAAATCCGCTATTATTCCGTCATCTATGATCTCATTGATGACGTGAAGGGTGTTCTCTCCGGCATGCTCGATCCGGAACTGCGCGAGACATTCCTCGGCAACGCCGAAATCCTCGAGGTCTTCTCGATTACGCGCGACGGCAAGAAGAAGGTCGCCGGTTGCCGCGTGGTCGAAGGCTCAGTGCGGCGCGGCGCGAAAGTCCGCCTCATCCGCGACGACACCGTGATCCACGAAGGCGAGCTGTCACAGCTCAAGCGCTTCAAGGATGATGTAAACGATGTGCCCATGGGCCAGGAATGCGGCATGAGCTTCGCCAATTACGAAGACCTCAAAGTGGGCGATGTGATCGAATGCTTCGCTGTTGAGAAGGTCGCGCGCACGCTGGATTAATCGATGGGCGATCAGGCGGATTTTACATTTTCTGTAAAGCGTGAGCCGCAAGATTTCGACGACGTATTGGATTTAGCGACATCGCTAATTCATGAAAAATGGCGCCAAGCGATTCTTGGTTGGTTGCTACCGTTTCTCGTACTCTTGATTGCCTTTCGGGTGGGGCAAAGTCTCATTCCACCTCAGTTATACTCTCGTTACGCCTCTGAACTGAAACCGGTCATTTACGCTGGTCCGATCATAGTTGCTTTCGCTATAACGCTCGGTCCCTTTCTATTTAACGCACTATTCAAAATTCAATTTTTGGATGATGCTGGCAGTTTTTTACGGGTAGAAGAGATCATCATTGATGCAAACGGAGTTATTGAAAAATATGATGGTTATGAGAAACGACTAGCTTGGCCCAACATAATCGGCGTCAGAATTGGAAAACAGGGGTATTTCATTTGTCACGATCGCGCAGACGGAATTTACTTGCCGTATCGGTCGCTTGGTGAGCATAAAGAATCAGTGGGCCAAGTATTGGAAAGCCGATTACGCAAGATTTGAGTATTTTGCGAAGTGATTTCGTCGCGTGCCCGCTTTGAGCTAATTCGTATGTCAAAAATCCGTTCCTTGAATATCGCCCGCGATGCGCCAGCGCTGCATCAAGTGTTTGGTGACGAGGAAAGCTGCCGTTATCTCCCGCGCCCGGCGCAGAAAAGCGTTACGGACACCGCGCAGCTCATCAAAGGCTGGTATGATCAGTGCCCGGAAACCGAATGGGCGTTAATCGACGAGGCGGACGGCCCCTGCCTTGGACGCATCACCCTGATCCCGAGCGGCGACGGCGTTTTTGAGGCTGGGTGCGTGGTCATTCCATCAGCGCGCGGACGCGGCCTCGCGCGACAGGGCCTCGGCGAAGCGATTGACTGGGTCTTTGAGCGAAAAAACGCGCGCCGGATATTCGCGGATATCGATCCGGACAACATCGCATCCATCAAAACATTTGAAAAACTTGGCTTCCGCCGCGAAGGCCTCCACCGCGCCACCCTGGAAACCCATATCGGCGTCCGCGACAGCGTGATTATGGGGTTGATCAACACGGATCCAAGGCCATGGCGGTTAGAAGTCGGCGCTTAGGACTCTAATTCGTATCTTGCCAGCAGGGCCGCGACCGTCGAGGGCGGCGTCAGAAGGCGTGCGTGCGCCAGCGGCGATTTGATCTCGGGACCATAGCCCTCCGGGCTCCATTGTTTGTATCCGTCGCGGGTCACCAAATATGCTGTCTCGTCGATGGCGACCATCGCGCCGGCGGGCGGCGGCGCGTCGATGGGCCTGGATCTTTTGGCGCGCCCGGCCAGCCGTTCTTCATGAAGGGTCGCGTCGATCTCAGCCGCCTTTGGGCGCGCCGCCAGTCCTTTTGCGGCCGCCCATGCATCCGCGAATGCGTTGGCCGCGTCGCGGCGGCATTCGAAACAGGGGCGATGCCCGGCCGCCAACGCTGTCGCTTCATCAAGAAAAAAGAGCTCTGTATACCCTGCGCCCATCACTTCACGCTTCCGCCCTTTGAACGAAGTCTTGCAGATGATCCACTGTTTTGACGCCCAGCGTCGGCTGAGGAGCGTCTTTGTCTCGGGGTCATGAAGCCGGCCACCGCGATTGCCCATGAAGCGGCCGCGGTGTTTATGCGCAACGATCTCGCCAAATGGCGTCACGCGATTTTGTAAAGGGCGAGTCACTGCGCAGGCTCCTTGGTCCGGGCGGCGGCGAGGGTTTACAAAGAGGCGATATCCGTAGCGGCGCGCGAAGGACTGGGGTCGCCATTGTCTGCAAGCATTCCTCTTTTCCTTGGCTTCTTTTCCGCGATCACGGTGGCGCTCGCAAATTTCTGCGTCAAGCGCGGCGGCGATGTCCTCACAACGCGCATGGTGATGTCGATTTGCGTTGCGTTAACGCTTGCGCCGTTCGCATTTTTCACGCCCCTGCCGCACGGTCTTTGGGGCGGCGTCACCATCGCTGTTGTCGTGCACTGGTTTTATCAGTTCGCGATGATCAAGGCGCTTCATCGGGGCGCGCTTTCGCTCGTCTTTCCGGTGATGCGCGGCGGCGCGCCGTTGCTCACCGCGGCGCTCGCTTACGTGGCCCTTAACGAAAGTCTGTCGCCATGGTCGATCGCGGGCCTCGTCATCGCCAGCATATCGATCATCGTCTTTGCGATTCCGGCGGCTGAGACGGCGTCGGCGAAATCGCTTGATGCGCAAGCTCTGGTATGGGCGCTTCTAACGTCGGCGGGTATCGCTGCGTACTCGGTGGTTGATGCGCATGTGGCGCGGCAGGCGCCGAACACGATGACCTTCGTGGTATGGCTCTTTTTGTTCGATTGGATTGGCGTCACTGTCGTCGCCTGCATCGCGCGGCGAGGGCGACTGTGGCGCAGCGTGCGCCCGCAATTAAAGAATGGCGCCATCGCAGGCGTCCTCGGCGCTTTTTCCTATGGCGCGGCGATTTTCGCCTTTACCATGACCGACACCGCGATCGTCACGGCGCTGCGCGAGACGTCCGTCGTCTTCGCCGCTTTGCTTGGCTGGGCGTTCCTCAAAGAAGGCTTTGGCCGCCGGCGCATTGCGGCCGCCGTCAGTCTCGCCGCCGGGCTAACGCTTATTCAGGTCTATCAGTAGACGACCTTTACTTCTTTTGCGCTTCAATCCACGTGGCGATCCGCGCCTGCAGCACTTCCATGGGCATCGCGCCGGAGAGCAGCACCTCGTCGTGAAAAGCTTTTAGATCGAACGCATCGCCCAGCTCGGCTTCCGCTTTGGCGCGCATCTCCTGTATGCGCAGCATGCCGAGCTTGTAGGAGCAGGCCTGTCCGGGGATCGCGGCGTAGCGCTCCACTTCGCGGGTGACCGATGCGCGAGTCTCGCCGGTGGCTTCAACCATATAGTCGATCGCCTGCTCGCGCGACCATTGCTTGGCGTGGAGGCCGGTATCCACCACAAGGCGCGCAGCGCGGAATATCTCCGCCTGCAGACGACCGAGATCGCCGAGCGGATCGTCGTCATACATGCCCATTTCTTTCGCCAGCGCTTCGCCGTAAAGCGCCCACCCTTCGGAGAATTCCGAATAGCTCAAAATATTACGCATTAGCGGCATGTCCTCGATCGCCCGCTGCAGGGATATCTGGAAATGATGGCCGGGAACGGCCTCGTGATAAGTGAGCGTCGGTAAGCCCAGCTTCGGATTATCGGCGGTGTCTTTGAGATTGATCCAGTAAATGCCGGGTCGTTCGCCGTCGAGCGACGGGCCGGAATAATATCCGCCCGGTGAGGAGTCCTGCTCATAGACGGGGATGCGTCTTACTTCCACCTTTTGCGCAGGCAGCGTGCCGAAATAATCGGGCGCGACGGTCATGATGCCCGCGACCATGGCGCGCAGGCTCTCCAGCAATTCCTCGCGCCCCTCATCCGTATTCGCAAAGACGGCGCCCGGCCGCTCGGAAAGTTGCGCGAGGCGCTCGTCGATACCGCCTTCTTCAAGACCTTGCGCTTTCAGGATCGCGTCCATTTCCGCGGTAATGCGCGCGACTTCCGAAAGGCCAATTTCATGGATTTCATCGCCGGACATGCCCCCGCCGCCATAAGCGTCGAGCGCCATCTGATAGAACGCCTCGCCTTCAGGGCCGAGGCGCCAGACGCCGGCGTCGGACCCGGCCTGCGACAGTAACGGTTCCAGCGCAGCGCTGAGGCGTTGATAGGCGGGATAGACCGTCTGCTCCACGAGATCGGCGGCGCGCGCCGTATAATTCGCGCGCTCGTCCGCCGTCAAACCGTCGATCGCCGCGCTTTTCTCCGCGAGGGTCGTTACCAGCGGATGGTTTTGCGGCGCCGGGGCGATAAAGGCGGCGATGCCCGTCATGGCGCCTTCAATGGCGAAATAGGGCGGCGTAACGCCAGCAGAGGCGTCGGTGGTGACCGTTTCAATGATTTCGTCAAAGGCCGGCCCAAACGCTTCAAGCCGCGCAAGATAAGCGTCAATATCTTCTCGTGATTCAAGCGGGTGTTGGGTTTGCATCAGCCGCGGCAACACAATGTGCGGACCGGTCAACTGCGTCACGAGATAGGGCGAGACCGCCCAGGTGGCGCCCACTTGCGGGACGGCGCCGCCCGCGGGGCTCGCGCCCCCGAAGGAAAATGCGTTGCGCCGCGCCGCCATTTCGTAGGCGTTTTTCAAGACGTCATAGGTGGCCGCCGCTGTGCCGGTTAGCGCGCCCCGGTCGTGGCTTCGCAGCTCCTGCAGGAAAGTTTCGTTCAACTGGCGCATTTCTTCTTGCGCCGCAAACCCGTATCCCGCGAGCCGCGTGTTATAGTCAGCGCCGGCCACAGTTTCCGGCGCGCCCAGTTGCGTCGCAGCCTCCGGATAGGCTTTCAAATAGGCGCCCGCATGGCGTGCGGCCATTTCCAGAAACGCCGCAGACGGATCAACTTTTTTGGACGAGGCGCTTTGCACGGCAGGGGCGGACGGCTCAGCTGTGACGACCGCCTCGTCGCCGCAAGCGTTAAGGCAGAGTGCGGCGGCGCTCACCAATCCGAAGGCGCGGAGCCTAATTTTTAGCGATTCCATTTTTTGCCCCTTCAGCAATTGGCCATAAAACCAACCATACAGTGCGCCGGGTATCGAAGCGCGGCGCCGGGAAAATTTTGCAACGCCGTTGCAAAAAGGCCCCGCTTTTGGAGCGGGGCCTCTGGGTCGCAATATTCTTGCAAAAGAAAGGACAAAAAGGTGCGAACTATCTGTCCGCTTTTTCTTCTTTCGGTATTTCCTTGCCGGTCTCCTGATCGACGACTTTCATGGAAAGACGCACTTTCCCGCGATCGTCAAAGCCAAGGAGCTTGACCCAAACTTCGTCGCCTTCCTTGACGACGTCGGTGGTTTTTTCCGGTCGGCCATCGTTTAACTGGGAGATATGGACAAGGCCGTCGCGGGCGCCGAAGAAATTGACGAAAGCGCCGAAGTCCATTGTTTTCACCACTTTGCCTTTGTAGATCTCACCGACTTCCGGTTCGGCCACAATGGAATGAATCCATTTGCGCGCGGCTTCGATCGATTCCTTGTCGCTGGAGGCAATCTTGATGAGGCCCTCATCGTCAATGTTCACCTTGGCGCCGGTCTCCTCGACGATCTGGCGAATGACTTTACCGCCGGTGCCGATCACTTCGCGGATTTTATCCGTGGCGATCTGCATCGTCTCAATACGCGGGGCGTATTCGCCAAGATCGCCGCGCGCATTGTCGAGGGCTTTCGCCATCTCGCCGAGAATATGCATGCGACCATCTTTCGCCTGGGCGAGCGCCTGGCGCATGATTTCCTCAGTGATGCCGGCGATCTTGATGTCCATCTGCAGGGACGTGACGCCTGCTTCCGACCCGGCGACCTTAAAGTCCATATCGCCGAGATGGTCCTCGTCGCCAAGGATGTCGGAGAGAACGGCGAACCGTTCGCCTTCCAGGATAAGGCCCATGGCGATGCCGGCCACCGGGCGTTTTACGGGAACGCCGGCGTCCATCATGGCGAGCGATGAGCCGCAAACGGTCGCCATGGAAGACGAGCCGTTGGACTCAGTGATTTCCGAAACCAGCCGGATCACGTAGGGGAACTCCTCCTGAGACGGAAGAACGGCCCGCACCGCGCGCCAGGCGAGTTTGCCGTGGCCGATTTCACGGCGTCCCGTGCCGCCCATGCGGCCTACTTCGCCGACCGAATAGGGCGGGAAGTTGTAGTGCAGCATGAACGTTTCACGATAGGTGCCTGCAAGGCTGTCGATGAATTGCTCATCTTCCCCGGTGCCGAGCGTCGCCACCACGAGCGCTTGCGTTTCACCGCGCGTGAAGAGCGATGAGCCGTGCGTGCGAGGCAGAACGCCTGCTTCGGCCACAATCGGGCGCACCGTTTTGGTGTCGCGGCCGTCGATGCGCTCGCCTGTGTCGAGAATGCCGCCACGGACAATGTCGGACTCAATGCTTTTGAAAAGGCCGGCGACAACCGCTTTGTCGAGCGCGTCTTCGGCTTCTTCATTGCACAGCGCCTCGACGGCTTTGTTTTTCGCCTCGTTGATTTTTTCAACGCGAGTCTGCTTGATGCGCTCCTTGTACGCTGCTTTTACGTCAGCTTCCACAAGGTCGCGCACTTTGCCGGCGTGGGCGGAGTGGTCCGGAGCCGTAAAGTCCCACGGCTCCTTGGCGCTGTCTTCTGCGAAATCGATAATGAAGTTGATCGCTTCCTTGGCGGCCGCGTGGCCGGCCATGACGGCGCCGAGCATTACGTCTTCAGAAAGCTCCTTCGCCTCGGACTCCACCATCATCACGGCGTCGCTGGTGCCCGCCATAACGAGGTCGAGGTCGCTTTCAGGAAGCTCTTCGATCGTCGGGTTAATCAGATATTCGCCGTCTTTGTAGCCGACGCGCGCCGCGCCGATGGGGCCGAGGAACGGAATGCCGGAGACCGTCAGCGCCGCTGACACAGCGATCATCGCGACCACGTCCGGGTCGTTTTCGAGGTCATGGGACAGGACTTGCGCCACCACCAGTACTTCGTTTTTGAAACCTTTAGCGAAGAGCGGGCGGATCGGGCGGTCGATGAGGCGCGAGGTGAGCGTCTCTTTTTCCGTAGGCCGACCTTCGCGCTTAAAGTATCCGCCGGGCACGCGGCCTGCAGCGTAGAATTTTTCCTGATAGTGAACCGTCAGGGGGAAGAAATCGAAAGCCGGGTTGGCTTCTTTCGCGCCGACGACGGTCGCCAGCACAGTGGTTTCACCATAGGTGGCGAGAACAGCGCCGTCGGCCTGGCGCGCCACGCGGCCCGTTTCAAGCGTCAGCGTGCGTCCGCCCCATTGCATCGATTTTTTCGTAATATCAAACATATCGTTTCTTCTTTCATGTCCGCCCCGCAAGGCGGCTTTCGTCAAAATCGCGCTTCGCCGGATTGCAAAACGCGTCGTTTAACAGCGCCATATAAAAACGCCGCCCGTTCGGAGCGGCGTTTTGCTTATCGCGGCTGCATTCTGATGGCGCCGTCCAGTCGGAGCGTTTCGCCATTGATCATGGTATTTCGGCATATCTCCAGAGCGAGGGAGGCATATTCTTCGGGTTTGCCGAGCCGTTTAGGGAAGGGGACCATCGCCCCCAGCGCGTCCTGCACTTTCTGGTCCATGCCCGCCATCATTGGCGTCCAGAAGATACCGGGCGCAATCGTATTGCAACGCACGCCTGCGTTCATGAGATCGCGGGCGACCGGCAAGGTCATGCCGACGACGCCGCCTTTGGAGGCGGAGTAGGCCGCCTGGCCGATCTGCCCTTCGAACGCGGCCACGGACGCCGTGTTGATAATAACGCCGCGCTCGCCGTCTTCCATCGGATCGAGCTTTTCAACTTCTTCTGCAAACAGACGAATGCAGTTGAAGGTCCCGATGAGATTGACGTCGATGACCTTGCGGAAGGCGTCAAGCGAATGGACGACGCGCGGGCCGTCCGGGTTGTTGCGGTCTTTATTGCCGCTGACCTTTTGCCCAATCGCGATGCCGGCGCAGTTAACGAGAATGCGCGGGCCCCCGATGGCGGATACGGTCTTGGCGAGGGCTGCTTTGGCGCTCTCTTCGCTCGCCACGTCGACCTTGCAGAAAACGCCGCCGAGTTTTTTCGCGAGCGCTTCGCCTTTTTCTTCGTTGAGATCCCAGAGCGCGACCTTCACGCCCGCTTCGCTTAACGCTTCGGCGGTGGCGCCGCCTAATCCTGAGGCGCCGCCGGTGATGATGGCTGAATGACCGGAAAGTTTCATGAGCAATACCCTTTCATCATGATCGTCCGCCGGATTGCGGGCGATCTCGTCTCAAGCGCGCCGGAACGATGCCAGCGCGTGGGGCACCTTAACGGCGCAGGCCGAGGCGTTCGATCAGCGATTGATACCGCGCGGCGTCCTTGCCCTTCACGTAATCGAGAAGGCGGCGGCGCTGGGAGACCATTTTCAGGAGCCCGCGCCGGGAGTGGTTGTCTTTTTTGTGGCCTTTGAAGTGTTCGGTGAGGTTGGCGATGCGTTCGGAAAGGATCGCGACCTGGACCTCCGGCGAGCCTGTGTCGCCGTCTTTTGTTCCATATTCTTTGATAAGCGCAGCCTTACGCTCGGGCGCAATAGACATATTATTTCTCCGCGGCGTCCCCTGAAAATAATGGCCCCGCCAGGACGCCGTCCAGCGAGGTCAGACCTTGATCGGCGGTGTATGAGCGAAAAGCGGCGTGAATGCAAGGGAAGTTTTGCGCGCCTCCGTCCCCGTTTGTGTCTTTGGTTTCAGGCGCCTAGGGTGCGCCGATGGGGTCATTTGAAAATCTCACCGAAGATTACGCCACCGAGCCCGTGCCGCAGGAAAAAACCTATAGCGGGTGGCGGGTCGGCTTTATTCTCGGTGGGATTGGCATTGCGCTGCCGGCGCTTTTGAGCGGCGCGGAAGTGGGCAAGGCGCTCGGCTACGAGAAAAGCCTCGCCGCCTTCACGGTCGCCGGGATTCTGGTGACCGGGCTTGCGGTTCTCTCGGGCTGGGTGGGGATGCGCTCGCGCCTTTCCACCTACATGTTGCTGCGTTTTTCGTTCGGGACCATGGGCGCGCGCCTTGTTAGTCTCACGTTTGCGCTGGCCCAATTCGGATGGTTCGGGGTCAACGCCTATTTTTTCGGCGCGGCCGCGTCGAGCGCCGGCGAGGCGACGCTCGGCCTTGGCCTTTCCGGCGACGCATACATCGTTTTCGGCGGCGTCCTGATGACGGCCGCGACCGTGTTCGGGTTCAAAGCGCTCGACAAGCTCGCCATGGTCGTCTTCCCGCTGATGGTCACCATGCTCGCGGTGATGACAGCGCAAACCTTTGCGGGCGCGACGCCGGCGGAGATTTTTGCGCTGCCGGGCGACGCGTCCATGTCGTTCGGCCAGGCGGTGACGGCGCTGGCCGGCGGGATCATTGTCGGCGTGTTGCTTGTTCCCGATCTGACGCGGTATGCGCGCGGGCCTGTGGACGTGGTGATCGCCGTCTTGATCGCGCTGGCGATCATCGAGCCGCTGGTTCATGTGGCGGCTTCCGGGCCGGCGCTGCGCTATGGCGAAACCGATCCGTTGGCGCTGATGCTTGCGGCGGGGCTCGGGACGGCGGCCTTTTTCTTTCTGATCGTCGCGAGCCTGACCACTAATGCGGTCAATCTCTATGGGTCGGGCCTTTCGCTCGCCGCCGTTTTCCCAAGGGTGCAAGAATGGGTGTTCATTATCGCCGCCGGGGTCATCGGCACGGGCCTCGCCATCTTCGATATCAGCGCGGTGTTTATCGACTTTCTAGTGTGGCAGAGCGTAATCTTTTCCTCAGTGCTCGGTGTTTATGTGGTTGACTTTTTTCTGGTGAAGAAGGGCGATTATTCTCTTTCTGCCCTCACCGGCGCGCCGCTTTTTTCCGGCTCGGCCTTTGCTGCCTGGGCGATCGGCGCGGCGATCTCTGGATTAACGTATACGGAGCGCTTTTCGTTAACGGGCATGTCCAATCTCGACGGGGTGATCGTGGCGGCGCTCCTCTATTTTCTGTTGAATAAGACGTTCGGAAAGGGGTGACCCATGCGCATCGGGGTAGATGTCGGCGGCACGCACACAGATGCGGTCATTATGGACGGCGCGTCGCTTGTGGCGGTGACAAAAGCGCTGACCTCCGCCGACATCGCCAGCGGGGTCATCGAAGCGGTGCGCGCGGTGCTGGCGCAATCCGGCCTTGCCGCACCGGCGATCAAGATGATCACCATCGGCACCACGCAATTCACGAACGCAATTGTCGAGCGGCGCGAACTTAGCCCGGTGGCGGCGTTGCGCATCGGCGCGCAATCCTCGGCGGCATTGCCCATCGGCGCCAAATGGCCGGCTGATATTAGCGCCGCCGCCATCCTTTCCGGCGCGATGGCTGATGGCGGCCACGAATATGACGGAACGCCGATTACGCCGCTTGACGACGCAGCCATCGAGGGCGCAATTGCGGCGGCGGCAGCCGCCGGCGCTGAAGCGGTCGCCGTCACATCGGTTTTCGCCACCGCTAATCCTGATGCGGAGAAAAATATTGCGGAAAAAGTCCGACAGCGATTGCCCGGCGCCGCGCTTTCGCTATCTCACGAGTTGGGGCGGATTGGGCTTTACCAGCGCGAAAACGCGACGATCCTAAACGCGGCGTTGATGGCGCTCGCAGAGAAAGTCGTAACGGCTTTCGAAGACGCATTCGCCGCGCTGTCGCTGTCGTGCCCGCTGTTTCTCAGCCAGAATGACGGCACGCTGATGTCCGCGGATTATGCGCGCCGCTATCCGGTGTTCACCTTTTCATCAGGCCCCACCAATTCCATGCGCGGCGCGGCCTATCTCAGTGGTCTCGCCAACGCCATGGTCGTCGATGTGGGCGGCACCACATCGGATGTCGGCATGCTCATCGACGGCTTTCCGCGGCCATCGGGCACAGCGGTCGAGATCGGCGGCGTACTGACAAATTTTCGAATGCCGGACGTGCTGGCGCTTGGTCTTGGCGGCGGGTCGATTGTGAGCGCCGACGGCGCGCGCGTCGGCCCCCAATCGGTGGGCCGTGATCTCGTGCGTGAGGCACGCCTGTTTGGCGGCGACGTCTTGACGGCGAGCGATGTGGCTGTGGCGGCGGGGCGCGCTGACTTTGGCGACAAGACCCACGTGTCGAACCTCGACCCGGCGGTGGTCGCCCGCGCGAGCGAGGCCATGAGCGCCATGCTGGCCCGCGGCGTCGACAGGATGAAGACAAGCGCAGAGCCCGCGCCGCTTATCGTTGTCGGCGGCGGCGGGTTTCTCGCCCCCGATACGCTACAGGGCGTCAGCGAGGTCATCCGCCCACAGCACGCTGGCGTCGCCAACGCCATCGGTGCGGCCTTCGCCCAAATCGGCGGCGAAGCGGAGGTCATCTATAGCGCCTCGACGCGTCCGCGCGATGAAGCGCTTGCGGCCGCCAAAAAGCGCGCCGCCGAACGGGCGATTGGCGCGGGCGCGGATGCGCAAACGACGGATATTGTAGAGGTGGAAGAAACGCCGATGAGTTATATGTCGGAGCCGGGCGCAGTGATCCGGGTGAAAGCGGTTGGCGATGCGGATCTGTCGCGGTTCGCCGCGCAAACGGGGGCGTCATGAAAATCGAATCCGCTGATATCGCCGACATCGCCCTTGGCGGCGCCTTTCTCGCCACCGGCGGCGGCGGCGATACGCTCATCGGCGAAATCACGGCCGAAGCCGCCTTGCGCACGCATGGGCCGGTGACGCTTGCAGCGCTCGACGAGGTTGGAGACGACGCGCTCATCGTTCCGATCGGCGCCGTCGGCTCGCCGACAATTATGCTCGAAAAACCGTCAAACGGTCGTGAGGCCGGCTGGGCGCTTGACGCGCTCGAAAGCTTCCTGGGGCGCAAGGCTGACGCTCTCATCGCTTTTGAGGCAGGCGGCATGAATGCGCTGATCCCGTTTTGTCTCGCCGCCGAACGGGGATTGCCGGTGCTTGACGCCGACGGCATGGGGCGCGCCTTCCCGGAAATTCAGATGGAGAGTTTTTCGATTTATGGCGTGTCGGCGACGCCGCTGGCGCTGGCGTCCGAGCTTGGGGACCGGATGATCCTTGACCATGTGCGCTCGCCGGAACTCGCCGAACGGCTGATCCGGCATTTTTGCATGGACGCCGGCGGCGGTCAGTGCATCAGCGCGGAACATGTGATGGACGGCGCCACAGCCCGGCGCGCCGCTGTGCCCGGCACGATTTCATTGTGCCTGGAGATTGGACGTCTCTTGCAGGAGAACGCTAATCAACTGCCAGTTTTCCTCAGCAAGCTGACGACGTTACTGGAGCCGACCCATTATGGTGAAGTGCGGAAAATCTTTGAGGGCAAGGTCACGGACATCGCCCGGCGCTTGGAGGGCGGTTATGATTATGGCGATCTGCGCCTTGCGCCATTCGACGACAGTGCGACGATGGAAATCCGTATCAAGAATGAATATCTGCTGGCGCTGATCGGCGATAGGCCGGTCGCGATGACGCCTGACCTCATCTGCGTGCTTGATATGGAAACCGGCCGCCCGATCACGGCGGAAACGCTTCGCTATGGCCAGCGCGTGACGGTGATCGCCATTGGCGCGCCGGCCCTGATGCGCACGCCTCGCGCCCTCGCAGTGGTGGCGCCGCGAAATTTCGGCTTTGACTATGATTATACGCCGCTGGAAGCGCTCTGACCCCAGCGTCTGATCTGTTCCCGCATTCGGGGAAATCTTTTTTTCAGATCGCCTCAATATTGGCCGCGCCCCGTTGCGCTGGAACCTGCGCCGTTAAAGGCTTTGTGGCAGATACTGGACAATTTGTGGGAAACTTATCTTCCCCCTCCGTCACGCCTCGTAAGATGACGGGCGTCGGCGTCAGATGCGTCGGCCCCGCTGGCGCGTGGTTTCGCGCCTCAGCGGGCGCTCTTTGACATTTTGGTTTTTTCGCGGCGCGCCGCTCTTGTGCGCCGTTACAAATTGAAGACGCGCACCGGCTTCAATTTTAGTCCGTCTAGGGCGCAAATCGCCACCGGGTCGCCATGGAGGCTGGCGAGCACTTCGGGGATGAACCCGGCGCGCTCACCGCGCACGCCCTTGGCGGCCGCGGGTGCGATGACGGCGGCTTGTCCGCGTTTGAGCTTTTCCGCTTCCGCGCCGGAGACCGCCGTTTGCGGCATGGCGGCGAGGGCGGCGTCGATCCCGAGCAGGGTTTCATCGCGATCGGCGGGCGCTTCGAACGCCTCAAGGTCCGCAACCGTGACCCCGTCTTCCGCAAGGAAGGGGCCGACGGCGAGACGGCGCAACGCGCTCACATGGCCTTCGGTCCCCATGGCTTTGGCCATATCGCGCACCAGCGCGCGCACATAGGCGCCTTTCCCGGTCACGGCTTCAAAAACGGCGGTGTCTTCGTCGGGCGTCTCGACCAGGATCAATTCGTGAATGTCGATCGTCCGTGTAGGCAACTCGACCGTCTCGCCGGTGCGCGCTTTGTCGTAGGCGCGCTCGCCGTCGATTTTGATGGCGGAAAATTGCGGCGGCGTCTGGTCGATTTCCCCGGTGAAGTCGGGGAGAACGGCCTCAATGTCGGCGGCGCTTGGGCGATGATCGGACGCGGCGATCACCTCGCCTTCGGCGTCGTCGGTCGTCGTGGTCTCGCCCCAGCGCGCGGTGAAGCGGTAGCGCTTTTCAGCGTCCATAATGTAGGGAACCGTCTTTGTCGCTTCGCCGAAGGCGATCGGCAACACGCCCGTGGCGAGCGGGTCAAGCGTGCCCGCATGGCCGGCCTTTTGCGCTTGAAACAGCCATTTCGCCTTCGAGACGGCTTCGGTGGAGCCGACGTCATACGCTTTGTCGAGGATCAGCCAACCCGAAACCGGGCGGCCCTTTTTATTGCGTCTTCCCATGTGTGATCCGTTTAGCGCCCGAGCCCGGATTGGACGGGGTAGGGCCGATTGAAAGCCGCCCATGAAAACCGCGGGCGGCGGCGCTGTTCAAACCACTAAGCGGGCCGCGCCGTCAAGCGGGAGAGACGCCGATAACGTCAGAGTTTGCAGTTTTCACTCAGGCTTCTGAAAAAGCATCACGAAGCGATTGGTCTTTCCGCGCAATGGTCCGAAGACGCCTTCTTCCATCGGGTCGTCAGGATTGGCGAGGAGGTCGCTTTCCTTCACGAGGGTGAAGCCGGCGGCCTCAATCTCGGGTCTGACCACTGCCGGGTCGATGCGGTGGAGGTCATTGGTGACAGCGTCGCCGGCGCCGGCTTTCGCGGCGTGGTCGATGATCAAGTAATAGCCGCCGGGCTTCAGCGCATCGAAGATCGCCTTATTCATCTTCGCGCGGTCAACGCCGGACCAGACCGTGTCGTGATAATAGAGGATGTTCAGGACCCGATCGGCGGGCGTGTCTAAAGTAATCTCATCGAGGTTCATGCGCAGGCTGATGATGTTGTCATCATCGCTGGCGTCGCCATAGGCGTCCGCCGCGTCCAACGCCTGAGGAAAGAATTCTTCAAGCCGCTTCGGCCCGATCATGATGAGTTCGCCGTCGGGACCCACCACGTCCGCCAACAGTGGCGCGTAATAGTCAGGGCTTGAGGCGATATCGACGACGGTCTGGCCGGGCTGAATATCGGCGAGGCGTAACACCGCGGCTGGCTTACGGCCGGTGTCGCGGTCGCGCGCTTCCTGGCTTCGCGCCGGGTTCAGGATCGCTTTCGAGATCGTATCAAGGGCGATTGAACCGGTCTGGATGGAATCGTCATCCGGCGCTTTTGTTTCGCTTGTTTCTTGCGCGGCGTTCGCTTTTTCTTCGTTGACGCAGGCCACCAGCGTCAGGAGCGCGGCGCCCGCTAGAATTAGGTGTTTCATTTCTTGCACTTCCTCTGCAGATGTTGCGCCGCCCGGAAACCATTATACGCCGGCGCCGGCGAGACGCCTAATCTTCAGATTGTTCGGCTTGCAGGTCGCGGCGCACCTCTGGGCTCGCCAGCAATTCGTCGATCCTGGTGGCCTCTGCGAAGCTCTCATCGCGGCGGAACGACAGGGCCGGCGTGAACTTCAGATCAATCTTCTGGCCCAGGAGATGCCGGATATGGGGCGCGATCTTGTTCAGCGCGGCGATAACCGAGCCGTCCCCATCGCCCGCGACGGTAACGCCAAGAGGCGCGCAAAAGACGGTGGCGTTTTTCAAATCCGGCGACGCGCGCACTTCGCTGACGGTGAGGGAGACGCCCGCCAGCGACGGGTCGCGCAAATCCTCGCGCTGGAAAATCTCGACCAGCGCGTGACGGATCAACTCGCCCGCCCGCAACTGCCGTTGAGAAGGGCCCTTGGTTTTGGGAAATCTTTTGGCCATGGCGGCAATGTAGGCCGCGAAGGCGGAGAATTAAAGGGCAGGGGCCTCAATCGCGCAAAGCGATGCGCTGCGGACCCTTGCCGTCGAGGCGCATGATGTCGCCGCGTACTTCCATCTCCAGCTTGACGGTGGTCACATGCCATTTGAGCGAGCCGAGCCGCTCTAAAGTGTCAGCGTCGAGGCGCTCGCGCACTTTCTCGTGTAAGTCTTTGAAGAAGGCCGCGCCGTCTTTATTCAGTATAGAGATAATGGCGTCGCTGACGGCGTTATATTTCCATGTCGGAATATTGGTGACGCCGTCGCGTCCCTCGGCCGGCGTGCGGCAGGCGACGTTTTCTTCTTCACGCATGAGGCTTTAAGGCCTCGGCGAAGGCGCGGACTTTTTCCGGTAACAATTGATACCCCGCTTCCCGATCGCGGAGCCCCGAACAGAGATCGACGCCCCAGGGGCGAACCGCCTGTATGGCCTCGCCGACATTGCCGGGGTGCAGTCCGCCGGCCAGAAGCACCGGTTTGTCAATGCTGTTGACAATCCGTTTGCTGACGGACCAGTCATGCACGTCGCCGGTGCCGCCGAGGGTGGGTTCCGGCGCGCTCGGCTTGCCGGAGTCGAGAAGAATGATGTCGGCGTGGGCCGCCGCATCCTCTGCTTCCGCCAGCGCGCCGTCGTCTTCCACATGCACAACCTGGATGATTCGCACGTCCGGGCAGTCGCGCCGGATCTTGGCGTAAGCGCCATTTTCGGGCCGGTCCACAATCTGGACCGTATTGACGCCGGTCGCCGCCACATGATCGGCGAGCCCCGCGCCGTCGGTGCGGCTTGTGAGCAGCGTCGTCCAAATGCGGTCGTCGTGAGTTCTATGAATGGCCGCCGCAATTTCGGTGATAAGGTCGTCAGAGATCAGCCCCGGTCCGTTGGGCATATTGTCGGCCACAAGTCCCACTGCATGCGCGCCGGCCGCGATGGCCATCTCGGCTTCGGCCAGCGACAGCATGCAACAGATTTTCAGCGGAAGCATCGGCGGCTCTCCTCAGCGGTTCGGGCTATTCGTTGGCGTCCGGATTATTTTGGGGCTCCCACAATTGTATCGGATTGCCCTCCGGGTCCTCAAGGCGCGCGAATACGCCGTTGGGATAGATCTGGTCGTCGACGTCAACCGCGATCCCCGCCGCTTTTAATTGGCTGACCATGGCGGTGAGATCGCGCACCCGAAAGTTGATCATCCACTGCTGGTCCTTTGCGCCGAAATAGTCGGTGTCGTGAGCGAACGGCGCGAACACCGTTTCACCGGCGTCCTGGGTCCAGCATTCGGCGTCATAATCCTTAGGCACGCGCGTGACGCCGAGATGGCGCTCATACCATTCGCCAAGGGCGGCGGGGTCCTTCGCGCGGAAGAAGAGCCCGCCGATGCCGCAAACTTTTTCCATAATTATTTTCTCCGTTTTCAGAGCCGGCGCGGCATGAATTTCTCGTTGCGCAGGAGCGCGGCGGCGACGAGCGCCACAATGAGGCCCACCGGGAAAATCTCCAGAAACGTGATAGGGATGCGATACATCGGATTGGCGTATTGGTCCCGCATCTCGTCCATTTTCGCCGTCAGCTTCTCAAGTTCTTCGCCGGTGACGCCTTGTTCCTTCTTCGCTTCGATCACGCCCGTGGTGTACTGGTCAATGAAGGCGCTCCCCGTTTGCGTGAGATACACCTCCCAGATCGCAACATAGACGATCGCGGCGACGGCGGCGATTGAGAGGCCTGTGAGAAACGCCTGACTGAATTTTATCACGCCGCCGAGGTCGCGGTCGCGATATTGTTTGACGCCCACAAAAATGAGAGTGAGCGCGATCAGCATGATGAGATAGCCGACCAGTTCCGATCCGCCCCCGGCGTCGCCCGCGAGCGTCAGGCCGAGGATCATGGCGGTGATGATGACCGCCCCTGACAGGCCGCCGAAGATGAGTGCGATTCTAAGCATAGTGTGTCCCCTTTCGTTGCAGCCGCGCCCGCGTCTCCCGCGCCAGCATAGCTGATGTGACGGGTGAATTTTACCGCGCAGCGCGGCCCGCAAGCGATCGCCCAAAGGGGTGATTTCGCTCCGATCACCCGAAAATTGGCCGGTTTTACGGGATTAGCGCGAGATCTTTCGCCTTTTGCACGGCTTGCGTGCGGCGTTGAACGTCGAGCTTGTCGTAAAGGCGCGCCACATGGGTTTTGATTGTGTTCGGTGACACGCCGAGATCGCGGGCGATCTCTTTGTTGGTCTGGCCGGCGGCGATCAGCGTGAGGACATCAACCTCGCGCGCCGTGATGCCAAGCGACTTTAACGCCGCTTCATTTTGCGCGAACGGGGGCGCCGGCGTCTTGTTTGTCAGCCGATGGCCGGCCCAGGCGCCGAGCGCGGTGCACCCTGAGGCGATCAGAAGAATATAAAGTTCGGTCGAAAGGCTGCGGGTGAGCGTGCGAAACTCTAACCACTCAAGAACAAAGGCCGCCCCTGCGATGACGATCGCCGAAAAAACGATCGTGCGGCGCATTACTCAGCGGCTTTCGCCGGCGTCGCCGACGGCGAGGCGAGGGCGCGGGCGATCCGGGCGGCAAGGCGGTCCGCCACTTCCGATTTCGGCATTTCCGGCCAGGCTTCTTCGCCGTCTTCGCTGATCAGGATGATCGCGTTTTTCTCCCCGCCCATGGCGCAATGGGCGCCGGCGGAAACGTCGTTGGCGACAATCCAGTCGCAACCTTTTCGGGCGCGTTTCGATTGCGCGTGATTAACGATGTCATCGGTCTCCGCAGCGAAGCCGACGACCAACTCTGGCCGGCCTTCAGGCAGACGAGAAATCGTTTTCAGAATGTCCGGATTTTCCGCAAGCGGAAGGTTGGTGAGGCCGCCGCGTTCTTTCTTGATTTTATGTTCGGTTTCTATTTCCGGGCGATAGTCAGCGACCGCCGCGCAACAGATCGCGCAATCGACTGGCAGTGCGGCTTGCGACGCCGCCATCATCTGGCGCGCGCTTTCCACTTGCACCGTTTCAACGCCCGCAGGCGGCGTTAATTCCGTGGGCCCGGAAACCAGCGTCACGTCAGCGCCGAGATTACGCAGCGCAACAGCAAGCGCATAACCTTGCTTGCCCGATGACCGGTTGGCGATGTAGCGCACCGGATCAATCGGCTCATGGGTCGGGCCCGCGGTTAAAAGAATGCGTTTGCCCTTCAGCGGGCCGTCGCTTGTCTTTGCGAAATGATTTTCGATGGCGTCGGCGATCGCCGGCGGCTCGGCCATACGTCCGGGCCCATATTCGCCGCAGGCCATATCGCCCTCATCAGGGCCGACCATCATGACGCCGTCGCCAATGAGCGTTTCGAGATTGCGCTGCGTGGCGGCATGCTCCCACATGCGAACATTCATCGCCGGCGCCATCATCACCGGCTTGTCGGTGGCGAGAAGCGCGGTGGAGGCGAGATCATTCGCAAGCCCGCTTGCCGCCTTCGCCATCAGGTCCGCCGTGGCGGGTGCGACGACGATTAGATCGGCGGACCGCGAAAGCTCGATATGGCCCATCTCCGCTTCATCGGTAAGGTCGAAAAGATCTGTGTAGCACTTATCGCCTGACAGGCTTGAAACGGATAGCGGCGTGATAAACTCGGCCCCGCCTTTCGTGAGGATGGCGCGCGTCGCGACCCCCCGTCTCGATAACTCGCGGATGAGTTCAAGGCTCTTATAAGCGGCGACGCCGCCGCCGATGATCAACAGGATGGAACGATCACTCATACCGAACTCTTAGCCGAAAAACTGAACCGCAGCCAAAAGAATTGCGCCGGCGCCGGCGAACCAAAGCGCCGCGCGCGTCATCCGGCTTTCTTTTGACAAGGCTTGCGCCAGATCGTCCGTGCTGGATTTGGAAAGGGCGAGCCTGTCCTCGGAAATGCGCGAGGAAGCCTCTGCGATCTTTTCCACATAATCCGGCAGGTTCGGGGCCAGCTCCAGCGTGCGGAAAGCGGCGCTTCGCAGTTTTTCCACCTGACGGCGCGGCCCGATTTCATTGGTGATGTAATCTTTCACAATCGGCGTCGCCGCCTCCCACATGTTGACCCGCGGATCGAGCATGCGGGCGACGCCTTCCACCGTCACCATGGTGCGCTGCAGCAAAATCAGCTCAGGCCGCAGATGCATGTCGAAAAGGTCGGTGACGTCGAAAAGCTGCTGCAGAACCCGGCTCATATCGACCGCGTCTGCGTTACGGCCGAACAGCGGCTCGCCGACAGCGCGCAGGGCCTGCGCGAAGGCTTCCAGCGAATGGTCCTTGGAAATATATCCAGCGTCGAAATGCATTTGCGCCGTATGAAGATAGTCGCGCGTAATGAACCCGTGAATGATTTGTGCGAACGTGGTGCGTGCGGCTTCATCCAGCCGGCCCATGATGCCGAAATCGATGAGAATGAGATCGCCCTTATCGTCGATCATCATGTTGCCCTGGTGCATGTCCGCATGGAAAAATCCTTCATGCAGGGCTTGCGTCAGGAAAAGCTGAAGGACTTTGACGGCCAGGGCGGGGCGGTCGATCCCCTGTTCGTCGAGCGCGGCGATGTTGCTGATCGGGGTCCCGTCGATCCAGTCAAGCGTCAAGACGCGTCGCGACGTCAGCGGCCAGATAATTTCCGGCGCGCGAACGCCCTCTTTTTCACTGAGGCTTTCGCCCATGGCCGACGCGGCGCCGGCCTCCATGCGCAAATCAAGCTCTACCGACGCCGAGGCTTTCAGGGTTTCAATGAACTTAACCGGCTCCATGCGCCGGGCGCTGACGGAAATCATTTCGAGCATGCGCGCTGCTCTCGCAAAAGCGCGAAACTCCCGCGTCGCAATTTTGTTAATCTCCGGACGCAGCACTTTGACGGCGACTTTCTCGCCGCTTTTTAGCGTTGCGCGATGGACCTGCGCCACCGACGCCGCGGCGATTGGTTCGGAAAATTCCGCAAACAGATCGTCAATGGGTTTGTTGAAGCTTTTCTCGATCGCCGCGATCGCTTCGGACCGCGGAAATGGCGGCATCTTGTCTTGAAGCCGCGCGAGGTCGCCGGCCATCTCAAATCCGATTATGTCGGGCCGCGTGGCCATGAATTGGCCAAGTTTCACATAGGCCGGACCCATGCCTTCGAACGCCGCGGCGAGGCGCTCGCCCGGCCGCAGCCGCCGCCCGTTGTCGCTCGTCTTCGCGCCGATCCGGCTCACCTTTCCCAGGAGGTCAACGGCCGTCGGCGCAAAGTGGGCGTATTCGGAGGGGATAAGCGCGTCGAAGCGCGACAAACGGAAAGCGGCGCCGGCGAGGCGGGCCCAATCTGTAATGGCGTTCAACATGGTCTAAATCCGCCAGCCCATATGCAATGCGGCGACGCCGGCGGTGAGGTTTTCATAGTTGACGCGCGAGAACCCCGCCTTACTTATTTTTTGCGCGAAGGCGTCTTGTAACGGAAAGCGACGGATCGATTCCACAAGATATTGATAACTCTCGCGATCGTTGGCCACTTGTTCGCCGAGCCATGGGATCACGTTAAAAGAATAGGTGTCGTAGAGCTTCTGCAGGCCTTCCGTAATCGGATGAGAAAACTCAAGACAGATGAACCGGCCGCCCGGTTTCAAAACCCGATAGGCTTCTTCAAGAGCACGGTCCATGCGGGTCACGTTGCGAATGCCGAAAGCGATGGTGTAGGCGTCGACGCTTTTGTCCAGCAGCGGCAAATCTTCCGCGTCCCCGCAAATTCGCTCGAGCCGGCTACTAAATGCGTGTGCTTCTTTGCGTTCCGCGCCAGCGGCAAGCATCTCATAATTGATGTCGCAAATGATTGCGCCTGCGAGCGCGCGCTCATGAGCGTCGCGCCGTTCGTCCGCACGCTTCAGAAAATTGATCGCCACATCGCCCGTGCCGCCGGCGACGTCGAGCAACGTCTGCCCGGGTTGCGGGTTCAACCTGTCAATCAGCGTTGATTTCCAGATACGGTGAACGCCGCCCGACATGAGATCGTTCATCAGGTCGTAATTGCCGGCGACGGAATCGAAGACGTCGCGCACCAGCCCCGCCTTGCGATCGGCGTCGACGGTCTGGAACCCGAAACTGGTTTTTGAGGCGTCGCTCTCCATGGACGTACACTTATTCAGCAAGGTTAAAATTTAGAAGCAGCCTTGACGCCGCATGCCGCCTTTGCAAGGTTAACGTACTGAATTCAGGGAGATTTTAAATCATTCTCCTTTGGGTTGTACGTGGGGAGGCGATTTCCAAAAATGATCGCCAACAACTTTGCTGGGGTTGGGAGCAAATGGCATGATCAAATCAGAGCTCGTCCAGAAACTGGCGGACGAAAATCCAAACCTTTTCCATCGCGACGTAGAGCGCATCGTCTCGATCTTCTTTCAGGAGATCGCTGATAGTCTCGCGCGCGGCGAGCGCATTGAGCTGCGCGGCTTCGGGGCGTTTTCGGTGAAACACCGCCCAGCGCGGGTCGGGCGCAATCCGCGCTCCGGCGAGCCGGTGAATATCGAGGAAAAATACTCGCCGTTCTTTAAGTCAGGCAAAGAATTGCGTGACCGGCTGAACGCGGAGGGACGCTTCACGCCGGGCGCGCAAAGCGGCGGGACGCCTGAGGATGACGATATGTCCGGCGGCGCGTCCTAACGCCCATTCGGCGGCTTCGCATTTGCGAAATAGGCTGACTACGGGCATAAATCGCGCATGTTGAAGAAGTTGTTCGCTCGCCTGATCTGGGTCCCCGTTGGGCTTCTCCTGGTCATCTTTCTGGTCGCCAACCGCCATCCGGTGGCGGTGAGCCTTGATCCGTTCTCCACCGATAATCCGGCGATTGCGACGCCGGCCTTCCCCATGTGGGTCTGGATGATCCTGATGCTTATGGTCGGCTTTTTTCTGGGCGCCATGACCTCCTGGTTCGGGGCGCGCGGAAAGCGCAAGCAGGCGCGGGCCGACCACCGGGAAGTCCAGAAATTGCGCCGGGAAAACGAAACGCTGAACGCCGCGGCGCCAGCGCAGGACGGCGCGGAGTCGGGCGACAATTTACCAATTCTCAAAGCCTCCTGAACGCGCTCATGGCCGGCTTGATCAAGATTTGCGGCCTGCGTGAGCCGGCCTCGGCTGAGGCCGCGCGCGCCGCGGGCGCGACCCACCTCGGTTATGTTTTTCATCCGAAATCACCGAGACATATTGAGGTGCATGAGGCCGCATCGGTCATCGACGCGACGCGGGGCGATATGAAGATCGTTGCGCTTGTGGTCGATCCTGAGGCGGCGTTGTTCGGCGAAATCATGGACCGGGCGCGCCCTGACGCCGTGCAGTTTCACGGCGCAGAAGACGCCGATGCGCTCGCCCGTATTAAGGATAAATGGGGCGGGCGCATCGAGGTTTGGAAGGCGCTCGGTATGGCCTCGGCGGAGGACATGCGTCAGGCAGCAGCTTTTGACGGGATCGCCGACCGCCTCCTCTTTGATGCGCGACCGCCGCAGGGCGCCGATCGGCCAGGCGGGCACGGCGCAGCATTCGATTGGTCCCTTCTCGGCGCCTATGAAGGGCGAACCCCCTGGCTGCTTGCGGGCGGTCTGTCGCCTGACAATGTGGCCGCCGGGATCGAGGCAGCCCGGGCCATACCGGGCTTTGACGGTGTTGATGTTTCCTCTGGCGTCGAGCGCGCGCCGGGCGAAAAGGATGCGGACGCGATTGCGCGCTTCGTCGCCGCGGCGCAAGCTGCGCTTAAAAAGGGCGAGCACTCATGAATCGAATTTGCAGGGTCATACCAGCATTATTATTGTGCGTTGCAGTTGCTGGCTGCGCTGAGCCGGGTGGAAATGGGGCGCCCGCCGCGGCCGACTCGGCCCCGGCGATTTACATCATGCGCCATACCGATAAAGCCGCCACGCCGGAGACGCGTGCGGCGACGCCGGCGGGGTATGACCCCGAAGAATGTGAGATGCGGACCGGCCTCAGCGCCGCTGGCGCCGCGCGAGCAAAGGAGGTCGCCGAAGCGTTGAGCGATATCGACTTCGCCGCCTCCTATTCCAGTTCCTACTGCCGCACCGCGCACACCGCTCACCTTGTTTCTGGTCTCGCGCCGTCCACAATCCTCAACGATCCGGACGCAGGGCGCGCCGCGTTCATCGCTGGTATGACCGAAGAAGCGCGTCAGGCAGGCGGGCCGATACTGCTCGTTATGCATTCCAACTGGATCGGCGCCCTCTTTTCCGGCGACGCCCCGGAGATTGACGCGCCAAGCTGGGCGGCGCCGCAATGCTATGGCGACGTGCGCGCCTTCCGCCTTGCCGGCGAACGATGGATCTACGCAGGGGGCGACCATAGCGCGGTCACCGACCGCCAATATTACGAATGTGAGAACGGCCATACCGGCTGATTGGCGAAAAATTTCAGTAGAAAGACTGTTTCAAAATGGAACACCTCAACACGTATCGCGAAGGTCCGGATGCGGACGGCCGGTTCGGGAAATTCGGCGGCCGTTTCGTCGCTGAAACCCTGACGCCGCTCGTGCTCGCGCTTGAAAAAGAGTATGGCCAGGCGAAAAAAGATCAATCATTTCAAAGCGAACTCGCGTATTACCTGAAGCATTATGTGGGCCGGCCTTCCCCGCTTTACTTCGCTGAGCGCCTCACTGAGCATGTGCGCGCCGCGCCGCAAACACGCTCCGGCAAGGGCGCCAAGATTTATTTCAAGCGCGACGAGCTGAACCATACCGGCGCCCACAAGATCAATAACTGCATCGGTCAGATTCTTCTGGCCCGACGCATGGGTAAGACCCGGATCATCGCCGAGACCGGCGCCGGTCAGCATGGGGTGGCGACGGCGACGGTGTGCGCGCGCTTCGGTCTGCCCTGCGTCGTTTATATGGGCGCCACGGATGTGGAGCGGCAAAAGCCGAACGTCTTCCGCATGGAATTGCTCGGTGCCGAGATCGTTCCCGTAACATCCGGTAGGGCCACCCTCAAAGACGCCATGAATGAGGCGTTAAGGGACTGGGTCACAAATGTCGAAAATACGTTCTACATCATCGGCACCGCCGCCGGGCCGCACCCCTATCCGATGTTGGTGCGCGATTTTCAGTCCGTCATCGGCGTGGAGGCGATCGACCAGATGCGTGAGGCCGAAGGGCGCTTGCCCGACGTCATCATGGCCTGCATCGGCGGCGGTTCGAACGCGATCGGTCTCTTTCATCCGTTCCTCGATCATTCCGACGTCGAAATCATCGGCGTCGAGGCGGCGGGTTTGGGGGTGGAGACCGGTGCGCATGCGGCCTCGCTCACGGGCGGGCGCCCCGGCGTTTTACACGGCAATCGCACCTATCTCTTGCAGGACGAAGACGGGCAAATCAAAGATGCGCACTCGATTTCCGCCGGCCTCGACTATCCTGGCATCGGCCCGGAGCACGCCTGGCTCCATGAGACGGGGCGCGTGACATATTTGAGCGCCACGGACCAGGAAGCCCTTGAGGCGTTCCAGCTTTGCGCAAAGCTCGAGGGGATTATCCCCGCGCTGGAACCCTCCCACGCCCTCGCGCGGGCGCTCGAAAAGGCGGCTGATATGGACGCCGACCAGATCCTCCTCCTCAACATGTGCGGCCGCGGGGACAAGGATATCTTTTCGGTGATGGATGTTTTGGGCGACGCGTAGCGATTAGCAAATTTGAGAGAAATTGAAGATGAAAAGAAAAACCGCGACGGATTTTGATCCGGAATTGTTGGACCTCTTCGACGGATATGTTCATGGCGCCATAAGCAAGCGTGAGTTTCTTGATCGCGCAGCGCGGCTTGCGGTCGGCGGTTTAACGGCGGCGGGACTTCTCTCGGCTTTGTCGCCCAATTACGCGTTGGCGCGTCAAGTCGATCCTGACGACCCTGAGATCGTTACAGAGCGGTTGACTTACAGCTCGCCCGACGGCCATGGCGAGGTCGCAGGATTAATGGCGCGGCCCGCAAAAGGCGGACCGTTTGGCGCTGTTCTCGTTGTGCACGAAAATCGTGGATTAAATCCGTACATAGAAGACGTTGTTCGGCGTGTCGCCAAAGCAGGGTATTTAGCACTTGGTCCTGATGGTTTGACATCGCTCGGCGGATATCCGGGTAACGACGATGATGGACGCGCATTGCAACGTCAGCTTGATCGCGGCAAATTATTAGAAGACTTTTTCGCCGGATATGAGTTTCTCGTGGGTCATCCTCTTTCAAGCGGTAAAGTCGGCGCCGTCGGTTTTTGCTACGGCGGCGGCGTCTGTAATGCCCTTGCTGTTGCCTATGAAGAAATGGCTTGTTCGGTTCCCTTCTATGGCCGACAAGCTGCGGCGGAAGACGTTCCAAGAATTGAAGTGCCTTTGCTCTTGCACTATGCGGAAAATGACAAGCGTGTGAACGCTGGCTGGCCTACCTACGAGGCCGCCTTGAAGAAACACGATAAGACTTTCGAAGCTCATTTTTATGAAGGCGCTAATCATGGATTCCACAACGACACAACGCCTCGCTACGATGAAGCGGCGGCAAATTTGGCTTGGGATCGAACCTTGGATTGGTTTGCGACGTATCTTCGGTAACTTGCGACTTAACGGACGAAGGAAAATGACAATGAAGAAACAAGCAATTTCTCTCATCGCGCTCGCAGCCGCCGCAATCTCTTCCGCCCACGCCGACGACGCGTTGCGTGCGGCGATCGCCGCTGACTACAAGGAAAATCTGGAGCCGTTATTCAAGCATTTCCATGCGAATCCGGAGCTTTCACATCGGGAATTCGAAACGTCGAAACGCCTTGCAGCCGAAATTGAAGCGCTCGGTTTCGCTGTGACGACGGGCGTCGGCGGCACCGGCGTCGTGGCGGTCATGGTGAACGGCGACGGGCCCACCGTGATGCTTCGCGCCGACATGGACGGGTTGCCCGTTAAGGAAGACACGGGGCTTTCTTATATCTCCAAGGCGACGCAGGAAGATATCGATGGAGAGGTGAAGCCAGTCATGCACGCTTGCGGACATGATACGCATATTACCTCGCTCGTGGGCGCGGCCCGTCAATTGGCGGCGCGCAAAGACCAATGGGGCGGCACGCTCGTGCTGATCGGTCAGCCTGCGGAGGAACGTATTTCCGGCGCCCGTGACATGCTCGAAGACGGGCTCTACAAACGCTTTCCAAAACCGGATTATGCGCTGGCGTTTCATGTCTCCGCGCAGATGCCCTCGGGCAAGATCAAGGTTTCCGAAGCGGCGGCCTATTCCAGCGCAGACTCGGTCGACATCACCGTCTACGGTATCGGCGCACATGGCGCCTCGCCGCACAAAGGCGTCGACCCTGTGCTGATCGCGTCGCAAATCGTCGTCTCGCTGCAATCGGTCGTGGCGCGTTCGATCGACCCGCTTCAACCGGGCGTGATCACAGTAGGGTCGATCCATGGCGGCACGAAGCACAATATCATCGGCGACCAGGTGCATCTGCAATTGACGGTGCGTTCCGACAGCCCGGACGTGCGTGAAAAACTGTTGAACGGGATTGACCGGGTGACCGAAGGCGTCGCCCTCTCCATGGGCGCGCCAAAAGATAAATTGCCGAAAGTCGTGCGTTCGCCAACCGAGACGACGCCGCCCACAGTGAACGACGCGGAAACCGCGCGCACGATTAAGGCTGCGTTTCTAGATAATTTCGGCGCGGAAACCCTTTACGACAAACCGCGCCAGGGGATGGGCGCGGAAGACTTCGCCTATTTCGTCACGCCTGAGCTTGGTGTGAAGGGCGTTTATTTCGCGGTGGGCGGCACGCCGGAAAAAGACCTGGCGCGCGCTGCATCGCACCATTCGCCCTTCTTCAAAATCGAGCCCGAACCGGCGATTACTGTAGGGACCGAGGCGATGGTGGTCGGGGCGATGACGCTGATGGCGAAAGAGTGAACGAATAAGGCGCTGTTCCCGCGCGATAAAATTTTTGTGTTTGGCGCCCACTCCTGAAACGGCTTAGGGTCTGCGCTTTATTATCAGCAACCAGAGAGCGTCCCTCGTTTTGGCTTCATCTGATTCTGCGCCTTCTAATCCCGATCAATCCGCCTCCACCATCGCCGACCAGCTCTCGGCGCGCGTCTCGCGCATCGCCGAACATTGCCGCGCCTATCAGGGCCCGCAGCTCAGCCGATCCGTGCGGCAGGCGCTCCTGAGCGCAGCCCTCTACGCCGTCGCGATCGCGCTAATGTTCTTTCTGGTGAAAGCCGGTTATTGGTATGCGGCGTTGGCGCTGGCCCCGGTGTCAGGGCTCTTGCTCGTGAAGATGTTCACGATTCAGCACGATTGCGGCCATGGCTCATACTTTAGGGCGCGCCAGGCGAATAACATAATTGGTTGGTTGATCAGCGTTCTGACGTTCACCCCTTATGGCTTCTGGCGGGATTCCCATAACCGCCATCATGCCGGCTCCGGCAATCTTGATCGACGCGGTCTCGGCGCCGTCGATATGCTGACGGTTGAGGAGTTTAAGCGGCTGAGTCCGAAGCAGCGATTTCTGTACAGATTTTATCGCCACCCGCTGACGCTTCTCGTGTTCGGGCCGCCTTTTTATTTCATTTTGATGCAGCGTTTGCCGCTGAATAAAACGCTGCCCTTCATGGAGACCTATACATCCATGAAATTGTCGCAGATCTGGAAAAGCGTTGCGCTGCTCGACTTGGCGATCGTCGTCTTTTATGGCGCGCTTGGGTTGTGGCTCGGATTTGGCGCTGTGGCCCTCGTGATTTTACCGTCGGTGGCCGTAGCCAGTTGGGTCGGCGCCTGGCTCTTCTATGTCCAGCACCAATATGAGAACGCCTACTGGGCGAAATCCAAGGACTGGAATTATGAAGAGGCGGCGCTTTTGGGCTCGTCTCACTACGATCTGCCGAAGCCGATCCAGTGGGTGACCGGCAATATCGGGTTGCACCATATTCATCATCTGTGCAGCCTCATCCCGAATTACCGGCTTCAGGAATGCTATGACGCCAGCGAGGATTTGAAGGCCTGGCCGAAAATGTCCTTTCTGGACAGTTTGAAGACGACGCGGCTCGCGCTCTGGGATGAGGCGCGCCAGCGCATGATCTCATTTCGCATGGCGCGGCGCGCCGCGTGACGGCGGAACTCTGCTGAACCTGCTGGAGACCAAACGGCGTCGCCATTAGGGTGACGCCGGTACTATTTGAGAGGGGCGTTCCCATGAGACAATTCATGATAGCGGCGGCGATGATCACGCTTGCGGCGTGCGGCGGCGACAAAGAACCGGCGCCGATCGTGGCGGCTGAAGTGACGCAAAAAACGGTCGCCGGCGGCGATCTTGTGGGATTTGTTGCGCCAAGCGGCGCCCATGTGTGGCGCGGTGTCCCGTTCGCCGCATCGACAGCGTTTGAAAATCGTTGGCGTGCGCCGCGTCCGGCGCCTGCATGGGAAGGTGTGCGCAACGCCACGACCTTTGCGCCGCTCTGCCCGCAGATCGCGAATGCATTCACGCAGATCGAAGACATCACCTACGGCGACTTAATCGGATCGGAAGACTGTCTTGCGGCTGATATTTACGCACCGCCGAACGCGGCAGGAAAAGCGCTGCCGGTGATGGTTTGGATCCATGGCGGCAGCAATGTCTCCGGCGGATCGCGTTTTTACGACGGCGCTAACCTCGCGGTAAATGAGAATGTGATCGTGGTTTCGGTTCAGTACCGTCTGGGCCCTCTCGGTTGGTTCGCCCACGACGCATTAAAACAAGGCGCGGGGGTTCTGGAAGACGCCGCCGCCAATTTTGGCACGCTGGACCTGATCGCGTCGCTGCAATGGGTGCGCGACAATATCGGCGTCTTTGGCGGCGACGCCGACAATGTGACGATCTTCGGCGAGAGCGCCGGCGGGCACAATGTGGCGAGTCTCTTAGCCTCACCGTTGGCGGCAGGCCTCTTCCATCGCGCGATCATTCAGTCCGGCAGCTTCGATAGCACGTCCATGAGCGACGCGACGGGAGAAACGGGCGATTTGCCGAATCCGTCGCGCGACGTCGCCACGCGCCTTGGCGTTCAGAATTTTCGCACGGCGACCGCGCAGCAAGTCTTCGACGCCTACACGCTTGACGGTGGGGGCTTCATGGAACTGCCGCGTGTGATTCAGGACGGGATCGTCTTGCCGGCGAGCCCGTTGCGCGATGCGTTCGCTTCGCCGGAGACATTCAATGCGGTGCCGATCATGACCGGCACTAATCGCGATGAAATGAAACTATTTTATCTCCTCGACGAGCGCCTAACGAAGAAAATTCTCGGGACGTTTTATGTGGCCCGCGATCAGGATCTTTATGACGCCGCGTCGGACTATTCCGGCCGGAATTGGCGATTGCGCGCGGTTGATCGCCCGGCCATCCGTATGCGCGCCGGCGGCCATGAGGCGGTCTACGCCTATCGGTTTGATTGGGACGAAGGCGGAAGATTTTTGTGGACGGACTTTTCAAAATTGCTCGGCGCCGCGCATGCGCTCGAAATTCCGTTCGTCTTCAACAAGTTCGCGCTGCTCGGGGACGCCGACAAAGTGTTGTTCAAGAAAAACACCTTTGAGACGCGTGACGCTTTGAGCAAGACGATGGGGAAGTATTGGGCGAGCTTCGCACGCAACGGCGCGCCGGCGCGCGGTCAGAAAGCGGACTGGCCCATTTACGGTGACGACGCGGCGCTGATGATCTTCGACACGCCGAAAGACGGCGGCGTGCGCGTTGAGCGCGGCGCGGAAAGCATCGACAAGATTGTCGGCGATCTGGAGGCCGACGCGCGCATCGACGCGGCCGAGAAATGTGAAATTGCGCAAGCCATCATCGACTGGACGCCCGAAGTCGCCGGGCCGATGAGCGTCGCGCTGCCTTGCCGATAACGCGGCTCTTGCATTTGCGCGGCGCCGCGTTAGGTGATGCGGCGACGTCACCGAAAGTCGAGCCTTGTCCCGTATCGCCGCCCGCTTCGATCAGTTAAAGCGCGAGAACCGCGCCGGCTTCATCCCGTTCATCATGGCGGGCGACCCGGATGTGGAGACGTCGCTGTCGCTGATGAAGCAACTGCCGGCCGCCGGCGCCGATCTGATTGAGCTCGGCGTTTGCTTTACTGACCCTATGGCTGACGGCCCAGCCATCCAGGCCGCGGGCCTCAGGGCGCTCGAGGCCGGGCAAACCCTGCGCAAGACGCTCGAGATGGTTACGGCCTTCCGTCAAGCGGATCAGGAAACGCCGATCATTCTGATGGGATACTTTAATCCGTTCTACATTTATGGCGTTGAGGCGTTTTTGAAGGACGCGGCAGTTGCAGGCGTCGATGGGCTCATCATTGTTGACCTGCCGCCTGAAGAGGATAGCGAAATGTGCCTGCCGGCGCAGGCGGCGGGCCTTGATTTTATTCGGCTCGCCACGCCAACGACGGATGACAAGCGGTTGCCGGCGGTTCTGAAGAACACAAGCGGGTTCGTCTATTACGTCTCCGTCGCCGGGATTACAGGCCAAAAATCGGGCGCGGCGGACGCCGTGGGGACGGCGGTTGCACGCCTCCACGCTGCATCGGCCTTACCGGTGGCGGTCGGTTTCGGGATCAAAACGCCTGAAAAAGCGCGGGAAACGGCGCGTTTCGCCGAGGCTGTGGTGGTCGGATCGGCGCTCGTTGAGAAAGTCGCGCAAGGCCTTGAGGCGGGGCCCGACAAGCCCGATATTGTCATTAACGAGGTATTGAGTTTAGCGCGCGATCTTGGCGACGCGGTGCGTCACGCGCGGAAGGAACGCTAGAATGAGCTGGCTCTCGAACATTACGCCCCCTGGCATCAAGAATCTCCTGAAACGTCAGGACGATAACGCCGACAATCTGTGGGTGAAGTGCGGCGGTTGCGGCGACATGATTTTTCATCGCGACCTCGAAACGTCCCAGAAGGTTTGTCCGTCTTGCGACCACCACATGAAATTGTCCGTGGAAGAGCGGATGAAGTCGATTTTCGATCACGGCGCCTACGAAAAAATTGAGACGCCGGAACCCCCGTCCGATCCGTTGAAATTCAAGGACGAGAAAAAATACATCGACCGGCTCAAAGACAATCGCAAACGGTCCGGCGAGCAGGATGCGATGCGCGTAGCGGCGGGCGCCCTCGACGGCGCACCGCTCGTGGTCGCGGTTCAGAATTTTGGCTTTATGGGTGGCTCCATGGGCATGGCGCTCGGCGAGGCGATCATCAAAGCAGCGGAAGAAGCGATCGCGCGCAATGCGCCGCTTGTGCTCTTTTCCGCGTCTGGCGGCGCCCGCATGCAGGAAGGCATCTTGTCGTTGATGCAGATGCCGCGCTCAACCATCGCCGTTCAAATGATGAATGAGGCGAAGTTGCCCTATGTCGTGGTGTTGACCCATCCAACCACAGGCGGCGTCACGGCTTCCTACGCCATGCTGGGCGACGCGCATATCGCGGAACCGGGCGCCTTGATCGGGTTCGCGGGCCCGCGCGTGATTGAACAGACCATTCGCGAAAAATTGCCTGAAGGCTTTCAGCGGGCGGAATTTCTGCAGGAAAAGGGCATGGTCGACATGGTCGTCCATCGCCACAAGTTGCGCGAGACGCTTTCCTCGCTCTTGCGTGTCCTGACCAAAGGCGGCGCTGCGGCGAAGCCGGCGCCGGTCCTCGTTCCGGTTGAAGAGACGACTGAACCCGCGCCAGCGGAAGAAGACGTCGCACTCGACAAAGCTGCGGAGTAACGACCGCTGTCTACACAAAACGAGGCGCCCGCAACGCCGTCCATTGATCTCAACGCTGTTATGAACGCGATTGCGGCGCGCCGTCCGTCGCTGATCGACCTTGGGCTCGCGCGCGTTGAAGAGGCGCTTGGCGCGCTTGGCGATCCGCACCGGCGCTTGCCGCCAGTCCTGCACGTGGCTGGCACGAACGGCAAAGGCTCAACCATCGCCTATATGAAGGCGATGCTCGAAGCGGCGGGCGCGCGACCCCATGTTTTCACCTCCCCGCATCTCGTTCGATTTAATGAACGCATCGTGCTCGCCGGTGAGATGATTTCCGACGCCGCGCTTGCTGATGTGATGACGCGCGTTGATGAGGCGGTCGGCCCGGACGCATTGACTTTCTTCGAGACGATCACGTGCGCCGCTTTTCTCGCCTTTGCTGAAACGCCTGCCGACTATCTCTTGCTGGAGGTTGGTCTCGGCGGCCGGCTTGACGCAACAAACGTGATAGACGCGCCGCTTGCGAGCGTCATTACGCCCATTGCGCTCGACCATCAGCAGTTTCTGGGCGCGGATCTCGCGAGCATCGCCCGTGAAAAAGCCGGCATCTTCAAACGTGGCGCGCCTGCCGTTATTGGCCCTCAGACGCCTGAATCAATGACGGCTCTTGAAGCTTGCGCCGGCGTCGCAGGCTCTAAACCCTTTGTGTACGGATCCGATTGGACTGTGTTCGCTGAACAAGGGCGTCTCGTCTATCAGGACCATGACGGCCTTCGCGATCTCGCGGCGCCGCGCCTTCTAGGCGCTCACCAGATCATGAACGCTGGCCTCGCGGTGGCGGCGCTAAAAGCGTCGTCGCTTGGCCTTGGCGACGAAGTTTTGTCCATGGGCGTTGTGAACGCTTATTGGCCGGCGCGGCTCCAGCGCTTGACAAAAGGCCCGCTTGTGACGGCTGCCGGTGAGGGCGCAGAGATTTGGCTCGATGGGGGGCATAATCCGCATGCCGCGCGTGCGGTGGCGGCGGCGTTTTCCGATCTTGAGGAACGGTCCGGCGCACGTCTGGTGCTCATCGCCGGTTTGCAGGCCAATAAAGATGCGAAAGGTTATTTCGCCGCTTTTGAAGGCCTGGCGTCAAAGGTTTATGCGGTGACGGCAGCGCACAAAGCTGCTGCGCCCGCCGCCAATATCGCCGGGGCGGCGCGCGCCGCGCGCCTCAATGCAACGACAAGCCCGTCGGTTGCTGACGCGATTGCAGCGGCGAGATCCGAGAATGAGGAGTCGCTTAGAATTTTAATTTGCGGCTCGCTCTATCTCGCTGGCGAGGTGCTTGCTGAAAACAGTTAGGCTGACGCTGCACTTGTGGCTGCGTCAATCTCAGATTTGATCCAGGCGTCGATCGCAGATTTCGGATATGCGCCAACTTTGGTGGCTTTCAGTTCACCATTTTCGAAAATCATCAGTGTGGGGATTCCACGAACACCGAACTTGCCTGGCGTTTCCGGACTTTCGTCAATATTGACCTTGGCGATGGTCAATGCGTCGGCGTAATCGGCGGACAATTCTTCGAGCGCCGGGCCAATCTGTTTGCAGGGGCCGCACCATTCCGCCCAGAAATCAACGAGCACGGGTTTGTCGGACTTAAGGACATCGTTTTCAAACGATGCGTCTGTGACTGCTTTCGTCGCCATTTGTCTTACTCCTCGCCGAAGCGGCGGTTGCGGCCGGGGGCCAATTCGAACGCCAAAGATAGGCCGCCGCAGCCGATCTTCAAGCCATTATGCGCACAAGCGCGCGAAAGCGTGATCGAGTAATGCGTCGGGCAGGGGCATCAGCGTTGCTTCAAAGGTCCATAGAAGCGCTGAATCGATCCGCTTACCAGGATAAATCTCTCTTAGGAGTGCGCGATAGGCCGCCATCTGCGCGAGGTAACTCGCTGCTACGTCTTCCGGCCGCGCAGGCGGCGGGCGATTGGTTTTGTAATCAACAACGAGGACCCGCGTCTCCGTCACCAGGAGGCGGTCAATCTGGCCAGAGATGATCTGATCGCCGCGCAATCCCATAGGCGCGCCGGCGATGGAAACTTCCGCTCGGCCTTCGGGTGCGAACACGTCGGCGAATGTGGGTTCGCTCAGAACGGCCATCACTTCGTTGCGCCAACGCTCCTGTTCCGCTGCGTCAATATCGGGAGCAAGCTTTTGAAGGAGGCGCGCGGCGGCCTCCTTGCGCGCCTCGTGCGGCAGGTCAGGTAATAGTTCAAGCAGCCGATGGAGAACGCGACCCCGAAAATAAGGATCGCCCCCGGCGAGCGGTGCATAAACGGCCGGTTCCGCCGACGCCTCGGCGTCATCGGCGAGTTTTGAGGGCGACAAACGCAAAATCGGCTGTTCGACGGGCGCGCGCGCGCCGAACCAGTCGGGTGCTTCCGGCGGCGCGGACGGCGCATCGGACTGCTTTTTCTTGACCTTCTTTGTTTGCGGACATTCAACTGACAAGACGTCGCCGGCCCAGCCGGAATGAGCTTCGGATTGAACATCTTTCAGTCGCGCAAAGGCGTCCTCTGCGAGCGCGTACCAGCTTTTTTCCGCAGTCGGTTTCTTCTGGCGGTTCTTGCTGTTTTTGTCTTCGACTCCGCAAATGTAGAGCCGGTCGCGCGCACGGGTCGCCGCCACATAGAGAAGCCGTCTGTACTCTTCGTATTTTTCGCGTTTCGCCTCGTCATAGAGCGCTTGAACGGCGACGCAAGCGTCTTGTTTGACACGGCACAGGACAGGAATGTCGGCGGCGAGCTTTTCTGAAGGCGCAGGCAAGACCGAACCGGTTTTGGTGTTCGGCGGCTTGTGGGCGTCGAGAAGAAAAACGATATCGCCTTCAAGCCCTTTTGCGCCGTGGACTGTCATCACCCTCACGGCGTCGCTCGCCTGTTCAAGCTCGCGCTTGATCTCGCCGGCGTTTTTCTCCGCCCACGAAACAAAGCCTTGGAGGTTGCGCGGATGAACCGCTTCATAGTCCAGCGCCTGGCGCAGGAATTCGTCGATCGGCTCGCGGCTTGCGTCGCTGAGGCGGCCGTAGAGACGTGTGCGGCCTGACGGCGCGCCGCTTTCCAGAATATGGCTGAAGAAGGCGTAGGCGCCTTCCTTTTGGGCTATGCGCCTGGCTACGCTGATCTCATCTACGGCCTGCGTCCATGCGCGGCGCTCACGAGCGCGCTTTTGCAATGTGCGCCACAGGCTGTGTTTGCGGTCATAGGCGAGATCAAAGAGGTCGGCGTCATTAAGTCCGAAAAAAGGGCTCTTTAAAATTTCGGCGAGCGACAGGTCGTCTTCGTCGAGTAAGACGCAACGCGCATAGGCGAGGAGGTCCTCCACCGCCGGGTCTTCAAGCAGCTTCAGCCGATCGGCGCCGGCGACGGGCACGCCGCTGCGCGCAAGCGCATTAATCATCTGATGGAAGAGCGGACCCCGGCTTTGAACGAGTATGATGATGTCGCCCGCCTCAACTGCACGGGCGCGCGATTGAAGCGTCTCGGCGCCGATCCATGCCTTGATCTCAGCTGCGATATGCCCGCAGAGAACCGCCGTCGGATTATCTTCGCTAACAGCATCAACCGGCGCGTCCCAGGCCTTTGTTTCTTTCTTGTCAGGCTTCGGGGTCAGCGGCCACAACTCAACGCGCCCTGCCTCGCCTGCACGATTGACGCCGTGGCGCAACGTTTCGTCTGCGACGCCTTCCAGCGCTTGCTTGTCGGCGAAGAGCGCGTCCACAAATGCTAACACCGGCGCTGTCGTCCGAAACGATAGCGTGAGGGGCACATTTTCAAATGCGTGGTCGGCGGCGGCGATGCGCTTGCCGAGGTCGGCCTGTTTGGCGTTGAATAATCCCGCGTCTGCGCCCTGAAAGGAATAGATCGATTGTTTCTTGTCGCCGACAGCGAAGAACGTGCGCCCGTCCGAGCGCGCTCCGGCGCCGGCGAAGAACTCTGTAAGCGGCCCTTCCACAATGTCCCATTGGCCGGGGCTCGTGTCCTGCGCTTCGTCGAGGAGAATATGGTCGAGCCCAGCGTCAAGCTTGTACATGACCCAGGCGTTACGCTCCCTGTCGGCGAGCAAAGCGTTGGCGGCGATGATCAAATCGTCATAGTCGAGGCCTGCGCGCTGTTCCTTGAGATTTGCGTAGTGCGATAAGGCGGCGTCAATGAGCGTGAGGAAATTCGCCGTATCGCGATAGATTGCGACCGACTTCAGCGTATTGATCTGCTCGTAGAAACGCGCTTGTGCATCTGTTAGCGCGTCATTGAGTGTGGGATCGATTTTCTTAACTGTTGCGTCGCAGAGTTTGTCGCGCAGCGTATCACTTTCTGTGAGAAAGTAAGTGCGAACGGCGGCGACGGCGTCTGCAGGTGATGCTGCATTGGCGTATGCCGTCAGTTGGTTTTCGGCGTACTTCTTCGCTGTCTTCCCGCCTTGCGCCAAAGCCTCGCGGGCGCGCGCCATCAGACCGCGGTCAAGGCTTGCCGCGATTCGCTCGATCACGGCCTCCTCCGTGTCCGCCGGGTTAACGCCAAGAAGGCGCGCGACTTCTTCGCACGCCGCTTCCAGCGCGCCGGGTCTTGCAAATAGAGCGTGCAGGTTCTGGCGTGCAAGCAATGGCGTCTTCAACGCGTCACGCAATGCGTCCGGCGCAAATCTCTCGGTTAAGCGCGTCAGCGCAACATGGACGGCGCCGCTCTTGCCCTCATTACCGAGCCCGTCAATCGCCTGGCCCGCCATCGCCGCCGCGGCGTCGTCTTCCAGAACCGTAAACCCCGGCGTGACGCCTGCTTCCAGAGGAAACCGTTTCAGAACGCTTTCGCAGAAGGAATGGATCGTCTGAATCTTTAGCCCGCCAGGCGTTTCGATCGCCCGCGCAAACAGGCGCCGCGCCTCCGCGAGTTTTTCCGGCGTCCGGTTCTTCCGGCCGCCTTCGAGCGCGTCCAGCGCTTCGTTGAGGTCCTTGTCGTCGGCCAGCGACCATTCGCCGAGTAAATTATAGAGACGCCCAGCCATTTCTGCGGCGGCCGCTTTCGTGAAGGTAATGCAGAGAACTTTCGCCGGATCGACCTTATCCAGAAGAAGTCGCGCCACCCGGTCCGTCAGTACACGCGTCTTCCCGGCGCCTGCGTTCGCGGAAACAAATGCAGAGCGCGCCGGCGCCGCCGCACGGCGTTGGTTCTCGACCGTTTCCTCAAACGGGGTCACTGGGCCCATCCTCTTCGTTGCGCCATTCGCGGCGGCGCGCGAGTTGGTCAAAGTCGCCATATACGTCCACAAACTCCGCGCGCGGCTGCGATAGATACGCGGTGTCTGGATCAGCATAATGGGCGATGATTTTTTCAAACCCGTCGTGCGCGTCATTCACCGCTTTTTCAGCCTCTGCGTCTTCGGCGGAAAGCGTGTTTTCCTCGTCCTTGTCTTTGCGGAGGAGAAAGCGAAGATACTGGAAACTTTTGACACCGCGCGCATCGATCCCGTCGAAGCCGCCTTCGCGCGCGATTAGCGCCGTTAAGGGGAGCTGCGGGCTGAATTCGCTTTTGATCTGTTTCAGAGACGGTATGGATTTTGACTTGTAATCGTAGATATCAACAAAGCCGTCGGGGTGGAGGTCAATGCGGTCGGCGCGCGCTTTAAGCGTGAATGGCGCGCCGGCGATTTCGTGAGTCCAGGCGCCTTCGGTCTCCACAAAAACAGTGGGCCCAGCCTTTAGACTGGACGCATGAAACGCCTCGAACCAGCGCAAAGTGTCCGTCACATGAGCGCGCCAGAAAGCGTCTTCTTTTTGCGTATACCCAAATTGTGGCGCAGCCTCATCAAACAGCGTTGTAAGTATCGCCCCTGCGTTGTCGGGCGAACAACTGGGATACTGCTTGGCGAATCCCTCAAAGACTTTGTGAAAAAGACTGCCGAGGTGTCGCGCGTCGAAGTCCTGGCTGAGGGCGTCGAGCTTGCGCAATTTCAAGATTTGGCTGGCGTAAACCCCATAAGGGTCGCGCAATAGAGCCCCGATGCGCGTGACAAAGAGCGAAGTGGGACGCGCCTCGACAGGCGGTGCGAAGTTTGGCGCCGTCGCTGGGCGCACCGCCGCAGGTTTGTTTAGAAGAAAGGCGAAGTGGGCATATTTTTTTGTTTGATCCGTGTGCTTGATTGCGTCTCCGCCTGTGAGGATATTGCGTAAACGGAGCAACCACCGTGAGGGCTTGGTTGGCTTCCCGCCGGCGCGCGCCGCGCGTGTTAGGGCGACACGTCGGCTAGAAGCCAGTTGCGCGAAGTCGTGGGCGGCCAGTCCAATCCGTCTTTCAGGAGAAGGCAGGCCGATATCCTTGCGCATGGGGCGCGACAGGAACGGATCAACCGCCGCCTCGCTCGGCCAGACGCCTTCATTAAGACCGCCCAGAATAACGAGGTCAGCGGACTGCAGACGTGCTTCCAGCGGCCCCAAAATCGACAGGCGCGGATGCGCCGGTGTTCGGCGGCGCACCGTGGCGGCCGATATGAGTTGGGCGAAAATCTCCGGATACTGCGCGCCGGGCGCAGCGACGGCGCTCACCACCGGCTTTAGATCCGCCAAAAGAGCGGCGCCGGTCTCGCCGTCTTCGCCCACCCAGAGCGCCGCCGTTCCCGGCTCGTTGGGCCGCGCGGCGAGCGCTTCAGCGCAAGCAATATGGGCGCTGAAGACATCCTGAAAAGTTGCATTTGGCGTTGTTGGCTGAAACCGCTCGGCCCGTTCAAGCGCATCGCAGATCGGCGCTAAAGTCTCGGTGCGCCCCGACTGCGCCGCGCGCTCCCTGACGCCCGCAGCCCCAGGTTTGCCTGGCGCGAGCCCGCGCAGCGCTCGATCGAGCTGGTTCACACGCTGCGCTTTTTCGGTGTCGTCGAGACTGAAGCGGCAGAGCGGGTGGCGCGCCATCGCCATCAACTTGACCGGATCGGCTCGGTCATGAAGCCACTCGGCCACTAACCGAAGATAGAGCCCACACGGACTATTATGAAAGGGGATGCCGGCGGAATCGTCTATCATCACGCCCCAACGCCGCATCTTTGCCCCCACACGCCGCGACAAGTCCCTGTCCGGGGTGACGAGCATGGCCGTGGCGTCGGGCGCCTCCAGCGTTTCACGCATCATAAGCGCGATCGTCGTCGCTTCTTCCTCTTCGTCAGCCGCATCAATGAGCGCAAGGTCTTCTGTCGCGGCCTCTAGGTGCGGATCGTCACGCGCCGCCTCTTCGATCAACGCGCGCCAATCGTCTGTGGCGTTAGCAGGACGTAACGCCATGGAGATCAAAGTTCGACGCGGATTGCGCGCTTCGCCAACAGGCCAAGATCGGACTTCCGGCGCGGCGTAGCCAATCTCTTCCATCAGCGCCTTCAACCCCGCCTGCGGATGCGGATCGTCAATCTCGGCCCAGCCCTTTTCCGCCGCGAGATCAGTGTCGAGACCCGGCAAAACAATCGCGCCCTTTTCAAAGGACGCGACCGTTTTCATGAGTTGCGCCACAGATGGCGCAGACCCCGTGGTGCCGGCGATAATGACAGGATAATTCGGCGGTTCGGCGGACCACTGGGTGCGTTTCGCGTTGATCAAGCGTACGCGCCGGTCCGCCGGATCTAGCTTTCCGATCGCCGCCAGATGCGCCGGCCAGGCCTTGGTGACGATATCAAGAAACGTGAGCGACTCATTCCAGTGCGCAGCGAACCGCTCCGGAACCACATCACGAAGTTTATCGAATGGTATTTCCTCCGTATAAAAAGAATCGAGGAGCTTCGCCAATTCTCCCGCGGCGCGGAGAGCGGCCGGCCAGTTTTCCTGGCCGGCGAAGGCCCGGTCTTTTGCCGCGACGAGTTGCGCAAGGGTGAGCTTTCGCTCTATGGCGCTGACGGCCGGCGGCAAGGAAATTTCCGCTTCATTATCGCCTCTGAAGAGTCCAGCGTCGTCGTCGATATCGCCGAGCGCTTCGATGCGCGGCAACAAGACGGCGCGAACACCCCCTTCCATTGCGGTTTTTTGAAACGCCTCGCCAAGCGCCCGTACAGCGCGGCGGGTGGGGACGAATATGCGCATATCGGCAAGCCCGACGGGATCGCCGCCCGTAGCGTCGGCGAGCCCAGCCGCAAGATCGGTTAGAAACGGACGTCCGGCTGCGATCGAAAAAATGCGCGGCGTCGCGGTATTCAGGAACGAGCGTGCGGGTTCCGCCATCAGCAATCCGCATCGCGCCGCAGCCGCGCCTCGGCGGCGGCGAGCCCGTCCGGATCACCCACATGCATCCAGAAACCTTCATGGACGCAACCGAAGAGCCGCCCTTCCTCAAGCGCGCGGTCCCATAGACGCTTGGTGGAAAATGGCCCCTCCGGTGCATCGTCAAGAAGCATAGGCTTGATGATTTGCAGGCCGGTGAACACGAAAGGCGCATGCGCGGCGCGTCGGAAATCAATCCGGCCGTCGCCGGTCAGGGTGAAGTCGCCGACGCCGCTGTAACCGCTTGTCTCTGCGATCGGTGAGAGAAGCAATAGTGCGTCCATTTCTTCCGGGTTCCAGTGCGCATGCAGATTGGCGCAAGCGTCCGTATCCGGCGCATCGAGCAGAATAGCGTCGGTGTTTGTGCAAAAAATTGCGTCGCCGTGAAAATGACCGCGCGCTTTTTTCAAACCGCCGCCGGTTTCCAACAGTTGGCTTCGTTCGTCGGAGATAATAATTTCCGGGCGCTGTCTTCGTAACACATGATCTTCGATCATGTTAGCGAGATAGTGGACATTGACGACGGCGCTGGCCAGCCCTGCCTCGGCGAAGCGGTCAAGCGCATAATCAATGAGCGGCTTTCCCGCGACCGGGATCAGCGGTTTTGGGCGGTCGTCCGTAAGCGGACGCATGCGCGTGCCGAGACCGGCGGCAAGCACCATGGCGGTTGTGATTTTTGAGGCATTTGAGCTCTTGATTGTCACGGTGCAAGTTCCGGCAATGTGTCTTTGAAAAAGTGGCGCAATTCGGCGAGCGCCGGCGAGCGTAAATTTTGCCTGAAGTGCGCCTCAACGCGCGGGAGAAATTGTAAGTAGCGCGGCTTTTGATCGCGATTGATGAGGCGTGCAAAGATACCGAGAATCTTTGCGTTTCGCTGCGCGCCGAGTATCGCGTAGTCACGGCGCAACCGCTCTTCGTCAAAGTCCGGGAACTGGACAGCCTGCTGAGAATAATAATCGAGAACTGATCGCGCCAAAGTTGGGTCAACGTCGCGGCGCGCGTCTTCCAGTAGAGACACGAGATCGTAGGCCGCATGTCCGAAAAGCCCGTCCTGAAAATCGATGACGCCGACCCTCGCCGCCGCTTCGCGGTTCGGCAGCCACAACAAATTCTCAGCGTGATAGTCGCGAAGGACCATCAGGTGCGGCGCGCTCACATCGGCGATAATGTCAGACCAAATCGTATTGTACGCCTCGTATTGTTCAGCTGAGAGCGCGTCGCCGGTCATATGCGGCCAGAACCATTCCGCCAAAAGATCGACCTCCGCCTTCATGGCGATTTCATCATAAACAAGCATTTGATAATCGGCGGTTGGCGGTGGGGTAAGTCCGGCGCCGCGCAGCGTAATCAACGCATCAACAGCGGCGCGGTAAAGTTCGGGCTCATCGGCGCCGGCGGCGATTGCGGTCGTGTAAAGATCATCGCCGAGGTCTTCGATCAGCGCAAAACCGTTCGCCGCATCGACTGCATATATTTCCGGCGCTGACAAACCTGCGGCGCGGAGCGTCTCGCCGATGCTCAAAAAGGCGAAGAGATTAGGCCCGGCGAGGCGCGCCATGGCGTTATAGCCTAGCGCGCAACGCTCGCTTGCGCTCGCCTCCGGCGGGCAGGCGGCGGCTTCTGCGCCCGGCGGTGCGATCATCAATAAAGCGTTTCGGCCCTTGTCGATCATGCGCACATAGCTTCGGGTGGAGGCGTCGCCGGCGAGGGGGCGGGCGGTCGCGCTGGCCCAACCGGCATCGGCCAGAAACGCCGCGCGGCGGGCCATTATTTCATCGGGCGTAGTCGTCATGAATTGGTCTTGTTTTCCCGCAATTTTTCTTTCAGCGATGCAAGTCTTGTCGCCCAGTTTCCGCGTCCCGTCACGTTAGCCGCGCGACTTTGTCCCGTTACCGAAATCCGGACCGCCAATAAATCGTGCGGCAGGTACGGCTCTATTTTCTCCGGCCATTCGATCAGGCAGACGCCATCCTCAAGCGCTTCTTCGAACCCGATATCCCAGACTTCTTCGGCTGATTTAAGGCGATAAAGGTCAAAATGGCGGAGGGTCCATTCCGGCGCTTCATAGGTTTGGACGAGGGGGAAGCTTGGGCTTGGCGCTTCATCCTCGCCTGTTAACGCAGCGATCAGCGCGCGCGCAAGGCTTGTCTTCCCGGCGCCCAGCGGGCCGGAAAGGCACACAAAATCCCCATCAGTGAGAAGGGCGGCGATGGCGGCCCCGAGCGCCTGCGTATCGGCTTCTTTGGGCAAATCGATGGCGAACTGTTCCACGCGCCAACAGATAGGGCGACGCGCGCCGATCGCCAAGGATTCGCTGCCGCCCGCAGCCCTCACGCGCCACTTGTCGCGGCGCGGCGAAAGGGCTTGCGTCGCCCCGCCGCCGCCTTACATATGCGCCTTCAAGACACGAGCGGAACACCTGTCCATGCCGAAAATCACCTATATCGAACACAACGGAACCGAACATGTCATCGACGCAGAAAATGGCGTTTCGGTGATGGAAACGGCGATCAAAAATATGGTTCCAGGCATTGATGCGGACTGCGGCGGCGCCTGCGCTTGCGCCACCTGCCATGTGTATGTGGATGAAGCATGGGTTGAGAAAACCGGCAAGCCGGAAGCGATGGAAGAATCGATGCTCGATTTCGCCTCAGAGCCGAAAGCGAATTCGCGGCTTTCATGTCAGTTAACAGTGAGCGACGCACTTGATGGCCTGATTGTCCGCCTGCCTGAATTTCAAGGCTAAGTTACTCTACCAGCGCCCTGATAGTGAGCACGCCGGTGTCGCCCGACGGCAGTGTCGCGCCTTCTAACCTGACGACGCAATCGACTGTGGTCGCTGAGCACGAAATGGTGTTCGGCGGCGCGCCCGAATCCGTTGTTCGAATTAGACCGCCCGAAAAAACGCTTGCCGAGGCGCCGGCGTACGTCAGATTATTCGGCAGCACGTCGGACAGATTGATGTTTGTCGCCGCGGGGCCGCCGCCCGGATGCGTGACCGCGATTTGATATTCCACACAAGCGCCCGGCAATGCGTATTGATCAGCGCTGCCCGGGTTCGGCGCCGCCGCGCATGTGGGCGCATCAACGCCGGTGGTCGCAATTACTGAAACGGTTTTCAGGGCGCTGAGGTTGACTGACGCAGCCGGGCACCAATTTAAATCATGAATAGACAATCCCTGCTGGCCGGGATTTGCCGGTGCAGAAGGCGCGCTGCCATATCTTATTCTGACGGTATCGACCGGTTGCGTAAACGTCACCACGAGATTTCCGTCTCCGGACGTTGCGTTGGAAATTGCAACGCCAGTGGCGGTGAAACCGGAAACGCTGTTGGCCGCGCCGTTCGTCAGCACTGGGGCGACGATCACCCCATTCAGTGTTCCGCTGATTTGGGCCTGCTCGACAAATCCGACCCCGTTACCGCCAGTATTGATATCCAAATCGAATATTGTGAATTGGAGTTCGCTGACGCCGACGCCAGCGTCGCCAACCGAAAAGCTCAGCGTTATCGTCTCGCTTGCAGACTCGAAGTTTGCGACGGCCAGTAATGAATCCTCTGCTGGACTAAGACCACCTGTTAAGATCGGATCGGTCCGAGGCGTTGCGCCGCCACCATTAAAATTCGTTACAAACCGATTAGTGTCGCCTGTGACCTGAAACGCCAGCGTTTCTCCTGCGGACGTGTAGGTTTGACTCAATGATCCCGCGGGCCAGGCGTTGGCGTCCCAATCATGTTGGTTTGATGATCCATTGCAGGACAATGCAGGCGGAACGCCTGGACCGCCGCCGGGGATGAGCGATATCGCGCTTGTGTCGTCTTCACCAGGCGCTGACGCCGCGTTATTCGGCGATGAATCGGCGTCCGGCAGATCGGAGGCGGACACCTCGGCAAGGTTCGTGTAAGAACCCGATCCGTTCACAAGCGCCGAAATCTGCAGGCTCGCAGAACCGCTCGAGGCGATAGCGCCGGGGATCGCCCAAACGCCGGTATTTGGCGTATAGGCTCCTCCAGAATTATCGGAGACATAAGTGAGGCCGGAAGGAAGCGCGTCGAGAACTTCGACCCCTGTGGCGGCGTCCGGTCCGGCGTTGTCGACCCTGATCGTGAAAACGACGGTATCCCCAATTGTCGGGAATTGATCGTTTACGGTTTTTGTTAAAGACAAATCGGCGCTCGGTACGGCCGTGAAGAGCAATTCCGCGCGCAAAAACTGGCCATCGTCAAAATTCACTTCCGTATCGCAAATCTGAAGCGTCCAGTTCCCGGCTGCATTCTCCGAATCAAATACGCTGAGCGCATTGTCCGGGCGCACCGTATCTTCATAGGGCGGCGTGCTGACATTGTTGGGGCCGTCGAAGGGCGCGTTGTTCACAAGGGTCGCCGCTTCATCGTCTAAAAGGATGTTGTAATTGTCTATGTTCTGATTACCGGGACCTGTGCCGAGCCCATCAAGGATAAGCACGGACGTCCCCGACGGCGATGTAAGAAGCGCTTCAATATCCGTGCGCCATGTGTGGCTGGCGATAAAGCCTACATCCACATCGTCGATGATGAAGGTATCCGGCACATTGATGGTTCGCGTAATCGGGCTGGCGCACCCAGTTCCCGCGTTTATCGTAGCTGGCGTCGTATTGAGATAGGGCCCGGTTTGCGCGGATGCCAGCGCCGGCGAAAGCACGCTCAGAATTCCCGCGGCGACCGCGCGCCACTGATTTCGGCGCATTGACATCATTGTCCGCTCCCCGAACGGATCGTATTCAACAATCCCTTAGCGGTGTTCTGATCGAACTTCACGCGGAGCTTGATATAGGGCCCCTCATTGGTGAATTCGGCGGCGGCGAAATCGTCGTCCGAGAACCCGTCGAAATTCCATCCCGCGCTGATCCAGACATTCTTGGCCGGCGATACGCCCACGGAGGGGCCGTAGGAATAATCGACCGCGCCGGAATTGTGTGAATAGAGCGCAGAGCCCTGGAAACCGATATCGATGTTTTTGGCGATGTCGAAACGCGCCTCAAGGCCGGCGAGTTGGGTTACACCGTTGTTCGAGACGCCGTCGGCCTCGAACGAAGAATATTTGAAGCCATGGTTAACCGACACTTGCAGCCGCTCGTCGATTTGGGCGTTGATCGCCAGGTTATTGATTGCTTTCCAGCTCTTGAATTGCCCGTCAGTTTCCTCGGCTTTGATGTCAAATCGGTTAAAGGCGATTAACCCTGCTTGTCCGCGGGGGCGCCACGCCGCGCCCAGGCGCGCGTCGACAGAGCGCCGGTCGGCGGTCAGGTCATTATTTTCCTGCTCTACGCGCGCCGCGCCGGCGAATGAGAGTTGCTCACTGATTTCGCGCGCCGCTCCAAGGACGCTTGTGTAGCGCTGGCCTTCGTCGGATTTGCGCACCTCAAACCGGGCCGAGCCTGTTGTGGCTTTGTCGCGGTAGCCGGCGCCCACATAAATAGAGGTGAAGTTCTGATCCACTTCGAGAGGCGAGAGCGGGCCGTCCGGGACAATGTCGTCGATTGGGTCCACCTCGCCGTCGGAATCAAGCTGCTGGCGCCGGGTCATACCGAATGAGCCTGACCATTTATCGCTGAAATTCACCTGCTGATCGACACCGAGCGTCGCGCCGATATTGCGGCCCGCATCCTGCGTGATGACGTCGGTGGAGGCGGTAATACTCGAACCGGTCCAGGGTTGGGCGGTAAGACCGACGATCGTGTTGGCGCTTGATGCGTTTTCGCCGTTCTGGATTTCGTGGCTTACGTTCAAATTCAGGCCGTCGATGATCCGCTGATCAATGCCGACGGTGGTTCGTGTCGGGAAGAAAGTGGACCCGCCGCCTGTGATCTCCTGATCTCGGCTGGCGGTGACGGTCAGACCAATTTTATTGAACGATTGGCGCAGGGCGAGCGTCGCCAGAAGCGCATCGCGTTCGTCGCTTCCGTCCGCTGGATTTTCCGTTACATAACGCAGCCCTACCGCGCCCGCCGTCGTCGGTCCTTCTTGACGGAGCGCCACTTCGGCAAGGGTGCGGCTCGCGCCGGTTTCCAGATTTTCCTCGCGATAGGCGGTGGCGTCCACAAAGCGCGCGCCCTGTTGCGCGGTGTTTTTCACCTCAAACGTATCGAGACGCACATTTGCTTCGAGGCCATACCGCCGGACGCCAACAGTCGCGGTGCTTTGCTGGTTAAGGCCGAACGCCTCGTCAGTCTCGCTGAAATAGGCGTTCGCCGTGACCGTTTCGCCGCGATGTTCGATTTCGGCGAGGATCGCATCGCCTGTCTCGCGCTCGCCGTCCGTCTCGCGGCGGGAAATCCCGTATTCGAGGCGCACCTCAGTCTTGTCCGTCACATTGACGCGCAGATCGACGGCGGCGAGGTCGCTTTCGCCGCCGGGTTCGCTGGCGCGGCCTTCCTCGTGAATTAGCGTCGCGCCAGCCTCCACCTTGCCGTCGAGGAAACGCACGGCGCCGCGCCCGCCGGCGGTGAAGTCGCGTTCGGTCGAGGCGAAGCTTTCGTATTCAGCGACGATTACATTAAATGCGTTCGCGCCTTCGGTAGCCGGAACCGGCAGCCGGAAGACAATCTCGCCGGTGAAGAAATCAATGTCATAGTCGCTGTAGCGCACGAATGTTCTGACGCCCAAAATTCGGTCCGGGCGGAAACGGTCGCGTGTTTCTACGATGATGGTTTCGGAATTGCGCACGATCGGCGTCGTGGTCAGGCGGAACGGACCGGACGTACCGTCCGCGGCGATCTCGTCGCGGATGAATTCCTGATTGCTCTGGGCTGCGAAGCCGTTGAACGAAAAGCGATCGCTTTCATAGTCCGCTTTCAGACCGGCGAAACGCCGGGAATAACGCCCAAGGGTCGTGTCGGCGAGGCCTGTGTCGTAATCGCCGAAGAGACCCGTAAACCCGTCTTTTTCGACTTTGGCGTAAACCGGGAAGCTGCTTTGCGCTTCGAATTGCTGAACGGATCGGTCGCCGTACAATGGAAAGCGCGCGTCCGGATCAATCACGTCGAACAGCTCGTCATCAGTGTCGCCCCGCCCTTTCGCCGTGTCCGCGGCGATTGTCACGAGCCAGTCGTCCTTGACCGTGCCTTTTGCGAAAACGGCTGCCCGTCCCTCGCCCAGAAGCGCGCGGGCGCTTGGCGCGCCGCCGCCGATTGTCTCCTGATCGAGACTGCCGGTTCCCTCAGCGAGTCCGACTACTATCCAGTCTCGCAATTCAGGCTGCAGGATCGCGGTGATCTCCTCAAAACGCTCATCATCGAGCTGGATGCGGATGCGCGCTTTGCCTGTACGCGTCGTCGGTTCGAGCTCAACCATGGCGACACCGTCGGCCCCCGTGGAGACGGAGGATTGCGCTGACAGCGGTGCGGTCAGGGGCTGCAGATCTTCAATCCGCCGTTGGCCGCGGGCGCGGTATGGCGGATCAATCTTCACCGAGACGATCCGGCCCCTATGCACTGGCCGTCCGTTGCGGTCGGTCAATTTCACGGCGATCGCGGGCGGTGTGCGGCCGTCGGCGATAAGGCGGGATTTTTCGGGCGCATAGACGGCGCGGTCCACTTCGGTCACGAAGAGAACTGTCTTGGTGATGCGTTCAACTTCCTCGCCCTGACTGTTGAAAAGGATCGCCTCGAAAACATTTTCCCCGTCACGCAAATCGACGCCGCGCCATTTTGTGAGCGCGAGGGTCCCAGCCACATTTACATCGCGCCCGGCGAAATTCAGTCCGGGAACTTTTTCGCCGTTCAGGAAGAGGTGTACGGTGTGCCTGATGTCATGCTTCAGGCCGAGATTTGTTGAACGCGTTGTCAGGTTTGCGTCGTCGGTCGGGTAGGCCCACGCCAACCCTGACGCCTGTTCGTTTAGCCAGCGCTGATCGAACGCCTTTACGCTGATGTCTGCGGACGCATCGCCGGTTATTTGAACCGGATCCGGGGTCGGATTGGTATTTCGCAGGTAAAAATTCGCCCGCCATACCGAGCCGCCTTGCGCATCGACAAATTTTGAGATTGCGCTGCCAGCGTAGCGTGTATTTTCTTCGCACTGAACGACTTCGTACCCAAGAGGGATCGTCGTTTCATCAAGCTGAACCACATGGGTGCGCGCTTCCACATCTTCGAAATGGAAAAGGCCGTCCTGGTCTGTGACGACATAGGCGCCGGTCTCCATGTAGAGCCGGACGCCGGCGACGCCGACGCCGTCTCTTATGTCGCGCGGCCAGTCATCCTCGGGCGTACAGGCGTTCTCCGCGACGCGCCCGACAATGGTGAGCCGGCTGCGGAGCAGATCTTCCTGAATAAAGATGGCGGCTTCGGCGCGATTCGAGATCGGCGCGCCGCCGCCATTGACAGCGACCGCCTGATTGACCGCTTCGCCGTTTTGCGCGCTTGGAATGATCTCCGTCACATAGCTCAACTGAACGGCGCTCGTACTTGAGACAAGGCCAGCATTGAACGTGAGCGCAAGGCCGTTGGCCCCGATACTAGGGTCGGGAATCGCCGTGCCGTCAAGGCGTGCCGTGCCCTGCTGATAGCGGAAACCGCGCGGCAGCGCGTCCTCAATGGTCACTGGTAGCGCGTTAGCGCCGGTATTTTCAATATTAATCACGTAACGGACGAAGTCACCGATGGCCGCCACTTCAGTGGATGTCTCCTTGGTGATGATAATATCCGAAGACGGATCAAGCGGCACATCGAAACTCACATCGCCCGTGCCGTCCAGAATGAATGCGCCGCCGAAGGAAGCATCGACAATGATAAATGGAGCGTTCGGCAATGCGCCAAAGCTGTCGCGCGGCGCCGTTGATGGAGCGGAATACCCTGCCGGCGGTTCGATCACGAGGCGATATTGCCCCGGGAACATGATCGGGAAGAGAAATTCCCCATCTTCCAACTCATAGACGAGACCGCTGGCGTCTGTGGCCGTGCCGCCGGTTGTGATGGTGGAGGGGTAGGCTGAAACGCCGTCGACCCCGAAGACATCCGCCGGTTGGCCGGTTGCGGCGTCGACGATGGTGACGATCGCGCCATTGATCAGCTCGCCGGTGATACTGTCGAACAAGCGTCCGAATGGATCGACGCCGGCATTGTCAGTGGAGACATCGGTGGCCACGAACGGGTCGGTATAAGTCGCGGTGAGCGGCGTGTTTTGAGCCACAGACAATATTGGATCGTTGATGACAGCCGCTGCGCCCGTGCTCGGCAAGTAGGCGTAGAACTCGCCTGTATCCGGACCGCTTTCAAAGAGGCGCAATCGAATCGAATCGCCCGTGTCGGAGGTGACGTCCGCTTCCAGCGTTTCAACCATTGCTGGGTCGCCATTCTGACCGAGGTCGATGACGCGCACGACAATTAATTCGCCGGTGAAGTAAAACTCGGTCGGAGCCAGTATGACCGGTCCCGACAGATCGATAATCCCACCGCCGACGGTGACGGGCGGGCCAATCGGCGTAAAGTCGCCCGGCGTTGCGCCGCCGCTTGGGCTGAATTCCGATCCGTTCAGCTGAACGGAAATACCGTCAGGCGCACTCGGCGATACGCGAAAAAATTCGATGTTGGAAGGTGTGCGGCGGGCTTCAATTGTGAAAGACGCCGTGGGCGTTGTCAGCGTGAAGGCGCTCGGGCCGTTCCGGAATGAAACGGTCGCGACATTATCAACCCGTGCGCCGAGGGTGGCGGCGTGCGCAAATGACGTTATTGCGGAGAAAACTCCCGCAATAATGGCGATGAACGCCGCCAAATGCCACTTCGGATTGATCACTATACTAACAAAGCCTTACGAAACTCGCTTAATTTTGATGTTCCTAATCGCAATGTGGCCGCCGAACCGGTTTCCCGGCGCGGCGGCCACATGCCAGAGGAACGTGTTTCAATCTGGCGCTATTCCACAAGCGCCCTGATTGTGAGTGTGCCGGTTGTCGATGTCGCCGGCGCCACCGGCGCCGCCAACGTCGCGCCCGTGAGCCGAACAACACAAACAGGCGTCGCCGCCGTGCATGTCACAGGGTTCGGCGTCGGCGCCGCATTGTCGGTGGTTGCAACTGTGCCGCCGGTGAAGACCGCGTCTACGGCGCTCACATAGGTGACAGCCGTCGGCAGTTCGTCGGCGAGGGCCAGCGCAGTCGCGTCTGATGACCCTGTGTTAGTTACGCTGATCACATATTCAACGCACGCGCCCGGCACCGGGTAGAAAGTGGTGTCGGTGGGCGGCAGCGAAGGCGTGGTCGTTGTGTTGGCGCAATCAGTGGCGTTGCTGGCCGTCGCAAGGACCGCAACGGTCTTGTCCGCCACAAGCGCCGCGGACTGGACGCGGAAGCGGCCGGTGTCTGAATGGGCGCCGTCCGTCGCATCGTCATTGGCGGCTGTCGCCGGGCCGTCAGCATCAGCAAGGACGTTGTCCGTCGCACCAATCTGGTTGGCGCCGTCGCCGTCGGAATCATCAAGCGTTTCAGAACCTGCAGATCCTGTGGCGCCGTCAACGATCCATGTCGCCGGGTCAAGGGTGTTGGCGACCAGGATGAGATCGCTGATATTGCCGTCGACCGCGCTCGCCGGGATATCGCCAGAGGCCACGACCCAGACGATCGTCCGTGTTCCTGTCGGATCATCAGGCGCTATATCGTCGGTAATTGACGTGTTCTGCGCGATGGGCGTGCCTGCGCCGTCCTGACCGGCGCCTGTGCCCGGATTGAAGACGCCGTCACCATCATCGAGATAGTAGGTCAACGCAACTGACGTGGAATCGAAGTTGTCGCTTGTCGGTTGTTCGACAATAAACTCATAACGCTGATTATCGTTACCGTCATTGGTGACGGCGAAAACGAGTTCAGCGCCCGTCTGGCCGGGGGATACATCGACCGGTGTGGCGATTGGGTTTTGCGCCGTGACTGTAACGTCGACAATCCGGTCGACGACAAAGTCAGTTGTTGAAGGTGGAGTTATTTGCGCCTGGTCGACGCCCCCAACCTGGTAGTCGAGCGTGAACGTGTTGGAAACGGTTGTACCCGCATCCGTTCCAGCGGCGAATGCGCTGGAGGCGACGGTGGAAGCGCAAAACGCGCCCACTGCCGCTGCCGCCGCTCGCAATGAGCGGGTTTTTTTCGCTATCATCTGTTAGTCCCTCTGTTAAGAACAGAGACTGAGTAAACTTTTTAGGTAAAAACTCTGGAAAGCGGTGTAGTTAAATTCGAATAAAGTAAGTAAACAGAATATTAATTTTTATGCAGATGATCTGCAGTGAAATGGCGTGAAACCGGTTTCATTGAAACTCTCCCGGCCTCGAAAATTGTAAGTAATCCCCCTGTTTAATGCAAATTTTACAAATTGTTTTTAGCGCTGGTAGATGAAAATTTTTAAGGATGTCAGTATGCGAAAAATTTCCGTAATCGCTATTGCAGCCGCCCTATTGTTGCCTTCCGCCGGCGCGCTTGCAGAAATCGTCGCCGAACAGCGCGTCGAACAGGAGCGCGTCAAACGCAACGCCGACGGCGGCGTCAGGCTGGAGCGGATCAAGGCCGATAAAGTCGCGCCTGGCGATGAGGTTATCTACTCGGTCAACTTTACCAATCAAGGCGCTGAGCCGGCCGCCGATCTTGTGATGGTCATGCCGGTGCCAGTTGAAGTGACCTATGTTGAAGGGTCCGCCAGCGGCGCGCCGGCGACCGTAACCTTTTCCGCCGACGGGGGCCGGACATACCTGACGCGCGGCAATCTCACCATTAGGGAAAACGGCGCCGAGCGCATCGCCACCGGTGACGACATCACCCACATTAAATGGGCGTTGAACGATGCGCTGTCGCCGAGCGCGAGCGGCGAGGTCGCATATCGCGGCGTCGTAAAATAATGCGCTGACGACCAGCCATACCAATCCCCAAAAAGCGGTGGATGCGCGCAGCGTCCGCCGCTTTTTTTCTGGGGTATTGCGGCCATACCGGCGCGTTTAACGCTGCGCGGTCGATTTGATAATTGACGATTAAGTATCCGGCGCCTTAAATGAACAAATGCAGAACAATATTCGTACGACCTCTGGCCATACCCGCCCCGATGTCACCGTCGATGTCACCCGCGGCGTCGTTCGCCATTTCATTGATTTGGGTTTAAGCCCAGTGACCGAGTTCACTCTGCCGAACGGTCGGCGCGCCGACGTGGTCGGGCTGGATGCGAAGGGTCTTATTACCGCGGCGGAGGTGAAATCCTGTCAGGCTGACTTTGATGCGGACCAAAAATGGCATGACTACATGCCATTTTGCGACAGGTTTTATTTTGCTGTGGCCGAGTCGTTTCCGACAGCGGTATTACCAGAAGAAACCGGATTGATAATCGCCGACAGTTTTGGAGCCGCCACGGTTAGACCCGCGCAGGACAAGCCGTTGGCGCCCGCGCGGCGCAAAGCGCTAACACTTCGCTTTGCGCGGCACGCGGCGATGCGTGCGTTGACGCCTGCCATATCCGCGACGGTAAGGGTGGTATGACGGCCCAGGGTTTCAAGAAAATCGTCGCGGAAATTTACGACATGCTCTCCGGTCCACCCGGTTCGCGCGATTATGAGCGCGTGCGCCGGTATTACCACCCTGACGCGCGTCTCGTGCGTACGGGTATGACCGATGACGGCGCGCCATTCTCTGAGGTGATGACGCTCGATGATCACGCAGCGGGTGTCGCCGATTTGCTTCGTAATCAATCTTTCGATGAGACCGAGATCGCCCACGAGGCGTCTGTCTTTGGGTCAGTAGCTATCGTTAAGAGTTTGTATACCTATCAATTCTGCGAGGGCGACGACGCTGTCTCTGGCCGGGGGATCAATCTGTTCACTTTTTATCATGATGGTGATGCGTGGAGGATAATCAGTTGCGTCTGGAATAATGAGCGCGATGGTTTCTCGCTCACTGAAGCCATCGATGTCATGAAAAAGTCTTGAGAGCGAAACGGCCTTTTCACGAAAAGGCCTTTGGAGCGGGTATTGGCTGTGCCGTTCGCCAAAATTTTTTAGAAATAAATGGGCGAGATCAGCGCGCGCAGGCTGCGCCGGTGATGAACGCATAGGCCTGATCGCGCACAAATGCGCCGCCGCCGCGGGCCCAGACATTATTGTGACCAGCGTTCGGGAGAATGCGCGCGCATTTCATTCCGGCGGCGACGTCAAAGAGCTTTCTGCCCATATGTTCGGGGATCAGCGCGTCTTGACGGCCATGAACCCAACCGAGCGGCATGGCTACGCCGCCCATTTTCGCCAGACTGTCATAGCGGTCGCGCACAAGAACCGCCGCCGGCAGGTAGGGCAGTTGTTTTTGCGCCATCGCCGCCATGGAGGTGAAGGGGGCCGAGACGATAAGGCCCGCGGCCTCCGAGGTCGCGGCGAGATCGACGGCGACGCCGCTGCCGAGGGAATGTCCGTAGATGACGATCCGCTCAGCCCCAAAGCCTTGATCCCGCAGCCACGCATAGTTGGCTAAAGCGGCGGCGCGCATGCCGGCTTCGGACGGCGCGCCGTCATTGCCGCCATACCCCGGATAGCCCACCGCGAGAACGCCCGCGCCCCAGCTCGAAATCCCATTTAATTCGTAAGCGTAGTAGGGAAGCGATCCGGCATTGCCGTGAAAATAGAGGATAATCGGATCAGCATCCGATTGCGGGGGGCGCCACCACGAGATGGCGGGCCGATCGCCTATGTTGACTTCCGAAAAGCCGTCTAGCCCGGCCGACGATGGCGAAACGCGCTCTGTTGCTGGGTGGTAAATAAAATTGCGCTGAAGGAAAAATAGCGCCGCTGTGAGGCCTAGATACCCGGCAGTAAATAATGTCAGCGCAATTTTGAGCAGTGTCATCTATGGTGATTCCGTCAGTACACGCCAGGCTTTATAGAAAAAACGGCCGCTATCGCAGCGGCCGTTTTTTGGGTTTTTACCTGTTAAAGGTCGTTGATGCTGCGAACTTCAACCGGCCCGATGCCGGCGGCTTCAACTTCAGCTTTGATCTTTTCGGCGTCGCCGATGATCACCCAGACCATTTTGTCGGGGTTCAAAACTTGCGCAGCGGCCGCAGCCACATCGGAAGTGGAGAGCGCCTCATACTTAGCCGGCAGCGTTTCCGGATAATTCAACGGCCGATTAAACCGGCTGCTCGAAAGGAGGCTCCCCATCACCGCGCCGGACGTTTCATATTGTCCAGGCAGGGAGCGCACATTGTCGAGTTTGACGCGTCCTAGCTCGTCGCCGGTCGCGGGCTTGTCGCCAAGATATTGCGCAAACTCTTTTTTCAGTTCCGCAAGCGACGGCCCAGTTTTGTCGGTCTGAACCGGCGCCAGGATGATGAAGGGCCGTTGCGCGCGCGCATCAAGCAGCAGCGAGCGCGAGCCGTAAGACCAACCCTTGTCTTCGCGGAGATTGAGGTTGATACGGCTGACAAAATTGCCGCCAAGCACCTCGTTCATCGCTGAGATGGCGATATTGTTGTCGACGCCCGTCGGCGGCGCCACATGGCCAGCGAGGATAAACGATTGTGGAGAACCGGGCCTGTCGATCAAGACCGTGCGCGGACCGTCAGGCAATGACACATCGGCGATTTGCTTGGCTGGCTTTTCGCCGCCGACGCGCCAACTGCCGAATGTTCGCTGCAAAAGCGGTTGGATTTCCGCCAATGTCGTATCGCCGACAACGAAGATCGTGCCGTTGTCAGGGCGCATCCATGTGTCCTTGAAGGTCACCAGGTCTTCACGTGTGATATCGGCGACCGCCTCTTCCGTTCCTGAACCGGTGAGCGGAATGCCATAGGCGTGACCGTCGCCGTACATTAGCGGCGGAAGCAACCGGATGGCGATTTGCACCGGATTGGCTTTTTCCTGCGCGATGGAGGTCAGGATCAGCTTGCGCTGACGCTCAATTTCCTCGTCGGCGAAGGTCGGTCTGCGGACCACATCGCCCAGGATCGACAGTGACGGCGCCAGATTCTCCTTCAGCGCCGACATGCGCACAGTCGTGGTGTCGAGATTTGACCCGGCTCCAATGGTTGCGCCAAGTTTTTCGAGCGCCGCGGCGAGTCCGAGCGCATCATAGCGGCCCGCGCCCTCATCGAGCATGTCGGCGGTGAAATTGGCGAGCCCAAGCTTACCGCCAGCGTCGGCGGCGTAACCAGCGTCGAACTGCATCGCGATATTCACAACCGGAATCGTCGAGCGGTTCGCCACCACGATTTTCATCCCGTTCGAAAGCGTCGCTTCTTCAATCGCCGGAAACTCAAGGGCGGTCTCGCCGGTGACGGCTGGCAGACCGGTGGAACGGTCGACCGTCGAGGCGGCGGTCGAGAACTCCGGGAACGGTAGAACGTCAAGCTGGTGCCAGCCGTCGCTTAGCCACGCTTGCGCCGCGGCCAAAACGCCTTTCGGCGTCGCCGCGTCCAACTCGTCAAGCTCTGTCCCGAAATAAGCGGGATCGCCAGCGATAAGTTCGCCTTGCGCCAGCGTGACCGCTTTACCGCCGAAGCCGCCGACCTCTTCCAGGCCGCGGATAATGCTTGCCTTTGTTTTCGTGGAGACAAGATCAACCTCCGCTTTCGTCGGTCCCTTGGCGAGAAATTCCGCAATCATGCGGTCCATTTCCGCTTCCACTTTCTCAATGTCTTCGCCCGGCTTGACGCTAACGACAACGCCGAAGATCGACGCCATTTTCAATTCAAAATTGAAAACGTCCGCGTCGGTCGCAATCTGCTGATTATAGACAAGCTCCTTGTACAGACGGGAGTTTTTACCGTCGCCGAGAACGCTCGCGGCAATGAAGAGATCCGTCGAGATCGGATTATGGTCTTCCGGCGTCGCCCAGACACGATAGATGCGCGCCTGGGGCACCTGATCGTAGAGCGTCGCGCGCGTGTTCTCCGTGCGCTTCGGCACCCACGCGTCCTGGGTCAGAAGCGGCGGCCCGGCGTCGATATGGCCGAAATATTTCTCGACCTTGGCGCGTGCTTCTTCGGCGTTGATATCGCCCGCAAGAACAAGGATCGCATTGGCGGCGCCGTAATATGTTTCAAACCAGCTCTTCACATCTTCAAGGCTCGCCGCGTCGAGGTCCGCCATGGAGCCGATGGTTGAATGGTTGTACGGATGATCGCCGGGAAATAACGATGACTGGATATTTGTGAAAATCTTGCGGCCGTAAGGCTGGTTTTCACCCTGACGCTTTTCGTTCTGAACAACGCCGCGTTGCTCGTCCAGCTTTTCCTGAGTGACGGCCCCGAGGAGGTGACCCATACGGTCTGATTCCATCCATAAGATGCGATCGAGGGCGGGCGTCGGTACGGTCTGGAAATAGTTGGTGCGATCGGTGTTCGTGGTGCCGTTGAGGCCCGTTGCGCCCACTTCCTGCAGCGGTTTGAACCATTCGTCGTCGTAATTTTCAGTGCCATTGAACATCAGATGTTCAAACAGGTGCGCGAAGCCGGTCTTGCCTTTCGGCTCATCTTTGGACCCGACTTTGTACCAAACGGAAACGGCCACAACGGGCGCTTTCCGGTCCTCGTGGACGATCACGGTCAGACCGTTGTCCAGTTGAAATTTTTCATACGGAATTTCGATGTCGGCGGCGTGTGCGGCCGGTATGGCCGTGAGCGCGCAAACAGCGAAAGACGCTGCGGCTTTCAAAAATCGCATAGGGAGCCCCTCTTCGCGTATCGTTTCATTGGCATATTATTGCGCCACCATCCCGGCGGGCGCGGCTGGCGTCAATATCAACCGGTTCCATTCATCGCGCAATCGAAACGGCCGGGCGCGCATGCGGCGTTTCGCGTCGCTTGAGGGTTAGCGCGGGGCGCGTTTGGCGAGGATTCGTTGAAGCGTGCGACGATGCATGCCGAGGCGGCGCGCTGTTTCAGATACATTATGATCGCAGAGTTCGTAGACACGTTGGATATGTTCCCAACGCACACGGTCCGCTGACATCGGATTTTCCGGCGGATCGGGCCTCTCGCCGGGCGGCGCAAGAAGCGCTTTTTCCACATCGTCGGCGTCCGCTGGCTTGGAGAGATAATCGACCGCTCCAGCTTTTACCGCCGCGACGGCGGTGGCGATGTTGCCGTACCCGGTCAACATGATGACGCGGCAATCCTCGCGCGCTTCGTGAATCGCATTGACCACCTCAAGCCCGTCGCCGTCTTCCAGGCGTAAATCGACGACCGCGAACGCCGGCGCGGTCGATTTGACCTCGGAAAGCGCTTCGCGGACGCTGCCTGCGAGGGTCGGCGTAAAGCCGCGTTTTTCCATAGCGCGCCCCAATCGGTTTCGAAACGGTTCGTCGTCGTCAACGATAAGGAGGCTCGCGTCTGCGGGCAGGCTGGCTTCAGCGGCGGCGGTTTCAGTCTCGGTCATCTCGCAGGGTCTTTCCATCAAGGCGATATTGTCTTTTCAGTTGATTTTCATCACCTTTATATACGCTGCATGTGCGCCTAAAGGATCGGTCTTTCAACTAGATTGCGGCGATTTTGACCGCCGAAAGCGGCCATTCTACGGATACCCAGGCGCCCGCGACAGGGTTGTCACGATCCCAGGCCACATTGTCGAATTTGATCTCCGCGCCGGTGCGCTCAAGCAGAGTTTTGGAGATGAAAAACCCAAGGCCCATCCCCCTTTTTTTTCGGGCGGCGTGGCGCGACCCCACATATGGCTCGCCGAGGCGCGCCAAGACTTCCTGCGGGAAGCCGCGCCCGTCGTCATGAATGGATATGGTCAGTTTTTCAGGGGACCAGCGCGCCGTCATCAGGACTTTTGAGCGTGCGAACTCCACAGCATTTTCAATGAAATTGCGCAATCCGTACGTTATTTCAGGTTGTCGTTTCACAAACAAAACGTCCTCAGCGTCGTCGGCGGCAATAATGTCGAAAATGATCGCGGGGCCCTCGGCCTGATCCAGAAACGGCCCGGCCGCCTCGCGCAGGAGCGTGTCGATCTGGAGCCGGTCCAGCATCGCGTCGCCTTCGTCTCCGCGTTGTGACAAACGGCTTAAAATATCCCGGCACCGTTCGGCTTGGCTGACGAGGAGCGTGGCGTCGTCCCTCAATTGATCGCGACCGGTCAATTCGCGCGCCATCTCTTTCGCCGTCACCTGGATGGTGGCGAGCGGCGTGCCAAGCTCATGGGCGGCGGCGGCGGCGAGGCCGCCAAGTGCGGCGAGGCGCTCTTCTCGCGCCAGCACGAGCTGGGTCGCGGCGAGGGCGCTTTTCATCTCGGCTGCTTCCGCGGCGATCCTTCGTGCGTAGGCGGAAAAAAAGAGAACTGAGAATGAAAGCGCCGCCCAAACGCCGGCTTTGTAGACACCTGGCAAGGCGATCGTTTCCCCAACGCGCCAGGGCAGCGGCAAATGCGTGAGCGCCAGGAGGCTAATGCCAGCGACGGCGATAATGCAGACAATCGCGATCAGGCGCACGGATAAGACGCTCGCCGCAATCGTCACTGGTGCGACGATCAGTACCGAGAATGGATTTAGGAGACCGCCGGTCAAGAACAGCAACACACAAAGCTGGGCGATGTCAAAAATGATATAGCCCGCTGCTTCCCGGTCGCTCAGGAAACGTTGCGGCGAAAAGCGCAGCGTGACAAATAGGTTGAGCCAGGCGCTCGCTGCGATGGCGGCGAGACACAATCCGAGCGGCAGGGGAAAGCCGAAGCCAAAATGAACGAGAAATATCGCAGCAGTTTGGCCGGCGACGGCGAGCCAGCGCAGGGTCGTGAGCGTGCGCAGTCTGACCGGCCCGCGCAACGATTGCACGACCGCGTCGCGCACTTCCGGCGCCAGGCGCTGGGGCATGGGCGTCCTTTCTCATGCGCGCGAGAAATGGGCGAATGCGCGCGTTTCCATTATGCCTGCAGGCACGTATAGAGAAGTCGGGGGCCACAGACCAGCGATGCGGCACAGGACACGAATGAGCGCCATGATGACGAGACGATTTCTAGGCTTGATCGGACTTTGCTTCGCAGCGGCGTGCGGGGGCGGCGACAGCGTCGAGATACCAGCGGACGGGATCATCCGCCTTTCCGACCAGTTCACCGGCGGCTTCGATCTTGTCAACGCTGACGGCGACCGGGTCACGAGCGAGGACTACAAGGGCAAGGTCTCAGTCATCTATTTCGGCTTCGCGTCCTGTCCGGACGTGTGTCCGCTCGCGCTTGGACTCTTGAGCGCCGCCCTCGCCGACCTTGACGATACAGAACGCGCGCGATTGCAACCGGTTTTCATCACCGTGGACCCCGAACGCGACACGCCCGAAGTGGTGAAGGCGTATTTGTCGTCCTTTCACAAAGACATTGTAGGCCTGACCGGGACGCCCGCTGCGGTCGACGCCGCGCGCCAGGGCTTCAAGGTCTTCGCTCAGAAAGAGGCGCTCGAAGGGTCAGCGCTCGATTATACGATGAACCACATAAGCCTCTTTTATGTTGTGGATAAGACCGGCGCGCCCGTTATCGCCTTGCGCGACACGCTTACCGCTGAACAGTTAACCGCCGCCCTGCGCCGAAACCTTTAAGGGCGGTAAATCTAACTTATTGTATTTTAAGTATTATTTTTATGGTTGCCCCATTCGGGCGACGCAAAATAGGGTGCTGAAGATTACAGGGCGTTAATTCGTTGCGCCGCGACGCCATGGTGTGGCATGTTGCGCCGCATAATAATGAAGCGAAATCGCTCGATTAGGCCGAGGCCGCAGTACTGAGTAAAGCGCCGGAGGGGCAATGTTATACACAGCATATGAGTTGGGTTACGCCGCGTTAACGCCGGCGCGGATCGCCGCAGGCATCGGCGCGCAATTCTGGCGATCGCCCTTTAATCCGGTTTCCGACAGCTGGCTCGCGCGCACGAGCGCTGCAGCGTTTGATGTCTTCGAAAACGCGACGCGCCGCTATCCAAAGCCGTCCTGGAACATTTCTGAGACCGTATCGGAAGGACAAACGCTCACCGTGACGCCGGTCGTGCGACACAAAAAACCTTTTGGCAATCTTGTTCATTTCAAACGTCAGCGCGCGCGCGCGAACGATCCGAAAGTGCTGATCGTCGCGCCGCTTTCCGGCCACTATGCGACGCTCCTGCGGGGCACCGTCGAAGCCATGTTGCCGGAGCATGACGTTTACATAACGGACTGGACGGACGCGCGCATGGTGCCCGTGAGCGAGGGGCGTTTCGATCTGAACGATTACATCGATTATCTGATTGAATTCCTGACAGTGATCGGTCCAGGCGCGCATGCGATGGCGGTCTGCCAACCGGGACCGGCGTTGCTCGCCGCCGCCGCTGTGATGGCCGAGCACAATGACCCCCATCGCCCGCAATCAATGACCATCATGGGCAGCCCGATCGATACGCGCCGCTCACCGACGGTGCCCAATCTTCTGTCTAAAGAACGCTCATTCGAATGGTTTGAGCGGAACATGATCTATTCCGTGCCTGCGCCCTATCCGGGGGTGATGCGCCGGGTTTATCCGGGGTTCGTGCAACTCTATTCATTTCTGTCGATGAATTCCGATCGTCACGTCGCCGCTCATTACGATTATTTTGAAGACCTTGTGAAAGGCGACGGCGATAGCGCGGAAAAACATCGCGACTTTTATGACGAATATCTGTCCGTGCTGGACATGACGGAAGAGTTCTATCTGCAAACGATCCGAGACGTGTTTCAGGAACATTCGCTCGCCGACGGCAAGTTCACCCATCGCGGCAAGCGGGTTAGGCCCGAGACGATAACCGATATCGCGCTTTTAACTGTTGAAGGCGAAAAGGACGATATCTCCGGTATCGGACAAACACAGGCGGCCCACGATCTGTGCACGAATTTGCCGGACAATCTGCAGCTCGATTATATCCAGCCGGGGGTCGGACATTACGGTGTTTTCAACGGCTCGCGGTGGCGAACCGAAATCCAACCGAAAGTGCGCGATTTCATTCGCAAGCACCATCGTGAAGCTGCGCACCTGAAAGTGGTCGCTGCTGAGTAGCGAGGACCGGGACTACTCAAACTCCCGAAACGGCGCGGCGTAACGCATTTGCGGCGTCATTGATGCGAGCGCGCCGGGCGTCAATTCGAGCGCCTGCATGTATTTTGGTGGGTATGCATGGTCAAAGCGCGCGGCGGCGTCGGCCGAAAAGCCGAAGCGCCCGTAATAAGCGGGATCCCCTAACAAAAAGAGCGCGCGCCAGCCAGCGGCCCGCGCCTCAGTGACGGCGCGCTCAACAAGCGCTGACCCGATCCCGCGCCGTTGCTTTTCAGGCGCGGCGGCCACTGGCCCGACGCCGAGCGAGCGTTCAGGCGCTTCAAGTTCGCTGAGGAGAATATGGCCGACGATCGCGCCAGCTTCTTCAGCCACGAGTTCCAGCCGCACGTCGCCGGCCGCGCGCAGTGCTTCGGTCAGGCGCGCCTCCACATCCCTTTCGAAGGCGGCGGTGATGAGCGCATCTATCGGCGCGTAGTCTTCAGCATTTGCGGCTCGAATATGCATGTGGCCTCAAAGGGTTCGCCCGGTGTAGCGGCGTGTCGTGACTGGACGGCTGGGACGGGGCCGCTTAAGGTCGTGCGCAGATTTTTCAAAGGCCCCGATAACCGAAAGCGGGCTAAGCCGACAAGAGGGGCCCTTCATGGAAGACTTCCAGACCTTTATGGAATTGTTGAACGCGCTTGTGTGGGGCGCGAACGATCATCCCTGGATGCAAGGGCCCGTCGGTCAGTTCTTCTTGAAATTTCCACCCGTCCTGATCCTTTTGCTCGGCACCGGCGCTTATCTGATGGCGCGCCTTGGCTTCATGCCGATCCGGCGCATGCCCTATGCGTTTGGGGAATTGTTTCGCAAGCGGGAAGGTTCGGGTGAAGAAGGGGATGTGTCGCCGTTCGGCGCGTTGATGACGGCGCTCTCTTCGACGATCGGCACCGGGAATATTGTAGGGGTGGCCGTGGCGATCGCGATCGGCGGGCCGGGCGCCGTCTTCTGGATGTGGGTGACGGCGCTTGTCGGTATGGCCTCGAAATTCGCAGAGGGCGTCCTCGCTGTGAAGTACCGCGAAATTGATGCGGACGGGCGCCATGTGGGCGGGCCCATGTATTACATCCGAAAAGGGATGGGGTCCGGCTGGGCCTGGCTCGGGGCGCTGTTCGCGATCTTCGGCGTTCTCGCCTCGTGGGGCACGGGCGCGTCGATCCAGTCCAACTCGATCGCCGACGCGCTCAACACGAATTACGGCATGGCGCCTTGGCTGACGGGCATGATCCTGGCGGGCGGTGCGGCCGCGGTGATTCTCGGCGGGATCACGCGGATCGCTAATGTGGCGTCGAAATTGGTGCCGGCGATGGCGTTCAGCTATCTCGCCGCCGGTCTGATCGTTGTTTTAATGAACGCTAGCGCGGTGCCGGCGGCCTTCGGCGCAATCTTTTCCAACGCATTTGGCTTTGACGCTGCGAAGGGCGGCTTTGTGGGCGGGCTCTTGCTCCTGGCCATGCAGAAGGGCGTCGCACGTGGCATCTTTTCAAACGAAGCTGGCCAGGGCTCGGCGCCGATCGCGCACGCCGCGGCGAAGAATAATGACCCCGTCAATCAGGGCGTTATCGCGATGCTCGGCACTTTCATCGATACGATCATTGTTTGCTCAATCACGGCGCTTGTCATTCTGACCGCGAGCATCATCCCGGAAGCGTGCGAACCTTTTGTGCGCGAGTCGCTCGTCAGCCTGCCGGCGGGGTGCGAGACCGGTGCGCCGTTGACGATTCAGGCGTTCAACCAAAGCCTGCCTGGTGTCGGCAAACATATCGTGGCGATTGGTCTTGCCATCTTCGGGTTCACCACAATTCTCGGATGGAGTTACTACGGTGAGCGGTGTGCGGAATATCTGTTCGGGGAGAAGATCGTCTTCCCGTTCAAGATCAGCTGGGTGATTGTCGTCTTCCTTGGGTCGGCTGTGTTGATGCTCGAGGAAGGCGCGAATCCGATCCAGGATGTTGTCAGCCTCTTCTGGCTCGTTGCCGACACCCTGACGGGACTGATGGCCGCGCCCAACCTGATTGCGCTGCTCGCCTTGTCGCCGCTGGTGGCGCGCATGGCGAAAGAATATTTCGACAAAGAAAAAGCGAAGCGAGCCGGCGATGCCGGTTGACGCCGGGACACTGATCGCATTCGCTGCGGCGACAGCGCTCTTAATCCTGACGCCAGGGCCGACCGTGGCGCTGATCATCGCCAATACGCTGGCTGGCGGCGCTCGCGCAGGATTGACTACGGTTGCGGGCGCGGCGAGCGCCCTTAGCGTTCATCTCATTCTCGTCGTGATCGGTCTCTCTGCCATGCTCGCTGCGCTCGGCCAGGCGGTTTTCTGGCTTAAATGGGCGGGCGCGCTCTATCTCGTCTATCTCGGCGTCAAAGCCCTGCGTGCGCCGCCGCCGGCGCTTGAGGCGCGTCCATCAAATTCGAAACGCGTCTTCGCAGAGGCCTTTTTTGTGACCGCTTTCAATCCGAAAGTATTGATTTTCTATGCGGCGTTCTTTCCCCTCTTCGTATCGTCCGTGGCGCCCGCCATACCGCAGCTCGCGGTCCTTTCCATGGTGTTCTGGATCGTCGCCGTCAGTCTCGATACAGGTTGGGCGTTAACGGCGTCGCGCGCACGTCCAGTGCTGGTGCGGCTCGGCCGCTGGCTCAATCGTCTCTCCGGCGGCGTCCTGATCGCCACAGGCGCCGTGCTCGCGGCGGCCCGGCGCGCCTAAAGCGCTACCATCAATTTTTTGTAACGGCGTAGCGGACGATCACCGTTCGTAGTAGAAATTTATTGGGACGGTGCGGCGTCAGTTTTGGAGGTACCCCCATGCGTTTGATGACTATTTCCACTCTCGTCTCGTCCATAGCGGTCGTCGCGTCAGGCGCGGCGGCGCAATCGGAGACCGGCCTTTATGGCCGTCTTCAGGCGGGCGGCACATTTCTCAATGACTTTGAGCAAACTCTGACGCCGGATCCGACGGTCGTCTTCGTCGCCCCACCGCTGGACTTTCAGGCCGTGGAAACCGACCTCGGCGTGACTGTGGGCGCAGCGCTCGGCTTTACCTATCAGAGCGGTTTTCGCACCGAACTCGAATATCGCTACGCAAGCGCGTCGATCGATACGGTTCAGTTGCTTGGGCCGGCGACGGGATTATCGGTTGATATCGATGACGATAACGCCAACGCGCATTTCGTGATGTCGAATGTCTATTATGATTTCAAAAACACGTCGTTCATAACGCCGTATGTGGGCGTCGGCGTCGGCGGCGCCTGGGTCAGTCTCTATGACGGGCTCGGGTCTGACAGCGCATTCGCCTATCAGGGCAGAGCGGGCGTTAATCTCGACATGGGTCCGCAAACGAGCCTTGGCGTTGAGTATCTCTACACGCGCACGCGCGATCTTGAGTTTGAAGGCGAGGCGTTGGCGATCGGCCCAAACGCGGTCGTTGATGATGCGCCCTATGCGGCCTCCTCAATTCTCGTCTCGCTTACGCGGCGATTTTAGCGCCGCAACAGAGGCTGATCCAAAGATCATGCGCGCTGTCCTTTCGGGGGCGGCGCTTTTGCGCTAGGACCCCCGTCGAAATCTTGAATTGAAGGAGAAAGTCCATGGCCCGCAATAAAATCGCCCTGATCGGCGCCGGCATGATCGGCGGCACGCTCGCCCATATCGCCGCTCAGAAAGAGCTTGGCGACGTCATCCTGTTCGACATTGCGGAAGGCCTACCGGAAGGCAAAGCGCTCGACATCGCTGAGAGCTCGCCCGTGGACGGCTACGATAGCCGGCTCAAAGGCACCCAGGACTACGGCGACATCGCCGGCGCTGACGTGTGCATCGTCACGGCCGGGGTCGCGCGCAAGCCGGGCATGAGCCGCGACGATCTTGTGGGCATAAATCTCAAAGTGATGAAATCCGTCGGCGAAGGGATCGCGAAGCATGCGCCGAACGCTTTCGTTATCTGTATCACAAATCCGCTCGACGCCATGGTCTGGGCGCTGCAGAAGTTCTCCGGCCTGCCGCACAACAAAGTCGTCGGCATGGCGGGCATCCTCGACAGCGCCCGCTTTCGGTATTTTCTGGCGGAAGAGTTCAACGTGTCGGTCGAAAGCGTGACCGCGTTCGTCCTCGGCGGTCATGGCGACACGATGGCGCCGCTGACCCGTTATTCGACGGTCGCCGGCGTGCCCTTGCCTGACATGATCGAGATGGGCTGGACCACGCAAGAAAAAATCGACGCAATCGTTGAGCGTACGCGCAAGGGCGGCGGCGAAATCGTGGCGCTCTTGAAAACAGGCTCGGCCTATTACGCGCCGGCGGCCTCAGCGATCCAGATGGCGGAAAGTTATCTCAACGATAAAAAAGTCGTTGTTCCGTGCGCCGCCTATCTGGAAGGCCAGTATGGCGTCAACGATCGCTATGTGGGCGTGCCGATCGTGATCGGGGAAGGCGGGGCTGAGCGCATTCTGGAGGTGAATTTCACCGGTGAGGAAAAGGCGATGTTCGACCACTCTGTGGCGGCGGTCGAAGAACTCGTTGAGGCCTGTCAAAACCTGGAGCCGTCGCTGAAATAGAGGCGCACGCTAGAAAATGCGCGCTGTCCTTGACGAAATTGTGAAGGACATGCGCGCGAGCATTCTCTATACTGATGCGGAGTTGGAGAATTGACGATGAAACTACTGCAAAGACTGGCGTTCCTGTTCGTATTGCTGACAACCCCCGCGATGGCCGAAGATCTAGGTCCAGCGGTCGGCGCGACAATTCCGCATGATTTGACGGCGACCACGGCGTCCGGCGAAACGACGACATTCATTGATCTCGCTGGCGAAAACGGGCTGGCGTTATTCTTTGTACGATCAGTCGATTGGTGTCCCTATTGCAAGGCGCAGGCGGTAGACGTCAACGAGCGGGTCGCCGATTTCCGCTCACGCGGCTACAGTGTAGCGTTTGTGAGTTACGATGCGCCCGCCAAACAGCGCCCTTTCGTCAAGAAATGGAAGTTCGCGCCAGCGCTTATCTCCGACGAAAAAATCGAAATTATCGAAGCGTTCGGTTTGCGCAACGAAAGCCATAAAGAAGGAAGCCGTTTTTACGGAATTCCGCACCCGGCTGTTTTCATCATCAATAATGATAAATCGATTGCCGCGAAGCTTTATGAAGAAGACTATGCGGTGAACGACAAGAGCTATCGCGACCGCCCGGCCGTGGATCTTATCCTCGATGCGATCGACAAGGCGGCGCAATAAACATCCGTCGCGCCGGCTTAGCGGCCGCGTGCGACTCTGTTGGAATAAAATCCTTGCGTGAAACGGCGGCTCGGATAAACGTCGCCGGAATAAATTCCTTGCGTGCGCAGGGCGCGCAATAGCGGGCGGCGGATAATAATTCTGGTTTCGCGTTCAATAACGCGCTCAACGACGCGCGCCGCCGGCGCAAATTCCAGCTCTGTCGTTTGCGACTCTGCGCCTTTGCACAAATGCGCGCCGCGTTGTTCCGCGCAGGCGAACCGCTCGCCGTGACTGACCCGCTCGCTCGCGCCGCCCATCTGCAAGATCGCCGGCCCGTCATGGGCGAGCGCGGCGGTTCCGGCGAACATCGCTGACACAAAGAAAATCGTGCTGATTGTTGTCTTCATGGGACCACCTCATACGCAACCGATTTACATATTGTGCCGTGCCAGTCAGGCGACAACAAGAGGGCGGCGCGCCCGTCCTGATTGTATCGCGTTTGTTTGCAAAGGCGGGCCGAACGCGACATGGTCCGTGAACTTATTTGAGACGCGCCGCGCATGAAGATTCTCTACTCCCACCGCACCCGCTCCGCTGACGGACAATATGTGCACATTCGCGCGCTCACTGAAGCGCTGGCCGCGCGTGGCCATGCCCTCACGATCTGCGGTCCGGAAGAGCCGGATGGCGCGCCAAAAAAACTCGATGCGGGCGCGCCGGGCGGCGGCAGAAGCATGCTCCCAAAGCCGGCGTATGAGCTTGCGGAATTCGGGTATTCGGCGGTCGGATACCGCAAATTGCGCGCGGCCGCGGCGCGCGCGGCGCCGGATATTCTCTATGAACGCTACAATCTGTTTTATCATGCAGGCGTTCGTCTGGCGCGAACGCGTGGTCTGCCTTTCATTCTTGAGGTGAATGCGCCGCTTGTTGCGGAGCGTATGCGCCATGGCGGGCTCGCCCTGAAAAAATTTGCGGCGTGGAGCGAAGGTGATATCTGGCGCGCCGCGGACGCAGTGTTCCCGGTGACGGAAGCGCTTGCGCGCCATGTGGCGGCGGCGGGCGTCGACCCGGAAAAAATCACGGTGATACAAAACGGCGTAGACGAAGCGTTTCTGTCTGACATTGGCGGCGATCCCGTCCGCACGCGTTTCGGACTTCAGGGTAAGACTGTCCTCGGCTTCACCGGTTTCGTGCGCGACTGGCATGGCGTTGATCGCGTGCTTTCGTTTATGGCCGCGGCGACGCGTCCGGATTTGCATCTTTTGCTGGTGGGCGACGGGCCTGCGCGGGCGGGCCTTGAGAAACAGGCGCACGCTCTCGGCCTCGCCGACCGTTTCACTGTAACCGGCGTCGTCCAGCGCGAAGACATGCCGGCCTATGTGTCGGCGTTTGACGTCGCCCTGCAGCCGGCCGCGGTAGAGTACGCCTCGCCTTTGAAACTGTTCGAATATATGGCGTGCGCGCGGGCGATCCTTGCGCCGGACAGCGACAACATCAAAGAGGTCCTAACAGGCGGCGAAGATTCTGTGCTCTTCAACCGATTGGACGACGCCGATTTTGAACGCGCATTGACGGCGCTGGTCGCCGATAGGGCGTTGCGTGATCGCCTCGGCGACGCCGCGCGCGCCAGCTTGTTGCGCCAGCGCCTGACCTGGGCCCATAATGCCGAGCGCGTCGAAACCATTGCGCAAACCTTGCTCGAAAGCCGCTCATGAGCCCACGCCTTGAAACCGAACGCCTGATCATGCGGCCGCTGGCCCCTGAAGACGCCGACGCGCATATCGCGATGATGCAGGACCCGGAAGTGGCGAGTTTCCTCACGCAGGAAGGCGCGCCGCGCGCGCGGACCGACGAATGGCGCGCTTACGCTTCGATGCTCGGCCATGCGCAAATGCGCGGGTTCGGATTTTTCTCCGTCTTCGAAAAATCAAGCGGCGACTGGGTTGGGCGCGTCGGCCCTTGGATGCCGGAAGAATGGCCGGCGCTCGAATGCGGCTGGGCGATCGCGCGGCCCCATTGGGGCAAAGGCTATGCGCCAGAGGCTGCCGTCGCGTCGATCAATTGGATCTTCAAGACATTCCCGGACCTGACGCGCATCATTTCCGCGATTGATCCGAAGAATAAGAACTCGCAAGCGGTTGCGCTCAAAATCGGCGAGAAAAAAACCGGTGAAACTTTTCCGCTTTGGAATTTCACGCTGGATATCTGGGCTGCGGATCGGGACGAATGGCTTCAAAAATTTGGACACGGATAAAGGATCGATGATGTTGAAACTGAAAAGAGCCGTCGCTGGCGCTTTTTGTGCGGCTTTTGCCGTTGAAGCTGCTGCAGCGCAAGAGCCTGCGGCGATGCTGACGCCGGCGCAGGAGAAGACGGTTGAACAGCTCATCGCCGCTGGCCTCGCCGACAAGACTGCGTATGATGTTCTGGAAAGCCTGACGACCGAAATCGGGCCGCGGCTCGCCGGATCGGACGCGGAAGCGCGTGCTCGCGATTGGGGCGCGGCGAAATTAAAAAGCCTCGGCTTCCAGAATGTGCGCGTTGAAACGTTCGACATCCCTTATTGGAACCGCGTGTCGGAGCGCGTGGAAATTGTCAGCCCATTCCCTCAGCCGATGGCGGCGACGGCGCTCGGCGGCTCGGTCGCAACGCCAGAGGGCGGCGTTGTCGGCGAGGTCGTGCGGTTCGGCACGCTTGCCGATTTGCAACGCGCGCCGGAGACCGGGCTAGAGGGTAAAATTGTTTTCGTCGATGAGCCCATGACGCGAACGCAGGACGGATCCGGATACGGCGCCGCCGTGGCGAAACGATCCTTCGCCGCCATCGAAGCAGGCAATCGCGGCGCACTTGCGGCCGTTATTCGGTCGGTTGGCACCGATAGTCACCGCAACCCTCACACCGGCGGTATGGGGTATCGCGATGCGAATAAGAAAGTGGCGATCGTTGCGGTGTCCAATCCCGATGCGGATCAATTGGCGCGCGCCCTGAAGCTTTCCGATGAGCCGGTGACGGTGCGTGTCGATGTGCAGGTGGAAACGCGTCCCGCCGCGACATCGGGTAACGTTATCGGTGAAATCCCGGGCGCGAGCGACGAGATTATTGTTGTGGGCGGTCATCTCGATAGCTGGGACCTTGGCACCGGCGCCGTCGACGACGGAGCGGGTGTCGCGATCACCGCAGCGGCGGCGAAACTCGTGGGCGATCTACGAGGCAAGCCGAAACGCACAATTCGCCTCATTCTCTGGGGCTCTGAAGAGACTGGCCTTCACGGCGCACGCGCTTATTCGAAAGCGTACGCGGATTCTCTCGACAAGCATGTGCTAGCCGCGGAGTCGGATTTCGGCGCGGGCAAGGTTTGGCAGTTGCAGACGCGCTTCGGCGAAAGTGCGCTGCCGAAAGCGAAGACCATGGCTCGGCTCTTGCGGCCTCTTGGCGTTGGTCCAGGCGACAATGCGGCGGGCGGCGGTCCGGATGTTATCCCCTTGCGGCAGGCTGGCGTGCCCGTCTTGAGTTTGCGTCAAGACGGCTCCGATTATTTCGATCTCCATCACACGCCTGATGACACGCTGGACAAAGTCGCGCTCGAAGATCTGCAACAGAATGTGGCCGCTTGGGCTGCGATGATTTACATGGCGTCGGAAATGGAGGGCGGATTTCGCGCTGACGAGGCGGCGATTTCCGAATAGACGTTGCGCGGCTGTCATTGAAAGCGGCCAAAATGTTCTGGGGAGCACAGAGGAATTTCCATGAAAAATTATTTACTCGCCATTGGCGCGGCGATCCTTATCGCCGGGTGCGCGAATGCGCCAAGCCCGCTTCCAACCCTACCGAGAAGCGAAGCGCCGCTGAGCAGGACAACCGTTGCAGACGCGCCGGACGGCGTAATCCGCGCGATCCCGATGCCGTCGGCGCCGCTCGACCATTCAAAAACGTTTTCGCGGATCGTTTTTGCGTCCTGCGCGCAGCAAAACGAAGATCAGGCGATCTGGGACCGTATCGCGGCGGAGAACCCCGAGCTCGTCCTGTACATCGGCGACAATGTGTATGGCGATGTTCGCTCCAACGATCCGGCTTTGCCTGAGTTGAAGGCCGCTTATATGCGCCTTGCGCAATCAAAACCGTTCGCCGCCGTACGCGCGGCGTCCCCGGTCCTGACGGTTTGGGACGATCATGATTACGGTCTCAACGACCAAGGGGCGAGTTATCCTTACAAAGAGCAATCTGAAGCATTGTTCCACTATGTTTGGGCGACGCCGGAAAACGATGCGCGCATTGCGCGGCCTGGCGTCTACGGCGCCTGGATGCTCGGCGAAGAGGTGGGCCGGAAAATTCAACTGATCATGCTCGATACGCGGTATTTCCGTTCTGAACTGAAAGAAACCGATGAGCGCGGCGCTCAAGGCAAGGAACGCTATCTGCCCGATCCTGATCCGGCCAAGACGATGCTCGGCGACGCGCAATGGGCGTGGCTGGCGGAAGAGCTGAAAAAGCCGGCGGACTTGCGCCTTCTGGTCTCATCGGTGCAAGTCATCGCGGACGGTCATGGCTGGGAGGCCTGGAAAATGCTGCCGACCGAGCGCGAACGCCTCTATCGCACTATTGATGAGGCGGGCGCAGAGAAAATCATCATGTTGTCGGGTGATCGCCATGCCGCCGCGTTTTATCAACGTGACGACGTTATCGATTATCCGCTGTTTGAGGCGACGTCGTCCTCGCTCAACTTGCCCGCTGCGCGTTGGCGTGAGGAAAGCGGTGAGACCTATATGGAGCCCGGGCCGCACCGGTTGGGCGGCATGATCTACGAGGCCAATTACGGCGTTATTGATATTGATTGGGCGGCGAGCGCTGTCACTGTCAGTATCAAGAGCGATGGCGGCGCGCCGATTGCGACAAAGACGGTTGATTTAGGGTCGCTCGAGTAATCTCCTCCGGCGGCTCTGTCCCCCAGCCGCTGCAACCCCACGACTATTAAACCGGGTCGCTCATTGTTTCGCCAATTTGGTTTTGGGGCGCGCCCGCTTGGCGTTTCGCCTACTCAAAAAGCTTGTCGAGTTTGGAAAATGCGGCGGTCCATCCGGCGCGGACAATATTGCGCAGCTCTTCGTCGCCTTCGACGCGCATGTCCGGAATGCCGGCATGGGTCAGGACAACCAGCGTGCCGCCGTCGACAGCGCTGAAGTTGACAGTGACCAGCATCCCGTCATCCTCCACCGCGCGATAAGCGAGTTTGCGCGGCGGGTCATACTCGACAAGCGTTGCGAATGACGGGGCGTCATGCTCATTGTTAATCGTCATATGGTGGTTGTATTTACCGCCGACGCGGGGTTCGACTTCGGAGCGAACATCCGTGCACTCAGCGCACCCCCACCATTGTTTGATCTTGCTGGTTTCGATCCAGGCGTCGAATACTTCTTCAATCGGCGAACCGTAAATCCGCGTCACTGTTAGCGTGTCGCCTTCCAATGTGGTTTTGGTCTCAGTCATCGTTACCCTCTTTTGTCATTGTTCGGACTGCTTTTTCCGGGCGTCGAGATACGCCCCCACAGCGTCGAATTGGGCTTTCCAAAAACGCTCATAATGGGCGATCCAGTTACGCGCCTCGTCGATAGGTCTGGGGTCCACCCGAATGAGAAATTCGCGCCCGGACTTCGTTCGTTGAATCAGTCCCGCTTTTTCGAGGACGCCGAGATGTTTTGAGATCGCCGGTTGGGAAACGTCATAGCGTTCGGCGAGCGAGGTGATATTGCGTTCGCCTTCCGCGAGCTGCGCGAGCATACCGCGCCGGGTCGGGTCGGAAAGGGCGGAAAACACCAAATCAAGGCGCGATTTATTCATAACCATATGGTTATATATTGGCGCGCGATTGTCAATCGCTGATTTGCTCGAATTGAATTTAGGCGTGCTGCGTCTAGGCGCTGTGCGGACCGGCTTCCGCGACTTCCTTTAGGTTCGCGAGCCCTTCTTCGTAGGACTTGCCGATCATCTTATCCATAAAGAAGCCGAAGAAGGTGGCCATAGGCTGTTTCAGCGCCGGTACGCCCTCACGCATATTCGTATCGAGCGCCCAGACGACTTTTGAGGCCTCGCCCATGGCTGCTATGTCAAATGTGGCGCGCGCTTTACCCATTTCGCCGAAGTCGAGCGCGGTCACGAGCTGACGCGGCGGCTGCATCGCGATGATTTCCTGGGAGCCGGAGCCGACTTCACGCTTCTCGCTCGTCCATGCCATACGCTGGCCGACCCCGTCGCCGGAAAATTCATATTTTGCATCGGGATCGAGTTTCGCCCAAGGGGACCACTTGTCCCACTCGCTGAAGTCACTGATCAGTCCAAAGATCTTTTCAGGCGGCGCGTCAATAACGGTTTCGCGCTCCACATGAACTTTATCCGGCCAAAGATAGCCGAGCACGAGCGCAGCGAGAATGAGGATGGCGAGGAGGGTAAAGATCAATTGCAGCATGGCGACACTCCCTTGCGAAAGACAAAAGCCGACGCCCGCGATAAGGCGGGCGCATAACGCAACGTTGGTGAGCCCTCAGGTCCCTAAATGTCGATAACGCGAAGCCGGCTGCTATTCAGCGTTCTTGGCCTTGCGCGTGTAATCGACCTTTTCTGCGATCCGCGCAGACTTTCCGCGGCGCTCGCGCAGGTAGTAGAGTTTGGCGCGACGCACTTTACCGCGGCGAACAACCTTGATCGAGTCCACAAGCGGCGAATAGATCGGGAAAACGCGCTCGACGCCTTCGCCGAACGAAATCTTGCGCACTGTGAAGGCCTCATTGAGGCCGCCGCCCTGACGGGAAATGCAAACGCCTTCAAACGCCTGCAAGCGCTCGCGCGTTCCCTCGCGCACTTTCACACTGACGCGCAGCGTATCGCCCGGGGCGAATTCCGGCACGTCTTTGTTTAATTCTTCCACATGCTCTTTTTCGAGCTGTTCGATGATGTTCATGATCCGCGATCCTTGTTCTTTCTTTCGCCGGATTGGACCGCCGCCTCATTGGCTTGCCTGTGGCGTTCCCACAGGTCCGGTCGTCGCGCGCGCGTTATTTGCTCCGCCTGCCGTCGTCGCCAGTCTGCGATCTTTTGGTGATCGCCTGATAATAAGACCGGCGGGACGGCTAAACCCTCGAATTCTCTAGGGCGCGCATATTGGGGATATTCCAATAGGCCTGCGCCCATAGCCTCTTCACCGAGCGAGAAGCTTTCCTCGCCCAGCGATTGAGCGCAGCCTAATACGCCGGGGAGAAGCCGGACGCAAGCCTCAATCAGCGCCATGGCGGCGATTTCCCCGCCTGCCAGCACGAAGTCGCCGATCGACACTTCCTCGACAGGCCGCGCCTCGAACAAGCGCTCGTCGACGCCTTCGAACCGGCCGCACAGCGCGATCACGCCGGCCCCCGCGGCGAGGGAGCGCGCGCGCGCCTGGTCGAAAGGTTTTCCGCGCGGCGAAAGGTAGAGGATAGGCCGGTCGTTTCGGGGAACGCTGTCGATCGCAGCAGCCAGAATATCGGCCCGCATAACGAGCCCGGCGCCGCCGCCGAAGGGCGGCGCGTCTACAGACCCGTAGGAATTGTCGGTAAAGTCGCGAATGTTGACTGTATCGAGCGTCCAATGGCCGTCAGCGCGGCCACGGCCCAGGACCGAGGCGTCGAGGGGCCCTGGAAACAGCTCCGGGTAAAGGGTGAGAACGCTCGCCTGCCACATGCGCCTGAAGTGGCACGGGCGCCAAGCAGAGGCAAGCGCGGCTTATGGCGACGCAGGTGTTTGCGTTGCGGTTTCGTTGACCGCCGGACGCATTACCTCGCGCGCATGCACAGCGGTCGCTTCGATGAATTCCGGCTCCTCACAGGCGGCGATCGCGCCAGGCTTTGCGACGGCGCAGGTTACGAGCTGGCGCAGCGCGCCGCCGGCGTTGCCGACACCCTCCAGCGCAGCGTTAACGATCGCCGGACGATCATGGGACGCCGTCAGCGCGGCGGGTGTGTCCGCAGGATCCCATTCCACATAGCCGATCAGGAAGTCGCGGCTGGCGCGGTCACAGTTGGTTGGCCGCTTGAAAATCACGTGAACACGTTTTGCGTCGTTTTCCGCTGCGGTCAGGCGAATGCTGGCGGTGGAACGATTGCGGATCACCTCCAGCTTGTCGGCACCGACCGGCCGCCAGAATACGGTCAACGGACAATACCCATTGGCGCTGTTCACTGCGTAATCGAACCCGTAAAGGACAGTGTCCTTGTCGGGATCGACCGTGAATGTCGTCTCGCGGTATTGCCCTTTTTCCGGGATGACGAAAGCGGACTGGCGGGCGCTCAGCGCGCCGGCGGCGCCGGTCGCAGCGTTGAGATCGGAAGCGCCAGCGACAAACCGCTGCAGATTTTCCGAAAATTGAACAACGCCATCCTGCGTTGCGAACGGGGCGTTTGCAGTTAAGTCGATATCGCTGACGAGCCGCCGATCATCCGGGCGGTCTTTCTCAATCACGTAGGACTCATAAAATGACCAGGGCAGCACCGCGCCGGCGCGCGCCCAATGCTCCAGCCTTTCCTCCCACGCCGGACGGAAGAGCTCGGCGAGCCGCGTTTCCTCGCGCAGCGGCTCAAGGAGATCGCGCAACATGTCGGCGCGCTGGGCGAGACCGTCGCCGTTGGAGTCTGACCCGTTGACGCCGTGCGTATGAATACCGACGACTTCGCCAACTGCGTTTAGCACCGGACTGCCGGAATTACCGCTGGCGGTCGCCATGCGGTGAATGATCAGATTGGCGATCGCGGGGTCGCGCGCGCTGCGTATATTATCGACCGGTGCAATCATGGCGGCGACGACGCCGCGTTCGGCGCGGCTGTCGGCCTTCGCGCCTAATTGCCCGCCGCCGACCCGGTCGCGGGGGAAACCGATGATGGCGATCGGGTCGCCCGCGCGCATACCGCGCAGCGTCTCTTCAGATGCGATCGGAAGATCAGGCCCCAGAATGTTTTCGCCCGCCTCGTCGAACGGATTGACCACGATCACGCCGGCGTCGAACGGTGTTTCTTCCACAGCGACGACGCGCGGACGGCTAAGCTCTGTATCGCGACGAACAGGCTGATAAGCTTCAACTGCTTTTGTGAACGATCCGAAGCCCGCATGTTTGCGCACAGCGCTGACAGGAATTGCCGCGCCCGTATACTGATTAATGATCTCGACGCGCCGGTTCGGGTCGTCGACAGGCAATCCGTTCACCACGTGCGCCGCTGAAGCGAGGATGCCGCGTGCGCGATCAACCACAAAGGCGGTGCCGTTTGGATTACCGTCGACGCGCACCAGGTAAACTGATTGGTCAGCCGTCTCGATGGTTTCCGGGCGAATGATGGCGGCGAGGGCCGATTGCGCCTCGATACGGGTTTCAGCCAGAGAGGCCGAGATCTCCGCTTCCAGCGCCCGGGCGGCTTTCCGGTCGCCGTGCCTTGCGAACTCGCTAAAAGCGAGGCCGATCGCCAGGGCGACGATCACTGCCAAAAACAATACGCGTTCCAACACCCCTCAACCCCTCCAACTACGCGGTATCCATTGTCTTGCGCCTCGGGCCCGCTCCCCAAAGGTTAACAAGATGTAAAGAGTGTAGCGCGCAAACGGCGCGGGCGCTAGTTCTTGCGGGAAGGGTTAACGGGCATGAATCCGCCTCTTTGCCGGACACCGATTGCATCATGCATCTAATAAAATCGGTGGTTCGACGGCAGTCTTTGGCGCAAGGGTACGCCGCTGTGCAATTATTACTGCGCTTGATCCCCTGGCAAAAACGCCTCGTTCACTGTTACAGTCCCGCCCTTTAAATCAACGTCCGGCGCCGCTTCCTTCGTAAACGGAACAAGGTGCGCGCCTTTATGGCCGGGGATGTCGCGAAGCTCCAACAAATCGCCTGCACCAAAATTGAGAACAGCGGCCACGACGCCAGCCCGTGCGCCAGTCTCGGTGACGGCTTTCAGGCCCACGAGGTCTTCCATGTAGTATTCATCCACTTCAGGCGGCGGCAGTTTTTCGCGATCGATGAAGAGTTTCGTTCCGGCGAGCGCCATGGCGTCTTCGCGGCTTTCGATTTCCGGCGCGCGGACAATCACGAGGTCCGGCTTAACTTCGCGTACAAATGTCAGTGTAAAGTGGCGTCTTCCGTCTTCGCTTTCTACTGACCCGTAGGCGGCGATATTGCGAGCGTCGGCGGTGAAGGTCTTGATCTTTGCCTCGCCGCGCACGCCATGGGCGCCGGCAAACGCACCGAGACAAACGCGGCTCACTGCGGCGTCACCCGGAAGAGGCGTCCTTTTTCGCTGAGGAGCGCCATTAGTAATGCGCAAAGGCCGAGAACAGCGAAGCCCATAACGATCGGCGTTGTCGTGCCGTTATAAAACCGGCCAATGATCGCGCCGAGAACGCCCGCGAGCGTCGTGCCGGCGAAACCGTTGGCGGCCGCCGCTGCGCCGGCGATATGGCCCATAGGTTCCATGGCGAGTGCGCCGCAATTCGGACCGATCAGGCCGAGCGCAAAGAATGAAAAGCTCATAAAGATCATGAACACCGCAAGATTATCGCCCATCGTGGTGGCGATCGCCAGATGCAGAATATTGACGATGACAAAGAAGAGAATTGCTGCGTGGCAAAGGCGGCGCATGCCGAAGCGGCCCACAAGCCGCGCATTCGTGAGCGTCGCTGCGGCCAGTGCGGCGGCGACGGCCGCGAAGGCGAGCGCGAAGAAATCGCCGATGGCGAAGGTTTCAAGAAAGATCTGTTCAGAGGCGCTGATGAACCCGAAAAGCGCACCGAAGCAAAGCGCTGAGACGATCGTGTAGCCGGCCGCTGTGCGGTTGCCTAGAAATTCTCCGTAGGCGGCGAGAATGTGTTTGAGGTTCAGGACCGTGCGTTTTTCCGGCGGCAGGGTTTCGGGCAATCGCAAATAAGACCATAAGGCGATCACCGCGCCGTAAAGCAGTAACACCACGAAGATGCCGCGCCAGGGCGCCGCGAAGAGAACAAGCTGGCCAAATCCCGGCGCGAGGATCGGCGCCGCCATGAAAATAGTGATTGCCAGCGACATGACTTCCGCCATGCGCCGCCCCGACACCTGATCGCGCACGCTGGCGATGATGGCGACGCGTGTCGCCGCGGTGGTCACGCCTTGAAACGCCCGCGCCGCAAGAAGAAGCGTAAAGCTCGACGCAACAATGCTGAGCATCGACGCAACCACATAGCCGACGAGCGACAGAAGGAGGACCTTGCGCCGGCCGAAGCGGTCGACGATGGGGCCGAAAAACAATTGAGCGACGCCTGTGCCGACCACATAGACGGCGACGATTAATTGGCGGTCATTGTCGTTGGCGACATTTAACTCTTCGCCGATAATCCCGAGCGCGGGCAGCATCATGTCGATGGCGAGCGCATTTAGCGCCATGACCGCAGCGGTAAACGCCACCAACTCGGCGAAGGCGAGCGGTTTGACGGATTTCACCGAGGCGGTCATCTGGTCCATACTTGTCACGGGCTTTTTACGTAAGGTGAGGCGCGAAGGTCCGGTTTTGAGGGTAAAAAGAAACCGGACGCAAGCAACTTTTCGTAAGGTGTTGCAGATCACAGTCTTTTCGGGCGGTCGCTGTCACTCTTCGTGGCGGAGCGCAATCGAAGGAGAAACGCCGTGCCTTTCAAAATCTTGATGGTTGGCCTGATCGCCTTCTTTTCTTCTGTCGCGGCGCATGCATCGGCGGTGGGCGGGACGCTCGCTCTTTACGAGGCCGGGCGCTACGACGACGTCGTAACGCGCGCCGAAACCGAGGCGAATGCGGCGAGTTTCGTTCTTGCGGCGCGGGCGCTCAATGCGGTCGCTTATTTCGCTGACGACCGCAAAGAGGCGCGCCGTGCGGCGGCGCGCGCGCTTGAATTTTCCGAGGCGGCGATTGAAGCCGCGCCGGATGACCCCGAAGGCCACCTGCAAGCCGCGATCTCAATGGCGGTGCGCGGGGCCAATATGGCGCCGGCGCGCGCCTTCTTTTTGGGCCTCGCTCGCCGGTCGCGTCGCCATATCGACGACGCGCTCGCCTTGGATCCCGACAACGCGTGGGCGTTGTCGACATCGGCGGCCTGGCGGCTAGAGGTGGCGCGGCGGGGCGGCGGGCGCCTTTACGGCGCCGATCCTGACGAGGGTTTTCAGGAATTCGCTCGGGCCCGCCAAAACGATCCGGACAACATCGTGATCGCCTATGAGTGCGCACTGCGATTGCTCGCCAGCGAAAATCCTTTCTGGCGACAGGACGCGCTTGAAGCGCTGGACGCCGCCATTAACGCAGCGCCCGCGACCGCATTCGAGGCTGATATCCAGGCCCGTGCAAAAGCGCTTCAATCTGCTATGACCAAGGGAAGAAAAGCAGAACTGGCGTTTATCGCCGCCCAACCTTGATGACAGACGCCGATCCTTCATTTTCCCCGCCTGACTTTGTTTACCGACTGATCGCCGCCGTTGACTGGGATGCGGCGCAAAAGTCCGGCGCGCTCGCCTATGGCGACATTGATGAGCGTGACGGGTGCTTCCATCTCTCGACGCGGGCGCAGGCGCTGGAGACGGCGCGACTTTACTTCGCTGGCTACGACGATCTCCTGGCCCTTGAAATTGCGTATACGGATATTCGTGACGCTTGCCGCTGGGAGCCGGCCGATACACGCGGCGGCCATTTGTTCCCGCATTATTTCGGCGTCATCGACGCCAATAAAGTCGCACGGGCCATCAAACTCGAACAAGCAGGCGACGGTTATTTGTTCGTCGAGGCTGGGACATGACGGTTCCGGCGAAGTTTGCGGATGCGGGGGCGCGCGCGATGACGCTTCTCAATCCGGAAGAGGCGCATGCGTTGACCGTCAAGCTAATGGCGAAAGGCCTCGGGCCGCGGCTGCCCGAGCGTGTCGCCGCGCCGCCGATCTTGCGGACGGAAATGGCGGGCCTCGTCTTTCCCAATCCGTTGGGGCTCGCCGCCGGATTTGACAAGAACGCCGAGGCCATGAACGCCATGTTGCGGCTCGGGTTTGGGTTTGTGGAAGCGGGCGCGGTGACGCCGAAGCCGCAACCCGGCAATGCGCGCCCGCGCGTCTTCCGGTTGCGCCGCGACGCAGCGGTTATCAATCGCTACGGGTTTAATAATGACGGGCTGGAGATCATCGCGGCGCGGCTCGCCAAGCCGCGCATCGGCGTCACGGGGATCAATCTCGGCGCCAACAAAGATAGCGCCGACCGCGTCGAAGATTATGTGATCAGCCTGAAGCGCCTTGACGGCCTTGTTGGTTTTTACACGGTCAATATCTCATCGCCCAACACGCCGGGTCTGCGCACCCTTCAGGACAAGACGGCGCTGACCGACCTGTTGCAGCGGGTCCTCGCTGCACGCGATGCATTAACTGCGCCGGCGCCAGTGTTCTTGAAAGTCGCGCCTGACTTAAGCGACGAAGACAAGAGCGATATCGCGTCGTGCGTCGTCGATTGCGGCGTTGACGGTCTCATCGTTTCAAACACGACGCTTGCGCGCCCCGATACGCTCAAAAGCTATTTCGCAAAAGAAGCGGGCGGGCTTTCCGGCGCGCCGCTCTTTGCGCCGTCGACGGCGTTGCTAGGCGAGTTTTATGATGTCTTACGCGGCGCGGTTCCGCTGATCGGCGTCGGCGGCGTCGCTTCGGCGCGCGACGCTTATGAGAAAATCCGGAACGGCGCGACGCTGGTTCAGCTCTATACGGCGCTTATCTATAAGGGGCCGGGTCTTGTAAAATCGATCCTTACCGGCTTGCCCGCGCTTTTAAAGGCCGATGGATACGCCCATGTGTCAGAGGCGGTGGGCGCCGCCCGCGCGTAAGAGGCGCGGCATGTAAACGGCGAGCGTCGCCGCACGCACAAGAAAATAGATCGAAAACGCCGCCCACAGGCCGTGATTGCCGAACCCGTCTGCGAGCCAGATCGATGCTGGTAAAAAGATCAGCACGCTTATAATCATGCCGTTGCGCATCTCAGTCGCCCGCGTCGCGCCGATGAAAACGCCGTCCAGTTGAAAGCCAAGGACGACCACAAGCGGGCTGATGATAATCCAGAACAGATAAGCGCCGGCGGCGCTTCGGATCGCACCGTCGGGCGTTAATAGGCCGAGAAGCGCGCCGCCGCCCGCCCAATAGCCCCCGGCGAAAATCACCGCGATCAGAAACGCTGGAACGAACGTCGCTTTGACAGCACTTTTAAGCCGCGCCGCGCCGCGCGCGCGGTCCGGGTCGCCG
>CAWUIM010000008.1:0-77262 GCA_963922595.1 uncultured Parvularculaceae bacterium
CTATAACCTGACGACCATAAGACAACCGGTTCGCAGGATGACGGAAGCGGCGGTGTCCATCATGATGACGATGATCGAGGAGCCTGGTTCGCCACAGGAAAAACGCGTGTTTTCCGGCATGCTGAAATCAGGGTCTTCTGCGCGTTTTGAAACCGATGTCTGACGGTCTTCGCCGCCTCTTAAGCGTTACAACTTTACAGATTTTGCTTTGTTGAATTCACGCATGCGGGCGAAAACATCGACGCCGATTTGATCGTAAACACTGAGGAGATCGACGAGCACCCAGTTCTCGCGAATGAGCCCGTTCTCGCAACGCCAGAAATCGAGGCTGCGCATTGTGATTTTCTGCCCGGCAGGCGCTATTCCCATCCAGCCGTCGTCCGAAATCGTGGCCGCCATGTTCGGCCACCCAGTAACGCCCACATAATCGCCGTCAGCGAAGAAAGCGCCATAGCCGCCGGTTCCCGCGCGATCCGGCATGCCATTCAGAAACGGGATCTGGTGCCAATTGCGAAAGCCGTCAATGCCGCGGCAGGTCCCAATGCCGTACGGGCCGTACCAGGAGCATTGCGGATGCCAGTATTTGTCAAGGCGCATCGCTTGGACGCCTCCTTCGGCGAAATTACCGAGATCGGCGCACATGTCCCGTACTAACTTTAGACTTCCGGGCGCGTGCGCGTCGTCGCGATTGACGATTGCAAGCCCGTCCTGTGTCGCCGGTCCAGAGGCGTACCAGGCGCGGCCAAGCTGCGGCGCCATCGGCCAGGCGCCCGCCTGAAGCATTAATTCAGGAATGTCCCAGAGCCCTTGAAATTCAGCGATTCGATCGCCTTCGATGCGATAGAATTCGTGATACCGCATTGTCGCGAAATGACCGGTCGGCGGAATATCCAGAAACGGACGCACAAATGCGCCGACATAATAACCGCAACAGCCGACCCAGGTTTCGTCGTCATCGGTCGTTCCGGCCATGACGATCGTGTCGCGACGCTCGAGCCCGTTTAGCGATTGGGCGAGCGGCGATAAGGCATTGCGTAAGAGCGCCTTCGGTCCGTCCAAATCCTCGAACGGAAAGGCCAGGCGAAGGGCCGCTTCGGCCGTGAACGCTTTGGACAGCGCGGCCTCGACGGCGCTGGAATCATAGTCTCGCAAGGCGCGTAGCACCGGCGCCATGACGGATTTTGCGCGGTCGCGCGCTTGTTGCGCCGGACTTATTGGCATAATGGCTCCGAATAGAATTTATTATAAAAAACAGTGGGTTCCGGCCTAACGCCGAAGAATGCGCGTGATTTTGACTTCGAAGTACATTATTGTCCAGCGCCATGGCTGAATTTCCGATCGTGTTTGCGCCGGGGCTTATGTGCGATGCGCGCCTGTTTGAAAAACAGGCGGCTGACTTGCGCCGCGAGAGGGCTGTTTTGTTCGCGGATTTCTCGGAAGATGAATCGATCGCTGGCATGGCGCGTCGCCTCCTCGACGATGCGCCGGAACGCTTCTATCTCGCGGGCCTTTCTATGGGGGGGATCGTCGCCTTTGAAGTCTGGCGGCAGGCGGAGGATCGCCTGGCAGGACTGGCGCTCATGAATACAACGCCCTTCGCGGACTCGCCCGCGCGCCGTCAGACGCGCCTTTCACAAATCGCGCGCGTAGAAGATGGAAAATTGAAGACGGTGGTGATGGAGGAGCTAAAACCGAATTATCTCGGCGCAAACACCAAAAATGATCAAGCGCTGTTGAATGAGATTTTCGCCATGGCCGACCGCCTTGGCCCGGCGGTCTTCAGGCGGCAATCCATAGCCCTGATGTCGCGCTGCGACAGCGCGGAAACGCTCGCCGCCATCAATTGTCCAACGCTGATTATCGCGGGCGAAGAGGATGAAGTTTGCCCGCCAGAGCTTCACGAAATCATGAAAACGGCGATCGCAAACGCGGATTTGCACATTCTGAAGGCTTGCGGTCATTTGTCTACGATGGAAGCGCCGGAACAGGTAACCTCGCTGTTGCGGGGGCATCTCAAGAAAATTGAAAAGGGTGAATAGGGGATCATGAAGACGAGCACCGATAGAATTCTAACAACGCATGTGGGCAGTTTGCCGCGGTCGCAGGCAGTTACCGACGGGGTGTTCGCCCACGAACAAGGCGCGCTTGAGAATGTTGACGCCTTCAGAACGACCATCGCCGCCGCGGTCAGCGACGTCGTGGCGAAGCAAGTCGAAGCTGGCGTCGATATCGTCAGCGACGGTGAAATGAGTAAAATTTCGTATGCGACCTATATAAAGGATCGCATCACCGGTTTTGATGGCGACAGCCCGCGTAATCCGCCAAAGGATTTGGAGGAATTCCCCGGTTTTCTTGAGCGGCAGGCGAAAGGCGGCGGCACCCCGTCCTATCGGCGCCCGAAATGCGTTGGCGAGATTGCGGTCAAAGATATGGGGCCGCTAAACGACGATCTCGAAAACTTCACTGTTGCGACGCGCGCGGCGCCTGCGACTGAAGGATTTATGAACGCTGCCTCCCCAGGCGTGATCGCGCTCTTTCAGCCGAACGAATTTTATCCTTCGCATGAAGCCTATCTTGAGGCGCTCGCCGAAGCGATGCGCTACGAATATGAAGCGATCGTGGAGGCGGGCTTCATTCTGCAGCTCGATTCTCCTGATCTCGGTCTTGGCCGCCATATGATGTTCAAAGATCAAGATGACGCCGCCTATGAACGACTAGCGAACGCGCATGTGGAAGCGCTCAATTATGCGACCCGAAACATCCCCGCAGAAAAAATGCGTCTGCATGTGTGTTGGGGCAATTATGAGGGGCCGCACCATTGCGATGCGCCAATGGAAATGGTGTTGCCGATCGCCGTCAACGCAAAGCCGCAAGCGTTACTTTTTGAAAGTGCTAACCCTCGACACGCCCATGAGTGGGAAGTCTTTCGCGACGCTGACCTGCCGGAGGATAAGATCCTGGTCCCGGGCGTCATTGATTCAACGACAAACTTTATCGAACATCCGCGGCTCGTCGCCGAGCGCATTGAACGGTTCACCGATATTGTCGGTCGCGAGCGCGTTATTGCCGGCACCGATTGCGGGTTTTCCACGTTCGCCGGTTTCGGCGCGGTCGATCCTGAAATCGTTTACGCCAAGCTTAGCGCGCTTAGCGCCGGCGCCAAGATTGCGAGCGACCGCCTCTGGTCGCGGGCCGCGTGATGATCGCAGATTTCCGGCAACGACTGCTGCGCGGCGACCCGCTCATTGCAACATGGGCTAAAACGCCGTCACATATTGTCGCCGATGTTCTTGGGCTGACGGCGCTTGATTGTATCTGTCTTGATGCGGAGCACGCGCCGTTTGATCGCATTGCGATTGACGCGTCCATTAGCGCGTTGCGCGCGGCGGGCATGCCGTCTTTGGTGCGCATCCCGCATGTTGCGGAAGAACATGTACTGAATGCGCTTGATTGCGGCGCCACAGGGATCGTTGCGCCCCATGTAAAAACACCCGCATCCGCAGAGGCGCTCGTGAAGATGTGCCGCTATCAGTCCGGCGGCCGCGGCTATGCGGGATCATCGCGTTCGGCCGGCTATACAACGTCACCGATGACGGAAAACCTCCGCCGCGGCAATGAGGAGACAACGATCATTGCGCAGATCGAGGATTTGGATGCGGTGGATGCAATTAACGATATCGCCGCCGTCGATGGTGTTGATTGTTTGTTCATCGGGCGCATTGACTTAACTGTGGCGCTCGGCGCAGGGTCGCCAAACGACAAAATCGTTATTGAGGCTGTCGATTGCATTTGCCGGGCAGGCCGCGAAGCGAACAGGCGGATCGGCATGTTCGTGAGCGATCTCGACGAAATTCCGAAATGGCGGGAGGCCGGGGCGAGCTTCTTTGCGTTGAAATCGGATCACGCCTTTATTCATGAGGGCGCCAAGGCGTTACGCGAGCAGTTTGATCAACGGGCCAAATCGACGCCATAAAATCGCGCCGCATTCGTCAGGGTCACTTTTTCCAATACGTTGGCGTCGTTAATTATGGTCTCCAAGGCGCGCCAGATTCGTCCATAATCTCCATAGAGTTTGTCGACGGGGAAGTTTGAACCGGCCATGCACCGGTTCTCGCCGAAGAGCGTCAGCGCAGTTTCCACATAAGGCGCAATGTCACTGGCGGTCCAATGCATTTTGAACATGCCGAAACCGGAAAATTTGAAATAGCAGCAGGGCAATGCGGCGAACGCCGCCATGGCGTTGCGCCATCGCCGGAAGCCGTCAGAAGATAAATCCCAGGGCGACGCAAAATGACAAATTGCAATCGCCAATTCTGGAACCTCTGAGAACAGTCTTGCTGCTGATTGATATTGCGGTTCAATCATCTGCAGATCGAAACGGAGCCCTTCGCGTTCCAGTGAGCGCAGCCCGTTTAGAAACCGAGGGTCCTCAAGCAAAGCGCCGGATTTCGTTTTCTGATCCTCAATGGGGTGGCGGCCGATAATCTGCCTTATGCCGCGGAAGTGATCATGGCGCCCGTGCGCCGCGAGCGCTTCGTCGATATCATTGCTTGTAAGGTCTGCAAAACCGACAATGGCTGACGGGACACCGGTTGCTTGATCTGCGGTTTCCTGCAGCCACGTGGTTTCTCTTATCGCATCGTCTTCAACCACGCCCACCTGGATATGAGTGGATCCGAGAACGTGAAAGCCAGAGGCGTCTTCAAGAAAGTCCTTGGTTAAATAGTCTTTCTGAATGGGCGTTGGGTCGCCGAAAAAACGTTTCTCGCCCTTCGCCTTCAGCCATGGATATCGACACTGACCAAGCGCCCAAAGGTGGTGATGGGCGTCATAGATGCATCTTTTTTCAGACATCTATTTCTGCAGCCGATAGGTTTCGATTTGCCGTCGAACGGCGAGTTCATCGAAAACTGTCCATTCTTCACGAATGCGGCCATTGATGACGCGCCAGTGGCTTACGCCCAAAATGTAAACCGGCGCGCCTGACACGTCGCCGAAGATACCGTCTCCTTTATGGGTCCCGGCCATCGACCAGCGCACGGCGATATCACGCGCGTCACTGAGATAAGGGATCGACGCAACGTGATCGACAGTGACCACGAGGTCGGGGAGGGCGGCGAACACCTGTTCGAGATACTCACGATACTCGACTGTTCCGTAGAGATCGCGGTTCGCGGTTAGATGAGCGCCGACGCGAAAATCAAATACGGCCGGCAATGTGTCCAGTAACTTTTCGTTCCAAACCTGGCCAAAGACATAGTCAGCGAACGCCTCGGGGGCGGCCTCCGGATTGTCGGGTCGCGGCGACAATGTGCTTTTTGCCGCCTTGGACAGCGTGTACGCGCGTTGCGGCTCCAGGAAGTTGATAAGATTTTTCTCCGCCGCAAGATCATCAACAGCCTGCTGCCTTGCGATTGCGCCCAGACCAAAGCCGAGTTGCACTACGAGCGCCGCATTATCGCGCACGAGCCATTCTTCGACGACCTGATTTTCTTTGCACAAACAATCGGCGATGGTGCGGATGCGTGCGCGCTTACCCGTTGGTGGTCCGAATTCAGACGCACCAAGATTGGTCATCCGGCTGGTGATCAGGTGTGACGAATAATAGCCGTCAGTCTCGTTTCCCGACCAGATCACATTATCGCCGTCGAGCGTTCTGTCCGGGAACGAGTCCAACGTTGCGTGCGTATTCGCTTCTACCGTCGCAGCGCCGACAATGTCGCCGGCGAGTGTGTGAATGACGCTATCGTCAGCATAGTATTTCCGGCAAAGGTCAATTTTCTTTTCGTGCCAAATTCGATCGGTGATCCTGATGATGTAATCGGCGATATCTACGAACTCTTCGTCAAATCTCCGCATCGGCATGCGCCGGCCCGCTGGGTCTGGCGTCAGCATTTCGCTGATATCGGTGGTGGCGACATGGGTAATCGGCGCTTTATCCGTCATATGTCCGTCCTGTGGGCGAAAGTCGGCGATGTCTCGCGATCGAAATTGCATGCGAATGCAAAAAAGTCTACGCAGGGTCTAAGCAATTCAGCGCCAATGGGCCAATCGAACGGAATATCGCATGAAAAAAAAAGGCTACAAAGAGCGCATAATCGCCATGAATGATGCGCTCAATGATCACATCATCGATGGGATCGACGCACATTTCGCGCAGAATTTTGTGTGGCGCGGCGGCGCGGGGCCGGGGACAAAGAACTCCCTCAAAGAATTCCAAAATGGGTGGCAAAGGCCTTTTCTCAATGCTTTCAAGGACAAATACACCACCATCGATCTCATCCTCGAAGACGGCGATCTTGTTGCGGCCTATGGAACGGTTGAGGCCACCCATTCCGGCGAGTTTTTGGGGATCACGGCGACCGGAAAGCGTATCAAATTGAAATATATGGATTTTTGGCGCTTTGATGAGAACGGCGACTGCGTCGAAAACTGGGTTCACCTCGATATTGTCGACGTCTTCCGTCAGATGGGCCGAGATCTGCTGGATGGCGGTGGTTGGGACGAATGTCGATAGCGGTGGTCGGCGCGCACCGCCTTGCCGAGTTTTTGCATTCGAAGTACATTTTGCGCAAGCAAGAGCCAAAAAATGGGGGCGTTGCGGGCCATGATGATGTCGGTTGAAGAAATGGAGCGCCGGATCGTCCGCTATCGAGATTTGGAGCCATGCACCACCGCATTCATCGACGCGCGCACACCAGGCAGTGATACGAAGGAAAACTTCACCATCATCGGCCCTGGCGTGTCGGAAAATCCGGGCCAGCATGTTCACATAAAAATTCCGCATGGGTTTAATATTGGCGGCGCGCGGCAGCCGAAAGGCTGCATAAATTCCCAGCACAGCCACGAAACGGCGGAGGTCTTTCTCGTTCACACTGGGCTTTGGGCCTTTCGCTGGGGCCATGACGGGCGCGACGGCGAAGTAATTTTGAAGCCGGGGGACGTCATTTCAATTCCGATTCATGTTTTTCGCGGGTTCGAATGCGTCGGTGGCGAAAACAGCTTTTTGTTTGCTATCCTTGGCGGCGATGATCCGGGGCATGTCACCTGGGCCCCGTACGTATTCGAGCAGGCGAGGGCGCATGGCCTCGTCCTGACGAAAGCCGGCAGACTTGTCGACACTGCTATTGGCGAGACGATCCCCGAAGGCGACGAACCATGTGCGCCAACGACCATGGCGGACGTAAAGGGCCACCGCCGGATGACTCATGACGAAATGGCGAAATGCGTAGTGTCGATGAATGAGACGGGGGATCGCGGCAAGCCCACACTCCTCGCTCAACATTCAGAGGGCGTTTTTGAAGCGCCGATTCTGGGTCCCGGGAATCCTCAAGAAAGTATTTTAGCCGCCAAGGTACCGAACGCGCACGGATTTCAATTTCGCCATCTCGTGCTTAATCAAAATGGTCGTATCCCGCCGCACGCGCGCGAAGAGGAGGAAGTCGTCTTTGTGCATCGCGGCGCTGTCTCTCTTTTCTGGGGCGAGAATTATCTCACTCTCGGCGAAGGAGACACGGCGACGATCCCGAAAGGTCTTGTGCGCAGCTGGTGGTCCACTTCGCCGAATGGCGCTGACCTGTTTGTCGTGCGCGGCGGCGACGCGCCGGCGGCGCCGCGGTGGATCGACGACGCAGCGATCAATAACAGACAATCGACGTTTGATCTGGCGTCTTGATTTTCAGACAGCCGAGCAGGGGATTGTCGGTTGCATCAGATCACATTTAATTGAGGCCGCAATTCGGCGTCCGTAGCGCCGTTGCTCAAGCAAAAATCCAAAACCGGGCGCTCATCTAAGGATATCTCAAGTGATAGCCGTTTCCGGAGGCGACTTTCGCGGGGTTGTGCTTCACTGAAAATTCACCCTAACCTTTAAATGCAAGAAACGCGTGGTGGCGGTAACGGAGTGTCCATGCATTCTATATGAGCGGGCGGAGGATACGTACAAACTCCCGTTGTGGATCACAGTCTAGCTAATTGATAATAAACAGCGATCGGATCATCTGGTTTGCAACGTTTCGTTGGTTCAGTTATAAGATCGCAAATAGAATCAACTTGTCCGTTATATGGAGGATACTTTGGCGATTTCGAAATCAAACTTACTGATGTCAGCGCTTGTCGGATCAAGCTGCCTTCTCATCAGCGCATGCGGCGGCTCGGATACGAAAGAGCAATCCTCGACAGTCTCCGAAAAAGCGGCCGAAGTCGCAGATAACGCAGCTGAAACCGTTTCCAACGCCGCTGATGGTGCGGAAGAAGCCGCCACGGATGCAGCTGATAAAATGACTGGCGCGGCGGATGCAATGGAAGACGGCGCCGATAAGGCGATGGACGATGTTGCGGGCGCGGCTTCCGACACAATGGACAAAGCCGCTGATAAAATGGCGGACATGGCTGATGACGCAGCCGGAAAAGTGGCGAACGCCGCGAACGAGACTGTCGCCGGAGCGACGGCCGCTGTTACGAACGCTGTCGCAGACGCGTCCGAAACGGTTGAAGCAGTGGCTGCGTCTGCTGACAGTGAAGCTGCTTCTGCATACGCCGCACTTACTGGCGATGCGGCGAAAGGCAAAACTGTTTTTTACAAATGCCTGTCGTGCCATTCCGTCAAGGAAGGTGAAAACAAGCTCGGCCCGTCCTTGTACGGGATCGTCGGTCGTCAAGCGGGCTCGATTGAAGGGTTTAACTATTCCGACGCGAACAAAAATTCGGGCATCACTTGGACCGAAGATGTGATGTTCGCATATCTGGAAAATCCTCAAGGATATATTCCAGGGACGCGCATGATTTTCCCTGGCCTGCCGGCTGAACAGGATCGCGCAGACGTCATCGCTTATTTGAAATCTGTCCCGGAATAGAGATAGCGAAATCTGATCTAGAAAGCCGCCGGTGACCCCGGCGGCTTTTTTGTATTTCGGCGCGGCATCTCGTAGGCTTTCGGAAAAAGGGTAGATCGTGTCAGCTTTTCCATTTTCTGCGATTGTCGGGCAAGATGATCTGAAGCGGGGCTTGTTGATGACCGCTGTCGATCCTCATATCGGCGGCGTTCTCGCTTTCGGCGACCGGGGCGCAGGAAAATCAACAGCTATTCGCGCGCTCGCCGCTTTATTGCCGGCAATCCGCGTCGTCAAAAACTGCCCCTACCGATGCGATCCCGATGCGGTCGCCCTGTTGTGCGAGAATTGCCAGCCGAAGGCCAAAAAAGACGAATTACAGGTCGTGAGCGGTCCCGCCTCAGTTGTTGATTTACCGCTCGGCGCCACGGAAGACCGCGTCGTCGGTGCGCTCGATTTGGAGCGTGCGTTGGTGAATGGCGAAAAGCGGTTTGAGCCCGGATTGCTCGCCCGGGCCCATCGCGGCTTTTTGTATATCGATGAAGTGAACCTCCTTGAGGATCATCTGGTTGATGTTTTGTTGGACGTTGCAGCGTCCGGGGAAAATGTTGTTGAGCGTGAGGGGCTCAGCGTCCGCCACCCGGCGCGTTTTGTGCTTGTGGGCAGCGGCAATCCCGAAGAAGGCGAACTTCGCCCGCAATTGCTTGATCGGTTCGGCCTTTCAGTTGATGTGCGCACGCCGATGAAAATCGATGATCGGCTCGAGGTGATTCGACGCCGCGACGCGTATGAGCGTGACCCCGAAACATTCGTCAAAAAATGGAAACGAAAAGACAATGCTGTGCGCCGCTCCGTAGAAAAAGCGCGCGAACAGCTGGGTGACGTCAAGACGCCCGATCACGTTCTGGAGCGCGCAAGCGCGTTGTGCATTGCGCTGGGGACGGACGGTTTGCGCGGCGAACTAACGATGATGCGCGCAGCGCGCGCCTTGGCAGCCCTCGACGGCAAAAGCGAGATTACGCTCGACGAAATGCGGCTTGTGGCGCCATCCGCGTTACGGCACCGCTTACGGAAAGATCCGCTCGATGAGTCAGACGCAGGCGTTCGCGTTGATCGCGCCATGGAAGAGGTGTTCGCTTCATGACGCCCGGTACGGGTCGCGCGTCGCAAGGCGACGCCTTTTCGCCGCAGGCCGCGGAGGATATCGGCCGCGCGCAATGGGCTGATGCGCAGCGCGCGGCGGTGATGCTCTCAATCAACCCCGAACGCTTGGGCGGCATATCGTTGCGCGCTGGCCCGGGTCCCGTTCGAGACCGTTGGCTGACGTTCTATCGATCGACGCTCAGCGCGCAGACGCCTTTCCGCAAATTGCCCGCAGGCGCGAGTGAAGACCGGATTATCGGCGGTCTCGACTTGGCAGCCACGCTCAAGGCCGGACGCCCGATTGCAGAGCGCGGGGTTCTGGCGGCCGCTGACGGCGGCGTCTTGTTGGCGCCGATGGCGGAGCGCCTCTCCCGTCTCGCCGCCGGGCACATCGCCAACGCGATGGACCAGGGCGTCGTCCTTGTGGAACGTGGCGGTATTTCACGGCGCGAGCCCGCACAATTTTCGACGCTTTTGTTTGATGAAGGGCTGGACGGGTCCGAACGTCCGCCGGAAATTTTGCTCGACAGGCTGGCGTTTCATCTCGATCTAGACTTCGTTTCCATCCACCAAACTGAAGGCGCGGAAATTCTGCGCGAAGACATTCGCGCAGCGCGTGAGCGCGTTGCCGAAACGCACATCCCCGATGCGATCACACAGTCGATCAATGCGGCGTGTTTGTCTTTAGGGGTGACCTCATTGCGAAGTTTTTCGTTTTGTATAAACGCTGCAAAGTCTTCGGCCGCGCTCGACGGACGCCGTCGCGTCAATGAGGATGATGCGGAAGCGGCCTGCCGCTTGGTCTTAGGTTCGCGCGCTGTGTTGATCACACCGCCGGAACCGGAGGAAGACAAAAGTCGGCGAGAAGCTGACGCCGGCGCCGATGATCAACGTCAGCACGACGATGCGCATACAGAGGACAAAACACTGGAAGACCTCCTGGTCGCAACTGTGAGGAGCACCGCGCTTGACCGCGTCTTCCGCGACGATGTTGCGCCGAAGACGCGACATAAATCCGCCGCTGTGAATGGCAAGTCCGGCGCCTTGGTCATTTCTACGAAAAAGGGACGGCCGAATGGCGCAGTTCGTGGCGATCCGCGGTCGGGCGGGCGGCTCGACCTTGTTGCGACGTTGAGAGCCGCTGCGCCATGGCGAACGATCAGAGGCGCGAATGATCAGGTCGCGGTTCCTGTACACATGGACGACCTGCATGTGAAGCGGCTCAAGGCGCGCGCCGAAACGATTGTCATCTTTGTGATTGACGCTTCCGGTTCGTCGGCGATGCACAGGATGGCGGAGGCGAAAGGCGCCGTTGAATTGCTGCTTTCTGACTGTTACACGCGCCGTGATCACGTGGCCTTGATTGCGTTTCGCGGTGAGGGCGCAGACCTGCTGTTACCGCCGACGCGGTCGCTCGTCCGTGTGCGTCGGTCGCTCAGCGCTCTGCCTGGCGGCGGCGGCACGCCTTTGGCGGCAGGCGTTGCGGCAGCCGCAGCGCTGGCGGAAACAGAAAAGAGAAAAGGAAAGACGCCTTTCGTCGTTTTCCTGTCTGACGGCAGAGGCAATATCGCGCTTGACGGCGAAGCAGACCGAGCAGCGGCTGCGAACGATGCGTCAACCGTGGCCCGGCGCTTCAAAGAATTGGCGTGTTCGGTTCTCTTTTTTGACACGTCAAAGAGACCAAACCCTGGCGCCGCCGCTTTGTGTGAAGAAATGGGCGGCGCCTATCGCCCGCTGCCGTTCGCCGATAGCGCTGCGGTGTCAAAATTGGTGAAGCGCGCCATCATCACCCGCGATTGAGCGTCTTGATGTTTCCGTTTTATCAAACGCTGGACTGGGCCGAAGATGGCGCATCGTGGCCCCATCAAGACAAAAGCGAATTTGTCACCACGCAGGACCATCGCTGGCATGTTCAGCGCGCAGGCAGAGGGCCGACAATCATTCTGATCCACGGGGCCGGCGCTTCCACCCATTCCTGGGCCGATGTCTTCGCTCACTTGGTCAATGATTTTGACGTCATTTGCTTCGATTTGCCGGGTCATGGATTTACGTCCCGAAGCCGGACGCTTCGTTCGACATTGCCGTCGATTGCAAGGAGAACTGCTGCGCTTTTTCAGAAGATTTCCGCGGAGCCTGCAATTGTCGTCGGCCATTCGGCAGGCGCGGCGATCATGGTGCGAATGATCGCTGAGAGATTAATTGCTCCTTCCGTCTGCGTCGGCGTCAATAGCGCGCTGACGCCGTTTCGGGGGGGCGCTGGCGTAATGTTTCCGCTGATGGCGAAATTACTTTTTTATAATCCGTTTACTGCTAATGTCTTCGCCTTCGGCGCATCGGAAAAACGGCGCGTCAGGCGTTTGATTAATCAGACTGGCTCGGCGCCGCCTCAAAAGAGTATCGACTGTTACGCCAAACTCATTCAAACTTCCAGCCACGTGGCCGGGGTGCTCGATATGATGGCGCATTGGGATTTATCGAACATGGCGAATGATTTGAAGGCGGCGCCAAAGAACTCGCTTTTCTTGGCTGGCGAGAACGATAAAGCGGTTCCGCCCAGCGACTCGCACTGGGCGGCCTCGATCGCACCTACCGCGACGTCAAAAGTACTTCCAGATTACGGCCACCTCTTACATGAAGAGGCGCCCGAACTGACGGTGAAAATTATTCGGCAAACTGCGGTTGCCGCTGGCCTTCTACAGGACGCATAAGATGAAACTGCCTGACAATCATCCTCAACGTTATGACTTAAGTAACGAGGTGCATGCGCGTCCTCCCGAACCATTATCGGCGCCTGTCAAAATCTCATGTATCGCGATGACCACAAACTGGCCGTATAAGGATGAAGATCGCGAGATTGTCGCTGAATTGACGAAACAATACGGCGCAACGCCGCCAGGTCCGGGCGCAAAACACTACAGCGTTGATCTAAAGGAATTTCGGCTAATTTGGGAACGCCACACGGAATTCACGCGATACACGTTCATTGTACCGCTTCGTGATGAGGACTATTTCGCTGGCCCCGCGATTAATGCGGCGCCCGAAAGTTGGGTGGCGCGCCTTCCGGGTGAGTTAATCGCGGCGGCTGAAGCGGTCCTTGTCGATGAAGATTACAGTCTCGACGATTATAGCGCGCTTTCTGATCGTTATTTCGCTGGCAACGCGATCATTGGGTCAAAGATTACAGGCGGCGCCGCCGTCGCACTGACGGATTTCCGGATTCACGCCGACGGTTTCAGCCGATTTCTCGTTTATAATCGGTCGATGGCGCCATGGCACGCCGGCCGCATCGTCCAGCGCTTGTTGGAAATCGAGACCTACCGGATCATGGCCATGTTGTCTCTTCCCGTCGTGCAGGAGCTGGGTCCGCTTCTTTCCGAATGGGAAAGAGAGCTGTCTGAGATCTCCACAAGCATGACGGAAAAAAACGTCGCTGAGGAGCCGGTATTACTGACGCGGCTTACAAACCTTCAGGCGGCGATCGAGAAAAATCACACGCAAACGCAATTCCGCTTTAATGCGGGCGCGGCTTATTATGCGCTGGTGCAGCGGCGAAACGATGAACTGCGCGAAGAACGCATCGCCGGCATGCAGACATTCAGCGAATTTACAGAGCGCCGTCTCGCGCCGGCTATGAACACGTGTCGCGCTGGGTCAGCGCGGCTTGAGGCGCTCTCTGAGCGGGTCGATCGGGCGGCGCAACTCCTCTCAACGCGGGTCGATATGTCGTTGGAGCGACAAAATCAGGCGGTCCTTGAAAGCATGAACCGGCGCGCCGAATTGCAGCTACGACTGCAACAAACTGTTGAAGGGCTGTCCGTCGCTGCGATTACCTATTATGCGGTCGGGGTGATCGGATATCTTGCGAGCGGCCTTGAGCGGCTGGGTGTCGCCATAGATCCTAAACTCATCATGGGATTGAGCGTTCCTATCATTGCGGTCCTCGCCGCGTTAGGCGTTCGGCGGACGAGGAAGCTGGTGGCGGCGAAAGAAAAGAAAATCGGCGAATTGGCCGGCGAATAATTCTCGCGAGGCCCCTTGCGCCACGGGACGATTGAAAACCCGCCGCGTTCCGCGCATAATCAATGTTGTGAACGCCGCGGAACCCTGAGAGTACACATGCCGAAGAACATCATGTTTCTCGAATTGTTTCTTTTTTACGGTGTCGCTCTCGCATGGCTATTTTGGGAATATCGAAAGACCAGCGCGCTCCTGGAAAAAACCCGGGAAGAAAACAGGAAGAAAGCGCTGGACGAGCAGACTGACGCCGCAGCCAACGAAAAGGCTGATCCGTAATTCTGTTATGGCCTGCGCGGCATGCGAAAACGCAACATCGATTTTATGATTGGCGATCCATATCGTTTGCCGGAAAAGCATTCGTGAACGGCGCGGTGCGTATTTCCAAATAACCGGGTTTCGATCACCGAACGGCTATAAAACGGGGTGTCTTCCAACGTTCTGATCACCCGCGCTTGCGCGCCCGCATCCGTCCGTGTCCTGCGATTGATGCGCCAAATTGGTGTCGGCGACAGGCGCGTCTGATTAGGAATATCGACGTCGCTTATCTCGCCGGTAGCGGAGAAGCGGAGCGCCATTGATTGTTGATCGCCATTCGGAAGATCAGTGTTGTATAAAATTGCGGACTCTCCGCCGCCAATATCAGCGCGCGCCCAATCCCAGAAATCAAACCCGTGTTCGAGACGTTCCGTACCTCTATTGGTGTCGAAATAAGCGGAGCCGTCCCAACGTATATCGGGTTTCTCCAAATTGACTTCGATACGCGCAGATGGGGCAATGGGGCGCCAGATGTGGCGTTTTGCGCGGTCGATCGCAAACGCCTTGTCGTTGATGAACTGCGGGTGGAGGCGAACGACGCCGCGAACAGGGGCCGGTATGGGCGAGGTCTGCTCGTTGATGTCGATTGTCAGAACGCCGCCGTCCCAAAACAATGCGCTCGGCCCAATTTGGAAGACATTCGGCGTGATGCGAATGGAGTCCTGTCCGCGCTCCGTCATCGTCCAGCGGTTTTTGCGCGGCGCATAAAGCGCCACATTAAGGGCGCAGTGATCGAACGGCGCTCGCGTTTTCGACCACGCGTAGTAAGGCGAAAAGACGCTGCCGATGAAGGCGATAATCGTGATGCCGTAGTCGCCGGTGTCGCTGAGCGCGTCGATATACCACCAGGCGTATCCGTCGCGATCAACGTTTATGTCGAACCGTACGCCGCTTTCACCATCTTTGCGGCCATTTTCCCGGACAATGCCGCCATCGGCACGCCCGGTCCCGGGTGCACGCCGCCGCCTGTCATGTAGAGCCCCGGCAAGCGGGTCTTGACGCTCCTCCGCTGGAATGACGCGCGCCAACCGTGACTCGCCATGCCGTATAACGCGCCCCGACTCCCCGGGAACAGTGTCGCGAAATCCGAAGGGGAGGTCGTCACGCCAGGCCCCGAAGTCTGTTCCAAGGTCAGTCCGCAGGCCTGCAATTGTTCGAAAATTCTTCTTTTGCATTCTTCGATATCCTCTTCGCGATTAGCGGCGTCGCTTTCGAGCGCCGGTGCGTTGATGAGACAAAACAGTCTCTCGGCGCTGTCCGGCGGGCTCCTTTCGCATATGCGGTCTGGGGCGAACACATAGGTTGTGGGCTTTTCCGGGATCGCTTTGTGTTGAAAAACAGCGTCGAACTCAGCGCGATAGTCGTCGCCGAAGAACACATTATGCATCGACAAGTCAGTACCCGCAGTTTTTGCGAGTGTTGTAAGCGTGAACGCAGATTGTGAAATCGGGTCGGGCGCCGGCGCGCCGTAAGCGCGCCTCGCCGCCTCGCCAAGCGCGCCCGTTGCTATGGCCCCAGGATCGCCGTTCAAGACTACCGCCCGCGCCGGGACTTCTTCGCCGTTCGAAAGCTGAACACCTATTACGCGCCCGCTCTTAACCCGAACCTGGTCGACTTTTTCGTTAAAGTGAAAGTCCGCGCCATTTTTTTCGGCGATACGCCATAAAGCATTCGCGAGTGATTGCATGCCGCCGTCGAGCGCCCAAACGCCTTCCTGTTCCACATGCGCGATCAACATTAATGTCGCCGGCGCCTCATAGGGGGACGACCCACAATAGGTGGCGTATCGGGCGAAGAGCTGCTGAAGGCGCGGGTCGTCAAACCGGCGCGCGAGCGCCTCCCAAAGTGTGCTGAAGGGATTAATGCCGAACAGTGACGCCGGGTTGCGGCGCGCCATCAGGTTGAGGATGCTTGGTTTTTCTGCGCGGATGAAGGGGCCCTCAAGCGCCTCATAAATCGCACGCGTTTGCTTGCAGAATTGAAAATAATTTTCAGCGTCTTTGCGACCCGCCATTTCATGGATCGCGTCATAGGAGCGTTGTTGATCCGCATACAGCACGAGATGCGATTGATCTCGCCAGGTGTGGCGCGCCAGCACATCAAGTTTCGTAAGCTCAACCGCGTCCGGAAATGACTCACCTGCTTGTTCAAAAATATCTTCAAATACCCATCGCATTGTGAAAACGGTGGGGCCGGCGTCGGTTGAGCGTCCGTCAATTGTTATTTGCCGAATTTTGCCGCCAGGCGCGCCATGTTGTTCAAAGACGCTCACCGGAAAATGCCGCGAAAGCAGGGCGGCTGCGGTCAGGCCGCCAATGCCGGCTCCGATGATGATAATGCGCGGATCGCGGGGCATAAGTCCGGTAAGGTTTCCTCAATCAAGAGTGTCAGTATAAATTGACATATTTAGATGACTAACTAAAGTGACAATCAAAGGATGGGCTATGGATTCGGACGCGTTGATAGAGCGAACGGTCGAACGAGCTGTCGCTGTTTCTGAGGGGGCGTTTGCGCCGCCAAAGCTTGAAGCGGCGATTCGGCATGCAGTCTTTCCTGGCGGCGCCCGTGTCCGGCCGCAGCTTTGCCTTGCCGTTGCGCAGGCCTGCGGCGGCGAAGAGGATTTGGCGTGCGCCGCTGGCGCGGCGGCGGCGATCGAATTGCTGCACTGCGCTTCGCTTGTTCATGACGACTTACCCTGCTTCGACGGCGCCGATATGCGGCGTGGGAAAGCCTCGGTTCATGTGGCGCATGGCGAGCCATTGGCGGTTCTCACAGGAGACGCGCTCATCGTTATGGCGTTCGAAACCTTGTTGCGCGAATGCGGCGGCGCGCCGGTCATTATGCGAGCGCTAATGTCGATCATGACGCGAGCGATTGGTCCGCCAAACGGGATTATCGCCGGCCAGGCCTGGGAAAGCGAAGAGGAAATCGATCTTGTCGCCTATCATCGCGCTAAAACCGGCGCCTTGTTCGTGGCGGCCGCCTGTGCTGGCGCCGCGTCGGTCGGCGCCGATGAAGGGCCGTGGAGAGAAGTTGGCGAACGGCTTGGCGAGGCCTATCAAATCGCCGACGACATCAATGATTTCACAATGGAAACAAGCGCATTGGGTAAGCCTGCCGGCCAGGACGCAGCGAACGCGCGGCCAAATGCAGTCGATGTTCTCGGCTTCGATGGGGCGGTCGACCAGCTCAATGATCTTGTCACCGACGCCGCGGACGCCGTTCCTGATTGCGCCGGCGCGCCTTCGCTTCGCGCCCTGGTATACGCGCAGGCGAAACGGTTGTCGCCGAACAATGTCGCTGGCGCGCCAGTCTAAGCGCTTTGTACAACGAAGCGGAATAGGGCCTTAATGCGCTTGCGTGACCGCTTTATCGATTGGCGCAACAGCTGGCTTGCGACGCGCGAATTTCAGGAGTGGGCGGTTAAGTTTCCGCTCGCGCGGCCCATCGCGCGTGTGCGCGCCCGAGAGCTCTTCGATATCAACGCAGGCTTTGTCTATTCGCAAATCTTGCAAGCCTGCGTATCGCTCGACGTCTTTCGAATTGTGCATCATTCGCGGCACACGATCGCAAGTCTCGCCGGCGCCATAGGCCTGCCTGAACAGGGAACGGAACGTTTAGTGCGGGCGGCGGTTGCGCTGAAATATCTGGAGTTCGGCGACGAAGGACGCGTTGCGCTCGGGCCGTCCGGCGCGGCGCTGCTGGGCAATCCTTCGGTCATGCTGATGGTGCGTCACCATGCGGCGCTTTATGAGGATTTGCGCAATCCCGTGAGCCTGTTGCGTGAACGGTCGACGGACACGCACCTCGCCTCATTTTGGCGTTACGGCGATGACGCCAGCCCCGAAAACAACAAAAATGCGCAGGCGTATTCGGCATTGATGTTGGAGACGCAGGAATTCATCGCGCGGGAAATTCTGCGCGCTTATTCCTTTAAGCGCCACAAGCGCCTGATGGATATAGGCGGCGGCGCCGGCGGCTTTGTTTGCGCCGCAAAAAAGCAGTGGCCGTCATTGGATATAACCGTTTGCGATCTTGAGCCTGTTGCTGAGATCGCGAATCGTCGCTTCACGGAGCAAAATATTGAAGGCCGAGCGGTTGCGTGCGACTTCAAGAACGACCCATTGCCGCCGGGCGCAGACGTTATTTCACTGGTGCGAGTGTTACACGATCACGACGATGACGTGGCGAAAGCGCTCCTCGCGAAAATATATGATGCTTTGCCGGCGGGCGGTTCGATTTTGATCGCGGAGCCAATGGCCGGAACGCGCGGCGCTGAGCCGATCGGAGACGCCTATTTCGGTTTCTATTTATGGGCGATGGGCAGCGGACGTCCGCGCACGCTCTCCGAGATTCGTCAGATGCTCAAGGATGCCGGTTTTGCACCTGCGAAGACACACAGAACATCCATGCCTCTGTTCACGCGGGCGCTCTCCGCGACGAAGGCGAAATAGTCGTCAATATAAATTGACAGTATAAAATGTCTAACTACAATGACATGCATGGAACTCCCCTTGGCATCCCCTCCCGGGTGCGGCGACGGCGCCGCTTTGACCGCGGAGGAAACGTCAGCGGACGCAATCGCGCTTGAATCGCGCTCGGTTGTGTTCACTGGGAACGCTCGCGCAGATTTGCGGCGGCTCGAGCTCAAACGCCCCGAGCGCGGCGATATCATCATCGATGTGAAGTGGAGCGGGGTTAGTACCGGTACGGAAAAACTTCTTTGGTCTGGCGAAATGCCGCCATTCCCCGGCATGGGTTATCCACTAGTCCCGGGTTATGAGGCCGTCGGGAAAGTCGTCTGGGCGGATGACCATCCGGATCTGATCGGGCGATGGGTGTTTGCGCCAGGCGCTCACTGTTATGAAGAGGCGTACGGAATATTCGGCGCATCTTCTTCCAGAATCGTCATCGCAGCAGACCGCGTTACCCCGATTGAATTTGAAGACCCGCAGCACGGCGTCCTGCTGGCGTTGGCGGCTACAGCGTATCACGCGATCGCCGGCGGTCGCCCGCCGCAACTCATTGTGGGTCATGGCGTTCTCGGCCGGTTACTCGCCAGACTAACGATCGCCCTCGGCGCGCCCCCGCCTGTGGTCTGGGAAATAGATCCTGAGCGGGCGGACGGTGATGGTTACGCCGTCATCGATCCGGCTTGCGATGGGCGCACAGACTATCGCGTAATCTTCGACGTGAGCGGCGACGCCGGCCTCCTCGATACGCTTGTCGCGCACATGGCGCGCCGGGGCGAGATCGTCCTCGCGGGTTTCTACGCCGAACGGCTTTCATTCGATTTCGCACCAGCCTTCATGAAAGAGGCGCGCTTGCGCATCGCCGCCGAATGGAAGCCCGAGGATCTCGCCAGTGTTTTGAAGCTTATCGGCGGCGGCCGCTTGTCGCTCGCAGATTTGATCACCCATACGTGCGAGGCGGAAAACGCGGCAGACGCTTACAGGACCGCCTTTACGGACTCGTCCTGTCTGAAAATGATTCTTGATTGGAGGTCGGCGCATGACCGTTCTGTTTGAAAACGATCGCGGCGACGACGCGGCGGAATTTGATTCGTCCCCAGACGAGGCGTTGCGCGAAGAGGCTGCGATTGAGCCGGACCCGGTGTCCACGGCGCCTGTAACGAAGGAAACTCAGATCATCGCAATTTACGGCAAAGGCGGTATTGGCAAGAGTTTTACGCTCGCAAATCTGAGCTACATGATGGCCCAACAAGGCAAGAAGGTGTTGCTTATTGGTTGCGATCCGAAGAGCGACACCACGTCGTTATTGTTCGGCGGGCGCGCTTGCCCGACCATTATCGAGACGTCCACGAAAAAGAAGCTTGCTGGTGAAGAAGTTGAGATCGGCGATGTTTGCTTCAAGCGCGACGGCGTTTTCGCCATGGAGCTAGGCGGACCCGAAGTCGGTCGCGGTTGCGGCGGACGCGGCATCATCCATGGCTTTGAGTTGCTAGAGAAGCTTGGGTTCCATGATTGGGATTTCGACTATGTTTTGCTCGACTTTTTGGGCGATGTGGTGTGCGGCGGCTTCGGGCTGCCGATCGCACGTGACATGTGTCAGAAAGTCATTGTTGTCGGCTCCAACGACCTACAATCCTTATACGTTGCAAATAACGTTTGTTCGGCTGTTGAATATTTCAGAAAGCTTGGCGGCAATGTGGGCGTCGCCGGGATGGTCATCAACAAGGATGACGGGACGGGTGAGGCGCATAAGTTCGCCGAATCGGTAGGCATTCCATTGCTGGCGGCGATCCCTGCAGACGAAGATATCCGCCGGAAAAGCGCGAACTACCAGATAGTCGGTAAGCCCGGCGAGCGCTGGGGCCCGATGTTCGAAGAACTCGCAAGTAATGTCGCGACGGCGCCGCCAGTGCACCCCGCGCCGCTCGTTCATGACGATTTATTGGGCCTCTTCTCCGCTGAGGAAACCGGGGCCGACTTCATGCTCAAGCCCGCAACCCTCGCGGACATGTGTGGAAAAGACACTGTGGCGAAACCGTCTCTCGAGGTTGTTTACGAAGAGATATGAATGATCGGACTGACATAACGGAACGTGATTCGTTCGACCATGAAGTCGTTTACGATGAAGCCGGCGACGCCGCCGTCACGTTAGGCGCGTCCGAAGCGACGCCGCAGCTGGACGGCGAGGGCGGCGGATGTCACGGCGGCGCGAACGAGATGCGCCGTGCGGCGGAAGCCGCCGGTAAATCTGAAGTCCTGGCGCAATACGCGAAAGATTATCCTCAGGGTCCCCATGATCAACCGCAAAGCATGTGCCCGGCCTTCGGGTCGTTGCGGGTCGGTCTGCGGATGCGGCGCACCGCAACGATTCTCTCCGGCTCCGCATGCTGCGTTTACGGATTAACGTTTACGTCCCACTTTTACGGCGCCAAGCGTAGCGTCGGGTATGTGCCCTTTAATTCCGAAACGCTTGTCACGGGAAAGCTCTTTGAAGACATAAAAGAAGCCGTCGAAGCGACCGCCGACCCAGAAAAGTACGACGCCATCGTTGTCACAAACCTTTGCGTTCCGACAGCGTCCGGCGTGCCATTGCGGTTGCTGCCGAAGCAGATCAACGGCGTGCGCATCATCGGTATTGACGTGCCGGGCTTTGGCGTCCCGACGCATGCCGAAGCGAAAGATATTCTCGCCGGCGCCATGCTGAATTATGCGCGCAAGGAAGCTGAGGAAGGCGCGGTTCAGCGGCCTGAAAACCGGGCGGGCGATTTGCCGACTGTGACGCTTCTTGGTGAGATGTTTCCGGCTGATCCAATCGGCGTCGGCCGACTTCTGGAGCCGATGGAATTAGCCGTCGGGGCCGTTGCGCCCACGCGCGAATGGCGTGAGCTCTACGCCGCACTCGATTGCGCTGCCGTCGCCGCCATTCATCCATTTTATACAGCGTCGATTCGCGAGTTTAAGGCCGCGGGCCGCGCGATCGTTGGATCGGCGCCGGTTGGTCTTGACGGAACAGCGGCTTGGCTTGAGGGCATTGGCGAGGCGTGCGGCGTGGCGGCCTCGAAAGTAAGCGCGGCGAAGAACGCCGCTTTGCCGGCGATTGCCGGTGCGCTGAAGGCGGCGCCGGTAAAGGGCCGGATTACACTATCAGGATACGAAGGGTCAGAGTTGATCGTCGCGCGCCTCTTGAAGGAAAGCGGCGCCGATGTGCGATATGTTGGGACAGCGTGTCCTCGCACGCCCTGGTCTGAGAACGACTGCCAATGGCTGGAAGCGAAAGGCGTTCACGTCCAATACCGGGCGTCGCTGGAGCAAGACATCGCAGCCCTGGAAGAATTCGCCCCTGATCTCGCCATTGGTACGACACCTGTTGTGCAAAAAGCGAAGGAAACAGCGACGCCCGCCTTGTACTTCACCAATTTGATCTCGGCGCGGCCGCTAATGGGACCGGCCGGCGCAGGGTCGATGACGCAGGTGGTGAATGCTGCAATCGCCAGCAAAGAGCGATTTGAGGAAATGCGCGCCTTCTTTGAAGGTGTCGGCGGCGGCGACACCGCGGGCGTATGGGAAGATACACCGAGCGTAAATGAAAAATTCCGTCAAAAACAGGAACGCAAACTCGCCCTAAAAGCCAAACGCGATGCGAATCTGGAGGCGCCGGTCGGATGCTAATCCAGGATCATGACAGAGCGGGCGGCTATTGGGGGTCGGTATACGTCTTTACGGCCATCAAGGGTCTCCAGGTAATCATTGACGGTCCGGTCGGCTGTGAAAATCTCCCCGTAACGTCCGTTCTTCACTATACGGACGCGCTGCCGCCGCATGAACTGCCCATCGTTGTCACTGGCTTAGCGGAAGAAGAACTCGGTCAGCATGGGACCGAAGCGGCGATGAAACGCGCACGCGAAGTCCTCGACCCCGCCTTGCCGGCGGTTGTCGTCACGGGCTCCATCGCAGAGATGATCGGCGGCGGCGTAACGCCCGAAGGCTCGAATATTCATCGCTTTTTACCCCGCACGATTGACGAGGACCAATGGCAAAGCGCTGATCGCGCCATGCTCTGGTTGTGGACGGAGTATGGGCAAACCAAAGGTCGCGATCCAAAACCGCGCAAACGGAAGGAAGGCGAGAAGCCCCGCGTCAACATCATCGGACCCACATACGGCATGTTCAACATGCCGTCGGATTTGGCCGAAATCAGACGGCTCGTCGAAGGCGTCGGCGCTGAGGTCAATATGGTCTTTCCGCTCGGCGCGCATGTGGCTGACGTACGCAATCTTATCGACGCCGACGTCAATATCTGCATGTATCGCGAATTCGGGCGTGGCTTATGTGAGGCTCTGGGCAAGCCTTACCTTCAAGCGCCAGTCGGGCTGCACTCCACAACAAAATTCCTGAGAAAGCTCGGCGACTTGACCGGGCTTGATCCGGAACCTTTCATCGAGCGGGAAAAGCACACGACAATTAAACCCCTTTGGGATCTTTGGCGGTCGGTTACGCAGGACTTCTTCGGTACTGCGAATTTCGGAATTGTCGCGAACGAAACTTACGCGCGTGGCGTTCGGAATTTTCTGGAAAACGAGCTTGGTTTGCCGTGCGCATTCTCATTCGCGCGTACGGCGGGTCGCAAGACCGACAATGATGCGGTCAAGGCGGCGATAAGCGAAGAGGCGCCGTTTGTCGTCTTCGGTAGTTTCAACGAACGAATGTATTTGCAGGAAACGGGCGCGCGATCAGTTTACATCCCGGCCTCATTTCCCGGCGCTGTGATACGCCGCCATACGGGCACGCCGTTCATGGGATACGCTGGGGCGTCATACATCGTTCAGGAATATTGCAACGGTCTTTTCGACGCCTTGTTCCATATTTTGCCCTTATCGACAGAAATGGATCAGGTGGAGGCGACGCCTTCGAAAATCGCCGCCCAATTGAAATGGGATGACGAGGCGAGCCGCCGGCTCGATCGATATGTAGAAACGTATCCGGTGCTGACCCGCATCTCAGCGGCGAAGCGGTTGCGTGATTTCACCGAAGAAGAAGCGAGGCGGATGAATGAGGACCATGTGTCCGAGATCCGCGTCGTCCAAAGTTATCAAGCGCTCAAAGGAAAAGCGGCTGCATAAGAAATCCAATGAGGAGGCGAAATTATGGTTGAAGCAACAATGGTGAAGGGGCGAACGGCGCACGCCCAGGAACGCACCGAATACAGAGCATATTTTCTGATCGCCTATCCCTTTTTCTTCTTGATTTCGATTTTCGGGCGGTTGTTCAGGTTTGTGGCGCCGGCGCGCTCACATATGCGCACGAAAGGGTCGGTTTTTGAGGAGGCTGCGGAAATCGCCCATAGCGTTATCCCGTGGGTTTTTTCGGGACGATGAAACAAGGCGGCCGCCGGGCCGTTTGTTCTTTTGGCGGCGCGCCGTCAAGAGCCCGAGGTCGCGGGGTTAACGGCGGCGAGGACCATTGGTCAAAGAAAGGAGGCAGAAATGTCTAATACTGATGGCGGCGGTGGATCTCCGTCGGGGATGACCCCGGAGGAGGCGCAGTCCGTCCATAAGTACATAGTCATGCTCACCGGTGTTTATACCGGTATCGCGGTATTGGCGCATCTACTGATGTGGATATATCGCCCATGGTTTATGTAAAATCAGTATAGGAATGAAAATTCCGATACAAAAAAGTCAAAATTGATTGGAGAAAAACCATGTGGAGAGTTTGGTTAATGTTCGATGTTCGCCGCGCGATCATCGGGCTGCATGTGTTTCTCGCTGTCTTGGCATTCACGATTCACTTCATTTTGCTCAGCACCGAGAGATACAATTGGCTAAACGGCACCAGCTGGACAAGTTCGGCTGTTGAAACGGAATCAATTTCCAGGCTGACTTAGCTAAGATGGGATCGGCGAAATTTCTTCGCCGATCCCACACTGAAGATCGCCGGAGGACCGGCGCTTACGGAAAACGCAGGCAAGCAGGTCATGCGAGTCGATAGGGAATAGAAAAATGGCGTTATTGAGTTTTGAGCGAAAATACCGCGTTCGGGGCGGCACGCTGATCGGCGGTGACCTTTTTGATTTTTGGGTTGGCCCCTTTTATGTGGGCTTTTTTGGCGTAACGACGGCCTTCTTTGCGACGTTAGGGACGATGTTGATCTTTTGGGGCGCGGCTCTGGGCGATACCTGGAACCCGTGGCTTATAGATATTAAGCCGCCGGATATCAGTTATGGTCTGGCGTTGGCCCCGATGGCCGAAGGCGGCCTCTGGCAAATCATAACATTTTGCGCCATCGGCGCGTTCGGTTCATGGGTCCTGCGGGAGGTGGAAATTTGCCGCAAACTTGGCATGGGATATCACGTCCCGATCGCATTTTCGGTTGCGGTGCTCGCTTATGTGACGCTCGTCGTCATACGACCCGTGCTTATGGGCGCCTGGGGGCACGGATTTCCCTACGGAATAATGAGCCATCTCGATTGGGTCTCTTATACAGGTTATCAGTATGGGAATTTTCACTATAATCCCGCCCACATGATCGCCATCACCTTCTTCTTCACAACGACGCTGGCGCTTGCGATGCATGGCGGCGCCGTGCTTTCAGCGACAAATCCGGGTCGCGGCGAGGAAGTCAAAGCGCCCGAACATGAGAATTCGTTTTTCCGCGACTTTTTCGGATATTCAGTCGGCACGCTCGGTATCCACCGGGTAGGGCTGTTTCTTGCTCTTTCCGCCGGTTTCTGGAGCGCCGTCTGCATTGTGATCAGCGGACCACTCTATGAGGGGTCGTGGATTGAATGGTGGAACGGCTGGAAAAACCTTCCGGTTTGGAATTGGAATCAGGGAGGATAATTACAAATGGTTGACTATCAGAACATTCTTACCCAGACCCAGGTGCGCGGCCACTATGACCCTGGCGTTGAACAACCGAAAGAAGACTGGACCCGCGATCATCTAAGGCAATTCAGCTATTGGATGGGAAAGATCGGCGACGCGCAAATCGGTCCCGTCTATCTGGGATGGACAGGCGTCGCATCGCTCCTCTTCGGCTTCGCGGCGATCGAGATTATCGGGCTCAATATGTGGGCGAGCGTCGGTTGGGATCCGGTGCGGTTCGCCGGGCAACTACCGTGGCTCGCACTCTATCCGCCGCCGCCTGAGCAGGGCTTGAATTTCTTTCCGCCCCTCAATCAAGGCGGGTGGTGGCTGCTCGCGGGATTATTCCTGACCGTCTCCATCATGTTGTGGTGGGTTCGGAGTTATCGGCGCGCGCGTGCGAACGGTCTCGGGACGCATGTGTGCTGGGCGTTTGCGGCCGCGATCTGGCTCTATCTTGTGCTCGGATTTATTCGACCGATCATGATGGGTTCATGGAGCGAAGCGGTGCCGTTCGGCATCTTCCCGCATCTCGACTGGACGAATAACTTCTCACTCGTTTACGGCAATCTTTTCTATAATCCGTTCCACATGCTTTCTATCGTGTTCCTGTACGGATCAGCGCTCTTGTTTGCGATGCACGGCGCGACGATTTTGGCGGTCGGCCGCTATGGCGGTGAGCGGGAGATTGAGCAGATCTACGACCGCGGAACGGCGTCCGAGCGCGCCGGATTATTCTGGCGGTGGACGATGGGCTTCAACGCCTCGATGGAATCCATCCACCGCTGGGCATGGTGGTTCGCTATTCTTTGCCCCATCACCGGCGGCATCGGCATCCTTCTTACCGGCACCGTTGTTGATAACTGGTATCTGTGGGGCATCGAGAACGGTTTCGCCAGAGGATAAAGACCCCCCCCTGAGGCCCGGGCGCGCCGCACTATTGCGGCGCCGCCAAAACGCGCCTCAAATACCGCGCCGAATTCTTTTTGGCGCGGTTTTTTCTTTCATTGTTCCTCTGAACCGCTTTTCGTACCGTTGTTCTTCTCAGCGCCCTTATTGAGGCGCCTTCTTGTATTCCGAGAGCGGGGTGAGGCTGTTGGCGGTCGAAACGTCGAAAACGATCCTGTTGCTTGGCGCCACCGGTACAATCGGGCGCGCGACCGCCCGTGTGCTCCTGGAGCGTGGTCATGAGGTGATATGCGTTGTTCGTCCCGCCAGTCGCGAAAAAGCTGAGGTCGCCTGCTCCCAGACCAGCGGCGGCACGATTGAAATCTGTGAAATTGAAAACATCGGCGACGTAATGGTGCGTGATGGCGCGCCCATCGACGCAGTTATCTCTTGCATGGCGTCGCGCACGGGCGCTGCGCGGGATGCCTGGGATGTGGACTATCACGCGCATATGAAGGTGCTGAGCGCCGCCAAAGCAGCGGGCGTCCGGCAGATGGTGCTATTGTCGGCAATCTGCGTTCAAAAACCGCGCCTCGCTTTTCAGAAAGCAAAACTCGCTTTTGAAGAAGAGTTAGCCGCGTCGGGCCTTGACTATTCAATCGTTAGACCGACCGCCTACTTCAAATCTCTGTCGGGACAGGTTGAGCGTTTGAAAAAAGGTAAATCGTTTGTCGTCTTTGGAGACGGCGAACTAACGGCGTGCAAACCCATTAGCGACAGGGATTTAGCGGTCTTTATCGCCGATTGTCTCCATAAAGAGGATCGCCGCAATAAGATATTGCCGATCGGCGGCCCCGGACCAGCGCTGACGCCGCGTGAGCAGGGTGAAATCCTGTTCGAGCTGTTGGGCCGTAAACCTGTATTTCAGAAAACGCCCATCGCGCTCTTCGATCTTATTGTGGGCGTCTTGAGTATTGGCGGCGCGGTCGCGCCGCCGTTCGCCACGAAGGCGGAGCTAGCCCGCATTGGCCGGTATTACGCCACTGAATCGATGCTGGTGCTTGATTCTGAAAGCGGCGACTACCGCGCTGATCTCACCCCGTCCACGGGCGCCGATACGCTTAAGGAATACTACAAAGCGATTATTAGCGGTGACATCGATGACGACCGGGGCGATCACGCCGTCTTCTGAGTCGCGCAATGCGGGCGGCGACGTCGGGAATGCCTAGGCGACTTGTCTCGCCAACGCGCATTGCGACCAGATTTCCGACAAGGCCGAGACGAGGCGCTCGATATCTTCGTCCGTATGCACCGGCGAGGGCGTTAGCCGCAACCGTTCGGATCCTTTGGGGACTGTCGGGTAGTTGATCGGCTGCACATAGATCCCGTGATTGGCCATGAGCCAATCGCTGATCCATTTGCATTTTACCGGGTCGCCGACCATGACGGGGACAATATGGCTTGGATTGTCGAGTGTCGGGATTCCAATTGCGCCGAGACGTTTGCGTAATTTCGCCACGCGATCGCGTTGCGCTATCCGCTCGACGTCGCTTTCTTTAAGATGTTGGATTGATGCGCGGGCGCCGGCTGCAACCGCCGGCGGCAGCGCGGTCGTGAAGATAAATCCGGAGGCGAAACTGCGGATAAAGTCGCAGAGCGCTTCGGAGGCTGCGATGTAGCCGCCAAGAACGCCGAACGCCTTGCCGAGCGTGCCCTCGATCACCGTCAACCGATCCATCAATCCTTCGCGCTCGGCGATGCCGCCGCCGCGCGGGCCATAAAGACCGACGGCGTGGACTTCGTCTAGATAGGTCATCGCGCCGTACTTGTCCGCGATATCGCAGAATTCGGCGATCGGCGCGATATCGCCGTCCATTGAGTAAACAGACTCAAACGCAATGAGTTTTGGCGCGTCGGGATCGTCTTCCAGAATAAGCCGTTCAAGATCCTCGGGATCATTGTGCTTGAAAATTCTTTTCTGTGCTTTGGAATGGCGGATGCCTTCGATCATGGACGCGTGGTTCAGGCTGTCAGAGTAGACAATGCAGTTTGGAATCCGCGATGCGAGCGTACCGAGGGCCGCCCAGTTCGAGACGTAACCGGATGTAAAGATCAGAGCCGCTTCCTTGCCGTGAAGGTCGGCGAGCTCTTCTTCAAGAAGCACATGATAATGGTTCGTGCCGGAAATATTTCTGGTGCCGCCTGCGCCCGCGCCGCAGCGATCTATCGCCTCATGCATTGCGCTGACGACTTTCGGGTGCTGGCCCATGCCGAGATAGTCGTTGGAGCACCAGACGGAAACTTTCGCCGGGCCGATGTCGCCATGATTGGCGGCGTTCGGAAATGATCCGGCTTGACGTTCGATATCTGCGAAAGTGCGGTAGTTGCCTTCTTCGCGCAACTTCTCGAGCTCGCTCGCAAAAAATTTCTGATAGTCCATTACTTTCTCCATTCCGACGTACGCGTAGTCGATTCTGAGGGGGAGGACGAACGCAACGCCCACTTCCATAGGGCCGCGTCAGGAAGCGGCGCCACCAACGCCCAATGCTCAAGAACCGCTAACGTCGCCAGCGATCCGAGCATTATAAGCCCGAGTGATTGAAATGATCCACTAGGCGCTATCGCCGCATGATAAATAATGACGGCGGTCGCCATCGTCACCAGGGTTATCGCGAGTGGGAAAAACGCCGAAACCGAGCTCTTTTTGAAATAAGATTTCAAGTAAGCGAGGTGAGCCGGCAGGAAAATGTCCGAAATGTTCGGCGCGCCGAAGAAGATGATCAACTTGGCGCTGAGCCTCATGCCCCAAAGCAGGAAAAACGTCCACGCGGCGATCTGATTGGCCGCACCATAGGTTAACGCCAGAAGGACCGACGCGTGGATCGCGATGGCGAGCTCATGGTAAATGACGGTTTGAGACGAGACGACGAACCGCGGCCAGTCTCCCAAATTCGGCGGGCAGGGCGTCTTTCGGGGGCCGCTCAAATAGCCGAGCAGGAACATGACCTCGTGCCAGGCCCAGAGGGCGATGCCGATAGCGAAACCGAGATAGGCAGCGGCGATGCCCGTCTCATTGCGCACGCTGAATAGGCCGATCGTGGCAACGATCACAATCGCGGTAGCGGCGAGCGCCGTCCATTTGAACGTGTCCTTCGGCAAGCCGATCAACCACAGGATGACGCCCGTACTGAGCCACCAGGTCAGGACGGCGAAGCCAATGGGTTGAAGGAGTTCGGTCATGCGCAATCGGTTCCAGCGTTACCAGACAGGGGCGAGCCGGACGCCGGCCGGCAGGTCATTGGATTTCGGTTTCATTATGAAAAGGCGCGCGAAAGCAGCGCCTATCCCGATCGCCAGGCCGGCGCGTTTCAGAATCGAAAAACCGCCCTTGTCCTTGAGCGCTTCCATGGCGTCGGCGCGCCGACGGAGTTTTTCGAGGGTTCGGTGAAAGACCGGATTGTCAATATCGATTTCCACGGGGAAGACCTGGCGGGCGATCTCATTGGTCGTCCGGAAGACCGTCATGTCGTATTCCGTCGGGTCGACGCCAAGCGCTTGATGAAAGACGGGCCGGCGATGATCGCGCAGATACATGGTCGCGTAGACCGCCAGAATAAAGAACCTGATCCAGAGTTTGTTAGGCCCGCTCAAAAGTTTCGGATTGGCGCGCATCAACAGCGCAAAAGCTTCGCCGTGGCGAAATTCATCATTACACCACTGTTCAAACCACTTGAAGATGGGGTGGAAGCGATACTCCGGATGGCGCTCAAGTTGACGGAAGATCGTAATATAGCGCGCATAGCCAATTTTTTCGGAGAGATAGACGCTGTAAAAAATGAACTTCGGTTTGAAGAAATGATACTTCTTTGTTTTCGTCAGAAAGCCGAGATCGACGCCGATACCGAAATCTTTCAAGACGAAGTTGATGAACCCGGCGTGGCGCGCTTCGTCGCGGCTCATATATTTAAAGAGCGCTTTGATATCGGGATTTTCCACATGCTTGACGATTTCTTTGTAAAGCACGCAACCGGAAAACTCCGATGTCAGGGAACTGACAAGAAAATCAACAAACTCGCGGCGTAACTCAGGCGAAAGCGTTGAAAGAATATTGTCGAATTCGTCGGTTCGCTTGAAGTGGCCTTTATTTGGGTCGCTGGCCATTTCTGCGATCAACGCGTCCCACTCCGTGCGCACCGGCGACACGTCGAGTTTATCCATCGCGTCGAAGTCGGTCGTGTAGAAGCGCGGGCTTAGAACTGTGTTTTCTATCGCCGCTTCATTCGTATCGAATTCGGCTTGATTGGCGATGAAGCTCTCGTCGACATTTTCGAGAACATGGGCGCTCATGACAATCTCCCAGGTGAAAAGCTGACCTCATAAAGTTCGGTCAGTTCAAATTGCGACTTTAGTCTCATCCAGAGTTTCTCAAACATGTTGGCGCGCACCACGGTGGCGCGCCGGCGAAGCGTCAGACTTTCTCCGTAGGGAACGCAAACGGCGTTCCCGTCAACGATAATCCGATCGCCGAGCGTCGGCATAACGCCGTTGTCGAGCTCCACATGCGCCTCGAGTGTTTCCATCGTGTGATGGACGCGGATGGTGCAACCGATTGAAAACTGGCGCGTACGGGATTGTTTAGTCTGCGTCATGGGGGAGCGCCTTTGCGGTGAGCAATTGTGCGAATTCGGCGGCGTTTCCGGCGCCGAAGGCTTCCAGGCCGACGGTTAAATCCGTTGTCGCGTCTTTCAGAATGAGCCGGCCTTCGCGGGTGCGTGCGATTTCGAACGGTGTTTCCGGGCCATGACCATGGACGCGGCGCGTATGAACGACGGCGCGCATCGCTGTGCGGACAAACCCGCCGGTCGCCGGCGGGTATTCCCAAATGCGGTCACCGCTCAAGAAATCGTAAACCGCAACGCCGCCGTCGGCTTGATCCCGGAACTGAATTTGCCGGCTGTCGACAATATCGATCGTTGGCGCCGCTTGCTTGCCGATCCCGGTGATTGCTGCGAACCCAGTGAAACCGACCGACGCGATGACGAGCGCGCTCACAGCGAACAAGAGCGGTCGTGGAATTTTTTCAGGGTCGTGCGCCATATCGAAAATGGTCCTATGCGGTTGCAGCGGCTTGTGCGGGCGCCAGCGCGCCGGCCTGTTCCGGGGGAGGCGTGTCGTTCGTCAAACGGACGGTTGCGGGCGAGTACGTTTTCATTGTCTTGCAGAGTAACGCAGCCACAGCGTCCGGTTCTTTGATCGCGCGCAACATGGGCTGCGGCGCACCGAATTTGAATGGACGGGTGTGCGGCCACACGCGGAGATAGCCAATGCGCGCCGTGTCGTTGACGGTTATGGCGAGGGAGCCCGCTTTGGTTCCGTGTTTTTTCAGCGCGACCGCTTCGATGATGCTGAACGGAATATTGACATATTTCCTGATTGCAACGCCGAAACGAAGGACGACGCGCTTGTCCGTAAGCGTATAGATCGTTGACCGGGCCATGGCCCACGCGATCCCGAAAAGAAGCGCGCCGCCAATGACCGCGCTCATTAAAGAAGATGTCGCGACATTGATCATTTCGCCGGCGCCGCCGTTGCGTGATTGAATTTCAATCAGGCGCCATGCTGTAAGGAGCACAAAGTAGCCGGCGATAAAGCGGACATGAAAGACATGAATGGCGAAGCTGATCGGCCGCGGCGCCCCTTGCCAGACGATTGTTTCATCATCCGGCAGTTTTTCCGGCAATCCCTTGATCGGCTCGGGATCGCCGTCTTCTTCGTCATGGAAAAGGCTCATATCCACGGCTCCGCACGATCCGGCGATGCGTAGAGTTTGCCCCCGCCGTAATAGCCGCAAATCTTGTCTTCCTCGAGCCGGGTGACGCTGTCTGCCAGTCTCGTTTTCGGCACGCTGGAAAACTGCGCTGCATGCAGAGCGTCAACGTCGATCCGCTTCTGACCGCCTTTGATTGCGGCGAATGTCATCGGCAGCAACACGCGGTTCGAGGCGCCGTCGTCGCCAGTCTCCACTTCGAGATAGCGGATGACCGCTTCTGAGCGGTCAACCCAGAGATCGACCACTTCGCCTGCGCGTTTATCATCCGCGCCGTAGACGGTCATGCCGCGCGGATCAGCGTCGCCTTTCGCCACTTCGAATTCGCGATCCAGCCGGAACGGGATAATACGGTCCGTGCCGTGAATGGTCAGATCGGGAACATCTTCACGCTCAGCGTAAGACCCGGGGCCTACCTGCGCCTTCAACGGATCGCCTGTCGGCTCATACGGCGCGCCCGGCCATACGGCGGTGCGGCGCATAGGATGGTCGCGCGTATCGCGCTTGCCGTGAGGGACAGAAACTGTTCCGCGCCCATGGGGCAGAATGAATGTCTTTTTCGGCGCATACCAGAAAACGCCCTGGTCTTCGAGCTTGCCGGTGGTGTCCTCCTCGAGCGGGTAACCTTCGCGCCGGTCTTCACGGCGCAGGTAAAAGATCAGCCCGAAAAAGAAGAGCGTAAACGCCCATAAGGTGACATCCACCATATCGACGCCTTGGACAAATTCTCCACTGAAGATCATGTTTTTCTCCTTATGGTCACGGGTTAGCCGGGAAACGCCGCCAGCCCGAATTTCGATTCTTTCTCTTTGGTTACCTCTGGGGAAAGCCTTGCGAGCGGTCCGATGACGATGAGCGTCATGAACAACAACAGGATTTCCAAATGATAGACCGCCATGTAGCCAATGGCGGGACTGGTCAGCGCGGGACCGAGAGCGTCAGTCGCAGCAAGTTGGCTGATCACATCTTTCGCGGCGCCGCCGAATGCGATCGCCACGCCCGCCATGCTTGCCTGAACGGCGCCCCATGCGCCAAGCGCAATGCCGCTGTCCGCGCTTTTTGCGAGCGCCATTGTCGCCGTTAAGGTGCATACGGAAAAAAGACCGCCGCCAAAGCCGATCAGCGCGACGCCGAAGCGGAACAGATTCGCGGATTTCAACGGCTCGGCGAAGATGACGGCCGAAAATGCGATCAGGCCGATCACCGCGCCGATCCCGGCGAGGCGGTGCGCTTCCGCGCCGCGCATCAAACGATGGCCCGCAAGCGCGAAACCGGCGAGGGTCCCGACAGCGAAGATCGCTGTTAAATAAGTCGTCTGACTAACCGACAGAGACAGAATTTCGCCGCCATAGGGCTCAAGCAGAACATCCTGCATTGAAAATGCGGCGGCCCCGAGACCCACGCCGAAAAGCAAGCGCACGGCGCGCGGTTCGCTTTTTAGATTCGCCCAGGATTGACCAAAGGTGAGACGATCCCGGTTCGGATCGGTCATCGCCGTGTCGCGTACTTCCTGTTTCCAGAGCGCCACCATATTCATCGCCATAGAAACGAGGGCCGCGCCCTGGATCACTTTAATCAATCGTGCGGGCGAGAAATCGGAAAGAAGCGCGCCGAACGTCACCGCGCTTGCCCCCATACCGACGAGCAGCATGACATATAACAAAGCGACGACGCGCGGCCGGTTTTCCTCCGGCGCAATATCCGTCGCCAACGCCAGGCCGGCGGTTTGGGTCATATGAATGCCGGCGCCGAGCAGCAGGAACGCGATTGCGGCGCCGATGCGGCCGACCCATTCTGGTCCGACCGATGCATCTGACAGCACCAGCATGGCGAAGGGCATCACGGCGAGACCGCCAAACTGCAGAAGCGAGCCTAGCAGGATATAAGGCCCGCGCCGCCAACCGAGGACCGAGCGATGGGTGTCTGAACGATGGCCGATCAGCGCGCGAAACGGCGCAAAGACGAGCGGCAGGGACACCATCAGCGCCACTAGCCAGGTGGGCACGCCAAGCTCGACGATCATGACGCGATTGACGGTGCCCGTCAGCAGGACAAGCGCCATGCCAACGGAGACCTGGAAGAGCGAAAGACGCAAAAGCCGTCCGAGCGGCAATGTATCGCTCGCCGCGTCGGCGAACGGCAGGAACCGGGTTCCTGCGCCGGCCCAGAACTTGGCCGCCTCTGCGTTATGGTCCCGTTTTGCGGTCACCGGGCGTTTAGCTCCATCGCGTTTGAAATATAAAATCCGGATTGCACGCGATGACTTTTCATCTGCGTCCATCCATTAAGATCGGCCGACTCTGAAATCAGGCTTTGAAGCTTTTTCTCGGCCACCGGCTGGATCGCCGGCGAGCGATCGGCGCGGGGGAAAAACTGTCCGACTGCGTGCATGGTTGCGAGCAGCGGCGTTTTCGGAGCGAATGTAAAAAGGATCGATGACGACGTCCGTACCGCAAAGCCCTCCAGGACACGGACAATGTCAGGCGCTGCGTAGTGAATAAGCGAATCCATCGCCACAACATGGTCGAATGATCCGAGCGCAGGATCGAACATGTCGCCTGTGACGAAATCGATTGACCCTTTTGTTGGGGCGGCGCCGTAACGCTCGCGCGCAAGATCAAGGAGCGTTTTTGATAGGTCGACGCCGACGACGTCCGCTCCGCGTTGCGCCGCTTCAAAGGAAAACTGCCCTGCGCCGCAACCGGCGTCGAGTATGCGGTGACCGGTGAGGTCTGAAGGAAGCGCATTGAGAAGATTAGCGCGCATTGCGTCGCGGCCAGCGCGCACTGTCGCCCGCACCCCGCTGACCGGCGCGTCCGAAGTCAGCTTAGCCCAGGCATCCGCCGCCGTGCGGTCGAAATAAGTCTCGAGCTGAGATTTTTTCTCAGTATACGTTGTGGAATTCATAATCAATCGAACCCTAAAAAGTCAAAAATCTCGCGGTCTTTCATCGGTGTCGCTTCAACGGGATCGGCGCCGTCCCAAAGCCCTTGCGCCAGTCGAAGATATTCTTCGCGCACCGCCTCTAATTCTGGAGACGTTTCCATTTCAAAAAGCGTCGATTTCTTAAGGCGGGACCGGCGAATGACATCGAGATCGGGGAAGTGTGCCAGCCGCCGCATGCCGGTCGCATCATTATAACGGTCGATCTCGTCGGTCGCCGCTGAACGGTTCGCGATCACGCCGCCGAGACGCACATCATAATTTTTCGCCTTCGCCTGAATGGCGGAAATGATCCGGTTCATGGCGAAGATCGAGTCGAAATCGTTCGCCGTCACGATTAATCCGCGTTCGGCGTGTTGAAGCGGCGAGGCGAATCCGCCGCAGACAACGTCGCCAAGTACGTCAAAAATTACGACGTCGGTATCCTCAAGCAGATGATGTTCTTTCAGGAGCTTGACGGTTTGCCCCACCACATAGCCGCCGCATCCGGTGCCCGCGGGCGGCCCGCCGGCCTCGACGCACATGACGCCGTTATACCCCTCGAAGACGAAGTCTTCGGTGCGGAGTTCTTCGGTGTGAAACTCGACCGACTCAAGAACGTCAATCACCGTCGGCATGAGTTTCTTCGTCAAGGTGAAGGTGGAATCGTGCTTTGGGTCGCACCCGATTTGGAGGACGCGTTTGCCGAGATGAGAAAACGCGGCGGACAGGTTCGATGACGTCGTGGATTTGCCGATCCCGCCTTTGCCGTAGACGGCGAAGACTTTTGCCGTTTCAATTTCGAGGCTGGGGTCAAGTTGAACCTGAACGCTGCCTTCGCCATCGGTCGGCGCGGCGCCGGGACGATCAATATCAAGCAGGGTCATACGTCACTTCTCCAATGCCTCAAGCCACTGCGCTTGCAGGCGTTAGTCCTTCAATGCGATCTTCAAGGTCTTCGCTGGCGCGGCGAAGCGCCTCTAGCGTCTCGTTGTCCGGCGTCCAATATTGCCGGTCTGAAGCTTCCAGCAGCCGATTGGCGACTTTTGCACAAGATTTCGGGTTCAGGTCGGCGAGACGGTTATGTAGCTCCGTATCAAGAACAAATGTCTCGGTAATTTGCTGGTAAACCCATGGGTCAACCTGACCGGTCGTCGCCGACCATCCCATGGTGTTGGTGACATGGGCTTCGATCTGGCGCACGCCCTCATAACCGTGGCGCAACATCCCTTCATACCATTTGGGGTTTAGCGAGCGGGTGCGTGTTTCCAGATGGACCTGTTCGCTAAGGGTCCGAACGATTCCATCGCCGCGCGTTTGGTCGCCGATATAGACGGCGGTGTCTTCACCCTTGGCGCGCTTCACGGCGCGACCGATGCCGCCGAGCGTATCGAAGTAGTGGTCGACTGTCGTGACGCCAAGCTCAACCGATTCAAGGTTTTGGTAGGCAAGATCCACATCCTGGAGGATGCTGTTGAGAAGCGCGCCTTGTTGCGCGGCGCTCCCGCCTCGGCCGAAGGCGAATGATTTGCGGGCGGCGTAAGCGTCTGCGAGATCGTCTTCATTTTCCCAGGCGCCGGAGTCGATCAGTTGATTGACGTTGGCGCCGTAGGCGCCGTCGGCGTTTGAAAAGACACGCAGCGCTGCGGTTTCTAAATCACACCCATGCTCAGCCTGGTAGGCGAGCGCATGTTTACGGATGAAGTTGCGGTCCGTCGGCTCATCTGCGGCCGCGGCCTTGTACGCGGCGTCAGCGAGCATGCGCGTTTGCATCGGCAGGAGATCGCGGAAGATGCCAGACAGCGTCGCCATGACATCGATCCGCGGGCGGCCGAGGTCTTCAAGCGGGATAAGGTCAGCGCCGCAGACGCGTCCGTAGCCGTCGACATGGGGCCGCGCGCCCATAAGCGCCAGCGCCTGCGCAATCGGTCCGCCTTCGGATTTCAGGTTGTCCGTGCCCCAGAGCACCATTGCGATGGTTTCTGGCAACGAGCCGCTCGCCTCTAGGTGGCGATCAAGGAGGCGTTTTGCCTGCGCGGCGCCGTCTGCGACGGCGAATGCGCTCGGTAATCGGAAAGGATCAAAGCCGTGAATATTGCGGCCGGTAGGGAGAATTTCCGGATTGCGGATCAGATCGCCGCCAGGCGCAGGGCGCACAAAGTTTCCGTCCAGCGCCGAAACGATCGCATCAAGCTCATCGTTGCGCGAAAGAAGCCGGTTCGTTTCCGCGAGACGCTCAAGGATTTCGATATCAGTCTTGTCGCGCGTCCGCCGCGCTGCATCTTTCGCTGATGCGCCGTCCACAATCGATTCAAGCGTTGCGCGCGCCGGTGCTGCGCCATCGAGAATCGTCGCCGCCAAAAGGTCAAGGCGTTCTTCGCGGCTTGGCGTTTCGCCGGCCACATGCAGCCCGAACGGGATCAACGTCTCTTCCAGATCGTCAAGTTCCGCCCGCAATGTGTCCATGGACGCCTCAGTAAGCGTCTCAGCGCACTCAAGCTCCAATGCTTTGGCTTGCGCAGCCGCGACGCTGAAGAGATTGCGCCGCGCTGTTGAATCAGCCGGGTCCGTGGCGCGCCAGCGGGTCAGCGTCGCGCGTAATTCTGAAAGCTCTTTGTAAAGCTCCGCCTTGGTCACCGGCGGCGTGAGGTAACTGATCGTCACCGCCGCCGAGCGCCGCTTCGCGATCGCTGCTTCGGATGGGTTGTTGGCGGCGTAAAAATAGAAGTTCGGAAGGTCGCCAATCAGGTAGTCGGGCCAGCAGTCACCGGAAAGGCCAGTGTGTTTGCCTGGCATGAATTCAAGAGCGCCATGGGTGCCGAAATGAAGAACTGCTGATGCGCCGAAGTCCTCGCGAAGATAGCGATAGAACGCCGCGAACGCGTGGGTCGGCGCGAAGCCCTTTTCGAACAGAAGGCGCATCGGGTCGCCCTCGTATCCGAAAGACGGCTGAACACCGACGAAGACCTCGCCGAATTGTTCGCCATGAATAAAGATTGAGCGGCCGTCCGTATTGTGACGACCGGGCGCCGGGCCCCATTGCGCTTCGATGTCGCCAAGCTTCCGCTCGCGCCGGATATGAACGTCGGCTGGCACACTTGCATGGACGTTCGCGTCCGCACCATACCGTTCGGCGTTTCCGTTGAGGATCCGGTCGCGCAGTTCATCAGACGTAGCGGGAAGGTCGATGGAATAACCGTCCCGCTTCAACGCCTTCAGTGTATTGAAGAGCGACTCAAAGACCGCAAGATACGCAGCCGTGCCGACAGCGCCGCTATTGGGCGGAAAGTTGAAGAGAACAATGGCGAGTTTGCGCGATGCGCGCGGTGTCGTCCGCAAATTGATGAGTTTTTCAACGCGCGCCGCGAGCATTTCCGCGCGCTCCGGGCATGGCAGGATGCGCTTTTCTTCGTTCGCCGCTTCAAACTCACAACCGCGATGACAGCCGCCGCATTGCGTCGCCTCAGGCCCGGCGCGCCCGCCGAAAACAATCGGGTTCGCCGCGCCGTCGATCTCAGGGATTGCGACCATCATCGTTGATTCGATTGGCGTAAGGCCGCGGCTGTCTGAACCCCATTGGCTCAGCGATTGGAACTCCAGCGCCTGACCTGTCAAATAAGGAACATTGAGCCGCTCAAGAATGTCGGCCGCTGCTTTGGCGTCGTTGTAAGCCGGCCCGCCCACCAACGAGAAGCCGGATAGCGACACAACGGCGTCGACAATCGCACGGCCACCTTTTACGAAGTATTTTTCGATCGCCTCGCGCGCATCAAGCCCGCTCGCGAAGGCTGGTATCACGCGCAAGCCCCGCGCCTCGAGCGCTTCAATAACGCCGTCATAATGGCCGGCGTCTTTGGAAAGCGCATATGAGCGCAGGATCAGCACGCCGACCGCAGGCCGCTTTGATCGCGCAAGCGGCAGCTTTGAGGCTGCGACGCCGATGGGCGGCGTCATGCGTGGGTGGTAAACGCCGGTTTCAGGATATTCCACCGGATCAGCAGGATCGAGCGTTCCGACAAGCGCCGCACGTGGGCCGGCCGCATAGCGATCAATCAATTGCGCGATCATGTTGCGCACATTGTCTTCCGACCCGGCGAGCCAGTATTGGAGCATCAAAAAGTAGACGCGAACGTCCTGAGCGGCGCCCGGGATATATTTCAGAATTTTCGGCAGCTGACGGAGCATTTTCGCCTGCTGCGCGCCGTTCTTTGCTTTATCGGAAGACCCGCGCAATTTCTTTAAGAGCGCGAGCGGACCCGATTGCGGCTTGTCCATGCGGAAGCGGCCGAGCCGCGTGAGTTTGACAATCTCCGGCGCTGAAAGCGCGCCCACAAACGCGTCGCAAGATGCCGCGCGCTTTTGAAGCGCCGGAAGGACCGGTTTGATTTGCCCTTCAAGAAACAGCATCCCCGCGATGATGATGTCCGCCTTTTCGATATCGGCGATGGCATCGGCGGCGGCGTCCGCGTCGCTTTCCCAGAGATTTGCGGCGTGCGCGGTCAGGGTGAGGCCAGGGATCTGGCGGCGTAAAGTCTTGCGCGCTTGCGCCACAGCGCCGGCGAGGTGCGCGTCCATGCCGATGACGACGACACGGACCGGCGTTACCGGAGGGATGCCAGCGCTACCGTCCATAATGCGCCTTCGCGTCATATAAAGTATCAACGCTGATCAAATTGATTTGCTGCTCGACGGCGTAGCTCTCCGTATTGCGCCGCGCTTTGCCGCGCACGAAGAAGGGAATTTTCTTCAGTTCTTTTTCGGCGTCGGGCGCCCAGCGAATGATATTTTCGGCTTGCATCGCTGACGACGGCGCAGGGTCTTCGCTGACTTTGTCGGCTGCTGCTGCGCCGTGACCGCCAAGGTGAGAGGCGCCCGCCGCGTCATTGAATTCAAAATCGTCGCGGAACATGTGCAATAGGTGCTCTTCAAGGCCCATCACCAGCGGGTGTACCCATGTGTCGAAGAGCACATTCGCCCCTTCAAATCCCATTTGAGGGCTGAAGCGCGCTGGAAAGTCTTGTACGTGCACGGGTGCGGAAATTACCGCACACGGAAGGCCAAGGCGTTTCGCAATGTGACGTTCCATCTGTGTACCGAGCACAAGCTCTGGCTGGGCGGCGGCAATTTTTTCTTCGACTTCAAGGTAATCGTCGGTGATAAGGGGCTCGACGCCATATTTTTGCGCTGCTGCGCGCACGTCGCGGGCGAATTCGCGATTATAGCAACCAAGGCCGACCACATCGAAACCGAGTTCTTCAGCCGCGACGCGGGCCACCGCTACGGCATGCGTGGCGTCGCCGAAGATAAAGACCCGTTTTCCTGTGAGGTAAGTCGAATCAATCGAGCGCGACCACCAACCCATATTGCCTTGCTGTAGGTCATCCGGAACGTCGATTCCTACTAGCGCGGCGACTTCGTCAATGAAGTCATTTGTGGCGCCGACCCCAATTGGAACAATCGTGGTGAACGGCATCTTTAATTCGCGCTTCAACCAACGCGCCGCCGTATCTGCGATCTCCGGGTACAGAACGACGTTGAAGTCGGCGGCGCTAAGCCGCGCCAGGTCAGCGGCGGTTGCATTGAGTGGAGCGACGACGTTGACGTCGATACCAAGGGCGGACAGTAGTCCTGTGATTTCTTTGACGTCGTCACGGTGGCGAAAGCCAAGCGCCGTCGGGCCTAAAATGTTACAGGAAGGGCGTCCAGTGCGCAGCGAGACCTTTTCGGCGTCGCGGACGACCAGTGTTCGCGTCAACTGATAGAAGGTCTCGGCCGCCCCCCAATTTTCCTTTCGCTGGTAGGAAGGCAATTCGAGCGGAATAACCGGCGCAGGCAGTGCGAGAGCCTTCGCCAATCCGCCGGGGTCGTCTTGAATGAGTTCAGCCGTACACGATGCACCCACCAAAATCGCATTCGGCCTAAATCGTTCATAAGCGTTTTTTGCCGCGACCTTAAAAATCTCCGCCGTATCCGAACCGAGATCGCGCGCTTCGAAGGTTGTGTAGGTCACCGGCGGGCGCGCGTCGCGGCGCTCAATCATCGTGAAGAGAAGATCGGCGTAGGTGTCGCCTTGAGGCGCGTGCAGCACGTAGTGGACATCTTTCATCGCCGTAGCGACACGCATCGCTCCCACGTGGGGCGGCCCTTCATATGTCCACACGGTCAATTGCATCAGACTGCGAGCCTCGTTCGACGATTGAGCGGACGCGCGAACAGCTCTGCGAGGTCGCCGGCCTGCTCAAAACCGTGAATTGGCGTGAAAACAAGTTCGATCGCCCATTTCGTGGTGAGGCCTTCCGCTTCAAGTGGGTTGGCGAGACCGAGGCCGCACACTGTAATGTCTGGCCGGGCCTTTCTACACCGGTCAAGCTGCCGATCGACGTCCTGGCCTTCGCTAAGCTGAAGGTTCGCCGGCAGTCGCCCGAGTTCTTCCGCTAAATGGTCGCGGTGCAGATAGGGCGTCCCGACTTCGATCAGCGACATATTCAGTTCGCTGGCGAGAAACCGCGCGATCGGTACTTCCAATTGTGAATCGGGGAAGAAGAAGACGGACTTTCCCGCAAGAGCCTCGCGGTGGCGCTCAAGAGCTTTTTGCGCCCGAGCGCGCGGTATCGCCACCGCAGCCTCAAAAGCTCTTTCATCGATTGACCACTCGTCGGCGACGGCTTTCAACCAGGCGGTCGTCCCTTCCACGCCAAGCGGAAAAGGCGCAGCGATCCGCTTGGCGCCGCGATCGTCAAGGAGCCGCGCGGTATCGCCTAAAAACGGTTGCGCCAGAATGTACCGCGTATTCGGGCCGATCTCGGTCGGTGACGCCGCGCGGCGCGCCGGAAAGAATTCCACGTTTTCGACGCCGAGCTGGTCAAAAAGCCGCGCGAATTGATCTTCCACGATATCGGGCAGGGCGCCCACAACGAGGAGCGATTTTTCCTGTGTGCGCGGTGATTCGCGAAGTTCCGGGACCATGGCGGCGAGGCACGCGTCCTCGCCTTGAGTAAATGTGGTTTCGATACCGCTTCCGGAATAATTCAGTATACGAACGCCAGGAGAATAGTCTTTTGAAAGGCGTTCTGCTGCGCGCGAGAGGTCTAGTTTGATGACCTCCGAAGGGCAAGATCCGACCAGGAACAAAAGCTTTATGTCGGGTCTGCGCGCCAGAAGTTTCTTGACCGTTTTGTCGAGTTCCTCATGGGCGTCGGCGAGGCCGGCGAGATCGCGTTCTTCAATAATGGCGGTTGCAAATCGGGGTTCTGCAAAGATCATCACGCCGGCGGCCGATTGCATAAGATGTGCACAGGTGCGCGAGCCGACAATAAGAAAAAACGCGTCCTGCATCTTGCGGTGCAGCCACACAATACCGGTTAAACCGCAAAACACTTCCCGCTGTCCGCGCTCACGCAAGACGGGATGGGCCGGCCCCTCTGCATGAGGGGCGCAGCCGCCGATATCCAGAGGCGGGCTCATGCGGAAGCCCCCATCAGGGTGTCCGAGGGCGTTTCCAACCGGGCGCGGCGCAATTTCCAGAGATACTGTCCTGCATTGATGACATAAAGCGCGTAAGCCGTGAGCGCGAGCAGCATCTGAAAATCGGGTGAGCCCACGCCGAGGAACAGGACGAAAAGGTAAGCCGTATGGAGCGCGAGCACGCCCATTGACACGGCATCTTCCCAGAAGAATGCTGGCGCAAACAGAAATTGTCCGTAGACGTCTTTCTCCCAAATCGCGCCGGTCACCATGATCGCGTACAGAACGAATGTTTTGACGACAACGGAGATTGCAGCGGCCTCAAAGCCGTTTCCGGAGATGAGATAGGCGACGACAAGCCACGCGCTGATCAAGAATATCGCGAATTGCACCGGAGCGAGGACAGCTTGAACCGTGGTCCAGGGGGACGTGTCCCTTCGCTTGCGCTGTTCCGACGTATAAAGCGGCTTTTTCAAGCGTACTCCGTGAATTTTGCGTCGCCCCGACCGCTATCGCCGGACAAGGCGAGGGGTCTGGCGATATTCAAGAATGTCAATCAAAGTTTACGTCAAAATATGTTGACATGCTAGCGGTATTGGCAAAAAATTACCGGGAGAAAAAAGGGTCCCCATCGGGGGAAAAAGCAGGTACTGTCAGTCGCAACTAAGATGTATTGCGTGCGGAATACTTCCTACCGCACGATAATCGTCAAATATGACAAGCTCGTTTTTGCGACTGCGAAGTCGATTATGAATGCGTGACTTTCGGCCTACTGAGCGCAATTCGCAGTTGCAATATTGTTACTTTGTTTAAGCGGCGGAGGAATTCGACGAGCGTACGGGAAAATAAAGAAGAGACGCCATAAGACAGAGGGGCTCTACACCGCAGTCGCTCCTGGCGGAAAGGCGAAATGAGCAATTTTGAGCAAAGTCTGGAAGACCGCTCTGAAGAAGAGCAGGCGCACCGGCATGCCGTTTTGGCCTTTACGGGCTTAGGCGAACGAATTCGTTCATTTTACAATCGCGGTAAAAAAGACAAGGATAAAGCCCCAAGCGAAGAGACGCTGGGCGCGCGTGCGTTATTCAATACGATCGAAGGGGAAATAATCCCAAGGCTTATGCTTACGCACAACGCAACTGTTGAAATAAAGCGCAGCGCTGCAGCGGATCCAACGCTACTATCGTCACAAGATCATGAGCGATTCCTGAAGGCGGTCATGCAGGAAAGCGCCGCCGGGGCGAATACGATTGCCGAATCCCTGATTGCGCGCGGCGTATCGAAAGAGCGAATCCTGCTTGAATTGCTCGCCTCCGCTGCGCGGCGGCTGGGCGAACTCTGGGAAGAGGACCTATGCGATTTCACCGATGTCACGATCGGAACCTGCCGCCTACACGAAATAATTCGGAAAAACAGTGGGTTAAGGGGGTTTCTCGACGGCGAAGCGAGCGCCGGCGGCGCCTCTATTCTTTTATCGACGGCGTGCGGCGACCAACACATTTTAGGCGTCATCATGGTGGCGGAATTTTTCCGTGCGGCCGGCTGGCGCGTGTGGACTGAGCCCGGTGCCAGCTGCGATGAGCTCTCCAACTTATTACGTGACGAGCATTTTGACATGCTTGCAATGTCGGTCGCTTGCGATGTATTCGCCGACGATATTGCCTATGACATTAAGCGCTTGCGCGCGTCATCATCGAACAAGGATCTCAAAGTGGTTGTCGGCGGACAGCTTCTGGCGAGAAACCCGCAGCTTGCAACTAAGATCGGCGCTGACGGCGTTGCGAACGACCCGGAGGCGGCGCCTGAAATGTGCAGGGAGTTGCTTGCAGCGCATAATGTACACTGCTAACACGCGAAGTTTCTGAAAACAGCGGAATTGAAATGGACACAAATGCCAATTCTGGCGAACGGCTTATTTCGTTCAAAAGCCCGAAACGGTTTTTGTCAAATCTCGATCCAGCCGTAACCGCCAAAGTCGTCGCCTCGGCGGCAGACGTCGCGCTCATTGTTGATAACGGCGTGATAAAGGACGTCGCCGTCAGCGCGGGCGAGCTGACCAAAGAGCGGTACGATTCAGAGTGGCGGGGCAAGAAGTGGATTGAAACGGTCACCGTCGAAAGCCGCTCAAAGATCGAAGAACTTCTGAAAGGCGGGTCATCGACGAAGCCGCACTGGCGTCAGGTCAATCATCCATCCGCCGCAGGACAAGATGTTCCGATAAAATACACGGCGGTCAGGACGGGCGAGGGCGACCGCATTGTTGCGCTTGGCCGGGATTTGCGCGCGCTTTCGACATTGCAACAACGCCTTGTCGACGCCCATCAGGGGCTTGAACGCGACTATAACCGGTTGCGGGAGACCGAAGCGCGATACCGTCTGTTATTCCAGGCGGTTTCCGAACCGGTGATGATCATCGACAGCACGTCATACCTCATTGAGGAGGCGAACCCCGCGGCGGAGCGATTTTTTGGCAAGAAAAACGGCCCGTTAAGCGGGCAAACCTTGTTGGCGCTGTTTCCCAAAAAATCGCAACGCACGATTGAATTGACGGCCGCCGATGTTTTGTCGAACGGCGCTGGATCGACCGATGATCTGCCGCTGAAAGGCGTTCGCCATTGCCGGTTGAGTTTTTCGCTCTTTCAGATCGACAATAAAATGCGCTTTATCGTTCGCGTTGTCGGCGGCGCGGAGGAAACAGCTGATGAAGCGGCGGCGCAATCGCAGGTTTTGTCGGTGATCCAGGATATGCCGGACGGTCTCGTGGTGGCGGGCGAGGATCTGCGAATCTTGCAGGCGAATCAGGCGTTTTATGAAATGGCGCGGTTGCCGGGAACACGGCAAGCGGAAGGCGAACGTCTAGAAAAATTTCTGGGCCGCTCGGCGACAGACATCAATGTTTTGCTCTCCAACATCAAGAACCATGGGTCTGTCCGCAATTTTTCAACTGTACTGAGAGATCAGTTCGGCTCAGAAGAGCGCGTCGAGGTTTCCGCGGTTCAAGCGCCGTCGGAAGACGGACCGATCTTCGGTTTCGCTGTTCGCAATGTGGCGCGCCGGCTTGAGGCTGGACAAAAGATCGGCGAACACCTGCCGCAATCGGTTGATCAGTTGACGGGTCTTGTAGGCAAAGTGTCGCTGAAAGAGATCGTGCGCGAGTCGACGGATTTGATTGAGCGACTGTGCATCGAAGCTGCACTTGAAATTACGGACGACAATCGCGCGTCAGCCGCCGAAATGTTAGGGCTGAGCCGACAAGGGCTCTATTCGAAGCTAAAGCGGTTCGGCTTCGACGGTTGACATTTCAAGCGTCAATTTAAATTGACACTTAATTCTGTAATTCGTACTTTGCATTGGTGTCGAACACGCCAATAGCCCTGCCGGAGAAATCGCTTCCGCCCCTTTCATCGGTGGCGGAATTGTTGAAGCCGGTCACCTGGTTTGCGCCCATGTGGGCCTTCATGTGCGGCGTCGTTTCTTCCGGCCAATCCTTGAACGAGCGTTGGCTGTTCGCCGCCGCGGGCGTCGTCCTTGCGGGGCCGCTCGTTTGCGCCGCCAGCCAGGCCGCGAACGATTGGTACGACCGTCACGTGGATGCGATCAACGAGCCAAACCGCCCCATCCCTTCGGGGCGCATTCCCGGGCGGTGGGGGTTATACATCGCGATTTTCTGGTCCGCTCTTTCTTTGCTGCTCGGCGCCGCCCTCGGTCTCTGGGCTTTCGCCGCGACCGCCGTCGCCGTTTTTCTTGCGTGGGCCTATAGCGCGCCGCCTTTGCGGTTGAAGATGAACGGCTGGTGGGGAAACGCCGCCGTCGGATTATCTTATGAAGGCATCGCCTGGTTCACCGGCGCAGCGGTGATGCTGGGCGCCATGCCGAACGGCTACATCATTGCGTTGGCGGTTCTCTACTCGATCGGCGCGCATGGCATCATGACGCTAAACGATTTCAAGGCAATCGAAGGCGATATCCGCATGGGCGTGCGATCGTTGCCGGTGCAGCTCGGCGCGGACAGAGCCGCGAAGCTCGCTTGTATCGTCATGGCCGCGCCACAGCTCCTCGTGATCATGGGGCTCTTCGCATTATCGCAGCCAATCCACGGATCAATCGTCCTTATACTGTTGGTCGCGCAATTCTATTTCATGCGCGAAATGCTGAAAGACCCGCGCGCGAAAGCGCCCTGGTACAATGCGACGGGCGTCTCCCTTTATGTTCTTGGCATGTTGGTGAGCGCGCTCGCGGTGAGAACCATCACAGGAGGCGCAGCGTGAGCGACAGCGAAGACCAACGCCCGCTCGGATGGCTTGGCGTCATTCGGTTGGGTCTTGTTCAGACAGCCCTTGGCGCCATTGTCGTCTTGACGACGTCCACGCTGAACCGGGTGATGGTCGTTGAACTGGCCTTGCCGGCGATCGTCCCCGGCGCCCTGGTCGGCTGGCATTACGCCGTGCAGATGTCGCGTCCGCGCTGGGGCTATGGGTCCGATATGGGCGGCGCGCGCACCCCCTGGATCATCACCGGCATGGCGTTTCTCGGCGCTGGCGCAATCGGCGCGGCGTTCTCTGCAATGCTGATGCAAACGGCGCTAGCCGCCGGAATCGCCGCGGCGATCTTTTCATTCCTCTTGATTGGCGTCGGTGTCGGCGCGGCCGGCACAAACCTGTTGGCGCTCCTTGCGACGCGAACGGCGCCGTCGCGCAAAGCAGCGGCGGCGGCGATCGTCTGGATCATGATGATTTTCGGTTTCGTTCTGACCGCTGGCGTGGCCGGCCAGATGCTGGATCCGTTTTCCATGACACGGCTCGTGGTGGTGACGAGCGCTGTGAGCGCGATTGCGGTCCTTGTGGCGTCGCTTGCCGTTTGGCGTATTGAAGGGCCGTCAAGACAACGCGCGAAAGAAACGCCGCGTGACAAGACGCCATTCCGTCAGGCTTTCGGCGAGATCTGGAACGAACCCCAGGCGCGACGGTTTACGATCTTTATTTTCGTCTCCATGTTGGCTTACAGCGCCCAGGACCTGATCCTCGAACCGTTTGCGGGCCTCCTTTACGGTTATACGCCGGGCGAATCGACGAAGCTCGCCGGTGTGCAAAATGGGGGCGTTCTCCTCGGCATGATCGCGACGGCGATCATCGGCACAACAATCGGAAAGTCGCGCGCCGGCTTTATGCGGTTGTGGACCGCGGTCGGCTGCGTTGCGTCGGCGGCCTCTCTGGCGGGCCTTGCGTGCGGCGCGCTTGTGGGCGCCGCGTGGCCGCTGAAGTTGAATGTTTTTACGCTCGGTGTGTCGAACGGCGCATTTGCGGTGGCGGCGATCGGTTCGATGATGACGCTCGCAAGCGCTGGACGCGAGGGACGCGAGGGCACGCGCATGGGACTGTGGGGCGCATCGCAGGCGATCGCGTTTGGACTCGGCGGATTTCTCGGGGCCGCCGCCATTGACGTGGCGCGCGTGTTTTTGGCCGATGTGGGCGCCGCGTTCGCTTTCGTGTTCGGATTTGAGGGCGCCGCCTTTCTGTTAGCGGCGTATCTCGCGACGCGCGTTGGTCGCACGCATGCGGACGATATGAAGTTACCGGTGATGCCAGCGGGCGAAACGGCCCCTGCTGAATAGGAGAGGACGCCATGGAACGCGGCTCAGACATCGAAGATAAAGTCTATGATACTGTCGTCGTCGGCGGCGGGCCTGCGGGCGCGACAGCGGCGCACGACCTCGCGCAGCTCGGGCGCGACGTGTTGCTTCTTGATAAAGCCGGCCGCATCAAACCTTGCGGCGGCGCAATTCCACCGCGCCTTATTCGCGATTTCGAAATCCCCGAGTCCATGATCGTCGCGCGCTCCTATTCCGCTCGCATGATTTCGCCGAGCAACAAGGAAGTCGATATGCCGATCGACGGCGGCTCGGTTGGGATGGTTGACCGGGAGCATTTTGACGAATGGCTGCGCCAGCGCGCCGCTGACGCGGGCGCAACGCGTGTCGATGGCGCGTTTGTAAAATTTGAGCGTAGCGAAAACGGAACCGCCGTCATCTGTTATCGCGAAAAAGGGGCGTCGAAGGACCTGCCGCTGAAGCGCGTGAAAGCGCACACTGTCATCGGCGCTGACGGCGCAAATTCACAGCTTGCGGTGCAGACGATCAAAAACGCCGATCAGAAAAAATGCGTGTTCGCCTATCACGAGATCATTAAATCGCCCGAAGATGCAACCTTCGACGGCAAGCGTTGCGACATTTACTATCAGGGCGATCTCTCTCCCGATTTCTATGCCTGGGTCTTTCCCCATGGCGACACCACAAGCGTCGGGGTCGGCAGCGCACAAAAAGGCTTTTCCCTAAAGGGCGCGGTGAGCGCATTGCGCAAGAATGCGGCGCTCGACGGCGCTGAGACCGTCCGCCGGGAAGGCGCGCCAATCCCGCTGAAACCGCTTAAGAAGTGGGACAATAATAAAGATGTGATTCTCGCCGGCGACGCCGCAGGCTGCGTCGCACCGTCGTCGGGCGAAGGTATCTACTATGCAATGGTCGGCGGACGCACGGCGGCGGAAGCTGCTGACGAACTGTTGGAGACCGGGGACGCCAAGGCGCTCGCCCGCGCCCGTAAACGCTATCTTTCGGAGCATGGCAAGGTCTTCTTCGTCCTCGGGATTATGCAGCATTTCTGGTATCGCAATGACAAACGGCGCGAACGGTTTGTGGATATCTGCCGTGATAAAGACGTACAAAGACTGACATGGGACGCTTACATGAATAAGCGCCTCGGCAAGCCCGACCATATGGCGCATATGCGCATCTTCTTTAAAGACATGGCGCACTTGCTTGGCATCGTGTCGCCGCATCGGTAATCGTTTTGCAGGGCGCCGCGATGGGAAGACCACTCGTCGTCGCCATCGGCGCCGCCTTGATTGTGGCGACCATCGGCGGTGCGCTGACAGACGTCGGCCCGTGGTACGAGAACCTGAAGAAACCTGCGCTCAATCCGCCGAATTGGCTTTTTGCGCCAGCATGGACGCTCATCTACGGGCTTGCGGTGGCGGCGGCGGTCGTCGGCTGGCGGTCGGCGCGAAGCGCGAATGATCGCACATTGATCATTGTTCTCTTCGCGGCGAATGCGGCATTCAATATTGGTTGGAGCGCGCTCTTTTTCACGCTGAAACGCCCCGATTGGGCACTCGTGGAAGTCGCACTCCTTTGGGGATCGGTGCTGGCGCTTGTCCTGTTCTTCCGGCGCTTTTCGCCGCCGTCGGCCTACGCATTGCTCCCTTATCTCGCCTGGGTCGGATTCGCCGCCTATCTGAACTTTGCGATTGTGCGACTTAACGCGCCGTTTGGTTAGGTCGCGGATGATGGGCGAAAGGACAGCCTCATGACGGCATTTCCGGTGACGCTGATCGACGTGATTCTTGCGGGCGTTTTTCTCGAATTCTGCGTGATCGGATATTTTTTACGCCGATGCGGCGCGGCGCATCTAGTGCAACCGTTGCTCTTGTTTCTTTTGTCCGGCGCGTTTCTTTTCCTCGCTTTCCGGTTGACGCTTTCCGGCGCACCTTTTTTGGCTGTCGGCGCCGTCTTGCTGGCTGCAATGATCACCCATATCCTGCTCTTGTGGTGGGGCAAGCGCCATTGCATGGATAGCGCCGCGGCTGATCAGAATTCTGGTCGACCGTCGCCGCTGACAGACAACGAGAATTGAAGACTTATGAAAATCGGCACCCGATCCAGCGCAATGGCCATGGCGCAAACAACCGAGATTGCGGCGCAGTTGAAAGCGACGGCTGATGTCGACGCTGAGATCGTTCAGTTCAATCCGCGCGGCGACCGCGATCAGGTCGCCAAACTTGATCGCCATGGCGGCAAGGGCGGCGCGTTCGTCGCCGAGATCAGGGCCGCGATCCGAGAGGGCGCGCTGCACTCGGCGATGCATTCGCTGAAAGACGTGCCTGGCGATGAGGAAACACCGGGTCTTGTGCTGGGCGCATACCTCAAACGCGAAGCGGTTGAGGACGCGCTTGTTCTGCATCCGGATTTTTCAATCGAGGAGGTGACGCGCAGCCGCGGCGCCGGCTTCAAAATCGGCACCAATTCCGTTCGTCGCGCCGCATACCTGAAACGTCTTTTTCCCGAGTGCGAGGTTATTCATTATCGCGGCGCCGCTGATACGCGGATCCGGAAACTGGACGAACGGGCGATGCAAAAATTGCCCGATGGCGGCGAAGTGGGGCCGGCTGACGGCTTGGTGATGGCGGCGAGCGGGCTTGCGCGCGTGGGATTGAGCGAACGCATCGCCATGATCTTTTCACCGGCGCAAATGTTGCCGGCGGTGGGGCAGGGGATCGTCACAGTCGAATGCAAGGAAACCGATTGGGACACGCGGCGCTTATTGGAGAAGATTGACGATCATGAAACGCGCCTGTGCGCGTTGGCCGAACGTGAAGTCCTGTGGATCCTGAACGGCCACTGCAATACGCCCATCGCAGGCCACGCCAAGATCGACGGGAATAAAATGCGTCTCGACGCGGCTGTTCTCAGCCTTGACGGTGCGCAAATTATTGAAACCTCCGTTGATGGCGACGCGGCCGCTCCGCGTGAACTTGGCCGCGCCGCCGGGCTTGCGCTGCTGGAAAAAGGGGCCGCTGCTCTCATCGCGGAAATATAGCTGCGCCTCTGCGCTCATCAGCGACCATCCAGGATTGATGTTTTGCGGCGTTCGCGCGAAGTTGCGGCAACCGATCGCCGCTTATTGAAAGACGCTCCTATGCCCAAGGCTTCATTGCAGAATCAACTTAAAGCCGCGCCGGTCGTGCCGCTTGTTCAGTCAGAGGATCCCGAAACGGCGGTGGAAATCGCCCGCGCCTTATGCGACGGAGGGCTCAAGGTTATCGAAGTTGTGCTTCGCACAGACGGGGCGCTCGATTGCCTTTCCGCGATTGCAGAGCAGCTGCCGGACGCTATCGTTGGCGCCGGCACCGTTTTGGACGAGGCGCAGGCCGACCAGTCGATCGTGCGTGGTGCGTCGTTCATCGTATCGCCTGGTTTGAATCCGGCTGTAGTTACGTTGTGTCAGGAAAAAAAGATCGACATATTTCCCGGCGTCGTGACGCCAAGTGAAGTTCAGGCCGCCCGCAATTTGGGCCTTCGCGCCGTCAAATTTTTTCCCGCAAGTCTTTCAGGCGGCGCGCCGATGTTGAAAGCGCTCGGGTCGGTATTTCGCGAAATGCGATTTATGCCCACGGGCGGCGTTTCCGCTGCGAACCTTAGAGACTTTCTCGATATTCCGAGCGTTATCGCCTGCGGCGGCAGTTGGTTGACGCCGAAAGCCGAAATCGAAGCCGGAAATTTTGATGCCATCACGGCGCTGGCGAAAGAAGCGGTCGATATTGCGCGCGCCTAGGCGCACGAGATTACTTCGCGCCTGCTTTTTGCGCATAGACCCACGCAAGCGCTGCGAGCGGTTTGATTTGCTCGCCCATCTTAATTCCCTGTTCTGAGGAGGCGTTGCCTTGAAGCGCGCGCGCGTAAACGCCCTGCGCGATCGCGGCGAGCCGGAACATGTTGTAGGCGAGGCAGAACTCAAGGGCGTCAATGTGAGTGCGGCCTGTTTTCTGGCAATATCGCTCAACGATTTCCTCTAGCGACGGGATTTGCAAAGCCGCCAAATCCAGGCCGGCGAGACCGCCGCGCACTTCTTGCGGGAAATGCCACGCCATCAAAAAATAGGTAAAGTCCGCAAGCGGATGACCGATGGTCGAAAGCTCCCAATCAAGGACGGCGAGCGTTTCCGCTTTTGTCGGATGCATGATTGTATTGTCGAAGCGATAATCGCCATGGACGATACTGACCGCGTCATCGGTCGGAATCGCTGTCGGCAACCATGCGATCAATTTGTCCATCTCTTCGATCGGATCGGTCTCTGCGGCCTTATATTGCTTCGACCAGCGACCGATTTGGCGCTCAAAATAATTACCGGCCTTGCCGAAATCAGTGAGCCCCGCCTTTTCAATATCGACCATGTGAAGGTCGGCGAGCGTATCGGTTAGGGCGAAATAAAGCGGGCGGCGTTCTTCTGGTTCAACGTCGGGCAAGCCGCCGTTCCAGAAAATTCGCCCATCGACGAAATCCATAATGAAGAATTCCGTGCCAATAACCTCCCGGTCGTCGCAAAGCGCATAGGTCTTCGGCGCGGGAAACCCCTCGGCGTGCAACGCCGTCATGACTTTATATTCGCGATCAACTGCGTGAGCGGACGGCAATAATTCGCCCGGCGGTTTGCGCCGGAGGACATATTTCTTCGATGGCGTTGTCAGAAGATAGGTGGGGTTGGATTGCCCGCCTTTGAATTTTTTCACCGACAGCGGGCCTTCAAATCCGGCGACATTCTTCGCCATGTAGTCGGATAACGCGCCCTCATCGAATTTCAGATGCGCTGGCGTTTCCGCGACGCCGGTGAAGTCTTTTTGCGGATCATTGCTCATTAATGGACTCCTGACCGAATGGTCGCGTGAAAATCGGTAAACGCCGCCAAGACGTCGGACGGCGCCTCCGTATGCGGATAGTGGCCAATCTTTTGCAATAGAACGGCGTCCGCATTCGGCACCTGTTCTTTGTAATAGTGATAAAGGTGTTCCCCGGAAACCGGATCGAAACCGCCGTCAATCAGCCGCATCGGCGTCACTGTATTCTTGAGAGCGCCCACCCAGCGCTCGCGATGTTCAATCCGTTCAGGGATATAATTCAGGAGCTTGTGCAAGACGCTCCTGCCGCCATTGTGGGAGATCATCGCCCAGTGGCCGTCGATTTCCTCGTCGGATGCTTTCGTCTCAGGCCCGAAGATTTCATCGAACGTTTTCCGGAACCGGGAAGGCGAGAGCATTAGCCCAAGGAGCCAGCCGAAGGGCGTTAGGCCAAGCTTTTGAATAGGGCGGGCGCGGTGCTGTTCAGGAAACAACCCGCCGTTCAAAAAGCACATGGATTTGATTGCGAAACTGAGGCTCTTTTCCTGATCGCGCGCGAGCAACTCTTGACCCACGGTATTTCCGTAATCGTGTGTGAAGACGTGCGCCGCGCCGATCCCCAAATGCTCCAGCAACGCCTCCTGCAAGTCAGCCTGTTGCATGATGGAGTAGCGGATATTCCTTGGCTTATCGGAAAGGCCGAAACCGAGCATGTCGAGGGCGACGAGATGAAACTTGTCCTCCAGGGAAGGCCACAGCGCCGACCAGTCCCATGAGGAGGTGGGATAGCCGTGAATTAACAGGAGCGTCGGTTTGTCGTCGGCGTTTTCGCTCGCCCAGTAGGCAATCTGATACGAGCCGACGGAAAAAAATTGTGCGCGCGAGCGCCAGTCCTCGATGGGGATCATCAGGCGCTCTCCATCACGCGCCAGCCAATGTCGCGGCGGTAAAAGCCTTCCGGCCAGCGAATGGCGCCGACGCCTTCATAGGCGCGCGCAAGCGCATCACGGATAGACGGCGCGGTGGCGGTCACATTCAAAACGCGGCCGCCATTCGCCATAAGCGCACCGTCTTTTTCGGCTGTTCCGGCATGAAAGACGACGACACCCTCCTGTGCATTCGCGTCGGCGATGCCTTCGATAACAGACCCTTTTTCATAAGCGCCGGGATAGCCCTTCGCCGCCAGGACAATCAGCGCCGCAGCGTCTTCGGACCAGTCAAGTGCATCAATATCAAGTCGTCCGTGGGCGGCGCTATTAAGAATCGGCAAGATGTCGCTGTTGAGGCGGCGCATTAGCACCTGACATTCCGGATCGCCGAAGCGCGCATTAAATTCAACGAGCCGGGGCGCATCGTCCTCGATCATCAACCCGGCGTAGAGGACGCCGCGATAGGGCGCGCCGCGCGCTTTCATTTCCGCGATCACGGGATTGATGATCCGGTCCATGGTTCGCTTCATCACAAGCGGGGTGAAAATCGGGGCCGGCGAGTAAGCGCCCATGCCGCCCGTGTTCGGTCCGGTGTCCCCGTCGAAGGCGCGTTTGTGGTCCTGGGCCGCGATGAGCGGCAACGTGCGCTCGCCGTCGGTGATGACGAAGAAGCTCGCCTCTTCACCGCGCATGAACTCTTCGATCACGATCTCGCGGCTCGCATCGCCGAACTGGCCGGAGAGCATCTCGTCGATGGCGGCCTCGGCGGCGTCAACCGTGTCGGCGATGACGACGCCCTTGCCGGCGGCCAAACCGTCAGCCTTGATGACGTAGGGCGCTGACTGCGTGCGCAGATAGGCTTTCGCCGACGCTTCGTCCGTAAATCGCCCGTAAGCGGCGGTCGGCGCGCCGCACGCCTTGCAGACGTCTTTCATGAACGCCTTGGAACTTTCCAATCGCGCCGCTTGCGCCGAAGGGCCAAAACAGGCGATCCCGGCTGCGGCGAGCCTGTCGCTCAAGCCCTGCGCAAGGGGCGCTTCGGGGCCGACCACCACCAGATCGATCGATTTTTCCACAGCCGCGGTCACAATGGCGTCAAGATTATCAGCCGAAATGTTCAGGGCCTCGCCCAACGGGTTGAGTCCTGGGCCGCCCGGCGCCAGATAAAGCTTTGACAAAAGCGGACTTTGCGCGATTTTCCATGCAAGCGCGTGTTCGCGTCCGCCGCCGCCGATCAACAGGACCTTCACTTGGCATTTCTCCGTTTCCATCAACGATTAAGCGTGCTGCTGAACGGGATCAATGCCGAGTAACAGGAAACCCCCGGACAACGCTGACGAGACCGCGCACCAAAGGGTGATGGACGCGATCGCGCGGTCTAAAAATCCTGACGCGCCGCCGCCGCAAAAAGACGCAAAGAAAAAAGCGACCGGCAAGCCCCAAGGCCCTGTAGCGCGCCTGCGCGCGCAATCACTGCGTCGATTGGATTCCATCGCCGCCGATGATGGAAGGCGCTTGGCGGCTTCAATTTTGTTGGCGGTGGCGATCAATGCTGCCGTCCTGACGGCGTTGGCTATATTCGGGCGGGTGCGCATTTACGCGCCGAACACGCCGGCGCAGTCGATCTCGATCGTGTTTGTCGAAGAGCCGGTTGAGCCGATCTTCCCGGAGTTGCGCGATCCTGAAATTGTCCCGGAGCCCGAGCCCGAACCTGAGGAGCCGGAAATTGTCGAAGAGCCGGACCTGGAGGACGAACCGGAGCCCGAACCTGCCCCTGAGCCCGAAGAAACGCCGCCTCAACCAGAGCCCGAGCCGGAACCGGAGCCAGAACCCGAACCCGAACCCGAACCGGAAGAGACTTTCAAGGAAGAAGAACCAGAACCTGTTCTGGATCTCAGTCCGCAAGAGCCGGAATTCACTCCGCCAAGCGACGAGCCGCCCGCGCCATTGATCCCCGAAACGGCGCTCGACGGCCTCGTGCCTGACGAAGCGCCAGCCGAAGAAGAGGCGGCGGAGACCGGCGATGATACGCAGGCAGATCAGCAGGCGGAAGAAGAACAGGCGCCCGCTGAAGATGAAGACGCGCTGACGGAGGACCAGGACCTTGACGCCGGCGTCGATGTGGACGCCGGTGAGGCTGAAGAGGACGGCGAGATGAATGTGGGCGATGAAGACGCGCGCATTGTCGAGGCGCCGGAGGAGATTGGCGACGACGAGGAACAGATCACCGGCGATGATCAGTTCGATAATGATGACGCCTATGATTTTTCATCGCGCTTTATCCAACCGCGTCAGGCGTTGCCGCTCCCGTCGGTCGATCTGCCTGAAGGCGAGACCGCGGCGATCCCCGGTCAGTCCGGCGTCGTGGCGATCTTCTGCCCGGAAGAGTTCTCCGACGAAGACAAACAAAAAGAATGTGCTGGGCGCACCGAAATCCGGTCCGGCTGGCGACCGGGGACCAGCGGCGAGAGCTGGGATGAAGCGGTGCGGCTTCTGAAACGCGAGCGAAGAGAAGGGGGCGTTGGCAATGCGCCGGCGACGGTTCTTCCGCCCGCGGTCGCACGCCGCCAGGAGGACATCGAACGCGGCCGCGACTTGTCTGATTTCCGCCGCAGCCAAGACGGCGTCAACAATCTCCCTCAGGAGTCTGACAATCTTGGGCAGGCTCTTGGCCGTCCCGATATTGGTCCGGAGGCATTTGAGCCTTCGTGGGCGACGCGCGAAGACCCGATCTTCGATCAAAGCGATATCGATGACCTGGAAGAGGCCCTCGAGGAAGCGGAGAAGAAAAAGCAGTAGGCGCATACCTCTCCTGTTTCCCGCCAAAAATTTTTTTGAAATTAACCATAATGGTCCGCAAACGGCGGATTGTGAATCCCAATGATTTCGCGGGTTTCGGCAAGATACTGGACGATTTGTGGGAAACTTATGCACCCCCCTATTTCGGCGCCGTATCATGGGCGCCAGAATAGGAAAGGGCGCGATGACGGCGCATTGTGAAAATTTGAGAAAAAGGAAAGCCAGCGCTTTTGCGCCGGCGTTAGGCGCTATCTGCAAGGCGTTCAAAGAAATGCTTGCGGCACAATGGCGTGTAGCGGTCGTCGCCGCCAATTTCGATGCTCTCGCCGTCGCGCACCGCTTCGCCGCGTTCATTAACGCGCAAATTCATCGTCGCCTTACGCCCGCACGCGCAAATCGTTTTCAGCTCGCGAATTTCGTCAGCAAGAGCGAAGAGCCATTGGCTGCCTTCAAAAAGCGCGCCGCGGAAATCTGTCCGCAGCCCATAACAAATGACCGGGATATCGAGCGCGTCGACGATCTGGGACAATTGAAAGACGTGTTCTTTGTCGAGGAATTGCGCCTCATCGACGAATATGCAGGCGATGGCTTCCTTGGCCTGTTCGGCGGACACCTGTTCGAAAAGATTTGTCTCAGCGTCAAAAACAGTCGCCTCTTCACGAAGCCCGATCCGCGAGACGATCGAACCCGCGCCGGCGCGGGTATCAAGCGCCGCGGTGAAAATCATCGTACGCATGCCGCGTTCGCGATAATTGAAACTCGATTGCAGCAGCGTCGTCGACTTGCCCGCATTCATGGCGGCGTACGTGAAATAGAGTTTGGCCATTACGCGTCGTCCAGTGTCAGGGCGGGCAGCTCGCCGTCATACTCATGGGCGACGGCCCCCGTCATCCGCACATGGTCGTCTTCTTCGTTCCACTCAATGGCGAGCGGCCCGCCGTCAAGCATTACGGTCGCTTTGCGCGCTGTAAGGCGGCGTCGGTGCGCTGCGACGAGCGCCGCGCAGGCCGCGGTCCCGCATGCCTTGGTGATGCCGACGCCGCGTTCCCAAACGCGAAGACGGATTAAATGCTCGCCCTGGACTTCCGCCACGGAGACGTTGGCGCGTTCTGGAAACAGAGGATGGTTTTCAATCATAGGTCCGAACCGGTCCAGCGCCTGCGCTTCAGCGTCTTCGACAAAGAAAATGCAATGCGGGTTGCCCATATTCACCGCCGACGGCCCCCACAGAACCGGCTTGTCGATGGGGCCGAGTTTAATATCGATAAAACGGGTGTCATCCATTTGCTCCGCTAGCGGAATTTGCTTCCAGCGGAGTTTTGGCGGCCCCATATCGACGGTGATACGCATTGGGCCGGCGCGCGTTGCCGTGAGATCACCGGCTTTGGTTGAAAACCCGACAGCTTCCTCGCCGCTTTCCTCCATCAGGAGCCAGCCGACGCAGCGGGCCGCGTTGCCGCAAGCTTCCACTTCTTCGCCGCTGGCGTTCCAAACGCCCATGAAGGGTCCGTCGCGATCTTCGATGGTGATCACCTGGTCGCACCCGACGCCGGTTTTACGGTTGGCGATCGCCCGCGCTGTTTCAGCGTTTAATGCGGCTGCTTTTGTTCTGAAGTCGAGAATGACGAAGTCATTGCCCAGACCGTTCATCTTTTTGAACGCAAACCCGGTGAGATTTTGTGCGTCGTTTTCCATGCGCCGGCGGCCATTTTTAAATGAAAGAGGGGCATATCAGAGATTGCGCCGGGCGACAAAACATCTCCGGGCGATCAGTCAGGCGGCGATCTTGGAGAGCGTTTCTGCGCGGGCGGCCGCGGCTTCGGGGCTCAGAATATGATCGGTTTTTTCCCAGAAGTGGGGCCGGGTCAGCAATTGCCAAACGGCCTTATAGGCGGCGAACGTCGTCATCCACCAATAGACAGGCGACAACAACGCATAGGGGCAAAGCTCGGTCCATCCGCGTTTTATGGGCGCGATCAAGGCGAGGCCGATGAAGGCCGCGTTTCCGAAAAGGAGAATGAAGATATTGATCGCCATCAACGGTCCGGGAAATGCGCTGGCGATCGCATCCGATCCCGTTGCGAGCCACCACAGGAAGACAAACCACAAAAGCGGATTGATGAGGGCGCTAAAGACGGTTCCGGCCAGGAACAATTGGGTCGTCAGGAACCCTCGCCAGCCAGCAGCTTTAAAGAATTGCAACGGCTCTCGCATGTGGACGAGCCAGGTTTGCAAGTATCCTTTCATCCAACGCGAGCGTTGCCGTGTCCAATTGCCGATTTGGGAGTTTGCTTCCTCAAAGGTGGTGGAGTTTACAATGCTGGTGCGGTAGCCGAAGCGCGAAAGACGCATGCCGAGATCGGCGTCTTCCGTCACATTGTAAGGGTCCCAGCCGCCGATTCGCCGCAAGATGTCGGTGCGGAAGAAATTCGATGTGCCGCCAAGCGGGATCGGCGCCCGAATTTTTTCAAGGGCGGGCAAGAGGCTGTCGAACCAGAGCGCATATTCGAGGGCGAAGAGCCGGGTCAGCCAGTTTTCCTGTGCGTTGTAATAGTTGAGCCGGGCCTGAACGCAGGCAACGTCGTCGCCGGCGTTTGCAAAGACGGCGGCGATTTTGCGCAATTGATCCGTTTCCGGCATATCCTCCGCATCGTAGATGACGATAAGGTCGCCGCGCGCAAGGTAGAGCGCGTGATTGCAAGCTTTTGGTTTGGTCCTCGGCTCCGACGGCGGCAACACGATCATGTCGTATTTAAGATCCAGCCCGAGCCGCTGCGCGGCGGCGATCGTCTCGTGATCATCTTCTTCCAGCAGAAGTTTCACGTCGATTTTGTCGGCCGGGTAATCAAGCCGGTCAATCGCGGCGCTCAAGAGCGCCAGCGAGCTCGCTTCGTCATAAAGCGGGAGGAGAATTGTCACCGTTGGCAAGGCCTCATCGGCAAGCGCCGCGTTTTCGGACGGGTCGGCGCCGGGCGCGGTGCGCCACGCGATCGCGGCGAGATAGAGACGAAAGGAAATGACGCAAAGAAAGTAGAGCGAAACAAAGATGTTGAAGGCGATGAGCAGACCTAACGGCGTCGCCGCAAAGATGATGGAGAACAAGGCGATCAAAATGACCGCAACGTCGCGCTGCTTCGGCGACAGGAGCGCATGCGCGGACGCCGACGGAATTTTCCGGCGCAACGCGCTGACCGACGCGTTGGTGAGATCGTTGCGAAAGCGCGATTTAATCTTGTTTTCAAATAGTCGTGCGGGCAGGCGGATGATTTTTTCGTCGCCGTCGGCGCCAGCGTGCAATGAGGCGAGGTGTTCGTGTCCGCGTTGAGCATCAATCCGCCACGGCATGCGCCGTTCGCGCGCATAGGACTCGATTTCGTCGAAGCGTTGGAGCGACGGATCGGGCGGGTCAGTCCAGCAATAGACCGGCGGCGGCGTTCGGCGCATTTAGAACTCGCTCCACAAGCCGAAGAAATAGGTGGTCCCCGTGGCGAGGTTGCGTCCGGCATATTCGTGAATGACGCCGCCTTGCAGGGCCCATCGCCGCCCGCCGCGCCACACGAGCGACGGCGCGATCTTATAGGCGTCAAAGTCGGTGCCGCCGCCGGTTTCATTCCGCACGGAAATTGTATTGAACGATTGCAGGAGAAGGAGGAATTTCTTCGCCGGTTGATAGCCCGCAGTGATGTCGATACGGCCCTGATCGGCGGCGTCGCCAAACCTTTTGCGAAAGCCCGCCTCGGCGCCCACATAGAATTCGCGTGGGCGCTCGGTGAAACGCCGCCCGAAGAGAATGCGTATTTCCGCCGCGGGGCCGTCATTGGCGACGCCGGGCCGCAGCCCCGCCTCCACATTATTGGGGATCGCGCCCGTGATGCTGACCGACGCGATATTCTTGCCCCGCGACCAGACCTGGCGCTGCAGGAAAAGCTCCGCCTCGGAAACGCCGCTAACTGAGACCGAACCAAATTCGTTTTTGAGCGTGCTCGTCCCGTAGACGATTTTGCCGCCGAGGATCGTTCGTCCCGTCAGTCCGTATTCGAAATAGGTGTCGGTCTCGATCCGCTCGAAGCGGTCCGTCGCCATATTCGGCGTCGAGGCGAAGAAGTCTCCTTGCGTTGTGAAGAAATTTGCGCGCGAGGAAACAAATATTTGACCGGCTTCGCGCGGCCAGGGCGCGGCGTGGCTGTCAGCGCACGCAATAAAAAAACTCAGCGCCGCGAGTGGCGCAGCCGCAAACCGCCCCGACAAAATCAAAAGAGTTCCCCCCACGCACGCCGCGATCAACCTGAAGTAGTGGTGCGATGCTATCGGGGAATATGTATTGTTCTACTCACTATAGGTTGTGAGCAGTATGCGGCTCCACCAATATGAGATTAGCTGTCCATTTTAAGGGCGTTAATAAAGGCTTCCTGCGGAATTTCGACGCGACCGAACTGGCGCATCTTTTTCTTACCCTCTTTTTGTTTTTCCAGAAGCTTGCGTTTGCGTGTGGCGTCGCCGCCATAGCATTTCGCGGTCACGTCCTTACGCATCGCCGCGATGGTTTCGCGCGCGATAATCCGCCCGCCGATCGCCGCCTGGACAGGGATCTTGAACAGATGGCGCGGGATCAACTCTTTGAGCTTCTCGCACATGGCGCGCCCGCGCATTTGCGCCTTGTCGCGGTGAACGATGATCGACAGGGCGTCCACTGGTTCTTCATTCACAAGAATCTGCATTTTCACGAGATCGCCGGCGCGGTGTTCCAGCATTTGGTAATCAAAGCTCGCATAGCCTTTCGAAATCGATTTCAGCCTGTCGTAAAAATCGAAAACGACTTCATTGAGCGGCAATTCGTAGACTACCATCGCGCGCGATCCGGCATAGGTAAGGTCAACCTGGATGCCGCGGCGCTCCTCGCACAACTTAAGAATGCCGCCGAGATACTCGTCAGGCGACATGATCGTCGCTTTGATCCAGGGCTCTTCAAGGTGGTCGATTTTCACAGGATCGGGCATGTCGGCCGGATTGTGCAATTCCTGCATCTGACCGTCTGTAAGATGAAGTTCGTAAACGACGCTTGGCGCGGTCGTAATGAGATCAATGTTAAACTCGCGCTCCAACCGCTCACGGATGATTTCCAGGTGGAGAAGGCCGAGAAACCCGCAGCGAAACCCGAAACCGAGCGCTGCCGAGGTTTCCATTTCAAATTCGAAGCTCGCGTCATTCAGGCGCAGCTTGCCCATCGCCTCGCGCAAATCTTCGAAGTCGTTCGCGTCCACCGGAAAGATGCCGCAAAAGACAACCGGCACGGAGGGTTTGAACCCGCTCAGCATTTCGTTTGTCGGACGGCGCTCGTCCGTGATGGTGTCGCCGACGCGCGTGTCGGCGACTTCCTTGATGGAGGCGGTGAGATAACCGATTTCACCGGGGCCGAGCTCGCCCACGGGCGTCTTCTTCGGCGTCGAGACGCCGACCTGGTCGACCGTATAGGCGGCGTCCGCGCCCATCATCCGCACGCGCATACCCTTTTTGAGAACGCCGTCGATGATGCGCACCAGGACGACAACGCCGAGATAGGGGTCGTACCAACTGTCGACAAGCAACGCCTTCAGCGGCGCGTCGGGATTTCCTTCCGGCGCCGGCAATTTTTCGACGATGGCCTCAAGAACATCTTTCACCCCAAGGCCGGTCTTCGCGGAAATCTCAAGAGCGTCGGACGCGTCGAGGCCGATCACGTCCTCAATCTGGGCTTTGACGCGCTCGGGTTCCGCCGCGGGCAGGTCGATCTTGTTCAGTACCGGCACAATTTCGAGATCAACGTCGATCGCCTGATAAACATTCGCGAGGGTCTGCGCTTCAACGCCCTGGCTTGCGTCCACCACGAGGAGCGCCCCTTCGCAGGCCGAAAGCGACCGCGACACCTCGTAGGTGAAGTCCACGTGGCCCGGCGTGTCGATCAAATTCAGCGTATACGTCTCGCCGTCATTCGCCTTGTAATCGAGCCGCACGGTCTGCGCTTTGATCGTAATCCCGCGCTCGCGCTCAAGCTCCATATTGTCAAGGACCTGTTCCTTCATTTCGCGATCCGACAGCCCGCCGGTCTCCTGAATGAGCCGGTCGGCGAGGGTCGACTTGCCGTGGTCGATATGCGCGACAATCGAGAAATTTCGGATGTTTTTCAGCGGTATTGACATAAGCGTCGCATATAAAGCGCGCGGGCGGTCGGGACAATGACCAGATTACCGCAGCATGGCCGGGGCGCGGCGTCACTCAAGCCAGTCGCAATCATTGTCCGTGCATTGGTCGGCGCACAAAAGCCGTTCTTTAACGCTCCAATCGGGGCATCCGCCCTCGCGGCCGCCGCCGCGATAGGCCGCCTGCGCGCAGATATAATAGCGTTCATTTTTCTCCCGGCACGCCGGATAGAGCACCGCGTTCACATGGCCCGGCCAGAGGACCCGCGCGTGCTGCGACACCGATTGCGAGCCGTTCATGATCGAAGAACTGGGACCGGTGATCCGGCAGTCATAGGTGTCATTTTTGTGGCGCGCTACGACCGGTTTGTATTCATCGACAAGCCCAAGAAGATGCATCAATTCATGCATGACGACCGGGCAGGTAATATTCGACGACCACAAGAGCGAGCTGTCGCGCAGATTGCGCGCGCCGATTTTTATCGGAACACGCGGCGTCGATTTCATCAGCGCGCGTTCATCATCGTTGAGAATACGCAGTTCGAGGCGACGGCCGGACCGATCGCGAAGGCGGCCGCCAAATTGGCGGATACATTGCGCCGCATGATCACGGTATTTTTTATCAAGGAATGCGTCGGCGACGCCGCCGTCATAGTTCCGATGGGCGCTGAATTTGAGGTTGAGCAATACCTCGTATCGCTGTTGAGCTTTGCGATGCACCTTATACCCGGCAGGCACACGCGTGGGGCTCTTGCGCCAATTGAGGTCCACCGTGCGGCCATCGCCCACAAGGAGATCACCGCAATTGTCTTCCACCTCTCGGAACAAACGGCTTTCAGTGCGCGGCTGTTCTGCACTGTCGGCGGGCGTCGCCGCGTCGGTTGCGGTCTCGTCGCCAGCGTCAAGCCGGCCTTCCAGCGTGCGCACTGCGCCGATAGCGAGCGCACACAAGGCGGCGATAATCAAGATCCAGCTATTTGCGCCGTTGCCCACTGTCAGTTCCTTGTCTGGCCGGAGCAGTTTGGCGCGATAGGTTTGAAAGAGCGTAAAAAAGCCCGGCGCGCGGGCCGGGCTTTTGAGAAAGTTACGATTTACTTAAGAGCGCGCTTTGAGCGCATCGCGGATTTCCTCGAGCAGGACCTCCGATTTCGGCGGCGCGGCTGGCGCTTCTTCTTCCTTCTTTTTCATCGCATTCATGGCTTTGATGATCTGGAACAAGACGAACGCGACAATCGTAAAGGCGATAACGGCGTTCAAAAACGCGCCATAATTAATGGCGACGGCTTCCTTGTCCGCGGTCGCGGCCTGCAGCGTTATTTTCAACTGCGAAAAGTCGATTCCGCCGATCAGCAATCCGATTGGCGGCATGATCACATCGTCGACAAGCGACTTAACGATTGTCCCGAATGCGCCCCCCATAATGATGCCGACCGCCATGTCGACCATATTTCCTTTGACGGCAAAGTCCCTGAACTCGCTAATCATACCCATTTTTTTGCCCCCTTTCTGACTGGAAAGCAGTTGTTATTAAGCGATGGGCATAACGGCTAGAGTGATTTGTGACGACATCAAATGAAATAATCGCCATAAATCATAGCTTTGGGCGTAATATCATGCACCCGGAGGTTGCGGGCTTAGCGGCAGGCCTGTTTGGCGCGGTCAAGGCTTGCGGAAACGCCGCGCAGAGAAATGACGTAGCTCGTCGCCGTGCCGCGGCTGGAGACCGCGCTAACACGCATATCAGCCCCGCGGCGCATGGCCCGCACAAGGCTGGTCTCGTCGGTCGCTTTCTCGATGAACGCTTCGTTGTCCGACACGTACATTTCCCACTTGTCGGAACCGATTCGAAGCGTCGGCTCAGGCCCGTCGCGGAAGTTATAGCCCGCCATCAGACTTGGCTGCTCGACAGCGGCGCCAGATTTCCAGCTCGCTACGAGGAAAAAGACATCCCCGTGATTGACCGATTTCGGCGACTTGTCCTTCGCCTCTGTGGCGGCGAAACAGATTTTCTCGCCATCGACATCCTGGACGAAGACGCTCCAATCCTTGAACGTCGCAACCGGTTCCGGTTTTGCGGCGTGCGCGCCAGTAGCGGCGGCGATAGCGGTAAGGGCGGCGGCGAATGAACCAAGGCGATTTTTCATTGCGCGAATATCCTCCAACTCAGATCAGGGCCGCATGAATATAATTCGATTTGACCAGATGAATAGTCTCTATAAGAGGCGCGAATTTGTGGCGGATTTCGTCCTGAAAAAAGGGCGATTTGCGGGCCCTGATACATCAATTGCGCCCCGGACCGCCTTAGGCCATAAAACGCTCGAAATTCATACGATTTAGCTGGAGGCAAACCCCTATGATCCCGGGACGCGATACGCTCAAAACCAAGAAATCCCTCACCGTCGGGGGAAAATCCTATGCCTATTTCAGTCTGAAAGAGGCGGAAGGGGCTTTGGGCGACGTATCGCGCCTGCCGTTTTCACTGAAGGTGCTGCTGGAAAACCTCCTGCGGTTTGAAGACGACCGCTCGGTGAATGTGGATGATATCAAGGCGTTCACCGATTGGCTAAAAAATGGAAAGACGAAGCGGGAAATCGCCTATCGCCCGGCGCGCGTCTTGATGCAGGACTTCACCGGCGTGCCGGCGGTCGTCGATCTCGCGGCGATGCGCGACGCCATGAAAGACCTTGGCGAAGACCCAGAGAAAATTAATCCGCTTGCGCCCGTAGACCTCGTAATCGATCACTCCGTCATGGTCGATTATTTCGGCGGGCCGAACGCGTTTGAGAAGAACGTCGATCGCGAATATGAACGCAATGGCGAACGATATAAGTTCCTGAAGTGGGGGCAGGGCGCCTTCGATAACTTCCGGGTTGTTCCGCCGGGCACTGGTATTTGTCACCAGGTGAACCTTGAATACCTCGCACAGACGATTTGGACCGCAGACCATAATGGCGAAACATACGCCTACCCAGACACGCTTGTCGGCACCGATAGTCACACGACGATGGTGAACGGTCTCGCCGTTCTTGGCTGGGGTGTCGGCGGCATCGAAGCCGAAGCCGCGATGCTCGGTCAGCCAATCTCCATGTTGATCCCTGAAGTTATTGGTTTCAAACTTACAAACAAACTTCCGGAAGGAACGACGGCGACAGACCTTGTGCTGACGATTGTCGAAATGTTGCGTAAAAAAGGCGTGGTTGGAAAGTTCGTTGAATTCTACGGCCCCGGACTCGATCATTTGTCTCTGGAAGATCAGGCGACCATCGCCAATATGGCGCCGGAGTATGGCGCGACCTGCGGTTTCTTCCCTGTTGATGAAGAAGCAATCCGGTATCTGAAAGCGACGGGCCGGTCTGAAGACCGCGTTGCGCTGGTGGAGGCGTACGCCAAAGAGCAAGGCATGTGGCGCGACGCATCGACGCCGGACCCGGTTTTCACCGATACGCTTGAGCTTGATCTTGGTTCGGTCACCGCATCGCTCGCGGGACCGAAGCGCCCACAAGACCGCGTCGTCCTGGAAGAAGCGCCGGCCTGCTTTGAAACGGCGCTCGACAAGGAATATGGCATGGGCGGCCAGAACGGCGAGCGCGTGCCGGTAAAAGGCGAGGATTTCGATCTCGGGCATGGCGATGTGACGATCGCCGCGATTACGTCGTGTACAAACACATCGAACCCGTCAGTGCTGATCGCTGCGGGCCTTGTGGCGCGCAATGCGCGCGCGCGCGGCGTCTCCGTTAAGCCATGGGTGAAAACCTCGCTGGCGCCGGGCAGTCAGGTGGTCACTGACTATTTGAACAGCGCCGGGCTCTCAGACGATCTTGATGCGCTTGGGTTTAATCTTGTGGGTTATGGCTGCACCACCTGTATTGGTAATTCCGGTCCGCTGCCTCCGGCGATCTCCGAGGCGGTGCATGAACATGATCTAGCCGTTTGCTCTGTACTTTCCGGCAATCGCAACTTTGAAGGACGGGTTTCGCCGGACGTACGCGCAAACTTCCTTGCGTCGCCGCCGCTCGTGGTCGCTTATGCGATCGCCGGTTCGCTCAATATCAATTTGCGTACTGACCCGATTGCGCAGGATCAGGACGGCAACGATGTTTTCTTGAAAGACATTTGGCCGACCAATCAGGAAATTGCTGAAATTGTCCGCGAGAACGTCACCGCGCAAATGTTCGCAAGCCGCTACGCTGATGTGTTCAAAGGGGACGAGCAATGGCAGGCGATCGACGCGGGCGACGATCAGACTTATTCCTGGCCCACATCGACCTATGTGGCTAAGCCGCCCTTCTTTGAGGGCATGAAGAAAGAGCCTGAAGCCGTTAAGCCGATTAACGGCGCCCATATTCTCGGCCTCTTTGGTGAGTCCATTACGACAGATCATATCTCTCCAGCCGGTTCGATCGCCGAAGACAGTCCCGCCGGCGACTATCTCAAATCATTCCAGGTGCCGGTTTCAGAATTCAATTCTTACGGATCGCGCCGCGGCAATCATGACGTGATGATGCGCGGCACGTTCGCGAACATTCGCATCAAGAACCAGATGCTCAACGGTGTTGAAGGCGGTTACACCAGGCACGTCCCGTCAGGTGAGCAAATGCCGATTTACGATGCGGCGATGGCGTATAAAGAAGCGGGCACGCCGCTCGTTGTTCTGGCGGGCGAGCAATACGGCACGGGCTCGTCCCGCGACTGGGCGGCGAAGGGCACAAATCTTCTTGGCGTGCGCGCCGTTGTTGCGAAAAGCTTCGAGCGCATCCACCGGTCAAACCTCATTGGCATGGGCGTCCTTCCCTTGCAGTTTGATGACGGCGAGGGCTGGCAGGAGCTCGGTCTCACCGGCGATGAGCAGGTCTCAATTCACGATGTGGATGCGATTGAGCCGCGCGGAACGCTTGGCGCGACGATCACATTTGCGAACGGCGATACAAAAGACGTAACGCTCCGTATACGGATTGATACGGCTGATGAGCTCGATTATTTCCGCAACGGCGGCATTCTGCATTATGTGATCAGAAAGCTCGCCGCCTGATCGGGTAATTTTCGGCTTCAATCGTTATCATATCCGCGCGGGTTTTCGCGCTGCCACCGCCATGTGTCAGCGCACATCTCGTCGAGGGTTTTGGTGGCGCGCCAGCCGAGTTTCTCCCGCGCGCGGTCAGGTTTGGCGTAAATCGTCGCCACGTCGCCATCGCGGCGCGGTGCAATTTCATATGGAATGTCGCGGTTTGATGCCCGCTTGAAGGCTGTAATCGCGTCCAGCACGGAATAACCGACGCCAGTGCCAAGGTTTATATTCTCTGCGCCGCCGCCCGATTTATTCGCGAGATAATCGAGCGCATCAAGATGCCCGCGCGCCAGGTCGCTAACATGGATATAATCACGTACCCCGGTGCCGTCAGCAGTCGGATAATCATTTCCATAGACGGCGAGCTTTTCGCGCCGCCCAACCGCGACCTGCGCTATGTAAGGAAAAAGATTGTTAGGCGGTCCGTCAGGGTCTTCGCCAATGCGTCCTGAATAGTGCGCGCCCACTGGATTGAAGTAGCGTAAATTGACGATGCGCCAATCGGGATGAGCGACCACATGATCGCGCAGCATCTCTTCGATGAAAAATTTGGTGCGCCCGTAAGGATTGGTTGGACCGGTCTTGCCGTCCTCATCGACGGGGCTTTCATTGAGGTCGCCATAAACGGTCGCAGATGATGAAAAGACAAGCGTCTTCGCTCCCGCCGCGTCCATTGCGTTCAGCAAGGCGAACGTCGCGCCGATGTTCGTTTCGTAATACCGCATTGGTTCGGTGACAGACTCACCAACGGCCTTTAGCCCCGCCAGATGGATCGCGCTGTCGGCCCGAAAGGCGGTGACGGCGTCGATGATCCGGTCCTGATCGCCAGGCGCGCCTAGACTCGCTTCGGTGGAATGGAGCGATTTGCCTGTGATCTCCTGGACTCGGGCCAGCGCTTCCGGCGATGAGTTATCAAAATTGTCGATGACAAGAATGTCTCGTCCTGCCTTCAAGAGTTCGACGCACACATGGCTGCCGATATAACCAGCGCCCCCGGTGACGATGATGCGTTCAGCCATGGAATCGTTCGTCCTCAGAGAAGATCGTCGCGGCCGTCTTCTTTTAGGCGTTCAACGATCTGCTTCACATCTTGCGCGCGGTCACGCGGCGCAATCAGGATAGCGTCTTTCGTGGCGACGACAATCATGTCTTCAAGACCAATTGCGCCCACGAAAATACCGTCCGTCTTCACTGTTGTGCCTGCGCAATCGATCGCGGCCACACCGCCGCCATTTTCGGCGGTTGTCTCCACCGGCAGCTCCGTCCATGAGCCAATATCGCTCCAGCCTGCATCAACCGGCGCGACCACGGCGGCTTTATCAGTCTTTTCCATGACAGCGTAATCGATTGAAATAACGGGGCATTGTTCGAATTCGGACCGGTCGAGAGCGATCACGTCGTCATTGCAAGCGCCGGACCGAAGGGCGCGCTGCGCGAAGTCGAAGATGGGCGCATTTAAGCGCTGTAACTCGTTGGCCATAGCGCTGGCCGTGAACAGAAAAATGCCTGCGTTCCAATAATACTCGCCGGACGCCAGATATTTCTCGGCGGTCTCGCGGTCGGGCTTCTCTAAGAATGCGTCGATCTTGAAAACCGACTCACCGAGCTGCGCGCCTTGGCGGATGTAGCCATAGCCGGTGTGCGCGCGGTCCGCCTTGATCCCGAAGGTGACGATGGCGCCGTCTCGCGCCGCCTCCGCCCCGGCGGCGACCGCGCGGCGAAAGGCAAGGGCGTCAGCGATGACGTGATCCGCTGGCGCCAGCAAAATCTGGGCGCTTGCGTTGTGTTCGGCGGTCCAAGCAGCGGCGACGGCTGCGACGGCGGCTGTATTTCGCGCCACGGGCTCGGTGATGATCGCCGCCGGCGGCAGATCGATAGCGCGCAGTTGCTCGCGGATTTGCTCCGTATGCGCAGCGCCGCAAATAATCAGCGGCGGGGCGTAGGCGTCGCCGGATAGGCGCAGCGCCGTTTCCTGCAGCATGGTGCGCGCTGATACGAGCGGCAGGAGTTGCTTCGGCGTCGCCTGGCGTGAGAGCGGCCACAGACGCGTGCCGGCGCCGCCTGACATAATCACGGGTTGGATGCGATACTGGGACACCGGACGCCGCCTATTCCACCGTGACCGACTTCGCCAGGTTGCGCGGCTGGTCGACGTCGGTGCCTTTGGCGGTGGCGGTGAAATAGGCGAGGAGCTGGATCGGGGCGGCGTAGACGATGGGCGCGAACATTGGATGCGTCGGCGGCGCCGTGATCGCCGCCCAGACTTTCTCGCCCGCCTCGCGCACGCCTTGCGCGTCTGAGATGATCAAAGCCTTGCCGTCGCGGGCCATCACTTCGTGCATGTTTGAGAGGGTTTTTTCAAAATGCCTGTCGCGCGGGGCGATCACGACGATGGGCAGCGTCTTGTCGATCAGGGCGATGGGCCCGTGTTTCAACTCGCCCGCCGCGTAGCCTTCGGCGTGGATGTAGGAGATTTCCTTCAGCTTCAGCGCGCCTTCCATGGCGAGGGGGAAGCTGACGCCGCGGCCGATGTAGAGGATGTCGCTTGCCTTCGCGATGTCCTTGGCGATCGCTTCGATGGCGCCGGCCTCCCTGAGCGCTTCGCCGAGGAGGCGCGGCGTCTTTAAAAGCTCGCCGACGAGCGCGCGCTCTTCGGCCTCGGAGATGGTCCCGCGCTGACGGCCGGCGGCGATGGCGATGCAGGCGAGGGAGGCGAGCTGGCAGGTGAACGCCTTGGTGGAGGCGACCCCGATCTCCGGCCCTGCGGCCATCGGGAAGATGACGTCGGCCTCGCGCGCGATCGAGCTTTCGGCCACGTTCACGACCGCGGCGATCTTCTGGCCGTGATCGCGCGCATCGCGCAGCGCCGCCAGCGTATCGGCGGTCTCTCCCGACTGGGAGATATAAATCGCGCCGCCGCCCTCCGCATAGGGAACATCGCGGTAGCGCAGCTCCGAGGCGATGTCGATCTCGACCGGCAACCCCGCCCATTTCTCGAACCAGTATTTCGAGATCAGCCCCGCATAATACGCCGTGCCGCAGGCCGAGATCGTCAGCCGGCTGAGCGCTGCAAAATCGAACGCGCCCTCTGGCAAGCGAACCGTCTGCGTCGCCGGATCGATGTAGCGCGACAGCGTATGCGCGATCACTTCCGGCTGCTCGTAAATCTCCTTCGCCATAAAATGGCGATGGCCGTCCTTGTCGACCATGGCGTCGGCGGCCGATGAGATCGTCTCCGGCCGGTCGACCTTTTCGCCGGCGGCGTTGAAGACCTCGAACCCGTCGCGCCTCAACACCGCCCAGTCGCCCTCGTCGAGATAGATGACGCGGTTGGTGAACGGCGCCAGCGCATAAGCGTCGGAGCCGAGGAACATCTCCCCGTCGCCGCGCCCCACCGCCAGCGGCGAGCCCTTGCGCGCGCCGATCATCAGATCTTCCTCGCCGGTGAAAATCGCCACAAAGGCGAAGGCGCCGGTGAGCCGCGAAATCGCTTTGTGAAACGCTTGCGCGGGCCCGAGATTTTCATTCTCGAGATAGTAAGTGATCAGCTGCGGACACACTTCGGCGTCGGTGTCGGACTGAAACGCGTATCCTTTCTCCTGCAACTCGCGGCGCAATTCCGCGAAATTCTCGATAATGCCGTTATGAACCACCGAAACGCGGTCCGTCGCATGCGGATGGGCGTTGCGCTCGTTGGCGGCGCCATGGGTCGCCCAGCGCGTGTGGCCGATGCCGACCGCGCCGGCCAGCGGATTGTCGGCGAGGGTTTTCGTTAACGCCGAAAGCTTGCCCGCTGCGCGCCGCCTGTCGAGCGCGCCGCCATGAAGGGTGGCGACGCCGGCGGAATCATACCCGCGATATTCAAGACGCTTCAGCCCTTCAACAATCGCCGGAGCGACATCGCCTTTTCCCAAAACGCCTACGATACCGCACATGGCCGGGAAGCTCCCCATTCTCTTGTTGCGCTGCAATTGGTTGAGACAGCTTGGAAGAGAATTCAAGCAAAAACTTGGCCGAAAAAGGGACCCTTATGCGCCGTAAACGCTTTAAGGCGGCGCCGCCCGCCGGCCATCGTTAACGCACCGTTCGACAGCTGCGCCATCGTTAACCGCGTCGTCTTCGCCGTTGCGATTGTCCGCGCCGCCATCCTTCGAGGGCCCTTCGGGCCACCTCAGGATGAGGGCTAGGGATTTTCGCGCCATTATACGTCCCTCATCCTGAGGTGCGAACGAAGTGAGCCTCGAAGGATGGCGAGGAACGCAAGCGGCTGAGCGATGAGCCATCATGGACGCCATGCCCGCGCGCGAAGGCGCGCTTGCTCTTAAGGAGGCCGCCTTCTCCGAATTTCTCCCATTAGCGGCCTTCGCGGCCGGGCCATGGCGAGTCGGAGATGGGTTGACGGTGGTTTTTTCGACCGCATCTGTCGCCACAATTTCCGACTCCCCACGGCTCGACCGTGGGGTCCACCTTTCTTCCGGGAACGGCTCTGGCGATTGCGTTTCGCCTGCCACAATCTTTCCCGCCGCCGACATGGACGCCATGGTCAAGCCATGGCGAGCCGGAGATGGGTTGTTGGCGCCAAAATCATCCGCCGCCAGGTCGTCCCCCGCCAGCGCGTCAATCACCGCGCCAAGCCCACGCCCGTGGTCTTTAATGCTGTCGATCAACGCGGCTTCGTCAGTGCCGGGTTGGTCGCCGCGAACACCGACGTTTCGTTGAAACGCTTCGCCCAACAAATCCGACTCCCCACGGCCCGGCCGCAAAGGCGGCCGAATTTTGAAAAAGCACGCCTTCGCGCGCGGGCGTGGGGTCCATTTCTCGTCCGGATTCGATACGACATATGGAACGCTGCACGCAGTTTCCTTTTCCGACGTAACCATGGACGCCATGGTCAAGCCATGGCGAGTCGGAAGAGGGCTGCTAGAAATTCGCGTATGTCGCGACAGCTCAGATGGATCGATAGGCGTAGTCGCATCAGCGTCAAGAATGTCAATGCGAACGCCAATATCGCGTTGACACTCTTTACCCACCAAAATCTCTGACTCCCCACGGCCCGGCCGCGAAGGCGGCCGAATCTTGAAAAAGCGCGCCGTCGCGCGCGGGCATGGCGTCCATCCATCGTCCGGGAACGGCTGCATCGCTTCAGCGCCGCCCGCGTCGCGTCCTTGCGCCGCCTTCGCGCCACTCTTTAGAGTCGCCGCCTTCGCGGCGGGGCGACCCCGCAACCGTTCAATCACCCGATGCGCCCAGATCGCCCGCGTCATCGCCGCTAGACGCCGATCAAAAAACGCCGGGCGCACGCCTTTCGTGTCCACCAGCGAAAAGTTAACCGCCGCCTCGCCCGCTTCCTCAGCGAGATCAAGCGTCAATAGCGACAAGCGCCGATAGCGCTCCGCCAGCGCCGCCTCAAAATCCGCGTCGCGCGCACGCCGCTCCACTCTATCCGTATGCCTATCGTCAAAACTCATGGCCCCCATCATAAAGGCGCCGCAAAGGGGGGAAGATAAGTTTCCCACAAATTGTCCAGTATCTCATCGAAACCCGCGCGGGACGGGGCTTTCAGGGTTTCGAATTTCCCGGAAAAACGGTTGAGCGCAAAACTTTTTTCTCCACCTGCGGATGAAAAGCGTCCGCATCCTACACCGTCACCCCGGACTTGATCCGGGGTCCAGGGTTAGGAACCGAACTGTTGCGGCCATGACTTCCATTGATCGCTTCCTCCGCAATGCGCTGCCCTGGACCCTGACTTTCGTCAGGGTGACGACGGAATGGAAATTAGTTTGTCCTAGCCCGATACTCCATCACTGAACGAATCAGCAGTGGTTTTCAAACCGGATTTTACGATCGTAAGTCATATCTTTGACGTGGTTCGCCACAGTGAGTAACAGTATTCAATTCTGGCTATGACTCTGTGATGGCAGGTTAGTTTATACTAACCCAAGTTGCGCTGGAAATCGGCCAGTAACTGGTCAATTCTGCTTTTGAGGAAAAGCTGTGATATTCAAATGAAAAACACTTCGAAAACAAAATCAATAAGCAAGAATAATCCCATACTGTGCCCAGAAAATCAGACTCCCTCGGATGCAGAGGAATAGTGGCTAACATGGTGGAATGAAGATTACACGTGGGATGGTTTGAGTAGAAAAAGTTGGCGAGGTTGGAAAATCGAACCTCAAAAACAGGTGCCTGTGCATTCGCAGATTGCATCTAATGAATGGAAAAACGCAACATTACAGGATTATTGGCTAGCAGCCGGGGTTTCCGAAGGCGACCTAATTGATGTCGGCGGTCGACTATTTACGCCATATCATTGTCCCTATACGAATAAAGAAGGCGAGAAATCCATAAAAGCTAATTGGTCTAGTGAAACTTGGGAGTACTTCGAAAATAAATTGTCTAAATTAGCTCTAAATGCAAAGGCAACGCAATTTTCGGGACCGAACTCGGGTGAGCCAGACCTACGGGTTCAATTGCAAGGAGTTGTCCTTAGGAAATTGCCGGTTTTTGGCAGACCGTGGTTTGTATGCGCAAGAAACACATATTTCAGCGGTAAGAACCCGTGGCGAGAATTACAATTTGGGGAAAATTGTGAGTTAACCGGCGCGTTCTTGGACGGGGACGTGAATTTGAGATATCACGACGATTTGGAAGTGCCAATCTTAGCGCGTTCGCTCATCAATGGCAGCCTGACTTTATTGGACGAATCGGCATTCGCCGTCGAAGAGAAGCATCCCAAAAGCGTCTCACTGGCGCGGGCGCACATACGCGGAATGCTTAATGGCTCTCGTTTTCACTTTGATCAATTGAATTGCCACAAACTCATTGTCGACGGGAACGTGTTCTTGCACGAGTGTATATTTCGGAATGCTGCTGATATGTCGCATACGGGCCTTTTGGGCGACGTGATTTTCCGTGGGAGTATTTTTCATCACCTAGCTGATTTTTCTGATGCATTGATTGGCGGTGATGGCGAGTCTTCATCCGCCGTCAGTTTTTTGCAAGCTCATTTTTTTGGGCTTGTTACATTCGAAGGCGCAGTATTCCATGGAGACTGCAATTTTCAACAAGCAGTGTTCGACACTCGCGTCAGCTTTGAAAAGATTCGATTTTTCTCGCTAAAGAAATTCAGTTTTGAAAGTGCGGAATTCAAGGCACCATTGTCGTTTTCGCCGCAAAATGTGCCTGAGAAACGAAGTGCGTTGGATCGGACTTTTATTGATGCTCAAATGCCCCACCTAATTGATTGTACAAGTACTGATGTATTTTCACTCTTCAGCGCATTTGATGGAGCAAGATTTGCTGGCAGGGTGGATTTCAGTCCAGCAACGCTGCGTGATGACATGGGTTTCTGGGAGGCTTTACGCCGGGCTGAAAATTGGAAGCGGAGATCGTGGAAAGAATGGGTTCATCGGGTCAATGCGAAAGGTGTCAGATGGGCTATAAGGCTTGCTATCCGGTGCCGAAAGTATCGGCGACTCAATAATATTGTTACTGGTCGCGACGCTCGATTGCGCGCACTTGAAGGTGGATTTCGAATAATCAAACAAGGCGCGGAGGTGGGCCGCGACCGATTGCGGGAACAACGCTTCTATCGCTACGAGCTTAGGGCAAGACGCGACAATAGCCAAACCCCGGTTTGGGAGCGGTTACTATCAATTATGTTCGGCGCAACATCCGATTACGGCGCATCAGTGAGCAAGCCCTTTTTTTGGTTTACTGGAGTCTATTTCCTTGGCGCATTGATTTATTTCTTAGTTTATGGAGGCGTGCGAGGCCAACTGGAAACGCTATTCTCTTTCGATATTAAAAAGCCGATAGATAAGTCAGTCATTGAAGCGCTGATTCTATCCGGAGAAACGATGCTACGCCCGTTTTTTATTTGGGCACCACGCCGTGATGAGGCTGATAGTGTTGCGGCAACATTGTTGGACAATGGCCCCGTTGGTATCATTGTGCGCATTCTTGCAAGCTTCCAGTCGTTTTCGGCAGTGATACTGCTTTTTCTAGTCGTGCTTGCAGTGCGCCGCAGATTCCAACTAAATTAAACATTTACCTGATTGTTGCGTGTGGCCTCCAAATTTCGCCGCACGACGTCAACATAAGTTGCGATTAAAATACGTTTCGTTATGCGGCCTACGTTCCGTTTCCAAAAAGCCACCGCGCCCCCTAAACCTCCGCCAGCGCGCGGTGGATATATTGCACCACCACGGAGCCTTCGCCGACGCCGGAGGCGACGCGTTTGACCGAGCCTGCGCGCACGTCGCCGACGGCGTAGACGCGCGGCCAGCTTGTCTCGTAGATCTCGGGCATGCGGTCGAGGGACCAGCCAGCTTTCACCAGTTGGATGTTCTCTATGGCGGCGCCGGTTTTCAAAAAGCCCTTGTCATCGCGCGCGATAGTCTCGGGCAGCCAGCCGGCGGCGGGCGTCGCGCCGATAAAGAGAAACAGGAACGGATTGTCGAGGGTCGTGTTTTTAGCGCCGACGGTGGTGAGCTCGGCGGACTGGATGCGCGCGCCGTCACCCTCAACCGCGGTGATCTCGGTTTCCGGGTGCAGATGAATGTTTTCCGTCTCTTCAAGGCGGCGCACCAGATATTCCGACATCGTGTCGCGGATGTTCGGGCGGCGATATAAGACGTGTACGTCCTTTGCGTAGCTGGAGAGGAACACTGCGCCCTGGCCGGCGGAGTTGCCGGCGCCCACAATGGCGACGGTCGATCCCTTGCAGATTTGGGCTTCCATGGCGGTGGCGCCGTAATAAATGCCGCGTCCTTCATACTGCTCGATATTGTCGATGGGGAGGCGCCGGTAGTCGGCGCCGGCGGCGACGACGATTGCGCGGGCCGAGAGTGAGCGGCCGTCTTCCAGATGGAGGCAATAAGCGCCGTCATTTTCTTCCAGCTTGACGGCTTTGGCCGGTGCGGCGAGGCGGGCGCCGAATTTTTGCGCCTGGACGTTGGCGCGCTCGGCGAGTTCGCGGCCCGAAATGCCGGACGGGAAGCCGAGATAGTTTTCGATCTTTGAGCTTGTCCCCGCCTGGCCGCCGGGCGCGGTCGCGTCGAGCGTGACGACGCTGAGGCCTTCCGACGCGGCGTAGACGGAGGCGGCGAG
>CAWUIM010000009.1:0-74177 GCA_963922595.1 uncultured Parvularculaceae bacterium
GCGCCATTGGCCTGTGGTTTGGATGCGCCATTCTCTTGCGGCGCCGGGCTCGGTTCAGCCACAGACGCCGGCGCGGCGCCGCCGACGGCGAGCGCATCCACATCGATATCGCCGGCGCTTTCGCCGTCTTCCAGAAGGACCGCGATCAACGCGTTGACCTTCACGTTCTCCGTGCCCTCGCCGATCAGGATCTTGCCGACAACGCCCTCGTCCACGGCCTCCACTTCCATGGTCGCCTTATCGGTTTCGATCTCGGCGATCACGTCGCCGGAATTGACCTCGTCGCCTTCTTTCACATTCCACTTGGCGAGCGTTCCCTCTTCCATGGTGGGCGACAAGGCGGGCATCAGAATTGGTGTAGGCATCAGTGCGTCCTTCCATTTATCATTGCGCCGGCTCGGGCCGCCAAAAGGATTGCTGCGGCGTATATCACGGTTCGCGCGATATGCGCCCATTCCCACGTAGCGCGATAATTCTCCCAGCCGTCCAGCGGCCAGATCGCTCCTGGTGCGTTGACGACGGCGTTGACAGGGCGAATTACAAAGCCCCAGATCCCCACCTCGGCGATCAGTACAAGAACAAGAACCGCAATCCAAAAAACCCGAGCGTTTGCATGCCGGATCGACAGAAAAAGCAATCCGCCAAGCATCGGCCAGAGCAGAAGACTGAGGGTCTTGCCCCATCCATCATAAATCTGCGTTTGGACCAGAAACCATTCAGGTCCATCGAGTGCCATCTTGTTGGGAAATTCCAGAAAATGAGCGAATGCAGATCCCCCAGTCAGGCCGAGAAGCAAGATTACAAGGCAATAAATAGTGGTAGTCACAACTCAGATCGCTTTCCTGATCAATGCGGCCCAAAATTCGAGGTGGCGAGCCTCGCATCCGTAAAGCGGGTTGGTGTCCATTTTGTATAACGCCGCTTGATACGGTCGTCTGTGGTTTCGGCCCCGTATTCCATATCCGCTTCCGGCAGTGCGAGAAATTCCGTCATTTGTAGCCCGACAACATTGATCGTCGAACGAATGTCGTCCCCTTCGCCCATGACCGCGGCGATATAAACGCCGCATTCGCGGCAAATGAGGAAGTCGGCCGTTCGCAACGCAAAGCGATAACGGAATAAATCATCGGACGCTGCATCGAATGTGGTTTCGCCGTCCGGATCGGAAATATTCACCGCGCCATGCCGGCGGCAGAATTCGCACTGGCAAGTGCGGACGCCGAGCGCCGCGGGCGACTTCTGCGTATCGAACGACGCTTTCAGTTTTCCGCAATGGCATTGGCCCGTATGAATCATCTTTGTATCAGGTTCCGTAACTTTGCATCTTTGGAATTAGTTGATAAATCCAAAAAATCACCAGTTATCCTGTCAAACACTTCGATATGATTTTCTCGATAGTATTTCCAAGGATCAGACAGCGAAAAATTACTTGGCGACCTCGGCAAACGTAAATGTTCTTCTCGTGTTATAACGCAAGCAATCAAATGGAATTCTATCCGATCGGCGTTGAGACTATTAGTAAGGAGTTGATCAATAAGATAGGCTCGCGGCACGACATGATCTAATTCGATCTGAATATTTTTATCGCCGTGCACTTTTTTTGCAAAGCTTGTCGACAAAACATCAATGCCGATTTCATTTGCATGATTTAACACCTCACGAGAAATAAACGGCTGATCATATTTATTTCCAAACTCAAGTAATCCCCAAAGAGGGGTATCAAGAATTTTTCTTAATTTCACATCATTTAGAAGTTTGATCGTATGAATATTATTTCTTTTGAAAAACCGAAGGTTATGTGAAAGATTTTTTACAATTACTGCTCTTTCACTCGAAAAATTTGAAACGAGCTTTGGCCGTTTTAGCACACCGAACAAGCTCATTGTTCTAATCCCGATACTTCACCTGCTTCACCGCAGTCACAATTTTATCCGCATTCGGAAGGCTCAGCGCTTCAAGGTTTGCGGCGTAAGGCAACGGCGTGTCTTCATGGGTGACGCGCGTCGGCGGGGCGTCGAGGTAATCGAAGGCGTATTGCGTCACTTGCCAGGCGACTTCCGCGCCGACGCCGCAAGGGGCCCAGCCCTCCTCAACAGTGACGACGCGATTGGTTTTCTTCACGCTCTCGATCACTGTGGCGGCGTCCATCGGGCGGAGCGTGCGCAGATCGACAACCTCGGCGGAGACCCCCTCTTCGGCCAGCTTGTCGGCTGCTTCCAGCGAGAATTTCACGCCGCGCGAATAGGAAACGATGGTGACGTCCGAGCCTTCGCGCGCGATCTTCGCCTTGCCGATGGGCAAAACCCAGTCGTCCACCGCAGGCACCTCCATTTCGTCGCCGTAGAGCAGCTCATGTTCGAGGAAGACAACCGGATTGGGATCGCGGATCGCGGCCTTTAGAAGGCCCTTCGCGTCAGCGGCCGAATAGGGAGAGATCACGATCAGCCCGGGAACGTTCGCGTACCATGCGGCGTAGTCCTGCGAGTGCTGTGCTGCCACCCGGCTCGCCGCCGCGTTGGGGCCGCGAAAAACGATGGGCGAGGCCATTTGCCCGCCCGACATATATCGGGTCTTGGCGGCGGAGTTGATGATGTGGTCGATCGCCTGCATCGCGAAGTTCCACGTCATGAATTCGACGATCGGTTTTAATCCTGCAAACGCTGCGCCGACGCCGAGACCGGCGAAGCCATATTCCGTAATCGGCGTATCGACGACGCGCCGCTCGCCGAATTCCTGCAGTAAGTCGCGGCTAACTTTGTAGGCGCCCTGATATTGCGCCACTTCCTCGCCCATCAGGAAGACATCTTCATCGCGGCGCATTTCTTCGGCCATGGCGTCGCGCAGCGCATCGCGGATGGTGGTCTTCACCATCTCAACGCCCTCGGGCAATTCGGGATCGCTCGCAGTAGAGGCCACCGGCGCTGCGGGCGCAGGCGCGCTCGCCGTCTCGTCCTGTGTCGCCGGCGCCGCCGCGGGCTCGGATGCGCCGTTCAGCGACGACAGGTCGATATCGTCGACGCTCTCGCCGTCATCGACAATGATCGCAATCGGATCATTGACCTTGACGTTTTCGGTGCCTTCGCTGACGAGAATTTTGCCGATCACGCCTTCGTCGACCGCCTCCACTTCCATGGTGGCCTTGTCGGTTTCAATCTCCGCGATCACATCGCCGGAGGAGACCGTGTCGCCCTCCTTCACGGTCCAGCGTGCGAGGGTGCCTTCTTCCATGGTCGGCGAGAGGGCGGGCATCAAAACCGGCGTTGGCATTGATTGTTCTCATCTTTTTGATTGCGTTCCGGCTATACCTACCCTCAAGCCGGCGGGCCGTACAAGATGGAATCGAATTTTTCAGATCGGCCGCGCTCAGCGCCGCGCTTTCAGCTTATCGCGCATGACGCCGAGGTCGCTCATGACGCTCGCCTGCTCCGCTTCCAGCGCCGCCGTCACCGCCTGATAGTAGGCGTCGAGGTCGCGTTGGGCCTCGTCGGCGATGCAGCGCATATAGGCGTTCGCCTCCTCCACATGCGCGTTATACTGACGGACGGCCCTCTTTTCCGCAGCGAGCGTCACGCGCCCGCGGCTCTTCTCGTCGGTCGCCAGGACGGGTTCCTGAGGACGCACGCAGTCGTCAAACCGATAGGCGGCGGCGACCGTTTCGTCGGAAGCTGGCTCCATGGGCGCCTCAACCGATGCAGGCGCTTCCGGCTCCAGCGGCGTCACATCCTGCGCTGACGCTGCGCCGAGCGCGACTGCGCCGCAGGCCATGAACCCCAATAGAGCTGCTCTCTTCGACATTGCTCATTCTCCACCAATTCCCCGATGGAGAGCCTAGCACATTGGGCGCCGTTAACGCTAAGACGCGAAAGTTGCGCCCGCCTCGCCGGGTTTCATGCGGATCAGGCGGGAATCTTCAACCGCCGCTTGCCGGTGCTTGACCGCTTTCTGGTATTCGGGGTCTTTAACCATGTCCCCGAAAGCCGCCGCATTCGGATATTCAGCGACGAAGATCATGTCCCAATATTCGGCGTCAGGGCCGATCAGGACCAGCTTCGGCGACCAGGAATAGGCGATCTTGCCGCCGACCCGTTTGAAGATCGGGCCGCTCTCCGCGCCATACGCCGCATAAGCCTCAGCGCCGGTCGCTTCCCGCCCGTCTTCGTAAGCGGCATGGTCGCGAAAGCGCAGCATGTTCAGCATATGAATGGGCCCGTCGTCGGCCATCTTCATCATGGCGCCGAGTTGTTCGCGGGTTGGATCGACATGGGCGGTCATGGCGCACTCCTAGATTTTGTGAAAGCCCACAATACGCTCAAAGATGCGATCCACAATCGCCGAAGGCAGCAGATTGCGCATCATCAGATAAGCGACGAAGTGCGCGGGCACCGTGTAGCGCGAATGGGGGTGTTCCGCGGTCAGGGCGTGATAGATTTTCTCCGCAACGATTGAGGGTGGCTTGGCGTTCGGGTGACCCTTGGCGTGCCAGGCTTTGAACTGTTCAAGCTGCTTCACATAGGGCTGACCCTCGTCGAGATAGGGCGCCATCGATTCCTGCTCCTGTTCGCCGAAGGGCGTATTGATGAAGCCGGGCCGGATCAGGCTCACTTTAATCCCGTGCATCTTCAACTCCCGCCTCATGGCGTCGGTGAACCCCTCCACCGCATGTTTTGAAGACGCGTAAACGCCGAAGAACGGCGCCACGACGCGCCCCGCCACAGAGCCCACATTGACGATGCGCCCCTCGCCGGCCTCGCGCATCTGCGGCAGCACCGCCTGCGCCATATTGATCAGTCCAAAGACATTCGTCTCATAAAGCCGGCGCCATTCGTTCATGGGCACTTGCTCGATCGGCCCCATCACGCTGACGCCAGCGTTGTTCACGAGCCCATAAAGCGTGTCGCCGCGCGCCGCTATCTCCTGCATCGCCTTATCGATCGAGCCTTCATCAGTGACGTCAAGCGCGATCGGCGTAATCCGCCCGTCGCCAAGGGCCGACAGCGTATTGAGTTTTTCAAGGCGGCGCGCCGCCGCATAGACCTTGAACCCCTTGTGGGCGAGATGCACCGCCGTCGCCTCGCCGATGCCGCTCGACGCGCCAGTCACCAATACGGGTTTGTGCATAGCGGACTCCTTTTAATTGAAACGCAACGCGTCGATTTTGGACACGATTGACGCCATACTTTCATCATCAATTGTAAAAGGGGCAAAATACGTCGCGATAATGTCCTCGGTTGAGCGGCCATACAACAGAATATCCCGTCTATCTCCGTAAGATTTTACTACCGCTAATAATCGCTCCTCAATTACAGAAAGTACCGGACTGCTTTGATCTAATGAATAAGAATTTTTCTTGGAATACTCCATGCCTTTATAATGTCCGTCAGCCAAATGTTGTTCGAATTTTTTTCGTAGAGCAAAAGCAAACTGTGCAACCGTCGGGTGGAAAATGACATTCGAATCTTGAGAGGCCTGTTTTGCACGAATAAGGGTTGCAAGGATTGCTTGTATATTTAACGGATCATCAAAAAAAGATTCCAGATTTATCTCGTTTTGCATCATAACGCCTCTAAGTCAGGAACAATATTTGGTCCGTCAAATAGTGGATTTTTCGCTGACCGGGCGTAAAGGACATCGCCTAGCACGCGCTTAAACCAACCGTGAGCGTTCCACCGCCGCTTTGATGAAGGATGCGAACAGCGGGTGCGGCTCGAATGGGCGCGACTTCAGCTCCGGGTGATATTGAACGCCGATGAACCAGGGATGGTCCGGAATTTCGACGATCTCCGGCAAGGCGCCGTCGGGCGAGGTTCCTGAAAAGACGACGCCCTTTTCTTCCAGGCGCGCCGCCCAGTCCATATTGACCTCAAAGCGGTGCCGGTGGCGTTCCTCGATCATGGTCGCGCCGTAGATCTCGGCCACGCGGCTGCCCGCGCGCAGGCGCGCCGGGTAGGCGCCGAGGCGCATCGTGCCGCCGAGATCGCTCGACCGGTCGCGCTTTTCGGTTTCATTGCCGCGCGACCATTCGGTCATGAGCCCCACAATCGATTGCCCTGTGTCGCCGAACTCGGTGGAGGTGGCGTCTTCCTCGCCGAGCAAGTGGCGCGCCGCTTCAATCACCGCCATCTGCATGCCGAAGCAAATGCCGAAATAGGGAATGCCTTTCTCCCGCGCGAATTGCGCCGCGCGTATCTTGCCCTCGGAGCCGCGCTCGCCGAAGCCGCCGGGCACGAGAATGCCGTGAATGCCCTCAAGGACGGAAAGCGCCGATTCCTCATCCTCGAACTTGCTGGACTCGATCCAGTCAATCTCCACACGGACATTATTCGCGATGCCGCCATGGGCGATCGCCTCCATCAGCGATTTATAAGCGTCCTTCAGGACCGTATATTTGCCGACCACGGCGATGCGCACTTCGCCGTCGGGCGAAATGATGCGCTCGACGATCTCGCGCCACCCTTCAAGCTTCGGCGCCGGCGCATCCTTGATCCCGAAGGCGTCGATCACTTCATTGTCGAACCCTTCTTCGTGATAGGCGAGCGGCACTTCGTAGATCGTGCGGCAGTCGAGCGCCTGCACCACCGCTGAAGGCCGGACGTTACAAAAGAGCGCGATCTTCTTGCGTTCACTGCCCGGAATATCGCGGTCGGCCCGCACCAACAGAACGTCCGGCTGAATGCCGATGGACCGGAGTTCTTTCACCGAGTGCTGCGTCGGTTTGGTTTTCAGCTCACCCGCCGACGGGATGTAGGGCATTAAAGTGAGGTGCACATAGATCGCGTCGCCGCGCGGCAACTCGTTGCCCAACTGGCGGATCGCCTCGAAGAACGGCAGCGCCTCAATGTCGCCCACCGTGCCGCCGATCTCGCACAGGACGAAGTCCGCGCCGCCGGCGTCAGAGAGGACAAACTCTTTAATGGCGTCGGTCACATGGGGAATGACCTGAACCGTCGCGCCCAGATAATCGCCGCGCCGTTCGCGCTCAATGATCCGCGAATAGATTTGGCCCGTCGTCACATTGTCGCCTTTGGAAGCCGAAACGCCGGTGAAGCGTTCATAGTGACCAAGGTCGAGATCGGTCTCCGCGCCGTCATCGGTGACGAAGACTTCGCCGTGCTGATAGGGGCTCATCGTCCCCGGATCCACGTTAAGATAAGGGTCGAGTTTGCGCAGGCGGACCTTATAGCCCCGCGCCTGTAAAAGAGCTCCGAGAGCCGCCGCCGCTACGCCTTTTCCGAGAGAGGAAACCACGCCGCCGGTGATGAAAATATACCGCGCCATGGGCGTTCGTCTTAGACGGGATTCGCAGCCAACGTAAGGGCAAAATGCAAAAGAAAACGCCGCAGCGGCGAGCGGCGGCGTTTCCCCGAACGAACGTCAGGAAGAAGAAACTATAGGCTACGCCTTTTTCCCGCGCCCGCTCATGGTGCGAAAGCCGAAAAGGCCGGTCGCAAACAGGAGAAGTCCCGCCGGGAGCGGCGTTTCCACGAGGTCGAGATTGAAATCGCCTTTGAACGTATGGATCGACGCGAGCTGTTGGCACAGGGCGTGGTCGCAGGTGTCGTTTAGGAAGAGGAAGAACCAGGAGGCGCCGCCAAAGTTTCCGTTCTTGCCGTTCGCGCCCTCGCCCACCTGTAGCGGGAAGACGTTGTCGCGCGGACGCTCTTCCACTGAAAAGCTGAGACCTTCGAGACCGTCAACGCCCGTGAAGCTGCCGTCGGTCAACCCTAAATATTCCCAGGTGGAAGGATCGATCGAGCCGCAAACGCCATTGAATGCGCAACGCCGCAATTCTTTTTTCGGCCCGCCCGTGCCCGGCCCTTCGATGGCGATGAAATTGACGATGACGTCAAACGCGAGGCGCGGGTCAACCTGCGACACGATCCGGCCGCTGAGTTGCGCCATCCCGTTATCGTTTACAGAGAACAATCCGGGCGTGACAAAGTCGAAATCGGACCCGTCGCTATTGCCCCGCAACGCGGTGCCGGAGATATTTTCAAAAAACGGCAGCCACGCCGCATGATCGTTCGAGCCGCCATGGAGGCGATCGCTCACGGCGGACGTCGCCGTGTACAACGCAGCGTTGGCGACGCCGGTAAAGGCGAAACAGGAAATCAGAACAGAAACAAGAATTGAACGCATGGGACCCACGTAAAGCTAGCCGTTAACACTTAAGCGGCTAACCAGTGCAATCCGCGCACCAATGCGTCCGGTGGTTAATTTCTCAAAATGGAACAGGCGAAAACGGATCGCCGTTAACCATCCTTACAGAGATGAATAAGGAAACGCCGCTATTCGCCAGGCGGGGTTGGCTCTTCCTCGTCGGAAGCGTCGGCGGGCTCTTCGTCGCCGAGCGCATCGTCCAATGCGTCTTCAACGTTCAAGTCAGCGGGAGCGGCCTCGTCCGCGCCGCCAAGGGCGTCGGAAAGATCGTCGCTGGATGGCGCTTCTTCTTCATCGTCGCCGCCGCCCAGGGCGTTGCTGAGATCGTCAGCGGAGATCGGCGCATTCGGGTCGGCGACTTCCTCGCCTGTGAGATCCCGGATGACATCGCGCTCTTCTTCCCCGCGATCCGCAAAGATGGCCAGCGAGATCGACGTGGCGAAAAACAGCGCCGCCAGAACGGATGTGGTGCGCGTCAGCGCATTTGCTGCGCCGCGGCTCGTCATGAAGCCGCCGCCGCCGCCGCCGCCGATGCCGAGCGCGCCGCCTTCAGAGCGCTGCAGGAGCACGATGCCGATCAGACCGAGAACGATCAGGACATGAATGGTCAAAATGACTTCAATCATCAGAGAAATCTCTCAAAAACCGGCGCGGCCCTTAGCGCTGAGCTTCATATAGGCATCCGGCGTCGAATGGGAAGTTGCGCGTCTTACGCCAAGTGCCTGCGGGAGACAAGAGCGGCCGGCGGCGGAGCGATCAGGCGCTTACAGAATCACACGGGATAACAGCGCCATACCTCACCACGCGGCGACAAGGACGTGCGACCCGCGCATCACGGGCTGGGTTCGGCCCTGGCTTTCCAGCTTGTCTCCCTCGGTAATCGCGAAGAAGTCGATAAATCCGCGTTTCCGCCCTTCCCCGAGCCGGCGGTGAAAGACGGCGACCGCCAGGTTTTGGCCTGTCTGATCGAACAAAATATCTTCCGGCAGCACGCCGGCCTGCTCGATCCTGTCCAGCGCGCCGAATTCGCCGGTCGCCTTGTCGAACGAAAGCAGCGACACAGAATACCGCCGCCGTTTCGGCCAGTTCGAAAGGAAGGCGTAGTTCGGCAGATAGGTTCGTTCCATATTGATCGTCGCGATGCGGGTTCCGTCAGGACTGATCGCAAAACTTTCTGGAAATCTGCCGACCTTTGCGCGGTCAATAATTTCTGGCGATCCGTCGGCCGTTGCGGGCGGGGCCATGCTGATTATCGAACCGGGCTTCAATGTCAGCATATGGAGCGACCCGCCGCCGCCATGGGTGTCGGAGATTAGAAAATACTGACCGTCCGATGTCCATTCGCCAACGGCGATGCGCCGTCCGAGATCAGGCGTCGGCGCTCCGAAGGGCGCCGCGCCGACCGGAATTCTGTCGTCATCAAAATCAAGGGCGTAAAATTGCACGCGATGGTTCGCGATGTTCGCCGCCACGAGCTCGCCGCTTGGCGACGGCCGCAAGGAGCGCACGAACGGTTCGGCGTCTTCTTGCCGCGCAGGCGGGTCAAGCGCGAGCTTGCGGATCGACGCGACCTGAAAATTCTCCGCGAGCGCCACGATGACGAGTTCCGCGCCCGCTGTTTCCGTCGCCACAATCAGATACCGTCCGTCAGGGACGAACGCGACCGACTGCGGATTGACGCCAAGATCGCGGCGCTGATCGATCAGCACAAGTTCGTCGTCACGGCGCTCAAAGATGTTCAGGACACGGCCCGCCGCCAACGCCTCGCGGATATTGTCGACCTCATCAACATCGGCCGGCGGGGCCCCGCGGGTCTCAATGGTGAATATATAGCGCCCGTCCGGCGTCGTGGCGGCCACTTCGGGCCAGCCGACCACTGAATTTGACGCCTCGGCGGTCGCGACTGGGACGCCATCACGAAATACCGTCAACTCATCGCGGCCATCCACAAGGCGCTCAAGGACGCCTGTTGCGTATGTCGCCGATGATTGATGGACATCTGACAGAGCAACGAAGTCGCCGACAAAAGCTGGCGGCGCAATCGCGAGCGCAGGGTCGTCGCTACTAAAATCGCCCACGGCGCCAAAACACGCTGCGCCGATAGCGAGGATTAAGACGAAGCCGTATAGGATTGTCTTCATAATTTCGATATTCCCCGTTGGTGAAAAAACAAGCTCTGATTTTATTACGGACTACGTAACATATGTCGAAAGCCACCCGCCGGACAACTCCTTCCGCCCGTGAAGTCGATCGGCTGAGGCGATCAGTGCATTTGCTCATTCGGGCGCTTCTTATTTCAGGGCGCGCCGGGGCGCCCGCCGAGGGGCGGCTCCCGTTTAATCCGCTGTATTTTCACATGCTCGGCGTTCTGATGGAGACGGGCCCCATGCGCCCCACCGACATCGCGTCAACGCTCGGCGTTCCGCGGACAACGCTTTCCACGGCCTCCAAGGCGTTACAGGCGCGGGGTCTTATTGATCAATCCGCCGACCCGTCCGACGGGCGCGCACAGATTTTGAGCCTGTCAAATGACGGGTTGGACGTGGCGAAGGCGATCAAACGCCAGGACCTGAAGAACATGAAAACGCTTTTGGAAATGGTCGATCCGGAACGTCGACGGATCGTTATCGACGTCCTTGAAGAAGTAACCGAAGCGATCAGCGGAACGCCGGGCGACTAGGCGCGCTTTCAAAATAAATCGCCTGCTTCATCGATCACTTAGAACGAGAGCTTCGGATGATCAGACTGAAAGACTCTCATCCGCTTCCATCCTTCGAGGCTACGCTTCGCTCCGCACCTCAGGATAAGGGCAATACATTATTTCCACACGGAAATTTCTCATCCTGAGGCGTCGTCCGCGGGACGGCCTCGAAGGATGGCGATATGCTCAAGCGGTTGAATGCAATCGTCCGACTATTCAATCCTGCTATGCTTCGGGATTGATTACCCTCACCCGACTACGCAGCGCCGCCCTGCTCGACGATCCAGGCGTCCACATTCTCCTGCAGGAGATCGAGCGGCATGGCGCCGTTGAGCAGGATCATTTCGTGAAACTGGCGTAGATCGAACTTATCGCCAAGCGCTTCTTCAGCCTGTTTGCGCATGCGCAGGATAGCGAGCTGGCCGGTTTTGTAGGCGGTCGCCTGACCGGGCCAGACCACGTAACGTTCGATTTCGCGAGTCACTTCCGCTTCCGTCATCCCGGTTTTTGAGACCATATACTCGATCGCCTCTTCGCGGGACCAGCGCTTGTGGTGAAGCCCTGTATCGACGACGAGGCGCACGGCGCGGAACATTTCCGCCTGCAGACGCCCGAGATCGCCGAGCGGATCGTCGTCATACATACCCATGTCTTCTTTCGCGACGCGTTCAGCGTAGAGCGCCCACCCTTCGGTGTAGGCGGTGAAGAGGCCGAACTTGCGCACGAACGGCACACCTTCGATCAGAAGCGCTGAAGAAATCTGGAAATGATGGCCGGGCGCCGCCTCATGGTAGAGCAGCGTCGGCAAGGTCCAGCGCGGATTATCGGCGGTGTCTTTCTGGTTGATATAGAACCGGCCGGGCGTCGAGCCGTCGAGCGCCGGCTGATTGTAGTAACCGCCCGGCGCAGAGTCCTGCGAATATTCCGGCACGCGGAGGATCTCCAGCTCCTGCGGCGGCAGGGTGATGAAATAATCGCCGGCGAGCGCCATCACTTCTTTGTTGAGCGAGACGAGATAGTCGATCATCTCTTTGCGCCCTTCGTCGGTGTTCGGGTAAATCTGTTCCGGATCGCGCATAAGGACTTGCACGCGCTCGGAGACAGTTCCCTCCGTATACCCCTCGCCTACAAGAATAGCGTTCATCTCCGCTTCGATGCGCGCGACTTCTGAAAGGCCGATATCGTGCACTTCATCGGCGGTGAAGTCGGTGGTTGTGTTCGACTTCAGCGCTGCGGCGTAGATTTTGTCGCCATCCGGGATGCGCCAAATACCAGCATCGTGGTTGGCGGAGGTCTGAAGATCTTCAAAAAGCGCGATCATCGCCGCGTAACCAGGGATGACTTTCGTCGCCACGGCGTCTGTCGCCTGCGCCGTCAGATCGGCTTTTTTCTCGTCGCTGAGATCTTCCATCTCATCGAGCTTTTCGACGAGGGTCGTCACCAGCGGGTTCTCGCTGGCGCCGCCTTCAATGAAGGAGCGCATGCCCACAAGCGATTTCTCGATAATGAAGTCCGGCGGCGTGACGCCGTTGTCGCGATGGTCAATCACGTTGACGCGCGATTCCTCAAGGACGCGGCCAAATTCGTTGAGGCGGCTGATATAGCGCTTGACGCTCTTCTCATTCACGATCTGATGGGAGTCCGTCAGGAAGGACGGCAGATTCACCGTCGGGCCCGAAATCTGGTTCACCGGATATCCGCTATAATCAAAAGCGCCCTGGCGAATGATGTCGTCGAGCAGGGTCGCCATGATCTTCCAGCTGATCAGCTCCTGGCCTTCGAGACCATTCGGTCCGTATTTGTCGAGCCCGGCGCGCGCCTTTTTCACCTTCTCAAGCGTCGCGTCCGCTTTCGCTTTGGTGTAGTCAGAGAGCTTTCCGGAATGAAAATCGAACGGCGTGTTTTCAATCGCACCAATGCTGGTTAATAATTCTGGGCCGTCGAGCAAAAACGTCTCGGCGGTGATCTTGTTGATGTAATTGTTGACGCCAACAGGCTTCCACCAGAACCAGGTGAAAAGTCCGAAGCCGGCGATGATCACCAGCAACAACAAAAAGCCCAGGATTTTTCCGATCAGTCGCATCCGACACCCCTGCAAATGAGAATTTGCGGCGAATATGTCAGCGGCCGTTTGGAGAAACCAGTCGGCTTATCGAAAAGTTCCGGCGTGTGTCCTTTTCGTCAATCGCCTCATCGGCGAACTGGCGGCGTCCGGTTCCCGTTTTTCAATAAGGCGGCTAAAGCGCCGCACTCGCGCGCGCCACGACGGCGTCAATCGCTTCGATCACCGTTCGCGTCTCCGCGTGATGCAAGGCGTGCCCCGTATCAGGCAGCACTTGCAGCGTCGCGCCCTCGATTTCGCGCGCAAGCGTTTTAGAATGAATCTCAGGACTGACCGTCTTGTCGTCGGCGCCCGTAAGGATCGCCACCGGCAGGCGCAATTGCGCGTACTGATCCTGCTGCGCGACGATCTCTTTTTTCAGATTGGCGATGTCGGCGGCGTTGCTCTTGAAGTCCTTCGGGCGGAACAAAAGCGGCAAGCCGACGCGTTCGTAATAATTTTCCGGCGCGGGATCGGGCTCAAAGGAGCTTTCGACGCTGCCGCGCCCGACAAATTGTCCGTAAACCGGGATGACAAGCCGCCGCAAAAAGAAGCCGACGATTGGCGTAGACGAGGCGTTGTTATACCATGCGACGCCGCCCGGCCATTCGTGACTGACGCCGGCCAGGACGACAAGCCCCGCCATTTCCTCTTGATACTGAAGGGCGTAAGCAAGCGAGACGGCGCCGCCGAAGCTCTGACCGACGACAACCGGATTTTCGATACCGAGCTGTTGCGACGCATCGCGGATCAGGGCGGCCTGCGTCTCCAGCCTGTGCCCGTCATCGGGGCGGGTCGAATATCCGCGCCCTGGCCGGTCAACCATCAACACATGATAGCGCCCCGACAATTCCTCGCCGAGCGCAAGGTCCATATCGCGCAGATTGATGCTGGCGCCGTGGATCAGAATAATGGACGGCGCCTTGCCCTTGTGCTCACGCCCCTTTTCGAGGACGTGCAATCGCTCGCCTTCCACATCCACAAAGGAACCGATCGCGGGCGCATTCTTTTCCGCGTTGATCGTCGCGCAGCCCGAAAGGCCCAACAGCGCGACAACAAACAAAAGCCCCACAGTCATCAACACACGCATCAATCCCCGCTCCAATTCTTTCTTTCAGTCGGCGAGCGCGACCCTAAACGGCGTTGATGATGCCGTAAAAGTCCGCAGCCTTCAGGCTGGCGCCGCCCACCAGCGCGCCGTTCACATGGTCGATCGCCAGGATTTCTTTTGCATTCCCCGGCTTCACCGATCCGCCGTAGAGAATACGCGTTCCCCCGCGCACTTTTCCACGAATAAACGCGTGCATCGCGCGAATGTCATCAATCGTGGGCGTGAGCCCCGTGCCGATGGCCCAGACCGGCTCATAGGCGACGACCATGTCGCCGCTATCGGGCAGAGATCCGGCGAGCTGGCCGCCCACAACGGCTTCGGCGCGCCCCGCCTTGCGCTCTTCTTCCGTCTCGCCGACGCACACAATCGGGATTAACCCTTCCTTGTGCGCGGCCTCGGCTTTGGCTTTGACCGCAGCGTCGCTTTCGCCGTGATCGGCCCGGCGTTCCGAATGACCGACAATAACGAACGCGCCGCCCGCATCGGCGATCATGCCCGCGCTGACGCCGCCCGTGTGCGCGCCGCTGGCCGCCACGTGACAATCCTGGCCGCCGGTGAAAACGCCCGTGGTCGCAAGCTGGTCGGACATCTGCGCAAGCAGCGTCGCTGGCGGGCAAACAAGAACGTCGCAAGCCGCCGGCGCCTCGCCGCCAAGCTTGTCGAGGAGCACTGAGATCTCACCGAGGCTCGCGCGCACCCCGTTCATCTTCCAGTTTCCGGCGATCAGCGGTTTCATGGCGGCGCTCCCTCGATGGCTACGGCCTTTCGCCTAAGCCAAGCCCTGCCCCAAGTCCAGAAACGGGACCGGCACAACTATTTAGCCAGAGGGCCCGATCCACGCCTTGTCCCGCCCGCGCGGCGCAATTAGGTTGCGCGCTGGATCGCAATACAAAGGGTTTTCCAATGCTGGATTCCATTCGCGGCGCCATGAAGGGCGTCGTCATTTGGGTGTTTGTCGCTCTTCTTATTCTGGCGTTCGCCCTTTGGCAGGTGCCCGCGCTCCAGAGCTTTACGCAAAGCTCGCCAATCCGGGTCGGCGATCAGGGTGTCTCATCCTCCACGATCCTCGACGAATTCAGACGTGCGATGGATACCCAACGTATCCAAAGCGAGGGAGCCTTCACGCGCGACGACGCCATCGCCGCGGGCCTGCCCGGCCAGATCGTCCAGTCCCTCGCCATCCGTTCGCTGGTTACCCAGGAAGCGCAGAAAATGGGTCTCGCCATGCCGCGCAGCCTCGTCAAACAATTCCTTGATAATGACGAGCGTTTTCAAAACCCGCGCACGGGCGAGTTCGACCTGCAGGTGCTAACGCAAATTCTGCAAACGTATCAGATGTCCGTAAAAACTTTCGAAGAGCAAATGCGTGAAAACTTTCTGCGCGAACAATTGCTCACCTCAGTGCAGGGCGGCGGCTTCGTGGCGACGCCGTTCACCGACGCGCTTCTGTTGCGCGAGATTGAACGGCGCGAGATTTCGTACCTCACCATGACCGAAGAGATGGCCGGCATCCCGGAAGAGCCGACACCCGAAAAGCTGCGCCAATTCTACGAAGAAAACCCGCAGTCTTTTACCGCGCCCGAGTACCGTTCGTTCACGGTCGTCAGTATGCGCGAAAGCGATTTCAAGGAAGGCCTTGAAGCGCCGGAAGAAGAACTGAAGCGTCTGTACGACATTCAAAAAGACCGGGTTTACGACAAGCCGGAACGGCGCACGCTTTATCAGATCACCTATGACACCGAGGCCGCCGCGCAAGGCGCCGTCGCGGCGCTTAATCAGGCGACGCCCTTTGAAGCGGTCGCCGAAGAAAAAGGCCTGTCGCTCGACGCCGTCACCTTCACCGATGTGACCAAAGAAGACCTGCTCGATCCTGCTGTCGCTGAGGCCGCGTTTGATCCAGCGCTCGGCGAAGGCGGCGTCAGCGCGCCGGTTAAAGGTCTGTTCGGCTGGACCGTGATCCAGATCGCCACTGTGACGGCGCCGGAAACGCAATCCTTCGAAGACGTGCGCGAAGAGCTGGAGAGCGCCTACCTCGAACAGGACACGCAAAAACGTCTCTACGACGCCATTGACGCCATCGAGGAAGCCCGCGACAGCGGCGCGGACCTCGTGGCTGCCGCTGAAGCCGCAGGCCTGACGGCGCAAACATTCGGCCCTGTGGATTCATTCTCCTTCGCGCCAGGCGGCGCCATCATCAACGGCATTGACGGCGAAACGCTTGGCGAGGCCTTTCGTCTGGAAGAAGGCGAGGAATCCGAGGCCGAAGAATATGCCGACAAGGACGGCTATTATTTTGTCGCCGTAAACGAGATCACGCCGCCGACGCTCACCCCATTCGAAACGGCCGAAGCCGACGTCGAGGCGCGCTGGCGGATTGATGAGCGCTCGCGCCGGATCGCGCGTGCGGTGAAACAGGTGGAAGATGCGCTCGCCGCCGGGGCGACGATTGACGAGGCCGCAGCGCCCTTCAACGCCGAACCCGTTTCGGAAACCGTCACGCGCCAATCCAAAACCGGCGATTTCTCCAACACGCTCGTGACAGAGCTTTTCCGCGTCGAGAAAGGCGCCGTCGTCTCGGGCGCCGCCGCCACTGGCGATGAACAGACAGTGCTTGTCGTCAACGAGATCGACTTCAACCGCATCGCCATCGGCCCTGGCCAGGAAATCGCGTTCAAGCAATATGTGGGCGCGCAACTGGATCAGGAATATGTGGACGCTTACCTGACGGCGCTTCAGGACGACTATAATGTGCGCATTGATCAGGAACAGATCGACGCGTTGTTCACGAACCAGCAATGACGGTTGAACCCGCTTTTGACGCCTTTCAGACGGGGTACGACGCCGGCGCGGCGCAGATCATCACGACACGGATTGTCAGCGATCTGGAAACGCCTGTCTCCGCCTATCTGAAGCTTGCGGCGCGGCGCAAGAATGCGTTTCTGCTGGAATCGGTGGAAGGCGGTGAGCAACTCGGCCGTTATTCGATCATCGGGCTTAAGCCCGACATCATCTGGCGGGCCCATGGCGACAGAGCGGAAATCAACCGCGACGCCACCTCTGATGAGAACGCGTTTGTGGAGGAGCAATCGGCGCCGCTTGAAAGCCTGAAAGCGCTGCTCGATGAGTCCCGCATTGACCTGCCCGGCGACGCCCCGCCAATGGCCGCGGGTGTGTTCGGTTATTTCGGGTATGATCTTGTCCGTCAGATCGAGCGCCTGCCGAACAGGCCGCCGGCCGCCGTCGATGCGCCCGATGCAATCTTCATCCGCCCGACGCTGATCGCCGTTTTCGATAACATCAAACAAGAGATCATTCTGGTGGCGCCTGTGCGACCGGAAGCTGGCGTTAGCGCCCGCGCGGCTTACGCGCGCGCCGCAGAACGTCTCTCCGACGCAGTTACGGACCTGTCAGCGCCAGTCGCCGCGCCGCGGGCGCCGAGCACGCAACCAACCGATGAAATCGAGGCCATCTCAAATACACCGCAAGCGGACTATCTGGCGATGGTCAAAAAAGCGCAGGAAGAAATATACGCCGGTGAAATCTTTCAGGTTGTCCTGAGCCAGCGATTTGAGACGCCGTTCAAGGCGGCGCCGTTTGATCTTTATCGGTCATTGCGGCGTCTTAACCCCTCGCCGTTCTTGTTTTTTCTGAATTTTGACGACCTTGCCCTTGTGGGCTCCAGCCCTGAAATTCTGGTGCGCGTGCGCGACGGCGAAATCACCATTCGCCCGATCGCAGGCACGCGGAAGCGCGGCGCAACGCCGGAAGAAGACAAGGCGCTGCAAGAAGATCTTCTCGCTGATCCGAAAGAGCGCGCCGAACATTTGATGCTGCTCGACCTTGGCCGCAATGATGTGGGACGCGCGGCGCGCTATGGGAGCGTCAAGGTCACCGACCAATTCATTGTCGAGCGTTACAGCCATGTGATGCATATTGTCTCCAACGTCACAGGCCAGTTGGCGGACGACGCCGATCCGGTCGACGCGGTGATGGCGGGTTTCCCGGCGGGCACCGTCACGGGCGCGCCCAAGGTCCGCGCCATGGAGATTATCGACGCCCTCGAACGCGACGGCCGCGGGCCCTATGGCGGGTGCATCGGTTATTTCTCCGCAGACGGTAATGTAGACACCTGCATTGCACTGCGCACGGCGGTCCTCAAAGACGACAAAATGTATGTTCAGGCCGGCGCCGGCATCGTCGCCGACAGCAATCCGCAGGCTGAACATGAGGAATGCGTGAACAAATCCAAAGCCCTCTTCGCCGCCGCGAAAGCGGCCGTGGCGGCTTCGGAGGGAAATTGATTTGCCGAAAATTTCTACGCCGCGCTTTTTAAAGAATGTCGTTGAGCGCCTGAAGCGCAATCGAAAGAGGCGGGATAAACCGCCGCCGCCTACGCAGGCGCGCAAGTCAGATTGGCTCGTCTTTGAAAAGGACGGCTACGCGCTTGACCGCACGAACCTACTCTATGTTCTGTCTCCGATTATCCTTAATCTGGGTCTCGTGATTTTCTTTGCGGTTTTCCCCAAACTCGCTGTCGCTTCGCCAGTCACAACCTTCTCCTTCGCACTCGCCTCCGCCGTGGCGACAATCGTGTCGTTTATTCCCGCCTTCAACGAAGAGATATCAGACGGTCTCGCTTTTACAGGACTTGTTTTGAACGGCGTGCTTCTGATCGTCGTATTCGCGTTGATACATTTGGCGTACGGAAGTTCGCAAATTGACATGCAAAGCGTCACGGCGCCTGTCGGCTTTTGGAATTGTCTCTATTTCTCAATCGTAACCTTTACAACGCTTGGTTATGGCGATTTCCAGCCGGCGCCGCCGATCCGATTACTGGCTGGGTTGGAGGCGTTGATGGGGTATGTATTTCTCGGCTTCGTGGTGGCCAACGCCAATGACTGGATGAGCGACACAACAAAAAAAGCCCCAAAGCAATGGGACTTTAAAGACATTGTTAACGGTGTTTTCCGGCGCCGTTCAAAGCGGCGAACCGGTTCAGAAGATCAATCCGACGATACCGATCAGGACGAAAAGTAACATCACCCCTGCGAATGTTGCGTTCGCGGGATGCGCTTCCAATGATGTGATCAATTCACGCATTTCGTCCTCCTGATGAATATTCTTCTGCCTCAAAAGCGGTTGAAAAACAAGATTAATTTTGGGTTTCACGCCACCTTACTCTGACACAGAGATGGGGTTTTTATTCGATAATTCAATCCCATATATCGGTTTTAATGCATTCCACTTGCGTTTCAAAGTCAGCAATAAAGCGGGGCCACCTACCATGCCAGATCAGACAATTGAGATGCCCACTGGCGTGAAGAGACCTTCCGGCTTTTCCCGGCTGCGCGAACTCGCTTCACCTCTTGAGATCGCCGCCGGCGTTCGCCGCGCGGGCGCCTTGCGCGATGCGCCGGCGGGCGACGGCAGGCCCGTTGTTCTCGTCCCCGGCTATCTCGCCATTGACGCCTCGATGACGCCGATGAGCCGGTTTCTGAAATCCATTGGTTACCAGACGTTCGCATCCGGGCTCGGCTACAATGCAGGCGACGTAGACAAAGACGTCGCGCGCACCGGCGCGCGCGTCGAAGAGGTCCAGGCGCGCAACGACGGCGCGCCGGTGACAATCATCGGCTGGAGCCTCGGCGGCGTTATCGCCAGAGAAACGGCGCGGCTTTTTTCAGACAGTGTGCGCGAGGTCATTACGCTTGGGACGCCCATTATCGGCGGTCCGAAATATACGTCGGTCGGACCAATCTACGCCCGCCTCAATAATCTCGATATGGATGAATTCGAGAAGGAAGTGCACCGGCGCAATTCCATCGGCCTGTCGCAGCCGCTGACGTCGATCTACAGCAAATCGGACGGTGTTGTGGGCTGGGAAGCATCCGTCGATGTCTACAATCCGCAGACCCGCAATATCGAAGTGACCGGATCGCATTTTTCGCTGGGACTGAACCCGAAAGTCTGGCGGATCATCGCCGATATACTTGCGCAAGAATAACAAACCGGCGTTCGCGTTCACTTTGTGATAGTATCACTCGACTGAAAGTGATTATTTCGGTGGTGAAAGCTAAATAGCAGGCCTGCTTCCATCGTGAACCCTTTGAAAGCAATTCCGGGAACATCGGCCCTCAAAGTAGGGTGTGTTTTCGCTATTGTCGGCCTCATCGCGACCCAACTCGTCGCGGCGGCGCATGATGGCGGCGACCATGACGCCCACGATCTGCATAACTGCGGCGTCTGCGTCATCGCCGCCGCTGTCGATGATGACGCGATGGGCGGCGATCCCTGCGCCGCGGCGCCTCTTCAAACGTTTTTCGTTCAAGCCGTCCCGATAGGACAATCTATCGCCACGAACGGCCGCCCGACGCGGTTAAGCAACCGCGGTCCCCCGAACGCCTGACGCTGGGCGGCTGGCTGTCGCCGCTTCGAGCTTTTCGAATTCACACAAATTTTGCAGTTTCGGCGTCGCTACTGTGAGCTAGAGCCGCCGCCGAAGAACGCTGTCTGGGCGTCTAATTTCCTCTGGGACGCCCAGACAGTTTCGTTGTGCGCTTGAAAAAAAATTTCTCATTCTGACAGTCCCATGCTCCGACCGATCCTTGAGTATGCGAGCACCGAAAACGTATCGGCTGATGATCAAGCATTGTGTATTTTCCCCTCCAATACGCACAATGTGACTGACGGCGCGGCGGCTTTCGATTGATCACTCAAACAGCACCACTTGCTATTTTGAAAGATTGATCGAATGTGATATCATTCTGCTATGACATCTCGGCGGGGCATTGGAAATCGACTGCAAACGGATCAATTTTCTATCCGGTTTCTGCTCGTCATCGTTTGCGCTTTCTTCACCGTAAACGCTTCTTACGCCGCGGTTCACGATCACGCTGAGCACGACGCTGAATATGGCGCGGATTGCGTCACGTGTTCGGCGCAATGCGCAAAGGCGTCACCAACTGACGCGTTTGAATATGCCGTCTCGGAGGTCCTGCTTTACAGGTTGAAGCCGGAGTCTCTTTCGTTTGTCAGCCGTCATCATTCGGGGCCGCGTTCTGCGCGAGCGCCGCCCCGCGAAACCTGCATCTAAAGCGTTTCTTGTCGCGCTCGCGCGACATTTGCAGGAGAGAATGATGGGAATTCAAATGAAAGCCCCCCTTGAAGGGATGGGCGAGTTAGATGTCGTTTCACAAAAAGCCGCGATAGCGCCGGCGGATCTGCGGCAGAATGAGCGCCACGTCTATGTCGCGCTCTGTGAGGCCGGGGCCCCGCAAAAGGCTTATGATCTGCTTGAAGATTTGAGAGACAAGGGATTGCGCTCGCCGATGACGATCTATCGTGCGCTGGACTCCCTTATGGCGCGCGGCCACGTCCGGAAAATAGAAAGCATCAACGCCTTCGTGCCGGTGCGGCCTGACATGTCAGATCAGGCGATGGCGTTCCTGATTTGCAAAAAATGCCGCCGGACAAAAGAAATCGTCCTCGACGGCGCGCGCGTTACGGGATTGTTCGAGCGCCTTCCGGTCTCACTCGCCGACATCCACATTGAGGCGTTCGCTGACTGCGAGGACATTTGCGCCGGCGATTGACAATCCATCTTCGGCATTAAAGGAAACGTACTCCAAGCGCGCGCTAACGCGGCGAAAATTTGTAAGCCAGGATCTTGTACGCCAGCTTCGCCGCCAGGAAATCGCAGGCGTGGAGCGCCGGGTGCGGCGCCAGCTCGTTGATGTCCGCGCCGACCCAGGTGGAGATTTCTGACGCGCGCTTCAGGATCGGCATGACATCGTCCCAGAACAGCCCGCCCGGCTCCGGCGTGCCCGTGGCTGGCATCAGGCTTGCGTCAAACCCATCAAGATCGAACGTCACATAGACGGGCCGTCCGCGCAGCGGCGCCAGCATCTCCTCAATGTTCCAATGGCGTTTATCCTTCGCCCAATGGATATGGATGCGGTGACGGTTCGCTTCCAGAAACGGAATTTCACTGGCGGATATATTCCGGATACCGACGGAGACGATCGATAAATCCGGCGCGTCGAGGCAACGCCGGATCGCCGCCGCGTGGCTGTAATGTTCGCCGAGATAGCCATCGCGCAAATCTGCATGCGCGTCGAAATGCAGTAACGCAAGATCAGGGTATTGTTCGATGAACGGGCGAAGCGCGCCCGGCGTAATAGAGTGTTCGCCGCCGAATACCAACGGAAACGCGCCTTGCGCGAGCGCTTGCCCGGTGAGACCCGCCAGGTGCTCAAGCGCGTCCTCAATTTTTGTCGGAATTTGCGTTTGTTTCCAAGTCTCTAGGCGGAAATCCTGGCATGGCTCGCACCACAATTCTTCGTCAAAGAGCTCAACTTCCGGCGACGCTGCGATCATCGCCGCAGGTCCCTCGCTCGTGCCGCCGCCATAGGTGACACTTGCTTCCAACCCAAAGGGAATGACGACCGCTTTTGGTTTATCAGCACCCGCACGATCTTCCGGCGCGAGTTTCAAAAACCCCTCTTCCGGCGGCAGGGTTTCGGGTTCGCTCACGCTTCAATCAGCCCTTCGGCGAGCAATTTCTCCGCATGCGGCAGCATCTCGCGTACATAGGACGGCAACTGAAAAGCGGACCGATGATGACCTGGCGTATAATACTTACAGGTTAAGTCCGCCGCCGCTTTACGCGCCGCGAGCGCAACGGTCGCCGGCGCCACGAGCGCGGCGTCATCAGTGGCGAACCCGAGGATCATCGGCCCGCCCCAAAAGCTCGGCACTACAATTTGAAAACCGGTCGCATAAGCGAATATTTCCGAAAGCGCGCCGAACGCGTCGGTGAATTCTTTCGCCTGTACAAACGGCAGGCCGCTTTGCGTCACGAGAACGCCGCCCGGCGCCAGCGCGCGGTGACACCCGCGATAAAATTCTTCGGTGAATAACACCGCGCCCGGACCGACGGGATCGGTAGAATCGACAATGATCATGTCGAAACGCTCGTCGGTCTCAGCGACAAACTTCGCCCCGTCGCCGATGACGAGGTTGAGCCGTGGGTCGTCGAAGGCGCCGTCCGCCACCATGGGCATCCATTGCGCGCAAAGATCGATCACCGCCTTGTCGATCTCCACGAGCGTTACGGCTTCGATCGTCTTGTGGCGAAATAACTCGCGGATCGCTCCGCCGTCGCCGCCGCCGACAATCAGAACGCGCTTGACGCCGCCATGGGCGAGCGCGCCCACATGGGTGATCATTTCGTGATAGATGAACTCATCCGCTTCCGCGACCTGCACCACATTATCAATGGCAAGCATGCGGCCGAATACGTCATTCTCAAAGACCAGAATATTCTGGTGTTCAGAATTGTCCGCATAAAGCATTTTATTAACGCGGAACATGCCGCCGGCGGCGCCCTGCCAGATCTCGTGGAACCAGTCGCCGCCCGCCGCTTTGACGATATTAGGCGCGCTCACGCCGCCTCTCCGCCGCGCAGGAGGTTGTTCACCTCGACCCTCTCCGCCTCAAAGGCGTCCTTCAGGATCGGCACAGAAAGCTCCGGCTTCGCATCGCCGCACATGAAAACGTCGAGCGCCGCATAACCGCGCTCCGGCCAGGTGTGGATTGAGATATGGCTTTCAGACAGCACCGCGACGCCCGAGACGCCGTTCGGTTCGAACGCATGCAGATGAATGTGCAGGAGCGTCGCCCCGCACGCTTCGATGCACGCGAGAAAAGCTCTTTCAATCGCCGCCTGATCGTCGAGGTTTTTCGCGCCGTAAAGATCGATAATCAGGTGCCGGCCCGCATATTCCTTACCATCCACGGCGATGAAGTGATCGAGCGGCTTTGTGTTTGGCGTTTCAGCGTCAAACCCCATAACGCGGCTCCTTCACGGTCGCTAATTCGTTTTCGTTCGCCACATCGCTTGCGGGCGCCGGGCGGCCGGCTGCAGCGCTATCGCGCACAATCACTGTTTCATATGGACCGCCGAAACCGTTGAAGCCGGTCGCCATCGCGGCGCCATAAGCGCCAAGACTGCCGATTTCGAGATAATCGCCGGCGGCGACGCTTGCGGGCAGCGCAAACGGTCCCTCCATGCGGTCAAGATCATCGCAGGTGGGGCCGTAAAAACTGAACGGTTCTTCCGGCGCTTCGCCATCGGCGTCCAAAAGACGCGCCGGAAACGGCCAGTTCAAATGCGCCGCGTCGAAGAGAGCGCCGTACGCGCCGTCATTGATGTAAAGATCGCGCTCTTTGCGCGCGTCAACGCGCACGACGAGCGACGCGGCCTGTGCGCTCAACGCCCGCCCTGGCTCGCACCAGAGCGCGCAGTTTTCCGCGACCAGCATCGCCTCAAACCGGGCGGCGATGGCGGCGATAAAGTCCTCCAGCGGCGGCGGCGTCATGCCCGGATAAGCAACCGGAAATCCGCCGCCCACATCGAGGACGTCAACGATAACGCCGGCCTCAACGATGGTCTTCTCCACCGCATCGATGGCTTCTGTGAACGCAGCGGGCGCCATCGCCTGGCTGCCCACGTGGAAAGCGACGCCGAGGCGCGCAGCCGCCTGACGCGTCCGGCGCATCAAGGCCACCGCCTCTTCGCCAACCGCGCCGAACTTGCGCGCCAGAGAAATCTTCGCATGGTCGCTGGAAACGCCATGACGCACACAGAGCGTTAGGTCCCGGGCGCCGTCCGTGGCGTCAAGGATTTTTGTGAGCTCTTCATCCGTGTCGAGCGCAAAGATGCTGACGCCATGCGCGCCATAAGCTTCTCGGATCGCCGCCGCCGACTTGATCGGGTGCATGTAGGCGATTTCCGCATCCGGAAAGCGCGCCGCGATGAGCCGGACCTCGGCGATCGACGCCGCCTCAAAGCGCGTGACGCCGCCTTCATAGAGCGCGTCCAGCAGCCACGGCGCCGGATTGGCTTTGACCGCATAAAAGGTCTCACCGGGAAAGCGATCGGCGAACCAGCGCGCAGCGGCCTCGGCCACGGGCGGCCGGGCGCAAAAAACCGGGTTTTCGGGGTGAAGTCGGGTGGCTACGTCCCTAGCGTCTTTGTAGTTGTCCACCTCATGGGAACTCCATCTAAGGGCGCGCCGGCGGTACGAACCATTTGAGGCCAGCGAGTCACGTTAAACGAATGCCAGCCCCACGAGAGGATCCCGGACTTGGCGTCGGAAGCGCGGAAATAGGGACAGTTCCCTGGCTTGTAAAGAAAAAATCGCCGCGCGGGCGGCGATTTTTCGCGATTTGATTCAAGCTGCGGCGTTCAGGCGACAGACTTCTCCATGGCCGCTTTCAACTCGTCTTCGGAAAGCTCCTTGCGCAAGTCGGCCACGACGCTTTTGGTCTCCATATCCACAAGCAAAATGATCCCGGTCTTCACATCACCTTCCAGATGGTCGCGCACCGCGTCGCCGACACCCAGCTTTTCCGCCGCCGCATAAAACGCGTCCTTGTCCCGGTCGGTGTAATCCATGGTGATGTGCTGAAGGCCATCGATCGGGCCGTCAATTTTCACCTCGGTCAGCTTCGGTTCGATGATCTTGCAGGACGAACACCAGTCCGCGCGGATCAGCACGGCGGCGACGCGCGTGTCTTCAGCGATGGATACAGTTTTGACGTCAGGCACAGATGTTTTGGCGATCTCGTCAGAACAGGCGGCCAGCACCGCGGCGGCGACGGCGATGAATAAAAAACGCATGATATAGCTCTCCTCTATGTGCTTGGCGGGGTCATAGCACGAGGGCGAACGGCGGCGCGCATCACGCTTGCGTGAGAGCAAACCGCCAATGAAAAAAGCGGCCGAAGCCGCTTTGTTCCTTAACCAGTAAACACCGGCGCTAATTGTCCAAGAAGCTCCGCAACTTGCGCGAGCGGCTTGGGTGTTTCAGCTTACGGAGCGCTTTCGCCTCGATCTGGCGGATGCGCTCGCGGGTCACCGAGAATTGTTGGCCGACTTCTTCCAGCGTGTGGTCCGTATTCATGCCAATGCCGAACCGCATGCGCAGGACGCGTTCTTCGCGCGGCGTCAGCGAAGCGAGAACGCGCGTCGTTGTCTCGCGCAGGTTCGACTGGATCGCGGCGTCGATCGGCAACACCGTGTTCTTATCTTCGATGAAGTCGCCGAGATGGCTGTCTTCTTCGTCGCCGATGGGCGTTTCGAGCGAAATCGGCTCCTTGGCGATTTTCATCACCTTACGGACTTTTTCGAGCGGCATGGAAAGCTTTTCGGAAAGCTCTTCCGGCGTCGGCTCGCGGCCGATCTCGTGGAGCATCTGACGCGATGTGCGCACGATCTTGTTGATGGTCTCGATCATGTGCACGGGGATACGGATCGTGCGCGCCTGGTCGGCGATCGAGCGGGTGATCGCCTGACGAATCCACCAGGTGGCGTAGGTCGAGAATTTATAACCGCGGCGATATTCAAATTTATCGACCGCTTTCATCAGGCCGATATTGCCTTCCTGAATGAGGTCGAGGAATTGAAGGCCGCGATTGGTGTATTTCTTGGCGATCGAGATCACGAGGCGCAGGTTTGCCTCAACCATCTCTTTCTTGGCGATGCGTGCTTCTCGCTCGCCTTTTTGCACCGTCTGAACGATTCGGCGGAAATCCTGGATCGTCAGACCAGTGTCTTGCGACAATTGTCCGACTTCCTCGCGGATATCGACGATCTGGGTGGTCGCTTTCGTCGTGAATGTAGACCAGCCCTTGGTGGTCTTCTTGCTGACGCGATCGAACCAGTCAGGGTCCAGCTCAGCGCCCAGATATTCGTCGAGAAATTCCTTGCGGTTAACGCCATACGCGTCGGCGAGACGCACAAGCTTGCCTTCCAGCGAGACAAGTCGCCGGTTGATGTCATAGAGCTGTTCGACCAGCGCTTCGATCCGCTGATTGTTGAGACGCACCGAGCGTACGCGCTCGACAATATCTTTCTGCAATTTCTTGAAGCGCCGCGTCTGAGAGGCGGTCAGGTCGTCACCTTTCAGCTGCTCTTCGATCATGATGTCCTGAAGGCGGCGCAGTTTCTTGTAGTCGGACGCGATGTCGTCGAACGTCTGCATGACGCCGTCGCGCAATTCCGCTTCCATGGCGGAAAGCGACAAGGCGCCTTCGTCGAATTCGTCCTCATCGTCCTCGTCGGCTTCTTTATTGGCCTCGGCCTCGGCTTTTTCCGCTTCTTCCTTATGGACGCGTTCGGCGACTTCAGGCTTCGTCATGTCCGGACGCGATTCCGGTCCGCCGCCATAGGTGGCGTCGAGGTCGATAATGTCGCGCAGGAGGACTCGGCCTTCTTCAAGCTCGTCACGCCAGACCGTGATCGCCTCAAAGGTGAGCGAGGATTCGCACAAGGACCGGATCATTGTCTCGCGGCCCGCCTCGATCCGCTTGGCGATAGCAATCTCGCCTTCGCGCGACAACAGCTCGACTGTGCCCATCTCACGCAGATACATGCGGACGGGATCGTCGGTGCGGTCGGCGGAGCTTGAGGTGTTGGTGGTGACGACCTGACCGCCGGACTTTTCATCCTTCTTGGCGATCGCGGTGCCTTTCGCCGCCTTGTCGTCATTGGCGGCGCCGTCGTCTTCTTCTTCCTCATTCTCGATGACATTAATGCCCATCTCGGAAAGCTTGGCCATTACGTCTTCGATTTGCTCGGACGAAAACTCCTCCGAGGGAAGAATGGAATTCAGCTCATCATAAGTGACAAAGCCGCGCGCCTTGGCGGACTTGATCATCTTCTTTACGTCCGCATCCGTCAGATCGAGGATTGGGGCCTCGATGTCTTTTGCGTCGTCGTCTTTGGTTTCTTTCGCAGCCGCCGCTTTTTTCGCCATGCTTTGTCTTCGCCTTACCTAAACCCAGCGTCTCTAATCGGAGTGTCTCTGAATGGAGCGCCCTTAAATCCACTGTCCATGATCGCGCCCCGGCCCTTTCAGAAGCGCTTCACTATCTCTTCTTCTTACGCTCGACCGTCGCCCGCATTCGGTCGAGCCGGTCCAGCAATTCCTCACTCGACACGCCGCCGCCGGCGTCGCGATGATTGCTCGAGCCCGAATTCAACAATTCCTCTCTCGCCGTCACCGCAGCTTTCCAAACCCCTTCACCATCTGTGAAACTCTGAGAGGCGGTTTCCGTTAGCTCCATACGCGCGTTTGTCGCGATAAGATGATGCCTAAGCGCGTCGCTCCAGCCCCATTCAACCTCGTCCATCTCAGCATCAGGTCGCAGGAACGATTGTTTATTGAGCGTTTCATCGCCGAGGATGCGCTCCAGAGTGTCCGACGCCTGAGTCTCATGCAAATGGCGTTTCAGGCCGGGACTGTCAAGGCCCGGATTGGCTGAAAGCGCCGCAATTGCGGCGTTCAGGAGCCCGTCGAGGGCCAAATCGCTGAGGCGCAGGTCTAAAAACGCGTCTTCCTGGCGCTCCATAAGGCTCGGATGCTGAATCAGCGCGCAAACGAGGGTGGCTTCGCGCGACCAGCTCGAGGGTGCGCCGCGGCGTTTCAGGCTGGCGCTGGCGCGCGGTTCCGGCTTGAAAAAGCTGTTCCAGCGGCCCGCGCCTCCTGTCCGGGCGCGGTAAGGAATTCCGCCCGTCTGAGTTTTTGTCCTGGCCGGCGGCGCGAATTCCTCCTCAAGGCGCGCGGCGAGGTAGCGGCCATAGGCGCCCCGCACGTCGTTGTCGGCGATGCCTTTGACGAGCGTGCGCAAATGCGTGCGCAAGGCGGCGCGGCGTTCGGGCGTGTCGAGGGGACGCGCTTCGGTTTCGCGCCGCCACAAGACTTCGGCGAGCGGCGCCGCTTTTTCAAGAACGTCGCGAAACGCAGCAGCGCCCTTGTCCCGCACCAAATCATCCGGATCCTGCCCCTCCGGCAAGAACGCGAACAAAAGCGACTTGCCCGGCTTCAGCATCGGCAACGCTCTGTCCACGGACCGGTGCGCGGCGCCGACGCCCGCCCGGTCACCGTCAAAACACAGGATCGGCTCATCGCTCGCCCGCCAAAGAAGCGTGATCTGGGCTTCGGTCAACGCCGTTCCGAGCGGCGCCACGGCGCGCTTGATCCCCGCGCCCCACAGCGCGACGACGTCCATATACCCTTCGCACACGATTAAAGGCGCTTTTTCATCCGCCGCCGCCGCGCGCGCCGGACCGAGATTGTAAAGGACATTGCTCTTGTGAAAGAGCGGCGTTTCCGGCGAGTTCAGATATTTCGCGCGCGCATTGGGATTAAGCGCGCGCCCGCCGAATGCAATGACCCGTTCGCGCGCGCCGGTGATCGGGAACATCACGCGGTTGCGGAAGCGGTCGTAGGACGGCCCGCCATCCTCCGGCTTAATGACGAGGCCAGCCTCGATCAACACATGCTCAGCGAAGCCCTTATTGATGAGATAGTCTTTCAACGCCGTGCGCGTTCCAGGCGCATAGCCGATCCGGAAGGCCGCGATCTGTTCGGGCGTGACGCCCCGGCCCTGAAGATAGTCTGCTGCGGCGCGTCCTTCCGCCCGGCCGAGCATCGCAGAAAAGAACCCCGCGGCCGCATCGCAGGCTTCCGCGAGCCCCACCTGGGCGCGCGCGCGTTCGGCATCCCGCGGATCGTCGCGCGGCAATTCCATGCCCGCCTCTTCCGCCAACCGCTCCACCGCTTCGTAAAAGCTAAGGTTCTGGGTCTCCTGCAGGAACGAAATGACGTCGCCATGCTTGCCCGAGGAAAAGCAGTGATAAAACCCCTTCTGGTCGTTGACGAAAAAGGACGGCGTCTTTTCTTTTGTGAACGGCGAAAGCCCAGCGAATTCATTGCCCTGCTTCTTCAATTTCATGTGCCGCCCGATCACGTCCGACGGCCGAAGGCGTGATTTGAGCTCGTCAAGGAAATCAGGGGTGAAACGGGGCATAGGGCGTATATGGGGCGCGAAATTGAATTGTCACATTAGCCACATTCGCAGCGATCTCGATAGTTCCTTTTCCCCGTCGTTTCTCCTCTCTAACGATTTATTTCTCTGCGTTCACCGGGTTGGTTGGCGACGGCAATTGTGAAGGTCCCGACCGCCTGCGCATTCTTGTCCGGCGGCATATTCCCTCTTACGCTTCACGTGAAATTCTGAGGGAGAAACCATGAAAAACCTGATCCTTGCGGCCGCGATCGCCAGCGCCGCCGCCTTCTCCGCGCCAACAGAAGCGCGCAATATCGCCCTCACCGACTGGCTGGACTGGGAGCGGGCGGCGAACCCGGAAATCTCCCCGGACGGCGCGGACATCATTTACACGCGCCGGCGCGTCAACAAATTCGAAGACCGTTGGGATGCGGAGCTCTGGATCATGGATGCGGGCGGCGAAAACCACCGGTTCCTCACCAAAGGCGGCGGCGTTCAATGGTCTCCCAACGGCGATCGCATCGCTTACATCGATAGCGTGGGCGACGGCGAAAAGGCGCGCGCGCAGTTGTTCGTCAAGCACATGACGAAAGACGGCCCGAGCTCACAAATCACCCATGACGCTTTTGAGCCGAACAGCTTCAAATGGAGCCCGAACGGCGACTGGATCGCGTTTCGCGCACAAACCCCGCTCGAAGCGGACTTCAAAATCGCCCTGCCCGAGCGGCCCAAAGGCGCGACCTGGATCGATGATCCAACGGTGGTGGAACGGCTTCATTATCGGATCGACAGGGTCGGCGCCAAAGACGGGTTCGATCATTTGTTTCTTGCGCCCGCCGACGGCGGCACGCCGCGCCAAATCACGGACGGCAAGTGGGACGTGGGCGCGCGCTTTTCCGGCATCGACGCCAGCGGCGGACTGCACTGGACGCCGAACGGGAAATCTATCGTCTTTGACGGCGTCTTCGATCCGGCTGCGGAACTGGAGGGCATGCGTTCGGATATCAATATCGTCAACATTGAGACCGGCGCGCTTCGCAAACTCCAGCCCGAAGAAGGCTTCTGGTCTAACCCCCGCATTTCGCCGAACGGTGGGCTGATCGCCTATACGGGCAACCGCACCAAAGCGGCAAATTATCCGCCCCAGGAACTTCGCCTGATGACGATCAATGGCGGCGACGATAAGATCCTGATTGAGGATCTGCCTGATAGCATCAATGAGCTTGAGTGGGCCGCCGACGGCAGCGGGCTCTATTACACCATGAATGCGCGCGGAACGACGAACCTCTATTTCGTCACGCTCGCCGGCGAAATCCGGCAAGTGACGAACGGCGCGCACCGGTTGAGCGGCTTCGGCGTCAACCGCAACCAGGCGGCGGCGGTCCTCTCCGCTCCGAAGACCACGCCGAACCTCGTCCGTGTCTCCCTCGATGACGGCCGCCTCAATCAGCTGACGGATTTGAACGCCGATATTCTTCATGACGTTGCACTCGGCGAGACAGAAGAGATTCTCTATAAGTCCGCTGACGGAACGGACGTGCAGGGATGGATCGTCAAGCCGCCGAATTTCGATGCCGCGAAAAAGTATCCGCTTGTGCTCTCCATCCATGGCGGTCCCCACGCCATGTATGGCCTGAATTTCAATTTCCGTTTTCATGAGTTCGCATCGAAGGGCTATGTGGTCCTGTACACGAACCCGCGCGGCTCAACGGGCTATGGCGGGGCGTTCGCCAATGCGATCGACAATGCGTATCCCGGCCGCGCCGACTATGAAGACCTCATGGGCGGCGTCGATGCGCTTTTGGAAAAAGGCATGGTCGACAAAGACCGCCTGTTCGTCACTGGATGTTCCGGCGGCGGTGTTCTCACGTCGTGGACCGTTACGCAGACCGACCGCTTCGCCGCGGCGGCTGCGCTTTGCCCGGTGATCAACTGGATCTCGTTTTCCGGCCAGGCCGACATCGGCCGCTGGTCGTTCGCGCGCTTCCGGCCGTTCTACTGGGAAGACCCGACGAAATGGCTGGAGCACTCGCCGATCATGCATGTGCAGAAGGTGAAGACGCCGACATTGCTGATGACCGGCGATAAGGACTTGCGTACGCCACTGGCCCAGGCGGAAGAATTCTACGCGGCGTTAAAAATGCTCGGCGTGCCGACGAAGCTCATCGCCATGCGCAATGAATATCACGGCACCACGAGCGTTCCATCCAACATGCTGCGCACGCAACTCTATCTGCAGCAATGGTTCGCCGATTACGGCGGCGTGCCGCTGGATGAGCCGTCAGAGGAGAGCGACGAGTAATTTCCACACCATCATCGACTCCGGAAAACCAAGTGGCGCAATCCTTCGAACAAATGCTCACCGGCGGACATCCGAACTCGCTCGGCAATACCGTCGAGGTCGTGGACCTTGTCTTGTCTGACCCAGAGCGTTTTGACGAACTCTTCGGATGCTACGGCAGCGAAGACGACGTTGTCCGCTTGCGGACCTCGAATGCGATGAAACGCATTGAGGCTGAGCGCCGCGACCTTCTCGTTCCCTATATCGACCGTTTCATTGATGAGATCGGCACCCTCGACCAGGCCTCCGCTCAATGGACATTGGCTCAGCTATTCGATCGCCTTTCGGAGGAATTGAGTAAAGACCAGCGAAAAGCGGCGATCGCGATCATGAAACGCAACCTCAAAGGTCACGATGACTGGATCGTCCTCAACGCGACCATTGAGACATTGTCAAAGTGGGCGGGGAAAGACGCCGCCCTCGCAAAATGGATACGTCCGCACCTTGAACGGCTAAGCAAGGACAGCCGAAAGTCTGTCGCCTCGCGCGCGACCAAGAAGCTCAACGCGCTAAGCACCGGATAAGCAAAGGCCTACCCCAGCGTCTTCTTCATAATGGCGCCGGCGCGGCCGAAATCCATGGCGCCTTGGTGGCGTTCCTTGAGCGCGGCCATGCATTTGCCCATGTCCTTGAGGCCGGTCGCCTCCAGCTCTTCGATGACGCTTGAAACGGCGGTTTCGATTTCAGCGTCGTTAAGCTGGCGCGGCATGAACTCGCGGATCACGTCGATCTCGGCGCGTTCCTGTTCAGCAAGCTCTGGCCGGCAGGCCTTTTCGTAAGTCTCAGAACTTTCTTCGCGCTGCTTCACCATCTTGGTGAGGATCGCCAAAATCTCTTCGTCGCTCACGCCATTGCAGCGGTCTTCGCTGCGCGCGGCGATGTCTCTGTCCTTGATTGCGGCATTCACCAGACGCAGCGTCGCGACTCTTAGTTTGTCGTCACGCGCCTTCATGGCGGTCTTCAATGCGTCGTCAATCTGCTGTCGCAACATCTGCGATTCTCCAAAAAGGGCGGCGTCCAGCGGCTTCAGGCGAAACATCGAGACACCCATATTCTATTGTGTTGATATTGTTTGGCTTTTTAGACCGTTTCGTTTGTTGACCGCCTTATGGGTTTCCCCTAGCTTCCCGTCAATTTGCGCGCCGCCCTCAGGTTTATTCCGCATGGGGCCGGTTGCGCTTCAAACACTTGCTCCGCGAAGGCGACGACCGCAACCGCCAGCCGCCATACCGTTCGAACTCGAAGAATGAAGAGATATTCACCGATGCGATTAAGTCAAGCGCCAATACAACCCGCCACCGCCCTCCTCGTGCTCGCGTCCGGAAAAACCTTTGAAGGACAAGGCTTTGGCGCGACCGGCGACGCCGTCGGCGAGGTTTGTTTCAACACGGCGATGACCGGCTATCAGGAGATTTTGACCGATCCGTCCTACGCCGGGCAAATCGTCACCTTCACCTTTCCCCATATCGGGAATGTGGGCGCCAATCCTGAAGATAGTGAAAATGCGTCTGCGACAGCGGCCGCCGCCGCGCGAGGCGCGATCGTTCGCGAGCCGCCTACGAGCCCTTCAAACTACCGGGCGCAGATGGACTTATCGCAGTGGATGCGCCGGCGCGGCATTATCGGCATATCGGGCGTCGACACGCGCGCCCTCACCGCCCTGATCCGCGAAGAGGGCATGCCGAACGCCGTCATCGCCCATAACGCCGCCGGACAATTCGATCTCGACGCCCTGAAAGCAAAAGCGCGCGACTGGCCGGGTATAGAGGGGCGCGATCTCGCCAAGGATGTTTCCGTCACGCAATCATTCAATCACGAAGAAACCGCCTGGGCGTGGGACAAGGGTTTCGGGCGCACGCGCGGCGACGGCCCGCATATTGTCGTGATCGATTACGGCGTGAAGAAAAACATTTTGCGCCTGCTCGCACAACAGGGCGCGCGCGTCACCGTCGTGCCGGCGAGCGCAGGCTATGAGGATATCATGGCCAAGAATCCCGACGGCGTCGTCTTATCCAACGGACCCGGCGATCCAGCAGCCACAGGCGAAACTGCGATCCCCGTAATCCGTGCGCTGATCGACAACAAAGTGCCCACCTTCGGCATCTGCCTCGGACACCAGATGCTGGCGCTCGCCGCCGGCGCCAAGACTGTCAAAATGGCGCAAGGCCATCACGGCGCCAACCATCCGGTGAAAAACCTCAAAACCGGCAAAGTGGAGATCGTCTCCATGAACCACGGGTTTACAGTGGACGCGGCGAGCTTGCCGGGCGACGCGGAAGCCACCTTCACATCGCTCTTTGACGGCACTAATAGCGGGCTAAAATTGAAGAACGCGCCGGCGATTTCCGTCCAGCATCACCCTGAAGCCTCGCCCGGCCCTCAGGACAGTTTCGGCGTTTTCAAAGAATTCGTGGACTCACTGAGAGCCGCCTAACGCGTCCGGGACATTTCAATGAAAGCCATTCAGTCCTTTTATGCGAGCGTTCCTGCGATCGCGGATTACACCCAGCCGCTCGCTGCATTGACGGCGCTGGTCGCCGTCGCGTTGATCGCCATTGTCGCCAATATGGTGACGCGCGGCGTGATCGTTGTCCTGATCCGGCGTGTGCTCGCGCGAACGAAATCGGTGCGCGACGATATTCTCGTGAAACGCCGCGTCTTCCAGCGCCTTTCGCAACTGGCGCCCGCCTTCATCATCTATGCGCTGGCGCCAGTGGCGCTTGAGGCCTACCCGGCGCTTGGGGCCTTCCTCGTTAAATTGAGCCTCGTCTATATGATCGCGATCGGCGTTCTGTTCGTGGACGGCATGATCAACGCCGGGCTCGAAATCTACGGAACATTCCGGATATCGCGCACATTCCCGGTCACCAGCTTCGCGCAAGTAACCAAGCTCATCCTCTATTTCCTCGGCTTCATCGCAACGCTTTCGGTGTTGCTGGGCGAGTCGCCGATGACATTCATCGCGGGGCTCGGCGCGCTCGCCGCGGTCTTGATGTTTGTCTTCAAGGACCTGATCCTCGGCCTCGTTGCGGGCATCCAGCTTTCGGCGAACCGCATAGTCGCCGTGGGCGACTGGATCGAGATCCCCAAATATGGCGTTGACGGCGACGTCATGGAGATCGCGCTGACGACGGTGAAAATCCGGAATTTCGACAAAACAATCACGACTGTGCCGACGCAAGCGCTCATCAATGAAAGCTTCAAGAACTGGCGCGGCATGACGGAAACGGGCGGGCGCCGCATAAAACGTTCCGTACACATTGATGTGGCGTCAATCCGCTTTTGCGATGAAGAGATGCTCGAACGCTACGCCAAGATCCGGCATATCGCCGCTTACATCGAAGAAAAACGCAAGGAGATCGCCGCCTACAATGAAGAGACGGGCGCCGACCGGGCGCTCCTCGTCAATGGCCGCCATCTGACGAATATCGGCACCTTCCGCGCTTACGTGGAAGCCTATCTTCGTAATCACCCGAAAATATCGAAGGATCTCACCTTACTCGTTCGCCAGCTTCAGCCGACGGCGCATGGACTGCCGATCGAGATTTATGTGTTCACCAACGACACCAACTGGATCGCTTACGAAGGGATTCAGGCGGACATTTTCGACCACATCCTCGCCGCCGCCCGCGAATTCGATCTGCGCGTCTTTCAGGACCCAACCGGCGCGGACTTTCAGAGGTCATTTGCGCAAAGACAAGAAGCCTCAGCGCCAGTCTGAACGGCGTACGGACTTAACGCCCCAAATTCAGGACGCGTTAAAAACAACATCTTCCACGCCAATAAAACGCGCCATCCGGCCGAGCTCTGATTGCAGTTTTCTCTCGCGCGCCAGCGTCGCTTTCACGCCGCGCTCCCACCAGATTTCTTCAACCGTAAGCACGGATTTCTTTCTATCGGCCTTAACTTCGATGCGGCCCACAAAGCGGTCGCCTTCCAGCATCGGATAGACGTAATACCCATACTGACGTTTCGCCGCCGGCACAAAAATTTCAATTCGATAGTCAAAACCGAAAAGGCGCTGCAGCCTATTGCGGTCTCGGATCACGGGATCGAACGGATTGAGAATCCGCAGGCGGCTCGTCGACGCACTGAGCGCAGCGAGACGCTCTTCAATGTCCGCCGGCGCCAGCGCGCGATATGGTTTTTTGTCCGCGCATTCTATTTCCACCTCCACCAGTTTCTTCCGGCGCTTTTGCGTCCACCCTTTCACTTCGCTGAGATCGGCCGCGTCCCAGAAGCGCATAATGTCGCCTTCGCTGGCGAAGCCCAGCCGGTCGAGCGCTTGCGCGCAGAGCCAGTCGAGCTGTCCGGCGTCGCCGATCTCTTTGTCGCGGAGCGCGGCCGGGATCACCTTTTCGCAGACGTCGTAGTGTTTGATGAAATTCTTGCGGTGGCACGTGGCGAGAACGCCTGCATACCAATAATAGTCGAGGGCGAACTTATGCGGCGGGCGCGCCCATCCTTCTTTGCGGGCGAGGCCTTTCGCTTCAAAAGCACGCGTTGAAAGCGGGCCTTCTTTCTCGATGCGTTTCAAGATCGCGGCGCATTCGCGCTCGGGCGGCATATACTTCGCCCATTGCCCGCCTTCAATTTTACGCCGCATACGATCGAACTGACGCCGCCAATTGGGGTAAAAGGCCATCGGCAACACGGAGGCGTCATGGGTGAAATGCTCGAACGCTTTGCGCGCGACGATCAGCTCATCGAGCATATGCTCGCGATAGTTCTGGTTGCGCGACCACAGGATATGATCATGCGCCCGCGCGACGACACGGATCGTATCAAGCTGAACAAAGCCCAGACGCTCAATAATGCCGAGAAGCGCGTCTTGATCGATGGCGCCGGTGGGCGTCTCCGCGAGCCCCTGGCGTTCAAGCCACAAACGGCGCGCGGCGCGATTGGAGATTTTGAGCGTCATGGCCTGACTTCAGACCAGAACGCCCCTCTTTGGCAACAAGGCCCGTTCGGCTAGTTCCGATGGGCCGCAGCGTCCGGTCCGGTGAGAAACGCTTCCGTGGCGTCGGCCCAATAGCGGTCGCCCGACTTGATGACGTTCTCTCGCTCAGCGCGGAACGCTTCGTTGGCTTCAGGCGAGCGCGTGAAGAAAAGGCGGTCGCCATGGATCGTCCAGTTGAGCGGGCTCGCCGGCGTCAGCTTTCCGCTCGCGAGCGTCTTTGTGCAATAGCCGCCGAAGGCTGGCGCATAGCGTTCCGGATTGGCGATAAAGAGATCGCGATTTTCGGCGCTCGCGAAGATGAACATTGCGCCCTGATATTCGGCCATGAACGCTTTATCGCCTTTCATCGCCTTGCCTTCGGTGAAGAAACCCACAGGGTCGAACCCTTCCATGGCGATCCCGGTTTCCGGGTTGATGACAATCGGCGTGACGTTGCTCGCCACTTCCGGAACGGCGAGCGCCTCAACCGGCAAAACGAGCGCCGCGCCTTTGGAAAGACCGTAGGCGACGACCGCAGGATCAGCGACCGGCGGCGCGCTTGTCTCTTGCGCCATCGCCGTTGGCGCCGCGGCGGCGACCATCAAGAAGGCAGCTCCAGAAAATCTCCGTTTCAAATTTCTTGTCATGCGCCTTGCTCCATTCCTGAATTTTCGCAAGGAGCGTACGGGCGCCCGCCGCAAAACCCAAGTCACGGATGCCGACATCCGATCACCGCTTCGCGATAGGCGCGTGATCAGCGCGATTGCAGGCGCCGCTAACTTACGGCACAGTCGCGCTCTGACAATCGTGAGTAGAAAAGCCGATGACCAACCAAGCTGACTTGCCGTTCACTGTTCAGATCGTTCCTGTGACGCCGTTCCAACAAAATTGCTCGATCGTCAAAGCCAGGAGCGGTAAGGCCGCGGTTGTGGACCCCGGCGGCGAGCCCGACAAGATTCTCGCCGCAGCCGACAAAATGGGCGCGCGGATCGAAGAAATCTGGCTAACCCACGGCCATCTTGATCACGCGGGCGGCGCAGAAGAAGTCAAACGCCGCACCAAAGCCCCGATAATCGGTCCGCAGCGCGAGGATGATTTCTGGCTCGAAGGCATCAGCGCGCAATGGGCGCAATATGGCCACCCCGGCATGGGCGAGAACTGCGCGCCGGATCGCTGGCTGGATGACGGCGACACACTTTCGCTCGACGATGTGGACTTCAACGTGGTGACGACGCCGGGCCATACGCCGGGGCATGTGGTAATCTACCAGAAGGATGCGCGCCTCGCTTTTGTGGGCGACGTTCTCTTCGCCGGATCTGTGGGGCGTACGGACTTTCCCAAGGGCGATCAGGCGACGCTGATCCGGTCAATAACAGAGAAGCTCTGGCCGTTAGGCGACGACGTGCAATTTGTCCCGGGCCACGGCCCCATGTCCACCTTCGGCCGCGAACGCCAGTCCAACCCCTTCGTCGCCGACAGCGTGACCGGGTATGGCGGCGCAGCAAAACAGGAAGCCGACGCCCTCGCCCAGAAAACAAGCAAACGCTACCGCTAGAATCCGGCGGTTTCGGTCTGGACCGTTCATTTTAGGAAAATTTCCAAGGGCGCCGTTAAGCGCGCGGCAATGCTTGTCTTGCATTCTCCACCCCTAATCTCAGGGGAGAGATATTATGTTTTCGTTAAACAATTTCTTTCGGCGCGCAGAAGAGCCGTTGCCCGGCTCGCCGGACTTTAATGACAGCGTCCGCGAGACAATCGCGCGGCTTGGCGACAATGGCGCCGCCCCGCGCCATGTTCTGCATTACGCCTATCCGGGCGAAAACGCGGACGAGAGCGCCGTTCCGGCCATGATCGCCGAACTCGCCGCCGATGGCTATGAGGTGAGCGAAACCGAGGTCGAGAACGGTCTTGTACTGGAACACCACCACCCGGTGACGCCGGACGAGTTTGATCCGATCACGGCGCAACTCTCCGCCTGGTTCGCCGCACGAAACTGGGACTATGACGGCTGGGAATGCGCCGTACAGTTGGACGAAAGCGCGGCTTAACCTCTCAAAGAGCGCTCCGCCTAAAGCGTAATGCGCCGCAAGCGGATAAAATGTTCGTCCCAGCCCTTGTCGTGATCGGCCGCCAGGTCGAACGCGCCTTCGGGGACGTCGGCGAAGCCGCTATGTTCCAGCGTCAGAATCGTTCCGCCATCCGCTTCAGCAAGCGTCCAGGTGCAGATTGTTTCGGTCTCTTTCAGAAAGTCATGGGTAAAGGTGTGGACGAGCCGCGTCGGCGGTTCGCTTTCCAACACCTCGCCCCAGCAAATCTTTTCGCCTTCCTTGCCGAGTGAGTTCGTCAAGAGCTTGTACGGACCGACGGCATCCAGGCTTTCAGCCGCCTCGTAGAACCAGAGCGCCAACTTCTTTTTATCAGTCAAGAATTTCCAGACATGCGCGGGCGGCGCTTTCAGGAACAGGGTTTTGACAATTGTCAGATCAGCCATCGCCTTTCTCCACTTCGCGTTTTAAGGAATCGAGTTTTTCGTCCCAGAACCGGTCGAATGCGCCCATCCAGGCGCGCGCCGACGCCATGGCGCGCGGGTTCAGGTGATTAATCCGCTCACGGCCCATCGCCTCAACACGGATAAGCCCGCTCTCTTCCAGGATCTTCAAATGTTTCGCCACCGCCGGGCGCGTCACCTCGAACGCGTCGACAATAGCGTTCACCGCTTTCGGGGTCTCGGCGAGCATTTCGAGAATGGCGCGCCGCGTCGGGTCAGCCAGGGCTCGGAAGACGGGTTGCGGATCTGGGGTCATCTAGGCCGCCTTTATGTAACCAAAGGGTGTCTCTTCATAAGAAACCTTTTGGTGTCATGTCAATATCCCTCTCGCCCTCCCGCAAAACCCTTTGCACCGCCGCGCAACTTCCCCTAGTTAACGCCTTTAGCCAGACATTTTTAATTGACCGATAGGCGCTGCGCCTCAAACGCCGCGCCCCTTTTTTGCGCGAGCCTTCGTAATGCCTAAACGCGACGACCTTCGTTCCATCCTCATCATCGGCGCCGGGCCAATTATCATCGGGCAGGCTTGCGAGTTTGACTATTCGGGCGTCCAGGCGGTGAAAGCGCTCAAGGAAGAGGGCTTCCGGGTCATTCTCGTCAATTCCAACCCGGCGACGATCATGACTGACCCGGGCCTGGCGGACGCCACCTATGTTGAGCCGATTACGCCGGAATTTGTGGAGCGCGTGATCGCGCGCGAAAAGCCGGACGCGCTGTTGCCGACCATGGGCGGGCAAACCGCACTCAATTGCGCGCTTGAATTGGAAAAACGCGGCGTTCTCGAAAAGCATGGCGTTGAGATGATCGGCGCGCGCGCCGACGTCATCGAGAAAGCGGAAGACCGTGAGAAGTTCCGGGCGGCGATGGACACGATCGGCCTAGAAAATCCGCGGGCGACCATTGCTTCCTCGCCGGCGATCACGAATGACGCAGGCGAGATCGTCGGCTATGACCGCGCGCAAGGGGTCGCCAACGCTATGCAGGCGCTGGATACAATCGGCCTGCCGGCCATCATCCGGCCGGCCTTCACCCTCGGCGGCACCGGCGGCGGCGTCGCCTACAATCGCCAGGAATTCGAAGCGATCATCCGTTCAGGGATCGACGCGTCGCCCGTGGGCCAGGTCTTGATCGACGAAAGCCTGCTCGGGTGGAAAGAATTCGAAATGGAGGTCGTTCGCGACAAGGCGGACAATTGCATCATCATTTGCGCGATCGAGAATGTGGACCCGATGGGCGTGCACACAGGCGATTCAATCACCGTGGCCCCGGCGCTGACCCTCACTGACAAGGAATATCAGATCATGCGCAACGCCTCGATCGCGGTCATGCGCGAAATCGGGGTTGAGACCGGCGGATCGAATGTTCAATTTGCCGTTAATCCAGATGACGGGCGTCTTGTCGTCATCGAGATGAACCCGCGCGTGTCGCGCTCGTCCGCCCTCGCCTCGAAAGCCACCGGATTTCCCATTGCGCGCATCGCCGCCAAGCTCGCTGTCGGTTACACGCTCGACGAGCTTGACAACGATATCACCAAAGCGACGCCGGCGTCGTTCGAGCCGACAATCGATTATGTGGTCACGAAAATCCCGCGCTTCACTTTCGAGAAGTTCCCGGGCGCCGAGCCAACCCTGACGACCGCCATGAAATCCGTGGGCGAAGCGATGGCGATCGGGCGTAACTTTAAAGAGTCGCTGCAAAAAGCGTTGCGTTCCCTTGAGACGGGACTGTCAGGCCTTGATCCGATTGAGATTGACGGGCTCGGCCGCGGCGACGACGCCGACGCCTTCCGTGCGGCCCTCGCCGCGCCGCGCCCCGACCGATTGCGCATCGCAGCGCAGGCGCTCCGCCATGGCTTACCGATCGAACAGGTCCACGCCATCACCCAATATGACCCGTGGTTTCTAGAGCAAATGCTCGAAATAGTGACGCTTGAAAAAGAGGTTGAGACCCAGGGCCTTCCGAGCAACGCGGCGGCGCTGACCCGCCTGAAGTCGGTCGGTTTTTCTGACAAGCGGCTGGCGGCGCTCTGCGGCGGCGATGAGAAAGCCGTTCGCGCGCATCGTCGCGGGTTAAACGTCCACCCGATCTACAAGCGCATCGACACCTGCGCGGCGGAGTTCACGGCGATCACCCCGTACATGTATTCCGCCTACGAACCGGGCGCTGTTGAGGCGAGCTGCGAGGCTGGGGTCTCCGACCGGAAAAAGGTGATCATCCTCGGCGGCGGCCCGAACCGCATCGGCCAGGGGATTGAGTTTGACTATTGCTGTTGCCACGCCGCGTTCGCGCTCGCTGATATCGGCGTTGAGAGCGTCATGGTGAACTGCAACCCGGAAACCGTTTCAACGGATTACGATACATCCGACCGTCTCTATTTCGAGCCGCTCACCGCTGAAGATGTGCTTGAGATCATCGCCAAGGAACAAAGCGCGGGAACACTGCTCGGCGTCATCGTGCAATATGGCGGGCAGACGCCGCTTAAGCTCGCCGAAACGCTTGACGCTGAAGGCGTGCCGATCCTCGGAACGCCTTACGACGCAATTGACCTCGCGGAAGACCGCGAGCGCTTCAAGAAATTAATTAACGAGCTTGATCTGCGTCAGCCGCCGAACGCCACCTCGCCTTCACGTGAAGCGGCGCCCCAGATGGCGAATGCTGTGGGTTATCCGCTGGTTACGCGGCCTTCCTATGTTCTTGGCGGACGCGCCATGGAAATCGTCCAGAACGATTCCGCTCTCCGGGCTTATCTCGATACGGCGGAAATCGAGATCAACGAGAAGCAGCCGCTGCTCCTCGACAAATATCTTGAGAACGCCGTGGAAGTGGACGTGGACGCCATTTGTGACGGGCAGGATGTCTACATCGCCGGCGTCATGGAACATATTGAAGAGGCCGGCGTCCATTCCGGCGACAGCGCCTGCTCCCTGCCGCCCTACACGCTCCCCGAAGCGACAGTGAAGGAGCTGGAAGCGCAAACCAAACGCCTCGCCATGGCGCTCGGCGTCGTCGGGCTGATGAATGTTCAGTATGCAATCAAAGACGATGATATCTTTGTGCTGGAGGTAAACCCACGCGCCTCTCGATCGGCGCCGTTCGTTGCGAAATCGATCGGCGCGCCCATCGCCCGCATCGGCGCCAAGGTGATGGCCGGCGAAAAACTCGCATCCATGACCCTGCCGACGAACACGCCCCCGCACACTGCCGTTAAAGAAGTTGTCTTCCCCTTCGCCCGCTTCCCCGGCGTTGACACGGTGCTCGGCCCGGAAATGCGCTCCACCGGCGAGGTGATGGGCCTCGATCAGGATTTCGACCGCGCCCGCGCAAAAAGCCTTCTCGGCGCCGGGGTTAAAATCCCGCTGGAAGGCTGCGTCTTCATTTCACTGAAAGACAACGACAAGCCGCTGATGGTGAACGCCGCCCGCAAGCTCCTCGCCATGGGCTTCACAATCATCGCCACCGCCGGCACCGCCGCCTTCCTGAAATCCCAGGGCCTCGACGTGACCCGGATCAACAAAGTGCTGGAGGGCCGCCCCCACGTGGTCGACGCACTCAAAAACGGCGAGGTGCAAATGATCTTCAACACAACCGAAGGCGCCCAGTCCGTTAAGGACTCCCGCTCCATCCGGACCACCGCCCTCGCCCAGAAAATCCCTTGTATTACAACGGCTACAGGCGCGCGCTCCACGGTCAGGGCGATCGAGGCGATGCGCGCGGGGGCTCTTGAAGTCGCCCCCCTCCAGTCCTATTTTGGCTGACCGAGAGAGAGTGTGAGGCGACGCGCGAGCAGCTGCGGCGCCCGCCATTCTTTTTTGCTTTTTTTGAAACGAAAGGACGGGACATGGAAAAGGTTCCGATGACGCAAGCCGGATATCAACGGCTCGAAGAAGAAATCAGGCATCTGAAACATGATGAGCGCCCGGCCGTGATTCAGGCGATCGCTGAAGCGCGCGCCCATGGCGACCTCTCCGAAAACGCCGAATATCACGCCGCCAAAGAGCGTCAGGGCTGGATCGAGGGCCAGATTCTCGAGCTGGAGGACAAATATACCCGCGCCGAAGTCATCGACGTGGCCAAACTTGACGGCGCCGCCGTGAAGTTCGGCGCCACCGTCAACCTGATCGACGAAGACACCGAAGAAGAAAAATCCTGGCAGATCGTCGGCGATTACGAAGCCGACGTGAAACAGGGCCGCATCTCTATTTCCTCGCCCATCGCCCGCGCCCTCATCGGCAAGGAAGAAGGCGACAGCGTCGAAGTCGCCGCTCCCGGCGGCGCCCGCAGCTATGAGATTGCGAAGGTGGTTTTTAAGTAGAGCGGATGAGCAACTCACTCTATCCGTATCGAGAGAGAAGCCCTGCGTTAAACATGCGATCTTAAACCGCGCGGCGAACTGTTCGATTGCCCGTTGCAGCCAAAGTTGAAAGTATCTTTCATCAATGGATAAATCACGCGACCCAATCGTCTACGGCGGCGCTCCCGCTGACCGCCGGTCGTGGCTTTCCGCCATGGGGCGCGGTTTGCGCAAGCGGTGCCCTGAGTGCGGGCGCGGCGCATTGTTCGACGGCTATACGAAGACGCGTGCGGCTTGCGGCCATTGCGCCCTTGATCTTTCCGGTCACCGCGCCGACGACGCGCCGCCCTATCTGACGATCATGATTGTCGGCCATGTGATGATTCCGCTGGCGCTCGCCATAAAACAGATTTTCGATCCGCCTTTGTCGCTACAATTCGCGATCTGGGCGCCGGCGATGGCGCTCGCGACCTTCTGGCTGTTGCCGCTGATGAAGGGCGCCATGGTTGGCCTGCAATGGGCGAACCGTATGCACGGGTTCGCCGGTCCGGACGCCGATCCGCAAGCGGACGTTTGACGCTTCCGCGATGGAGAGCGCGGTCGATCAAGCCCTGTCGGAAAAAGACCGCCGCCGCGGGCTCATCGCCGCCATCGCCTCGATCGCAATCTTCGGGGCCAGTCTTGGCCATAGCCTGCCCTTCTTCGCCGTTCTCCTGGAAGGGTACGGCGCAAGTAACAGCTTTATCGGGCTCAACACTGCGGCCACCGCGTTCTTTGCACTCCTCATTACACCGTTCTTGCCGAAGCTGATCGGACGCTTCGGCATCCGTCCGCTGATGGTGGCCGCGTTCGCCGTCATCTATCTCGGCTACGCGACGGCGTTCCTGGCGAAGGACACGTTATGGCTTTGGTTCGTGGTGCGTTTGTGTTTCGGGCTCGGCGGCGTCGCTTTGTTCGTGGCGAGCGAAGTCTGGATCAATCTGGTGGCGCCGCCCGAAAAGCGCGGCTCCGTGATCGGTATTTATGCGACCGCACTCGCCGCGGGGTTCGCGGCTGGCCCCATCGCGCTGGAGGTGACGGGGTATGCTGGCGTTGCGCCGTTCTTAGCGGGCGTCGCTTTCCTTCTCGCCGCGGCGCCGCCGATCCTGATGGCGCCGGCGCCGCCCTTTGACCCTAATGAACAATCGGCCTCGCTTACGGCGATGGCCCGCCTTGCACCGGCGATCTTTGTCGCCGTCGGCATTTTCGCCGCCGCTGAGGGTGTGATGATGGGCCTTGCGCCTGTTTACGGCATCCGGCTCGGCATGGCGCAGGAGACCGCAGGCAGAATTGTTTTCGCCTACGCGCTCGGACCCATCGCCTTTCAATATCTTATTGGCCGCGCGATCGATCAGTTCCGGCCCATGACAATCTTTTTCGTATGCGCGAGCGTCGGCGTTGCAGGCGCCTTCGCCCTGCCGTTGGCGGCGCAGAGCGAAGTCAGCCTCTATACGCTGCTCGTCTTCTGGGGCGGCGCGATTGTCGGGCTCAACACCTGCGCCCTCACCTTTATCGGCGCGCGCTTTAAGGGCCAGGAACTGGCCGCCGCGAACGCCGGCATGGCCTTCGCCTATCAGGCGGGCGCCCTCATTGGCCCCGCGGCGACTGGGCCCATGATGGACCTCTACGGCCCGAACGCCCTCGCCTATACGCTAGGCGGATTTTTCATTGCGCTCCTGGCGTTCCTCCTGCGACGGCGGCACGCCGAGACGCCTTGAGCGCCGCCCTGAGGACTGCTTGACTTGGGAATGGGCCCGTGTATGGTCCGCCGCTCGAAACAACCCCGCGCCGCCTGACGGCGCGACCCGACAGGAGCAGCGCCATGGCGAAGCCGACGACCGTTAAGATCCGCCTGAACTCCACAGCGGACACTGGATATTTCTACGTCACAAAAAAGAACACGCGCACGATGACCGAAAAGCTCGTCCTGAAAAAGTACGACCCAGTTGCGCGCAAGCACGTGGAATTCAAAGAAGGCAAGATCAAGTAGGCTTATCGCCAAGATTGATCGACGGATGCCGCCCCGACCGGGCGGCATTTTTATTATGCGGCGCTCTGGATCACCTTATTGCGCCCGCTCTTTTTCGCCTCATAGAGGGCTTCGTCGGCGCGCTTGATAAGTTTCTGCGCGGTGTCGTCCTTCGGCCCGTCTTCAGAACAGGCGATGCCGATCGACACCGTCACTTTCAGGATATCCCGGCCGCCGTTCAGCTCGACCTCCTGAGCCTCCACTTCCTGACGCAAGCGTTCCGCCACGAGGCTCGCAAACCTTTTGTCCGTGTCCGGCATCGCCACGAGGAATTCCTCACCGCCATATCGGCACGCGAGATCGATACCACGCACTGACGCTTTTATTCGCTCAGCGAATTCCTGCAAGACGCGGTCGCCGGCGTCATGGCCGTGTGTGTCGTTGATGGACTTGAAGTGGTCGAGGTCCATGATGAGGATTGATAATGGCCGCCCCGTCCAGAACGCGCGGTCAAACATCGCCGACAAATGGCTCGCCAGATAGCGGCGATTATAAAGGCCTGTGAGCTGATCGGTCACTGCCATTTCAAGGCTGGCCTGGAAGGATGAGCGCAACTGGTCGATATAGCGCTTGCGGCGGATTTGCGTTGAGACGCGTGCGATCAGTTCGTTCTTTTCAACCGGCCGCGTCAGATAATCGTTGACGCCGATATCCAGCGCACGGACGAGTTTACGCGTATCACCCTGACGCACAATGCCGAGAAGCGGCGTCATGCGTGTTTCCTCAAAGGACCGCATCGACGAGCACAGCCGTAACGGGTCCATGGCGTCGATTGACATATTAATGATGACGAGATCGAATTCCCCAGTCTTCACGCGCCCGAGCGCCACCTCGGGGTCGGTCTCCGATGATATCTGATAATTGTCGCCGAGTGCGGCTTTGACCTTTTCGACCTGCTCGCCGTGGTCATCGATGATAAAGATGCGCGCTTCTTCCAGAATGGACTCATCGAGCGTAATGTCGATCTTATCGACAACGCCAAGACCTTTGCCGGTCGCGTAGCGCATCCGCAATTCGTCCGTCATCATCTTCAAGCGCGACAAACCCCGCACGCGTGCAAACAGCGCCACGTCCTCAACGGGCTTGGTTAAGAAATCGTCTGCGCCGGCGCTGAGACCCGCCACGCGATCCGCTTGCTGATCAAGCGCGGTAACCATCACAACAGGGATATGTGCGGTTTCCTGATCGGATTTCAGGATGCGGCAGGCTTCAAACCCGTCCATTCCCGGCATCATAACGTCGAGAAGAATGATGTCGGGCTTTTCCGCCCGCGCTTTCTCAACAGCTTCTTGTCCGGAGAGCGCCGTCAACACGTCGAAATACTCGGCGCGAAGCTTCGCTTCCAAAAGCTTAACGTTTGGTTCCAGGTCGTCGACGACCAATACGCGCGCCGTCATTTTCGCTCCCTAGGCTTTGGAAAACGGTACTCGCGTCGAATTTAATCCAAATACCTTTTTACTTTCTCAAGAAAACCGGTCACCGAGATAGGTTTTGCGATATAATCTTCGCAACCGCCCGCGCGAATCCGGTCTTCGTCGCCTTTCATCGCAAAAGCGGTGACGGCGATGACGGGAATATCCGCCATTTTCGGGTCTTCCTTGATTTCCGCGGTTACCTGAAGCCCGGAAACCTCGGGGAGCTGAATATCCATTAAAATAAGATCTGGGACATGTTTGCGGGCCAACAAAATCGCCTCGGGGCCCGTTCGCGCCTGCAAGGTCTCGTAGCCATGGGCCTCCAGGAGATCATGGAACAGCTTCATGTTAAGATCGTTATCCTCAACAATCAGGACTGTTTTGGACGCCGCCATGAAATCGATCTTTTCCATTGCTGACATAAAAGGCCTTCGTTTCCGCCAACGTTCCGCTATGCGTAAACCACGCCAACCATATCGGCCCAAAGGTATTAATCGATAGTTTATGCTGAAAGCGGCGACCGCAATTTATGACGAATTTTACAGGAAATTTTTCATAAGTGTCTGAAAATGGGACATTATCAGCATTTTGCCGCGACTGCTTCAGCGCAGAACCCGGCGCCGCTGGCGCTTGCGCCATATGTGGTTCGGCCCGAATCATCCGCCATCGCGGGCTCGAAACGCTGACGATCGCGCACATTGATTGCGACGCCTTTTACGCCGCCATCGAAAAACGCGACGATCCAAGCCTCAACGACGCGCCGGTGATCATCGGCGGGGGTAAACGCGGCGTCGTCTCGACCGCGTGTTATGTGGCGCGCACTTACGGCGTGCGATCAGCGATGCCGATGTTCAAGGCGCTCAAAGCCTGCCCCGATGCGGTGGTGATCAAACCCGATATGGCGAAATACGCCGCCGCCGGGCGTGAGATCCGCGCAATGATGGAGAGCCTCACGCCGCTTGTTGAGCCGCTTTCAATTGACGAAGCGTTTCTCGATATGACGGGTACAGAGCGCCTACATGGCGTCAAACCGGCGATTGCGCTCTCGCGGCTGCAAGCGCAAATCGCCAAGGAAGTCGGGGTGACGGTCTCCGTCGGCCTTAGCCACAACAAATTTCTTGCAAAAGTCGCCTCCGATTTTGACAAGCCCAACGGGTTCTTTGTGATCGGCGAAGAGGAAACAGTGTCGTTTCTGGCCGAGCAGCCAATCAGCCTGATCTGGGGCGTCGGCAAGTCCTTCTCGCAGACCCTGTCGCGTGATGGGCTGACGATGATTGGGCAAATTCAGACGATGGACGAAGCGACGCTCGCCAAACGTTACGGCGAAATGGGCTTGCGGCTCTTTCGATTGTCGCGCGGTCTCGACGCCCGACGTGTAAAGCCGCACCGGGAAACGAAAAGCGTGTCCAGCGAAACAACCTTCAACGAAGACGTCTCGGATTTGAGCTGGCTTGAGGATCGCTTGTGGAACCTCTGCGAGAAAGTCTCCGCGCGCATGAAAGCCAAGCATCTGACCGGCCGGGTCGTGACGTTGAAACTGAAGACAGCAAATTTCAAAACCCTCACCCGGCGAGACACTTTGGAACGGCACAGCAACCTTGCGCGCACCGCGTTTCGGGCGGCAAAACCAATGCTGGCGGCCAGCGCCGGCGGCGACGCTTTTCGCCTGATCGGCGTCGGCTTTTCGGACCTCGCGCCGGAAGACGGCGCCCCGCAAACGGTACTTTTCGAGACCCAGGAAGATACATTCGCCCAGCAGGAAAAAGCGATAGACGCGATCCGCGCCAAGTTTGGCGATGAGGCGATCGCGGCGGGGCGGACGCTGAAAAATTCAAGCGCCAATCGCAAACTGCGACGCCATATCGACTCCTAAACGTTTCGCTCCGCGCGGGTAACCGCTAGATTGGGAACAGAAAAAGGGAACCCGCCGCATGTCTCGCATCGCAACCCGCCTCGCCGAACTTGAAATCATCCTTCCCGACGCGCCCGCTCCAGTCGCCAATTATGTGCCCTATGTCCGCACCGGGTCGAGCGTCTTCATCTCCGGGCAGGTCTCGTTGGCGCCGACCGGGCTCATAAAAGGCAAACTCGGCGACGATATGAATATCGAAGACGGTCAGCAGGCGGCGCATATGTGCGCCGTCAATCTCCTCGCGCAATTGAAAGCCGCCTGCGACGGCGATCTCGACCGCGTGAAACGCGTCGTGAAACTTGGCGGGTTCGTCAACTGCACGCCCGATTTCACGGACCATCCGCGCGTGATCAACGGCGCCTCGGATTTGATGGTCGCGGTTTTTGGCGACGCCGGCAAACATGCGCGCGCGGCTGTCGGCGCGCCATCGCTCCCGTTGGGCGCAGCGGTTGAAGTTGACGGCGTGTTTGAGGTTTCCTAGTGGCGGACGGCGCAGAGACGATTACGGCGCGCACTGTCTCCAGCATCGGCGACATTGGCGGCGAACAATGGGATCGGCTGCTGAAAGAATGCGCATGCGCCTACAACCCCTTTGTCTCCTATGCGTTTCTGGACGCGCTGGAACGATCCGGGTCCGTCGCCCCGGAGACCGGCTGGGCGCCGATGCATATTGTTCTGGAGCATCAGGGCGCAATTGTCGCCGCGGCGCCGCTCTATGTGAAAAGCCACAGCCAGGGCGAATATGTATTCGATCATCATTGGGCGGACGCTTATGAACGCGCTGGCGGGCGCTACTATCCAAAGCTCGTCTGCGCGGCGCCATTTACGCCCGTGCCCGGCCCACGGCTGCTCGCCAAAGACACGGCCACCAAACGCACGCTCGCCGCTGCGATCGCGCAGATCGCCGATCAGCTCGGCGTCTCCTCGCTCCACGCAAATTTCATCGACCCCGACGAGGCGCCGCTCTTTGAACAGCCGCTTTATATGGCGCGCACGGGTACGCAATTTCACTGGCGCAATCGCGGCTATGAGACCTTCGATGATTTTCTCGCCGCCCTGTCGTCGCGCAAACGAAAAGCTGTCAAACGCGAGCGGCGCGACGCCCTCGCCGCCGGGCTCGTGATCCAGCGTTTGCGCGGCGACGCGATCACCGAGCGGCATTGGGACGCCTTTTGGCGGTTTTATCAGGACACGGGCGCACGCAAGTGGGGGCAGCCCTATCTCACACGATCATTTTTCTCGGAGATCGCCGAGACCATGCGCGACGATCTCCTTTTTATCGCAGCGGAGCGAAACGGCATGCCGGTGGCTGGCGCGCTGAATTTCATCGGCGGCGACGCCCTCTATGGCCGCTATTGGGGCTGCACCGAACACCACCCGTTCCTGCATTTCGAAGTCTGCTATCATCAAGCGGTGGACTTCGCAATCGCGGAAGGGCTGAGCCGCGTGGAGGCGGGCGCGCAAGGAGAACACAAGATCGCCCGCGGCTACGAGCCTGTGCGCACCCATTCGGCCCATTGGATCAGAGACCCGTCCTTCCGGGACGCGATTGACAGATATCTTGAAAATGAACGCGTTCACGGCGAGGCTGAAATCGACGTTCTCAGTCAGTATACACCGTTCAAGAAGGGGAAAAATGAAAATACTTGAGCGAACGCACAATTTGGTCAGAGCCCGCGTGATCGTCAGCTATCTCCAGGCCGCTGATATTGACGCCGTCTTACTGGATGCAGAGATGGGTGCCATGTTGCCGGTCGCCGGGGGCGGCGTCAGGATCGCGGTGCCGGAAGAGCAGGCTTATCGCGCCCGATTGCTGCTTGAGGAAGCAGATAGGTCTTTTGATGCGACCACCAACGAGTGAGCGAGAGAATGTCCCTGAACGAACAATACGCGCCCGATAATATTTTCGCTAAAATCATTCGCGGCGACATGCCAGCGACAAAGATCTTTGAGACTGACGATGTCCTGGCGTTCATGGACCTGTTTCCGCAAAGCGACGGTCACTGTCTCGTTATCCCGAAAAAAGCGGAGGCGGTAAATTTTCTGGATATTCAAGCCTCGGACTTGGCTGCGCTGATCGTTGAGACTCAACGAACGGCCCGCGCCGTAGAAAAAGCGCTGTCGCCGGACGGGTTGCGGATTGTTCAATTCAACGGCGCCCCGGCAGGGCAAACCGTTTTCCATATCCATTTCCACATCATCCCGATCTATGAAGGCGCGCGGCTCGGCGCCCACGCCGGCGACGGACCGGCCGATACAGCGCACCTGGAAGCGTTGGCCAAGAAAATCGCGGCGCATATTTAGCCTGCACGAATTTAGACAGCGCGAACCGCTCACGCGTCAGTGATCCCAGTCGCGCTCTCGTGTTTTGCTTGTGAATAGCGGGACTTTTATCTCCCTCGTTATCAACGAACCGCGCCGCACGGCCGGATAGCAAAACAGGAGAGCGGGCCATGAATAAACTTAGAAGAACCTTGAGCGCTTTGGCGGCGATTACGCTGAGCGTCATGTCAATCAACGCAATCGTAACAGCGCCGGCTGCGGCCCTCGAGGCAAGCGCTGAGACAGTCCTCCATGAGGGCGTCTGGACCAAGAAAACCTTTAAATCCAGCGGCGACTGGAGCATCGTGGAAGACTCTGACGGTAACCGTTTTGTCAAGCTGAGCGACGACTTCAAAACGCGCAACGCGCCGGACCTGAAGATCTTCCTGTCGCCTCAGGCGGCGGCCGACACCACCGGCAAAAACGCCACTCAGGGCGCCCTTCTGATCTCACCGCTGGAAAGCAACAAAGGCGGCCAAGTCTATGAAATCCCAACAGGAACGGACCTCGATGCTTACTCGTCGATCCTGATCCATTGCGAACAATTCTCGAAATTGTGGAGCGCGGCTGATCTAAGTTAACAGCCCGGCCGTAATTCTTACGTCGTGTTTTTGCGCCCTGACGTTTCCCTCCCCCACCCTTGACGTCAGGCGCGAAAAAGAGAAACGGCCGCTGCATCTCCCCCCATGGCAGCGGCCGTTTTTTTATTGTTGATCACCGGACCGTATCTGCCCTGCGCGTCAATTTTTAAAGACGATGTCCATGGTTTTCTCGTCGCCCGACGCGACGTTGAATTTTCTCTCTACCGTGACGTCGTTGAATTTCGCCGAGACCACGTAGGCGCCTTGTGGCAGCGTGAAGACCGGCTCTGCGGCGCCGGAGGCGTCGATCTGCTTCCTCGATCCATCAAGCGTTTCTTCATCGACAAAGACGCGCCAATAGAGCCCCTTCTCAATCGCCGAGCCATCGCTTTCCATTTGCGCCGACCACTTTATCCGGCCGGAGTTTTGCGTGATCTTCGCCTCAACAAGTTCGCCCGCGATAACCTCGACCGGGGTTTCGGTCACGGCCTTTCCGTGGCGCGTCATGATCACATACGAACCTGCGGGAAGCCGGAACAGCGGATCGGCTTTGCCTGAGGCGTCGATGTCTTTGCGTTCGCCCTCAAGGTTCTGCTTCGCTTCGAGAACCTTGTAGTAGAGATCGTCCTGGAGCGGATCGCTCGTTTCACTCATGGCGGCGCTCAGCCGCAAATAGCCCACATCCATCGTGAAGCGATGTTCGGTCAACTCGCCCGCCGTCACGCTCACCGGCGCGTCTACCTCGGCTTTGCCATGCTGAGCGCGCACCACATAGTCGCCTGCCGGCACATAGAATAACGCATCCGGTTTTCCGGAGGCTGCAACGCGCTTGCGGTCGCCTTCGAGGTCCTTTTTGGCGCTGAAAACGCGATAGTACATTTTATCGTCCAGCACCTCGCCGCCTTCCGCAGGGATCGCGTCCACTTGCAGCGCGCCGGTATCGAGATTGATGACCACATCCGTTGTCCGGTCGGCCGCGACAGAAAACGGCGTTTCCTTTTCAATGATTCCGAATTTAACCGAGGCGACGTAATCACCGGGGGCTAACTCAATGAAGGGCGACGGCTTTCCTGTCGCCTCAATCTTTTCGCGCTTACCCGCAATGTCTTGCTTTGCGCCGAGGACGCGCCAATAGAGATCGTCGGTTTTCACCTCGCAGGCTTCGCAAAGCTTGGCGCTGAGCCGCACCCCTTGCGCTTCGCTGGACGCGGGCTCTTCCGGCGGCGGCGCGACCGGCGCAGGTTGCTGCACGCTCGCTTCCTTCACGGTCGCCACAGTCTGCGTCATTGCTGTTGTCAGATCGTTGGCGCTGTTTGCGCTGATGAACTGTCCGCCGGTATTCTCAGCGAGACAGGAAAGGCGCGCCTGATCTTCTTCCGCCAGATCAAAACCGACCACATGGGCGGTGAAATCGATCCCCTTATTCTCCAACTCTGTGGCAAGCGCGCATGGGTCGGCGTCGCAGGTCTCAAGGCCGTCGCTGATCAATATGACGGTCGCTTTTTCTTCCGTGTACTTCAATGCTTCCGCGGCCTGGCGCACGGACGCGGAGATCGGCGTTTTGCCCACCGGATTTATCGCATTGACCTTCGTCATCAGCGCGTCAGCATCGACCGGACCAACGTCAGCCAGCGTTTCGATATCGCCGCAGGCGCCCTTCTCACGGTGGCCGTAAGCGACGAGCCCCAGATGGATCGACGAATCCCAATCCTTCAATAAATCGCCGATAACGCCTCGTGCGATTTCAATTTTCGGCGCGCCGTCAACCTGTCCCCACATGCTGCCGGAACCGTCGAGCACCATGATCACGCTTTGCGTGTCGTCGTTTGTCACCGCCTCTTGCGCCAAAGCCGTTGCGCCGATCGCCGTAACAGTCATCGCCATTGCAGCGAGGCCGCAAGAAGCGGCCTTAAGTCGTTTTTTCATGAAATCTCCCCTTTCCTTCGCCGTCGCGTATTATGCGCGAGGCGCCTCGCCAAGGGAACATTAAAAACCCGTCAGCATGCGGTTGCAACTGACGGGTTTGTTTGGCCGAGAATTTTAGAAGCGATCTAAGACTTCTCGATCAGGACAGGCACATTCGCGCCGCCTTCATCTCCGTCATCATCGCTCGGCGGCGCCGGGTCCGGAATATATTCAAACGCCAGCTTGTCCTCATCGCCTTCGGACAGCGTCACCTTCACAAGCCCGCCATGTTTCAGGCCGCCGAACAGAATCTCTTCTGCAATCGGCTTCTTTATATATTCCTGAATGACGCGGGCGAGCGGGCGCGCGCCCATTTCTTCATCGAAACCGCGCTCGGCGAGCCACCGCGTCGCTTCGTCGGAAAGCTCGAACGTCACATTTCGATCCGCAAGCTGAACTTCCAGTTGCATCACGAACTTCTCGACAATCCGGTCGATGATCACCGGTGAAAGCCCGGCGAACTGAATTGTCGCGTCGAGCCGGTTGCGGAACTCCGGCGTGAAAAGCCGCTTGATCGCTTCCTCGGACTCGTCGGCATGCTTGCCACCGGCGAAGCCGATGACGTTTTTCGCCGCATCCGCGGCCCCGGCGTTCGTTGTCATAATGATAATGACATTGCGGAAATCGATCTTCTTTCCGTTGGTGTCGGTGAGCGCACCATTGTCCATCACCTGCAGGAGGATGTTGAAAATCTCCGGATGCGCCTTCTCGATTTCGTCAAGCAGCAACACCGAATGCGGTTGCTGGTCGATGGCGTCCGTCAACAAGCCACCCTGATCAAAGCCCACATAGCCAGGGGGCGCGCCGATCAGACGCGAAACCGTGTGACGCTCCATATATTCAGACATATCAAAGCGAATCAGTTCAACACCGAGCGCAAACGCTAGCTGCTTTGCGACTTCGGTTTTGCCGACGCCCGTCGGACCAGCGAAGAGATAGCTGCCGATCGGCTTGTTCGGTTCACGCAAGCCCGCCCGCGAGAGTTTGATCGCCGCGGCGACCTGGTCGATTGCATTGTCCTGGCCGAAAACGACACGCCGCAAATCTTCGCCGAGCTTCTGCAACCGCTCCGTATCCGTCTTAGAAACCGATTTCGGCGGAATGCGCGCCATCTTGGCGATGATTTCTTCGATCTGGCTCGTATCGATGACCTTCGCGCGCTGATCCTCCGGGAATAGCATTTGCCGGGCGCCCGCCTCGTCAATCACATCAATCGCCTTATCGGGAAGCTTACGGTCCGTCATATATTTCGACGACAAGTCAGCGGCGGACTTGATGGCGTCCGGCGTATACTCGACGCGATGGTGCTCCTCGAAATAAGGCTTCAGCCCTGTCAGGATTTTCACCGTGTCGTCGACGCTCGGCTCCACCACATCGATTTTCTGGAAGCGGCGCGCCAAGGCGCGATCTTTTTCGAAGTGCTGGCGATATTCTTTATACGTCGTCGATCCCATGCAACGCAGGGCGCCGGACTGCAGCGCCGGCTTCAAGAGGTTAGACGCGTCCATGGCGCCGCCTGATGTGGCGCCGGCGCCGATCACGGTGTGGATTTCGTCAATGAACAGGATCGCGTCTTCATGCTCTTCCAGTTCCTTCAGAACGCTCTTGATGCGCTCTTCAAAGTCGCCGCGATAGCGCGTGCCCGCGAGGAGCGCGCCCATATCGAGTGCGTAAATCGTCGATTCGCTCAAAACGGCGGGAACATCTTCGTCGACAATCTTCCGCGCAAGGCCTTCGGCGATGGCGGTCTTGCCGACGCCGGGATCGCCCACCAGCAACGGATTGTTCTTCCGCCGACGGCACAGGATCTGAATCGAGCGCTCGATCTCCGCTTCCCGGCCGATCAGTGGATCAATTTTGCCGCGGCGCGCCTTGTCGTTGAGATCGACGCAATAAGCCGACAGCGCATCTTCATTTTGCTTGCCCGGCTCGGCTTCTTCGCCGGCGCCGCGCGGCGGGCGCTGGGATCCTTCGCCCGGGCGTTTGGCGAGCCCATGAGAAATATAATTCACCGCATCAAAACGCGTCATGTCCTGCTTCTGAAGGAAATGCGCAGCGTTCGATTCGCGCTCGGCAAAGAGCGCCACGAGAACATTCGCGCCGGTGACCTCTTCGCGCCCGGAAGACTGAACATGAATAACGGCGCGCTGGATCACGCGTTGAAAACTCGTGGTCGGCTTTGACTGCTCGCCGCTGTCGGTGATCAGATTACTGAGATTATTTTCGATAAATTCGTATAGGTCTTTTTTGAGATCATCGATGTCCACATTGCACGCACGCATCACTGCGGCCGCGTCCTGATCGTCCGTCAGCGCCAACAGCAAATGCTCGAGCGTCGCGAGCTCGTGTTCGTGTTCGGTCGCGATGCTGATCGCGCGGTGCAAAGCGTCGTCTAAATTCCGGCTAAAACTCGCCACTGACTACTCCCGTTCCATTGTACATTGCAGCGGATGCTGGTTGCGGCGCGACAATTCCATCACTTGCGCCACCTTGGTTTCCGCCACTTCGTAAGTATAAACCCCACAAATACCGACGCCGTTCTGGTGCACGTGCAGCATCACCTGCACGGCCTCTTCCGGGCTCTTCTTAAAGATCGCCTGCAACAGCCAGACGACAAATTCCTGCGGCGTATAATCGTCGTTCAACAAAATGACTTTGTAGAGCGACGGTCGCTTCGTCTTCGGCTCCGGCTTGGTGACGACGCCGACATCGACGCCGGGTCCCGCTGGGCCCTGTTCATTGTCTTGTTCGTCAGACATAGAACCTTTCATATCATGTTTGAGGCGATCCCGGCAGGATGGCCGGCTCCGGCGCCGCATTCGACACTATTAAATATGTATCCGTTTATGGTTGAAAAGATGGAAACCCATCAACCAAGACAATTTTGAACACAAAAAAAGGCCCGGTCTCCCGGGCCTTTTGGGTACGCAACGATTACGCAACTAATTCAATTGGTTACGGGCGAAACGCCTGAACTTTTTCAACGAGTTCGCCATATTGCTCGGTCACCGGCTGGGCGGCTTCCTTCGTCAGGCTCATCCAGTGATCGGCGGCCTTGTTGAGCTGTGCGAGGTTCTTTTCAACGGCGGTGCGCACATAGTCGTTCTGGACCGACAAAGCATCCTGAATGCTTTTGGAGCCTGCGGTTGCTTTCGCAGCAGCGACGCCGTCTTCAAAGCTCTCTTTGACGAACGCAGTGTGCTCGGTGGCGGCTTTTTCAACGCCTTTCGCAAACAACCCTGCGGAATTCATCACTGCTTCCATTGAGGACTTCTGGAACTCAACGAACGCACTCATGTTTTCAGCCGCTTTTTCATAGCCTTCTTTGAGAAATTCGGGCGTCGCCGCGGTCATTGTCTCGAAAGCTTCCGTCATCGACTCTGTTTTCTTCGCATTTGCAGCCATGATTTTCCTCCTCAGAAATTCCTGCATGGCAGAACCCGCCAAAATGGCCCGTTTCTGCCTTTGTGCAATGCAACATAATGGGCTCGCCGCCAGTGTCAACCAATTTTTTGTGCGCCGCACAAAATTTTTGATCTCACCTGATCGATCATTCGTAATAGTGAGCGAGGTCGTTAGGATTGACTAACCATGGTTAACGGAGCGTTTACCCTCTCCCGTCATGATTCGCAGGTCGGTCGAGAACGGCACGGCGTTTGCTGACCTGAGGTAGGCGTATCTTTGCCGCAGGCTGTCATGCGCCAATTTTCAGGGGTGGCGCTGTCAGGCATATTGCAAAGCGCGCACAGATCAGCGAGGCTTGCGCTATGCATAGAGTGTTGCGTTCTTTTCTATTTGTTGCGTCTATTGCATGCGCCGCGGCGGCTTTCGCCCCGGCCGCGCACGCCAACTCAAAATACGCCGCCTATGTGGTTCACGCTCACTCCGGCGACGTTCTTTTCGACCGCTACAGCAACCATCGCCGCTACCCCGCATCGTTAACCAAAATGATGACGCTTTACCTCCTGTTCGATGAGCTGGAGGCGGGCCGGCTGACCATGGACAGCAAACTCAAAGTGTCCGCACAAGCCGCCGGGCAACCGCCGTCGAAACTGGGTGTCAAAAAGGGAAGCACCATCACTGTGCGGACGGCGATCGACGCGCTCATCGTCAAGTCGGCGAACGACGTGGCGGTCGTGGTGGCGGAATCGATCTCAGGGTCGGAATGGCGCTTTGCGCAAAAGATGACGCAAAAAGCCCGCAAGCTCGGCATGCGCCGGACGACCTTCCGCAATGCATCGGGCCTGCCGAACCGCAAACAGGTCACCACGGCGCGCGACATGGCGACGCTCGGTCGGCGCCTGATGCAAGATCATCCGGATTATTGGCATCATTTTTCGACAAAACGCTTCACCTGGAACGGCCGCACCTACCGCACCCACAATGCGCTGGTCCGCAGCTTCGAAGGCGCTGACGGTCTGAAGACGGGATATACGCGGCGCTCGGGCTACAATCTCGCGACGACAGCCAAACGCGACGGTCAGCACCTGATCGGCATCGTGCTCGGCGGACGCTCCGGGCGCACCCGTGACGCGCATATGCGAAAAATCCTGGCTGATGGCTTTTCCGCCATCAAGAGAAAACCAGCGCTCATCGCCGCTCTGCATCGCGAGCGGCCAGCGCCGCGCATGAAGCCGACGCTCATGGCCAAGCTAGAACAGGAAATGAAGGCGCCGACGCTTGCGCAAAATAAAGAGCTGAAGAGCGAAATCATTACAGCGGCAGCGCAATTCGGGCCGCCCCCGTCAACAGCCGACGCTTTCAATATCGACGAGATTGGCGCGCTGATTTCGGCGTCGTCATCCAATGGCGCAGAAGTGCCGGACGAACTCAATGAATTCGAACGCACACGGCTCGCGGCCTTATCGCCAATCGACGAGGTTATCGGCCAAGGCGATGTGGAGCCGGACCTCGCATGGAGCGTTCAGATCGGCGCTTATTCGACAAAAGATTTGGCGCAGAAGGAACTTGAAGCGGCGGCCATCGCCGGGGAACTGGTCGATCGCATGCGCGCCGTGCAACCGATGGCCGGACCCGACGGCGGATCGCTCTATCGCGCCCGCTTCACAGCGCTCACCGAATCGGAAGCAAGCGAGACCTGCGAAATGCTTCGCAAACGGTCGATCAATTGCTTTTCCGTGTTCGATTACACGCCCGAGCAACAGTAAAATCCGTCACCTTCTTTCGCTGGCGCGCGCCTTAACCTAAGGTGCCGCCAGAATTCGGCGCTGTGGATGCGGCGCACGAGAGGAGGTCCCCCATGTCGACGGATGAACTGTTTCCCGTTTCCGACGAACTTGACAAAACAGCGAGCGTGAACGCCGCCCAGGAACAGACGCTTCACGAGCGGGCGCAAAAAGACCCGAACGCGTTCTGGGCCGACGTCGCAAAACGCATCGACTGGATGAGCCCCTTCACAACGGTGAAAGACGTCTCTTACGCCGCCGATGATTTGCACATCCGATGGTTTGGCGACGGTTCGCTAAACGCCTGCGTGAATTGCCTCGACCGGCATTTGCCAGAGAAAGCCAGTGACACGGCGATTATCTGGGAGGGCGATGATCCGGATACAGATAAAAGGATCACCTACGCCGAGGCCTTTGAAGAAACCTGCCGAATGGCGAATCTCTTGAAGGCGCGGGGGGTCAAGCGCGGCGACCGGGTCGTCATCTATATGCCCATGATCCCGGAGGCAGCTTACGCAATGCTCGCCTGCGCGCGAATCGGGGCCGTTCACTCCGTCGTCTTCGGCGGCTTTTCGCCTGACGCGCTCGGCAGCCGTATCGAGGACTGCGGCGCCGTCGCCGTCATCACCGCCGATGAAGGCGTTCGCGGCGGCAAGACCGTGCCGCTCAAAGCCAACGTCGATAAAGCGCTTGAGAAAACCGGCGGCGTGCGGCTCGTTCTGACGGTTGAACGCACGGGCGCCGACGTGGCGATGACAGCAGGCCGCGATCTCTTCTGGTTCGCAGAGGCGCGCGACGATGTTTCGCCGGAATGCCCGGCGGAGGAAATGAACGCAGAAGACCCGCTCTTTATTCTCTACACGTCCGGCTCAACCGGCAAACCGAAGGGCGTCCTGCACTCTACAGGCGGCTATCTCGTTTACGCCGCCTACACCCATGAGCTGGTCTTCGACTATCGCCCTGGAGAGATTTATTGGTGCACGGCCGATGTGGGGTGGGTCACCGGCCACAGCTATATCGTCTATGGCCCGCTTGCGAACGGCGCGGTCACGCTCATGTTCGAAGGCATTCCCACCTATCCGGATTATTCGCGCTTCTGGCAGGTCGTCGACAAGCACAAGGTCAATATTTTCTACACGGCGCCGACGGCGATCCGGGCGCTCATGCGCGAGGATAACAGCTTCGTCACCAAGACCGATCGCTCCTCTATTCGGCTTCTCGGCACAGTGGGCGAGCCCATCAACCCGGAAGCATGGAAGTGGTATTACGGCGTCGTCGGCGATGGCCGTTGCCCGGTGGTCGACACCTGGTGGCAAACCGAAACGGGCGGGGTTCTTATATCGCCGATCCCCGGCGCCACGGACCTGAAGCCCGGCTCCGCCACCAAACCCCTGCCTGGCGTCAAACCGGCGCTCGTCGACGCCAATGGTGAATTCCTGACCGGCGCCGCCTCAGGCAATCTTGTCATCACTGACTCCTGGCCGGGTCAGATGCGCACGGTCTATGGCGATCATCAGCGGTTTATCGACACCTATTTCAAGACATATCCGGGTCTCTATTTCACTGGCGACGGCGCGCGCCGCGACGAGGACGGATACTACTGGATCACTGGCCGGGTTGACGATGTGATTAACGTATCCGGCCATCGTCTCGGTACGGCGGAAGTTGAAAGTGCGCTCGTCGCCCACCCCCAAGTGGCCGAAGCGGCCGTGGTCGGATATCCGCACGACATTAAAGGGCAAGGGATTTACGCCTACGTAACGACGATGGACGGCGTTGAAGGCTCGGAAGGCTTACGCGCGGATTTGGTCGATTGGGTGCGTCAGGAGATCGGCCCCATTGCAAAACCCGATCTTATCCACTTCACAAACGCCTTGCCGAAAACGCGGTCCGGCAAAATCATGCGCCGAATCTTGCGAAAAATCGGAGAAAATGACTTCTCCAATCTCGGCGACACCTCGACGCTTGCTGAGCCTGGCGTAGTTGATGCACTGATTGAAGGGCGGCTGAATCGCGCCTGATGAGGCCGCGTTAGGGTTAATGAGTTTGAGGCGATCGATGCTGATCGACACATTTCGCAGCCACTCCCCGCACTATTCCTGGCGGGCCGCCATCGCGGCTTATCTCGTATGCGCATTGGGGATCTTCTTCCTGTGCCAGCCGGGGCTCAAATCAATGGCGCACCAGTGGTTCACCTCCTCCGCATACGGTCATGGCGCGCTCGCAGCGCCGATTGCATTGGGACTCATCCTCTGGCGGCGTGACGACGTCAAAAATGAGCGCCCTGCATTGTGGCTCGCCGCTCTGCCGCTGCTCGTCGGCGCGGCGGCGCTTTACAGCCTCGGACGCGCGCTGGACGCACAGCTGGTCGAACATGTGGCGATTGTCCTTCTACTGATCGCAAGCGCCACCTTCTGGTTTGGACTTCACATTACGCGCCTATGGGCGTTTCCGCTCCTGTTTTTGCTGTTCATGGTTCCGGCGGGCGAAAGCCTCAGCCCTTTTCTTCAAAGGCTAACCGCGCTCGCCACAACGGCGTTGCTCAACATCGGCGGTCTGTCGGCGACGCTCAACGACCTCGTCATCGCCACGAATAGCGGACGGTTTCATATTGCAGAAGGCTGTTCGGGATTGCGCTTTCTGCTCGCAGCGCTCGTAACCGGGAGCCTCTTCAGCTATTACGCCTATGCCCGCTGGGATCATCGCCTTACATTCTTGGCCGCGGCGATCGGCATCGCATTGATAGCAAATATCTTCCGTGTCGCCCTTATCATTATGATCGCGGCGATATCCGGTCAAAATTCCCCTCTAGTTAACGACCATCTGATGGTCGGATGGGTCTTCTATGCGGCGGCCCTCACGGCGCTCGTCGCCCTCGGCATGCGTTTTCGCGCCGGGACGTCTCACGCCTGACGCATGTGTGGGATCGCCGGCATCTTCGACCTGAAAGGCGAGCGCGACGTCGACCGCCGCGCACTCCAACGCATGACCGACGCGCTCGCCCATCGCGGCCCTGACGGCGAAGGCTTTTTCACAGCGCCAGGCATCGGCTTCGGCCATCGTCGGCTCGCGATCATCGATATTGAGGGCGGCGACCAGCCGTTTCATTCCACTTCCGGAAACAGCACCATAATTTTCAACGGCGAGATTTACAATTTTCAGGCGCTCGCCAAAGAATTGACCGCGCGCGGCGCCGCGCTGCGGACGCGTTCCGACACTGAAGTCCTAGTCGAAGGCCTCGACCGCATGGGCGCCGAATTCGTCAGCGACCTTCGCGCCATGTTTGCGTTCGCTTGGTGGAATGCACATACGAAGACGCTCACCCTCGCCCGCGATCGTCTTGGCGAGCGACCGCTCTATTACGCGGAGACGAAGGACGGCTTCTTATTATTCGCATCAGAAATCACTGCAATCGCCGCGTCCGGTCTCATCGAGTTGCGCCACTGCCCCCGCGCGATGATGGACTATTTTCATTTCGGGTATGTGCCTGACCCCAAGTCAATCTATCGGGGCGTGAAGAAACTGCCGCCAGGCGCAATGATGACGGTCCGTCGAGGTCATGATCCGGCGCTTTCGCGGTATTGGGCCCCGGCTTTCACAACTGGACAATCAAACGACTTTGACGGCGCCAGCGAAGAACTGCTTCATATCCTCGATGAAGCGGTCCGCCTACAGATGATATCGGACGTGCCGCTCGGCGCGTTTCTCTCCGGCGGCGTCGACAGCAGCGCCATCGTCGCGTCGATGGCCCAACATGCGAACGCCATCATGTCGTGCGCAATAGGCTTTGATGAGGCGAGCCACGATGAACGCCGCTTCGCGCGCGCTGTCGCTGCGCAATACAAAACCGATCACCGCGAAGAAATGGCGACCATCGACGCCGCGCAGGATATTCCTGCAGTCGCGGCCGCGTTCGGCGAACCGTTCGCTGACGCTTCCGCCCTGCCCACATTCGCCGTCTGCCGCCTCGCGCGACGCCATGTGACGGTCGCGCTTTCCGGCGATGGCGGCGACGAAGTCTTCGCCGGATACCGCCGGTACCCGTTCTTTCTCGCGGAGGAGCGCGCTCGATCGCTGGCCCCCGCCGGTATCCGAAAGCGGACCTTCGGAGCGCTTGGCGACGCTTATCCCAAACTCGATTGGGCGCCGCGGCCTTTGCGGTTCAAGACGACGTTGCAAGCGCTCGGCGAAACCCGAGCCGGCGCCTACTTCCGCGCAACCGCGATCAATTTACCGGAGCATGTGCGTGGGTTTTTGACGCCCGACTTTATCGACAGCCTGGAAGGATACGATCCTGTCACCGTAATTGAGGAAGCAGCGGCGGACGCGCCTGACGATCCTTTGCTGTGGGCGCAACATGTGGATCTCGCCACCTGGCTGCCGGGGCGTATGCTGACGAAGGTCGATCGGACGTCCATGGCCAATTCCCTCGAAGTACGTCCGCCGCTTCTTGATCACAAGCTTGCGGAATGGGCGAACGGGCTGTCGCCTGCGTCCAAACTTGGTCCAGGCCCGGACCACAAAACCACCGGAAAGCGTATTTTGAAGGCGGCGAACCGCGCGCGCCTTGATGAGGAAATTCTCTATCGCCCGAAACAAGGGTTCGGCTTGCCGATCCGTCAGTGGCTGGAGCCAGGCGGCGCCTTGTTTAATGACTTTCTGGCGTCATCACGTTGGCGCCAAAGCGGAATCGTTAATGACGCAGCTGTCGATCGAATGGCGGCTGCGCAAAAAACAGGACGACGCGACTTCTCTCAGGCGCTTTGGACGCTAATGATGTTTGACGCTTTTTTGGCGTTAGCACCCTAACCGTGTCTTATTCGTTCAGCGACCTGAAGAGGGCATCATACTGCGCGGCCATTTTTTCGAGCGAATAGTCATCTGCAGCTTTTTTTGCGTTGGCGCGGCCGAGTTGCGCACGCAGAGCCGGCGCCGCCGCTAACTCCGCGATTGACGCCGACAAGGCGCCCTCATCCTCGCGGGGGGTAATGAAGCGCTTGTTTTCTTCAGAAACCATGTGGCGAATATCGCCCACATCCGTCGCGACAACAGGCAGGCCCGCCGCCATCGCCTCGATTAAGCTCAGCGGCATCTGTTCGGTGTCAGACGACATCACAAACAAATCAAACGATGCGTAGGCCGTTTCCGGCTCGGAGGTAGCGCCTGGCATTTCGACGTTGAGGCCTAAAGACGCCGCTTCCTGTTTCAACAGATCCGTCTCCGGACCATCGCCGACGAGACTAAGGCGCATGTCAAGCTCCTCGCTTACCTCTTTCACCGCTCGCAATAGCCGGCGAAAATTCTTCTCCGGCCGCAATGCGCCCACCGAGCCAATGACGAAACTCCCCCGATCATAAACACGCGCCGGAACACTGAAACGCTCAATGGAAACGCCGTTCGCGATATAGCGCACCTTTTGCGGCGAAAGGCGCCACTTCTCCAAGGCGAGCCGCTCAAGCGTTTTCGATGGCGTAACGACGATGGACCGCCCGAGCGCCAGACGACGGAAGACCGCCCTCTTCGCCAGCTGTCGGTCAACGCTCTCATCCGGCCCGAAGCCATCTTCGAAATGAATATGCGGCTTCCTCGGCCCAATTCGGTTCGCAATGACCGCTTCAATCGAGCCCCAATTGTACGTGCAGACAATATCCGGATCACTTTCGCGAATAGCCGCTTTCAGTTCCGTAAGGGCGCTGACGCTGACGAACGAGGATTTCGGCGGGGTCAGGGCGTCAACTTGCGCATCCATCAGATGCGCCGCGCTAATGTCTGCGCCGAGAGAGATAATATGATGCGCATACGCATCGCCGAGGCTCTTCGCCAACAGCGCCAGCCGAACCTGTTGTCCGCCAAAAGCAAACGAAGGGAAAAAATGCAATAAGCGCAGCGGCCGCGCGCGCGCCGCGCGATCCGGATCGTTCATGCCTACACTCGAGATATCACGCGGGCCCAGAATAATGCAGGGTTGGGCGCGCGATCAATTGTTAACTGTGCTCGAATGTTCTCCAAGACTGCCCTCCGCGTCGCAGTCCGGCGCGTTGTTCGGGCAGAGCAATACTTCGCTCACAAGGCGCGGCCATCGCTTTGTGGTTTTGTTGAAGGAGATCGGCTGACCAAGAATTCGATTCGAGATACCGCTCGTGAAGTCATAGCTCGCTTCCGCGACAAGCACTGACACTCCAGGAATAAGAATATCCTCATCGTCAACCAAGGCGAATTCGCTGCCAATCGCATAAGGCTCGCCGCCCGAATGGTCTCTGCTCCATTGGACAACGGTTTTATCCGGATCGCTTGGATAGCGAATGACACTCGTCAGTCTGAAATCAAGTGTTGAAATATCGTTCGGTTCCAGGATGCGTTGGGCGCCGGTGAAAATATTATCGATCTCCGCCGGTGTTGTTTTCTCCGCCTGTCCAACCAAATCAACAATCGCGTTCGAGGCCTGCGACACGCGCCGGTCCACCGTAAACGCGTCCGATGTCTCCAGCATTCCGAAAAATAGGAGAACCATGACCGGCAATAACATGGCGAATTCGGTTGCGGCGATGCCGGACGCATCACGGCGCAATCCGTCAGCCGATCTTCGGAGTAAACACTTTTTATTTTGCGTTCCCATAACGCCAGACTCCAATATTAAATCGAGCTTCCACCCGAGCCGTTTCTATTGTTACGCTCGTAGGGTTCATTTTTTATGATGTAACTCGACATAATGCGTCGCCGGCCGTTGCTGCTGGCCAGATTAACGCCGATCGCCGGATTAAGCGTATCGTAGATCAAGCAAAGCCTGATCCGGACAATGTCCTGTTCGCCGCCCGGATCGACAATGATATCATCGACATCATCCGGATCATCGTCGCGGCAGAGCATGGGGTCTTGATCCGCTGCAAGCGCCGCGAAATTTGGGTAAGTCTTCACTTCAGCCGTAAGGCGCTGATCGCAATCTCCAAAATATTCAAGACGAGGGCAAACCTTATCATCCAAGAATCGTTCGACGCTGAATGACGAATTCCCGCGCACCTGGCCTGTCCGGATTTCCCGCGCGATGTTGATTGCCGCAGCATCGACGCTTGAGTTGACGAAATAGAACCAACCGACCTCAAACGTTGAGAACATGACCATTAGGAAAACGGGGACGACGATAGCAAATTCAATCGCCGCGGATCCGTCCTTGCTTCTGCGCAAACGAGTAAGTGGGCTCTTGATCATTTTACGTGCCTTTTTCTCTCAGGGCGACTTATTGACTGATGTGCAAGTTCACGAGATCGGCGGCGATACTGCCGAACGCATCTTCCAATTGATCACCCGACGGCGCCTTGTAATAGTAAGGCTCCGACGGTTCGGTCGCGCACGCCTTGAAGACCTTTTCCGTATTCGTGTCATTGAGGCCGAAGACGATCGTATAGACAAGAATGCCTTCCTGCTTCATGCGATAACAAATGCGCAGGAGCTTTTCGTCGATCTGATCGGCCATCCGGTCATTATCGAAGCCAAAGCCGCCGCGGCTCGGCCGGTCAACGCCTTGCCCCATACGCTCTTCGATAGAATAGCCGTAAGCAGTCATTTTAGAGTCCCAGTGCGTATTCTCGTCACCGACGAAGTTCTCACCGTCCGTCATGATGACCACTGCTTTCTGCCACTGATCGTCATCATACGCGATTTCACTGTCGAATGGCGCGCCAGGCGAAAGCAAGCGCCATCCCCATACAGCGCCATTCGCCGAATTGGTGTTGCCGTACGCCGTCAGGTTATCCATATAGGTCTCGATGTCCGTACGCTGATCAGTCGTCGATAGGATAGCCGCCGGGCAGTCTCGATTTGGCCCTTTGCCCGTGCTCGTGAACGACGGCGATTGATCATACTTTCCTTCGTATTTTTTGGTCGCATCATTCCAAATCCCGGGATAGGAATTACGAATGCGATACTCGTCATCACCGTGATCAGTCGCAAGAAAGCGATCTTCATAAAGGTCTTTGACGCTATCCCAATAGCTATTCAGGTTGGCTTTGCTGTTCCTCGCGGCATAGCGGAAACCAAGCACGACTTCGGCGTAGCGCCTAAAGTCCAATCCTTGATTCCAATGCGTGTATCGATGATCATCGATAAATCGACGATTTGCATAGGAGCCTTCGTTATTGCCTTGGTCGGGATCGTCAAACATCCATCCGGAGATTTGCAAACTACGAGAAACGCCGTTTGTCATCGTGTAGGACGTAGTAACCGAACCGCTCCAGTTACATGCGCTGCTATTGCAATTCGGTTCATCGGGGTGAAACAACGGCACCCACCGCGAATTTTCAGCTTTAGCAATTTCACTTGCAGAGAGAGCAAGATTGGGCGCCCGGCTAAACGCTGTTCGGGTTCTATATTGAAATTCCTCTGTCGAACTTACACTCGCTAAGTCGGCAGGAATCTCAATTGCATCCGTTATGTCGCTTTCCGCCACCGACGATGAAGATGTAGCAACTGGCGGCGTATCCAATTCGTCAAGCGGATATGGTCGCGCCTCGACGCATCCGCCCCATTCGGCATCCGGTACTGAATTGTAGAGGTCATAGTGGCTGACTTTGCGCTCCACATCGACGACACGCGCGATCCCGCGATTTCCGGGATTTTCGAGATTAGTTCGCGAATTCGTATCGACAGGCCCTTCGCCGTCGACATGAAAGAAATGCGCGCCGTGATAATAGGCTTCAGCGTTTTTGTCCTCCCAGTCTTCGTCCCAGGTTTCTGCGGCGCCTGGGTTCACATACTGATTGAACGGCACAACGCCAATGCGGATATTGTCGGAGCTCTCGGAAGAACCGTACATGACGGCCATGAGTTCATCGACGGCGTCTTTAAGATCTTCAAGCTTGGACTGACTGGACCCGCTCGCGGTGTTGGTCATGGACCCCGTGGCGTCAAGCACAAGCGCAAGTTCAATGCGGCCGCGGCCAGCCTGGGTAATGGTGACGGTCACATCCATGTCGAGCGCGGCCGTTTCGGTCGCCGGCGCAGTGGGGTTTAGCAAACGGCGTCCGACCTGCAGCAGTAGCGTTTTCAGTTTTCCGTCTGCGCTTGCGGTAATTTCTTGCGGTGTTACCTCAAACTCGACGGCGAGATCTTGCACAGCACCGTCATAAGCGAAATTCTCAAAAAACAGCTTTTCGCCAAACTCTTCCACGAGCGCATTTCGTTCTTCGCTGTAGAGCTCCAGGCCGTCGATGTCAGGACCGCCAATCTCATTGTAGCGCGCCATCGCCAGAGCCGCTGCGTCGAGGGATTCGGTGATATCGGCCCGGATACTGTTGTACCGCGTATAGTCGACCGCGCCGCCCGAGAATAGCATCAGGACAGCCAAAAGGAACGCGAACATGATCGCGATATTGCCGTCTTCGTTGCTGTTGAACGCGTTTTCAGCGGTGTGCGAACGGAAACGGTCGCATTCTTTTTTCAGTACCTGGAACATAGCCAACGGTCCTCTCCACAAAGAAGGCGCAATCGCCCCTTTGACTGGATAAGCTATGTGACCAGAATTAACCGCTTGTAAGGAAAGCTGGTTAATTTCCTACCAATTTCCGTGTACGATTTTTTCGAAAAACCGCCGCTACGCCCCGCCGCCGCTCGTTTCTATGCACGACTTTATTCTTAATAACAGAAATTTGAATTCAATTTTTCTGAAATTTTTATCGGTCTCACGACGAAAATAGTAATCATTCCATCAAGCGAGAATATCAGTATAAAGCTCTTCAGGCGCTGGCTCGGGACTGGCGAGCGAGAAATCAGCGGCTTCTTTGACCCGCGCCTTGATCTCTTTGTCAATCGCTTTCAAATCGTCTGCGGTTGCGAACTTGTTGTCGAAGAGCCGCTGTTCGCAATTCTTAATCGGGTCGTTGTGCTCGCGGATGTCCTCGACTTCCTCGCGTGTGCGGTATTTCGCCGGGTCTGACATGGAGTGCCCCCGGTACCGGTAGGTCTTCATTTCGAGAACATAGGGGCCTTTACCGGTCCGCGCATGATCGACGGCCTCGCGGGCGGCTTCGCGCACAGCCAAAACATCCATCCCGTCCACTTCCATTCCCGGAATGCCGAACGACGCGCCGCGACGATATAGGTGGGTTTCCGAATGCGACCGTGTCACGCTCGTTCCCATGGCGTACTGGTTGTTTTCGATGACGAAGACCACCGGCAGCTTCCAAAGCTGAGCCATGTTCATCGCTTCAAAGACCTGACCCTGATTAGCGGCGCCGTCGCCGAAATAGGTCAGGCTCACCTTATCTTCGCCGCGATATTTATTGGCGAACGCTAATCCAGCGCCCAATGGAATTTGAGCGCCGACGATCCCGTGGCCGCCGTAAAATTCCTTTTCCTTGGAGAACATGTGCATGGAGCCGCCCTTCCCTTTGGAATAGCCGCCTTCCCGGCCAGTGAGCTCCGCCATGACGCCGTTCGGGTCCATGCCGCACGCAAGCATATGACCGTGATCGCGATATCCTGTGATCGTCTGATCGCCTTCTTTCTTGATCGCCTCGATCCCGACGACGACCGCTTCCTGGCCGATATAGAGGTGACAAAACCCGCCTATTTCGCCCATGCCGTAGAGCTGACCGGCCTTTTCCTCGAACCGGCGGATCAGCAGCATGTCGCCGTAATATTTCAACAATTCGTCTTTCGTCGCCGAAAGATTTGACTTGTCGGATGGCGCGCCGTCGGTTGCTGTGGTCATGTGCTCTCTCGTTCGGTTTCAATTGCCGTGTTTACGGGCTCGGCGAATGAGAGACAAGACCAGACCAGATCAGTCCAACCGGCTCATTTTTCAGTCGTTTTTTCGCCGAAGCCGATCGATTTCCTGGCGCGGGAGGACAATGTCGTCCTCATGGGCGTAGCCAAGAACAACGCGGATGCTTTCGTCCACCATGTCCGGATCGAGGCTGCGCGGGTTCAACATATCCGCCCGGCGTTCCAGCGCCTGCCGCTGGCGTGTCAGCAAATCGACTTCCTGGGCGGCGGCGGCCACATCCTCTTCGAGGGCCCAAAGCGTGCGGAAACCCGCGCCGCCGGCGATCGCCATAAAGCCCATGTAAACGATCCAGATCACGAACAACGCCGGACCTGCCGCTTCGATGAAGAAATTCAAGAGAGTACGCATGAACACCTCGCCCTTGCGACTCACTTGAATCCGGCATGGTTAAAAAAATATGAACGTAAGATCATCGTGTTAGCTGAATTGGAATGGTTCTTCGAAGAACCAAGTTACACCAATAGCGCGAATCCTGAAGCGAAATTCGCGAAAAAGATTATATTCCGTACAAAGATTTAACTTAAAAACTTAAGTATGTTTGAGCATAATCGCGCGCACTCTTTTTTCGCTTTGGATCAATCTTCCAACAGTCCGAAAAAGTGTGTGCGGAGACGTCGAACAGAATTGCTAATAAGCTGAAAATATGGTGCTATTAACCAACGACGTTAATAGGTCGTGTTCTTACTCTGTATGCGTAGAGAAGGGCTAATTTTTCTCGCCCTGGGGGAATACTTCTAGTGACACGTCGTGGAGAGAAGTAAGTTAGAAGTAAGTCAGAGGAAACCCGATATGAAAAAACTACTTATTGGTGCGGCGAGCGCGCTCGCCCTATCAACGGGCGTTGCAAACGCGCAACTCTCGCAAGACGAAATGATTTCGCGCATTCAGGCCGGCGGCATCGAAGAAATTACGATTGTCAACGACTGTGAAGGCGTGATCTGTGCAGTCGACGGCGCTGAAACGCCTGCTGAAGCTATGGACGCGGTGAACGAGTTTCTCGCAAACGCCGAAGGCTTTGAAGATGGTGTTGCATCGATCAACGACCCGGAAACCCGCGTGGCCGGACGTCGTCAGACCGTATTCCTGAACTTTGACGCTGGCGGCGACCCGACCTTCATCGTCGATGTCGTCTTTCTGGATGGCTCAACCGGAACGCTGACGTTCAATGACTTCGTCTACACGCCAGAAATCCGTGACGCGATCCAGGCGCGGATGGAAGAAGATTATGAAGGTTACCGCTTCCGCTTCGCGCAATCTGCGCCACGCCGCGGCGAGTTCACAACGCTGAACATCGGCGACAATGACCGTGCGCCGGGCGATGCGAACATCACGCTGTTTGAAACACCCACCGGCGGTTTCAGCTTCAGCATTCTCTTTGGCATGGCCAACGAGATCGATTTCGGCAACGAGAACCTCTCAACCGCCGCGTTTACGGACGCGAGCTTCTGGGTCCTGCTCGCCGAAATGTTCCCAGCCGCCCTCGGCCCGCTCACCGGCATCCCGACCGATCCTGCGGATCCGGCCTCGATCGCTGCGACGCTGGAAGAAGCTGTGCTTAATCAGTCAGCGAACACGTCAGCGCACGAGCTTGGCCATGTGGTCGGTCTTCGCCACCAGGACTCTTACGGTCCGATCGGCGGCGGCGCAGAGCCTTCGGACTCACCGTTTGAGTTCCTGCCGCCTTACGCCGGCCCATTTGCCGCGGATGAAACTTTCAACCACTTGATGGCGTCCGGCGCCAGCACGGGTCTGCCGATCCAAAGCTCTTCTTCCGAAGACCGCTTCTTCAGCGAACGCTCAGCGATCAAGCTGACGACAAACGAACGCGGCCTTTTCGTGAATGAAGCAGACATCGGCCCGGACGGCATTCCGTTCCGTCCGTTGAACGCCGTCAACACAATCGTTGAAGGCGACAACGCCGGACCGAGCTTCCTCAACTTCGACGGCGCGGTCATCGTTGGCGATATCTCCGTGGCGACGGAAATCGACAGCTACGCCTTCTCGGCTGAGGCTGGCGACTTCCTCAACATCGAGCAAATCGCGTTTTCTGACGGCACGTTCAGCGACTCGCTGATCTTCAGCAAGTTGAGCGTGTTCCAGGTTGCTGACGACGGCACCGAGACGCTTCTCGTGGAGAACATTCTGGGCGACGCCGCTGACGGCTTCGTCGAAGCGTTCATCCTCGACTTTGAAGTGCCGGAAACAGGCGACTATGTCCTCCGCGTCGGCGGCGTTCTGGATGATTTCCCGACACAACCGACCGATACGCTGGAAGGCGCTTATCAAATTCACTTCTATATCTTTGATGAGCCGTTCGACACACAGTCGTAAACGTCACCAAACGTAAAGAGAAACGCCGCCGGATTTCCGGCGGCGTTTTTCTTTTGCCCAAGCTTATGCGTTGCGTTGCAGCTTCAGCGCAGGATCGTTTTGCAGGCGTAAACGGCGCTGACGTCGAGCTCTTCTTCGATCCGCAACAGCTGATTGTACTTGGCGGTGCGGTCCGAGCGCGCAAGCGAGCCCGTTTTGATCTGACCGCAATTGGTCGCCACCGCAAGGTCCGCGATCGTCGTGTCTTCGGTTTCGCCGGACCGGTGCGACATGACCGCCGTAAAGCCTGCGCGATGCGCCGTATCCACCGCCGCCAGCGTTTCCGTCAGGGTGCCGATTTGATTGACCTTCACGAGAATGGAATTGCCGCAGCCCTCTTCGATGCCGCGGCGCAGCCGCTTTTCGTTCGTGACGAAAAGATCGTCGCCCACTAGCTGACACCGGGCGCCGATAGCGTCGGTTAGCGCGCGCCAGCCTTCCCAATCGTCTTCCGCCAGACCATCTTCAATTGAAATAATCGGATAGGCGCTGACAAGGCTCGCATAATAGTCGGCCATCCCAGCCGCATCGAGCACTTTGCCTTCGCCGTCGAGGTGGTATTTGCCGTCGCGGTAAAACTCCGTGGAGGCGGCGTCGAGCGCGATATAAACGTCGTCGCCCGGCTTGTTGCCGGTGTCCTCTATCGCTTTCGTAATGAAATCAAGCGCCTCGGTTGTTGATTTCAAGCTCGGCGCGAAGCCGCCTTCGTCGCCCACATTGGTGTTGTGGCCCGCCTCTTTCAGGCCCTTCTTCAAGGCGTGAAAAATCTCCGCGCCCGTGCGCAGCGCTTCGGCGAAGGTGGGCGCGCCGAGCGGCATGATCATGAATTCCTGGATATCGATGGGATTGTCAGCATGCGCCCCGCCATTGACGATGTTCATCATCGGCGCAGGCAAGACGCGGGCGCTAACGCCGCCCACATATTTGTAAAGCGGCAGCGCCGCCGCGTCGGCGGCGGCTTTCGCCGTCGCCAGCGATACGCCGAGGATGGCGTTGGCGCCGAGACGCGACTTGTTTTCCGTGCCGTCTAATTCAATCAGGACGTCATCGACTTCGACCTGATCCTCCGCATCGAAACCGCAAAGCGCGTCATGGATTTCGCCATCGATCGCCTCCACCGCATGCTGGACGCCTTTGCCGCCGTAACGCTCATCGCCGTCGCGCAATTCATGGGCCTCATGCGCGCCGGTCGACGCGCCCGACGGCACACCGGCCCTGCCCATGGAGCCGTCGTCAAGCGTGACCTCCACTTCCACAGTGGGGTTGCCGCGGCTGTCGAGGATTTCGCGACCCGTGACATCGATGATGGCGGTCATGTGCAAGGCTCCAACGTTAAGAGAACAACATCGCCTCTATAGGGCGCTCGCTTCGTAAAGCAATACGGAAGCGAGCGTCGTTGGTCGCGAATTTTCGGTTGCGCCGTCAGTCGATGTTCGGCGGCGGCCCCTGATCGCGAAGTCGAGGGTTTTCGTAGCGCGGAGAGCGATTTCGCGGCGGCGGAGGCGGCGCGCTGCGTTGTTGCGGCGGCGGCGAT
>CAWUIM010000010.1:0-63639 GCA_963922595.1 uncultured Parvularculaceae bacterium
AAGGCGTTGCAAAATGCCGCGTAGCGAGGTGGCGCGTGCAGCGAGGGCGGCTGTTTCGCGTTGGGCCGCGGCGGCCAGGCTTGCCGCGACGTCGCGCTCGTTCTGCTTCTTCGCAACAAGTTCCGACAGCACGTCGCGCCGGGCGGCGATTTCCTCATTGGTGCGCTGAAAGGCTGCCCGCTCATCGTCTAGGTCGCTGCGCACCGCCGTGAGCTTTGCGATGGACTCCCTCAGCTTGGCGGCTTTGGCCTCAAGCGCCGGTGCGGCGTCCGAAAGCAGCATGGCGATGCGCGCCGCTTTATTGGCGTCATCCGGCGAGACGAGGATGGCCGGCGGCTTTGAGCGCTCGAGCGACTGCAACGCGGCCAAGACATCGCCGAGATTCTCCTGTTCGCCAGTGAGCGCCTCAGCGAGGCTCGCCTCTTCTGTTTCGAGGCGCCCAATTTCAGCATTAATCTCCTGAATGCGCTGCTCGGCGTCGCGCAGGGAATTTGCGGTCTCGATCATCTGATAGCGCAGCTCAGAAAGTTCTTTTTCCCGGGCGGACGCTTCGTTCTTGAGGCGCGACTCTTCCGCCGCGCGTTCGACCAACTCTTTTTCTATTGATTTCAGATCGGCGTCATCGCTTGCCTGTTGGCCATGCGCCGCCGTCGCGACGAGGCTGAGCCATAGGGGCGTGAGGATTATTCGGTTCAACATTCAGGCGCGATGATAAGGATGACCGGTGGAAATCGTTATGGCGCGGTAGATTTGTTCACACAACATTACTCTTGCAAGGGCGTGCGGCCAGGTGGCTTTGCCTAAACCGAGCAGGAAATCCGCGCGATCCCGGATTTTGTCAGCGTGTCCGTCCGCGCCGCCGATCAAGAAGGCGGCGTCGCCAACGCCGTCCTCGCGCCATTGCGACAGCATTTTTGCGAAGTCGGTGCTTGTCAGATTTTTGCCGCGTTCATCAAGGGCGATGCGGCGTCCGCCGTCCGGCGCCGCCGCTAAGAGAAGGTCGCCTTCGCGTTCTTGTCGCGGCGGACCGTCGAGCCCGCGCGGCGCCTCAACTTCTCTGATCGCGAATCCCGAATATCCGACGCTTCGTCCGCTTGCGGCGATCCGCCCGGCATAGTCGCTTATCAGCGTGGTTTCCGGGCCAGCGCGAAGCTTGCCCACGGCGCATACGGTCAATCGCATCTGGCGTTAACGCAGGCGCGCGTCAGGCGTCAGCTTTCGCCGGCGCGTGAGCCGCTTCGGACCAGATGCGTTCAAGGTTATAGAACTGGCGCACCTCAGGCCGAAAGATATGCACAATGACATCCTCGGCGTCTATTAACACCCAGTCGCTCGCCGTCAGGCCTTCCGCCTTGGCCCGGCCGAATCCGATGTCTTTCAGGCGGCGCATGATTTTATCTGCGATCGCGCTCACATGACGTTGAGAACGGCCGGATGCGACGACCATCGCATCGGCGATATCGGACTTTCCGCCAAGGTCGATGGTGACGATGTCTTCGGCTTTATCGTCATCAAGTTCGGCCAGAATGTTTTCGAGAATTTCGCGTGATCGTTGCTCAGGCGTGAGCGCGTCAAAGCGCTCGGCTTGGGCGTCATGATCCGCATTCGCATTCATTTCTTCCGGGGCCTCAGGCGCGGTTTCTCCGCCTGAAAGAACCGTCAATGATGCTTTTTCTGCGGCTTTTGAGGTCGCCGCCGAACCAGGCTGAAGGGCCAGTTCATTCCTCCATTACAACGCGAGCACGCGCCCGCAAATCCTATGTAACCCTGTTGAAGGTCCGCTCCAAGAGTTGCAAATTTATTAAGTGTTGCTCAAAAGGCACGCGGCGAACCAATCATTCTCGTCAGTCCAGACCCGGTCCAATTTCCATGGGGTCTTGTCGAGAAGCCTTTCAAACTGTGAGAGGGAATATTTGTATGAATTTTCCGTATGCAAGGTTTCGCCCTCTGTAAAAGAAAAGGCGCGCCCACCCACTTTGATCGTAGTCTCAACCTTGGCCCGCAGATGCATTTCCACGCGCCGTTCTTCATGATTAACAACGGCCCGATGGTCGAAATGATCGATATCAAGGTCGGCGCCGAGCTCGGCGCGCATGCGTGTCAGGAGGTTAAGGTTAAACGCCGCCGTAACGCCTTCCGGATCGTCATAGGCGCGCTCCAGAATTTTTTCGTCCTTATAAAGATCGATACCGATGAGCATCGCGCTATCCGCGCCGAGCGTATCGCTTGCCCGATTTAAAAACGCCGCCGCCAATTCCGGTGTGAAGTTGCCAAGTGTTGAGCCAGGGAAATAGCCGAGCCACTTCTTCGTAGGCGGAACGCAGTCTTTGGGGAGCGCGATTGTTTCGTTGAAGTCGGCGCAAATGCCGCCAATGGGAATATCGCTTACTTCTTCCGCCAACGCCGACATACTCTCTACAAGGTGATCGCCGGAAATATCCATCGCCACATATGCAACTGGATCGTGGAGCATGCCGAGTAAGCGTCGGATCTTGTTGGCCGACCCGGAGCCGTATTCAAGGATGGCGACATTTTCGCCGATTGCATCGCCGATCGCGGTTGCGTTTTCGATCATAATCGAGCGTTCGGTGCGGGTGGGGTAATAGGCGTCAAGTCGGGTGATCTGTTCGAACAAGCGCGATCCGTAAGCGTCATAAAAGTACATCGGCGAGATCGATTTTTGCGATTTGGACAACCCTTCAATGACATCGCTTTTGAAATCGGAAAGCGCTGGTTCGAGATTGAGATAAAAAGCGAGCGGCCCGAACGGCGCTTGCAGTTTCGGCTGGGTGGTGTCGGTCACGTGGGGCGATGGTTCCTTCTTGCTTCGTTCATTTCTAATGGCGGTTGATGACAATGGATTGTCTGTCTCCTCAATAAACGTCCAGACGGGCGGATTCCCGCCAGGCAATGCTTTCGCGGCGTCGGCGTCGATCCGAAAATGGGCCAACGCTGTCGCCGCGTCGCTTTCAAGCGCCGCGCCCGCATATCCGGGCCGTCCGAAGACGGCGATCGGGACTTGTTCGGCGATCCGTCGCCAGTCTTTCCATTTGTGAAAAGTAGTGAGACTGTCGGCGCCCATGAGCCAGACGAAACGCATGCCCGGGAAATCACTGACCACAGCGTCGATGGTATCGACGGTGTATTGCAGGCCGCGCCGCTTCTCGAAATCGGAGACGACGATGCGCGGATCGTTCGCCACGCGACGCGCGACCCGCATGCGTTCGTCATATTCAGCGTATTGCGCCTGGTCTTTGAGCGGATTGCCGGGCGTCACCAGCCACCAGACCGCATCCAGTCCGAGGCGGTCCAGCGCCGTCAATGAAATTTCGCGGTGTCCGGCGTGGGCCGGATTAAACGACCCGCCAAGGAGGCCGATCTTCTGAAAGTCTGGCGACGAGGCGATCATCGGTCTGATGCTAAACGGTTCCGCCGCAAGACGCCACTCGTGGAGCGCAATTGAGCGGGTCGTTTTCTACTGTCGCCCCAGTAACGTGCAAGACGGATAATGCGCGAATGCCGGCCTGTTAAGAACGCGCAGAATCATCTGTAAACGGTGTAAAAATGCTAGAGATTTCAATTTAAGCGCCGGCGCTCAAATGGCGCCGATAAAGGGGACGCCGCGCTTGCAGCCGTCGTCGTCCATGCCGTAGCCCACGAGGAAGTCGTCCGCGCCCGCCTCGAAGCCCACATAGTCGGCGTCGATATCATCACTGCGGCCGGTGTCCTTACGTACGAGGACGCAGATTTTCGCCTCCGCTGCGCCGCGTTCCAGAACCATGCGCTTGGCGAAATGAAGGCTGCGCCCGGTGTCGAGCACGTCGTCGACGATCAAAACGCTTTTATTGTTGAGGTCGACGGAAAAGTCCTTCAGCAGCGTGACGACGCCGGATGACGCGCGCGCGCCGCCGTAGCTCGACAATTGAACAAAATCGACCGCGGGGTCGGCGCCGTGTTTATAAAGCGCGCGCAAAAGATCGGACGCCATGATGAACGCCCCTGTGAGGACCGGCGCCATCAAGAAAGTTGCTGGCATGTCGCGGGCGATTTCCGCCGCCATCATGTCGATACGCGCCGAGACGTCGGTTTCAGAATAAAGCGTCCGCATGCGTTGTTCCTCGCTGATCCCGGCGGAGCCTACCTTGTTCAATCGGGAAATGCGACAGGCGCTTTGCCAGCCGGGCTATTTCTCGATGGTGGGCTTCGGCGCGAAGGTCAGCGCTATTTCTGTCACCCCTTCCGGCGCCGGCGAACGCGTCATGAAGGGCGCGCGCCCATTGGCGTTGATTTCGCTCACATCCATTTCGAAGGTCCAACGCGAAAGAAGCGCGCCTTTGGCGTCGAGCGCTTCAGCCTGCATCAGCGGGGCCGGCAGTGTTTCTTCGCTGTCGTTAAAGACTTCGCCGGTCAATTCGATTGTCGGTCCGACGGTGGACATGGCGATCCGATGTTCGATCGCGTCAATCTTCAATCCCTTGGGCGCAGCGTCGATCCCCACGACGGCGTAAGCCACGCTGGCGTTCGGCCATTTATCAACAATATCGTCTCTGTACCGATAAGCGACGAAAATCGTTGCGATGACGACGCAAGCCCAGACCGACCAACCGACGGCGCGCAACGGCGTCAGGCGATTTTTCTCTCGCGATTCAGCGCGCCGCCGGGCTTTGCGCAGCGCTTTTTCAAGTTCTTTTGGTTGCACATGCAACGCTTTGAAGAACTCGTCATTGAAAACGCGTTCCGCGGTCTCATCGAGATCTTCCAGCCGCGTCAGCGCGGTAGCGCGGCGGCGGTCTTGGCGAAGGCGGCGACCGAAACCCTTTTCATAGCGGCGTTCATCGTCAACATCGTCAAAATCTGCATCGACGACGGAGGGCTCCTCACGTGATGCGCTCACGTGATCCGTTGGGGCGGGGCCTGCTTCCTCTGGCTCAAACGCGAGCGCTTCGTCAGGGGCGGGCGCCGCGGGCGGCGTATCTTCCGCCTCGTGATCCGGGAAGCGCTCCTCGGTCGCGGGTTTTTCAACGTCGCGCATAGGCGGTTCAGGCTTCGCCTCGTCAGGGTCAACGATATCGAAGAGGGTGTCATCGTCGTCTTCGACCGGTTGCGCGGCGGGCGACGGCGCCGCGGCGGCCGGGTTTTTTTTCAAAAGTGCGCTGATCGGGGTCGGCGCGGGCACGAACCAGCTATTTTCGCAGACAGCGCACAGGACCGAGCGTCCGTCCGGCGAAAAGCTCGAATCCTCGACATCATAACGTGTGGCGCAACTCGGACAGGTAATTATCATAGGAGCGGAGAATCATGGCTTTGCTGGCCCGTGGCGTTCCGGTCAGCAGCGCATTTAAGGAAAAGCGTGTGATTGTCGGTTTTGAAGATATCAGTCTCGCCTATGAGGACGGCACAGGGGGCGCGCCGCTCGATGTCTTGCGCGATCTGAACTTCACGCTTGATGAAGGGGAGTTCCGCTTTCTCACCGGCGCCTCCGGTGCGGGCAAGACCACGCTGTTGAAACTGCTCTACCTTGCCCATCGGCCCACAAGCGGGCGCATGACGCTCTTTGACGAGGACGTGACGGCGGCCGACCGCGATAGCCTGCCGGCGCTGCGTCGGCGTATCGGCGTTGTGTTTCAGGAGTTTCGCCTGCTCGATCATCTGACGGCCTTTGATAACGTCGCCCTGCCGATGAAGGTGGCGGGCGTTAACCAAAATTCATACGCAGAAGACGTAAGCGAACTCTTAAATTGGGTGGGTCTCGGCGATCGAATGCATGTGATGCCGGCGACGCTTTCCGGCGGCGAGAAGCAGAGAGTGGCGCTGGCGCGGGCTTTGGTGTCTAAACCTGATTTGATCCTCGCGGACGAACCCACGGGAAATGTCGATCCGGAGATGAGCGAAAAAATTATGAAATTGTTCATAGAGCTTAACAAGCTTGGCGCAGCCGTGGTCGTCGCCACGCACGATCATGATCTTGTGGAGGCGCTGGACAAGCCGACGCTGCATCTTGAAGACGGCGCGTTTGCGCCGGGGAGCGATCTCTGAGCGATGAGCGCTGATGAGCTGATTGCTGAGCGTTACGCGCCGGAGGACCCGAACGGCGATGATAAGCCCGTCGAGCGCGCCATCGCCAGTCCGCTCAAACGCCTTGCATCAAAGCCGCTCCTGCCGGAAGCGGGCGCCGGCGGCGCGCCGCTCACCGCTGTCATTGGCGTGATGTCGTTCCTGGCGACGATGGCGCTCGCCGCCTTTATCGTTATCGCCTCGGCGACGACGGCGTGGACGGAAGAATTGCGCACGGCGTTCACCGTACAGATTAAGGCGGCGGACGCGGAAACGATTGCCGCTAACACGCAAGAGGCGGTCCGCATTCTTCAATCGGTTGAGGGCGTCACGGACGTCAGTGTAATTGAGCCCGATGAAGCTGCGAAACTTCTGGAGCCGTGGCTCGGAAAGGGCAATATCGGCGATTATCTGAACGTGCCCGCGATCATTGAGGTCACTGCGACAGATGCGGTGCGTGCTGATCTTGAGCTGCTGCAATCTCGTCTTTCCGCCGCAGCCCCGGGGGCGGTTATCGATGATCACGGCGAATGGCACGGGCGTCTGTCGTCCGCGGCGCAATCGGGCGCGTTAATGGCGTTTTTCGTCTTCGCGCTCGTGATGGGGGCCGCCTGCGCCATCGCTATTTTCGCGGCCCGCGCCGGACTGGCGGCGAATGAGAATGTGGTTTCCCTGCTCCATCTTGTCGGAGCGACGGACCAGTTTATCGCCAATGAGGTGCAACGCCGTTTCGTCATTCTGGGGCTGCGCGGGGCGCTTGGCGGCGCGGTGGTGGCCGTTCTGGCGCTTGTCCTGTCGGGCGCCGCAATGCAAAGCGGAGGAGAGGGGCGATTTTTTCTGCCCGATTTCGCCTTAAACGGATGGAGCGCCCTGTTGCTCCTCATCGCCCCGCTTCTTATTTGCCTGGTGACGGCGGTCAGCGCCCGCATGACGGTCCTGAAAAGCCTGCGATCGGCCTATTAGCCTCGCTGGACCGGCATGTGGGAAAAACGCTAAACTGAGCCCGCAATTGCGTTGAAAGCGAAGGTGACGAATGCAGCGTTTGGTGGCCGGGATCATACTTTTGGGTCTGGGTTGGCTTGGCGGCTTCGTCTGGTTTGTCGCAAGCATGCCGGGCGGCGCGACGCCGCCGAGGGCCGGCGCTGACGCCGTTATCGTCTTGACCGGGGCGGGCGGCGACAGGATGCCCACCGGCATGGCGCTCATTGAACAAGGCGTCGGGCGGCGATTGCTGATTTCGGGTGTAAACCCAGACGTCTCGCGCGAAGAGATCGCAGGCTTGTGGCCTGGTGAGCGCGATGAATTTGATTGCTGCGTTGATCTTGGGAAGCGCGCCGAAACCACGAACGGCAACGCCGTCGAAGCCGCCGCCTGGATCAGCGCCCATGGGTTCGACGAGATCGTGCTAGTGACGTCGGACTACCATATGCGGCGCGCTATGCTCGAAATGCGCGCTGCGCGTCCCGGCGCGGCGTTTATCGCCCATCCGGTGGCGTCTGTTTTTCTTGATGCCGATGGACGCCCCGCTTCGCCGGAAGCTTGGCGCGTACTCGCGATCGAATATTCAAAATATCTGGCCGTCAGGCTAAAGACTTTATTGCCGGCGTGATCCATGGCTTGGCCTCGTTCCCTGCTTTTTTTCGTATTTCTGTTTACGGTCACGCCGTTGATGGCGCTGCTTTGTGCGCCAGCCCTTCTCTTTGGTGAAGGCCCGGCGCGCGCATGTATTCGTTCCTGGGCGCGATTGATGTTGGGTGCTCTGAACGTCATTTGCGGCGTTCGGTATCGCTTGATCGGCGCCGAGAATATTCCGAGCGGCGGCGCGATTATCGCGTCTAATCATCAGTCGATGTGGGAGACGATCTCGCTGTTCGCCCTTCTCCCGCGACCGGTCATGGTCTTCAAGAAAGAACTTGCGCGTAATCCGGTTTATCGGTTTTGGGCCAAGTATGCGGGCGTCGCCATTGACCGCACGGCGGGCGTAAAGGCGATCCGCGCGCTTTCTGAGGCGGCGCGCTATGCGATCAGTGAAGGGCGTCAATTCATTCTGTTCCCGGAAGGCACGCGCGTCGCGCCCGGGCGGACAACCCCGTTTCAGTCAGGCGTTGCGGCCGTTTACAAAAGCGCCGGCGCCCCATGTGTTCCGATCGCCCACAATTCGGGCGCGCATTGGCTTCATCCGGGGCCGTTAAAGCGCCCGGGTGAGATCATCATCAAAGTGCTGCCGGCGATTGAGGCGGGCTTGCCGCGCAAGGAGTTTGAAGCATTGCTGGAAGCGCGCATTAATGCGGCGCGGCCGGATCTTGCGTCCTCGGTCCGTGAAGAATTTTCCGAAAACGCCGACGCGCCGATGACGCCCGCATGACGACTTCAATGAATAGACGGCGCAACCGCGCGATCATCGTCGGCGGATTGGGTCTACTTGTTGCGGCGCATGGGGCCGGTTGGCTTTGGGCTGCCGGACAAATGCGGCTAAGCGTCGATCAGTGGGTCGCCGACCAACGCGCTGCGGGCATGACAGTCACCCATGGTGATCTCAGCATCACAGGCTATCCATTTTTCTTGCGTGCCCACGCGCCCGACGTATCCATCGCCGCGGCTGAGGGGTGGCGTTGGAGCAGTGGGGCGCTCGACATCGATCTGACGCCGATCGCGCCGACGCAGCTGACCTTTCGTCCGCGCGGCGCGCAACTGTTTTACAGCGAGGGGACTGGCGCCTGGGCGATGGATGCTCAGCGTATGAAAGTTGTTCTCGCCTGGGGCGGCGACCTCCCGTGGAAGATGACGAGCTCTGTCGGCGGCGCGCAGCTTTCCAGTCGCGCAAATGAGTATGAAGCGACTTTGCAATCGCTGAAATTCACCGCCGCGCCGCACCCCGATAATCCTGAGGCGTCGGATTTTGTCGTTCGCCTCGACGCTTTGTCCGTAGAGACGGCGCGCGGCGTCATGGATGCGCCGTTGCTCGACACAGAGATCACCGCACGCCTCAGCGAAGGCGACGAAGCGCTTTTGTTGCGGCGTTTTAACGCCGATGTGGAAGGGACGAACGCGGTGTTGAGCGGCGTGCTCATGATCGACGCGGCTGGTTATGCGCAAGGCGTTATCGACGCCGATATTGAAAAACCGGCCGGTCTCGCGCGGGTATTGGGAAAGCTTGGGGCGTTGCCGGTGGAAGATGCGGCGCTGGCTGAAGCAGGCCTCGCGATGGCGTCGCTCGCTCAGGGCGGGCGCATACAAGGCCCGATTGTTTTTGCGGACGGGGCCGTCTCAATGGCAGGCGTAAAGCTTGGCGAAATGGCGCCGGTCATTTCACGGTAATTCGCAATGCGCGCATAAAAAACGGGCGCCCCTGGGGCGCCCGTTTCAAAGATTGATTTGCAGCGGACTTAAAGCACGCGTTCTTTAAGATCTTTCGCTACGCGGAACGCGACTTTCTTGCTTGCTTTGATGCGAATGGTTTCGCCTGTCGCGGGGTTACGGCCCATGCGCGCCGCCCGCTTGCGAACTTGAAGAATACCAAGGCCTGGGATGCGCAGCTTTTTGCCTTTTTTAAGGTTGGCGCCGATCATGTCGACGAATTCAGAAAGCATCTCTTCGGATTGCTTTTTCGGAATCTCATAGGCTTCAGCGATGTCAGCCGCGAGATGTTTCAGCGTCACGACGTCTGAAACGGGCCGCTTCGCGGCGGCTTTCTTTGCGGGTGCTTTGCGTTTTGCAGGCGCTTTCTTTGCAGCGGTTTTCTTGGCGGCGGTTTTCTTCGCCGGCGCTTTGCGTTTTGCAGGCGCTTTCTTCTTTGCGGTTTTGCGTTTTACAGCCATGACGGGGCCCTTTTAAAAATTCATCTACATGCGATCAGAGCGAATAGAGTGGCCGTTGTTTACACGCAAGCCTTTTCGCAGAATTGTCAAAAGCGGATTCGGCGACAAAACGCAATGCGCGCTTATGTTTTTTTAAATCATGTTTTCTTGAGGAGCTCCGGCGAAGCGGCGGCTCAGCCGTAAAGGGCGCTAATCGAAGGGCCTTCCTGGCGTTGCTCGACGATGCGCGCAAACTCATCCACATAGACGGCGCCGTCCGGCGTCTTTTGAACCAGTACGATGCGTTTGTCTTCCGGATCACGCACGCGTTTGACGAAACCCAATATCGAAAGAGCGTCTAACGCGCGCGACACGGCGGGCTTCGGCACATTTAAATCACGCGCCAGCGCTCGCACCGTATGCCGGCCCGGATTGAGATACACCGCCAACAATATGGCCCATTGGCGCATAGAAAGATCGGGGCCGTCATTGCGCACGGCGTCAGCGATAACATCGCGCCATGTGGAAAGAACGTCAGTCGTCGCCATAGGTCTCTAGAGTTCAAAAAGCACCCGCAACGGGAGCATTGATCAAAATCGTCTCGAACGTGCAACTGTTCGCCCAATGAGCGCAAGCAGATTTTATGCGAAGCGTTTTGCGATCATGTCGTGCAAGGCCCTGATCGCTTGCGCCTCTCCGCCTGTGGGGCGTCCGGGCGCAGATTTCGGGCGCCAGGCGTAAATGTCGAAATGCATCCAGCGCGCGGCGTCACGCACAAAGCGGTTGAGGAATAGCGCGGCTGTGATCGACCCTGCGAATGAACCGCCGGAGATATTGTTCATATCGGCGATCTGCGACGAGAGCATCGCGTCGTAAGGCTTCCAGAGCGGCATCCGCCAAACGGGGTCAGCGGTTTCCTTCGCGCTCAACGTCAATTCAGCCGCGAGATTTTCATCATCGGTATAAAAAGGCGCAAGGTCAGGACCGACGGCGACCCGGGCGGCGCCGGTGAGCGTCGCCATGGAAATCATCAAGTCGGGTTCCTCCTCAGCGGCGAGATCGATGGCGTCCGCCAGGACAAGACGGCCTTCCGCATCCGTATTGCCGATTTCGACAGACAGTCCCTTGCGCGACGCCAGCACGTCGCCTGGCCGGAAGGCGCTGCCCGAAATCGCATTTTCGACGGCGGGAATCAAAATTCGAAGCCGCACGTTCAAGCCTGAACCCATGATCAACGCGCCGAGACCCAAGACATGTGCAGCGCCGCCCATATCTTTTTTCATCAGCCCCATGCCGGCCGCGCCTTTAATGTTGAGACCGCCAGAGTCAAAGCAAACGCCCTTGCCGATCAGGGTGACTTTGGGCGCGTCAGCGCGGCCCCATTGCATATCGATCAAGCGGGGCGGCGTCGCCGAGGCGCGTCCGACGGCATGGATCATCGGAAAGTTGTTCTGGAGGAGCGCCTCACCCGTGGTTACGCTGACGGAAGCGTTATGATCCGCACACAGCGTGCGCGCCGCCTGTTCCAGATTGTCCGGCAGCATATCGCCGGCGGGCGTGTTTACGAGATCGCGCACAAGCGCCACGGCGCCGGCCGTTCTTTTGAGTTGGTCAATATCGGCGGACGCGGGCGCCACTAGCGACGGCCCGTCGCTCGGCGCGGATTTATATTTTGTAAACTTATAGCCGCCGAGGAGCCAGCCGAGCGTCGCCATCGCAGCATCGTAGGGCGTCATCTCCTGCGCAAAAGCATAGACGCCGCTGCGCATTTTCTCGCAAACCGCCGCCGCCCAGAACGGATCAGCGCCGTCGCCGCACCCGCATAAAACGCCGCTGTCATCGGCGAGCACCGCGCCAAGGTCGCCGCTGAAATTATTTTCTCTGGCGAGCGCAACCAAAGCGTCAGGCGCGCCGCTCTCGGCGATATCGCAATCTTCTCTAACCGGATAAATCGGTTTGGCGGCGCCATGCGCGCTCGCGTCAAAACGGATCAAAAGATCATCTCGCATGTAAGGTTCCATTAACACTTGGGCGGCGCGAAGGCTGTGTAGTCGTCCCGCAGGTCGAATTCGTGACTACAGTTAAGCCTTTATTGAACACATTTCGCAATGATGCGCGTCGAGTTTTGAACCCATTGAGGAATAAAATCATGGTTGTGCGCACATTTGCGGCCCGTCAACGTCCCTTAAAGTTCATGCTGCTTTGCGCCGGCGCAGCAGCATTGAGCGCTTGCGCATCAACGGGCGGCGGCGACAAGAAATATTCTGAGGCAATCGGCGCTTTCACGAGCCCGGCGGCGGACACCTCGCAGCTTGATCCGATCGCTGCGGCAGCGTTTTGGGGCACACGTTACAATCGCGACCAAAAGGATGCGGCCGTGGCGGTGAAATACTCTGCGGCGCTGCGCAAAATCGGTTCCGTGGATGAGGCGGTGACCGTGATCTCGAGGGCCGCAGAACAAAATGTCGGCAATCCGGATGTGAGCCTTGAAGCGGGTAAAACCCTGATCGAGGCCAATCGCGCCTTTGAGGCGGTTCGGTATCTTGAAGAGGCGACAGCCGCCAAGCCGGACGACTGGACGGCTTTCTCCGCTTACGGCGTCGCGCTCGATAATATCGGCGAGCATGAATTGGCGCAGGCGCAGTATGATCGCGCGTTGGCGATCGCGCCTGGCGCGGTGAACGTTCTAAACAATAAGGCGCTTTCGTTCGCTCTTTCCGGAGATCTTTCCCGGGCGGCGACAGCGCTGCGCGCCGCAGCCAGCGCACGGGGCTCCGACGCCCGTGTCCGTCAAAACCTTGCGCTTGTCCTGGCGTTGAAGGGCGATATGGATGAGGCTGAGCGGCTGGCGCGGTCGGACCTGCCGCCACAGGTCGCAAATCAGAACATCGCCTATTTCCGTTCACTGATGAACCAGCCCGCCTATTGGGCCGAATATGCGCCAGAGAATTTTGATGCGCCGGTGTTCGAACCGGCGCCGGAACAGCCGGCGGCCAGGGAACCTTCGGTGACGCCGACGCCGTTGCCGCTATTGCGTGAAGAAAAACAGCCTGAAGAAAAACAGGAAAAAGGCGCACCAATCGCTATGGAAGAAGTAACGCCAGTGACCAACACAGCCGTTCAGTTACGCGAGGAAACGCCTGATACGAGCCCTGAGATGAGCGTGGGGGACGCCGTCAGCGATGCGGCGCAACAGGTCGAAGAACCTGTTCAACTGGCGCCCGCGGCTGAATTAAAGCCTTAGAGCGCCAAAACATCGACGCAAAAAAGCCGCTCGGAAGAGCGGCTTTTTTGTTAGCGCAACAACTCGTAAGGCCCGCCGCGTTCCAGAGCGCGTTTGTAGGTGGGCCGATCATGGATCGCCGCCAGGAAGGCTTTCAGGCGCGGATAAGCGTCGGACAGCGTTCCGCGCGCCGCCGCCCCTTCCAGCGGAAAACTCATCATAATGTCAGCGCCGCTGATTGCGTCGCCTGCGAACCATTCGCTCTTGCCAAGCTCGGCCTCCATAAAGGCGAGTTGCGATTTGATATTCGGCTCCACATAGCCGTCCAGAACCCGGTCGGCGATTGAGCGGGCGATCGGCTTTGCAAAAAACGGCATCTTTGTTTCTTTAATACGTGTAAAGAAGAGTTTCAAAAGAAGCTGGGTCATCGCAGAACCTTCGGAAAAGTGCAACCAATAAGTATAGCGCAACTTTTCAGGCGATCCGGGCGCAGGGATGAACGCGCCGGCGCCGTACTTTTCGATCAGATATTCAACGATGGCGCCGGTTTCAGCGATAATCAGACTGTCATCTTCGACAACTGGCGATTTACCGAGCGGATGAACATCCTTCAGCGCCTGCGGCGCAAGACTTGTCTCCGGGTCGCGCTTATAGAGTTTGACCTCATAGTCGAGCCCGAGTTCCTCCAGGAGCCAAAGTACGCGTTGGGACCGTGAATTCTCCAGATGATGGACGGTGATCATAGCCTGTTCCTTTTTATGATTTTACGGCTGAGATACGCGCTTTGGTTCAACAGGCGAGGGCCCCTAGTAAAGCGTCATCAGGTCGCTTTTGTCGAAGGTCATGAGATCGCCCGTGCGGCCTTCGCGGACTTTCACGACCCATTCTGGGTCTTTAAGGAGCGCCCGCCCAACAGCGATTAAGTCAAACTCGTCGCGCTCCATGCGATCAATTAGACCGTCAAGGCTCGCCGGCTCAGAGCCGCCATTTTCCCCGTAAATGGCTGTGAAGTCGCCGGACAGGCCTACAGAGCCCACCGAGATCGACGGCTTGCCGGTCAACTTTTTCGCCCATCCGGCGAAGTTCAAGTCGGACCCCTCAAAAGTAGGCTCCCAAAACCGGCGTTGCGAACAATGAAATGCGTCTATCCCCGCATCGACCAGCGGCGTCAGCCATGCCGTCAATTCGTCGGGGGTCGCTGCGGCGTTGACGGTGAAATCCTGTTGCTTCCATTGCGACAGGCGGATGATCAATGGATAGTCCGCGCCGAGCGCGGCGCGCGATCGGCGAATGATTTCGCAGGCGAACGCCGTGCGGCCTTCCCAATCCCCGCCCCATTTGTCGTCACGAAGATTCGTCTGATCCCAGAAGAAACTGTCGATGAGATAAGAGTGGGCGCCGTGAAATTCGACGCAGTCGAAGCCGACCTTCTTTGAGGCGATCGCGGCGTCGACAAACTCGGTGATCGCGGTTTCGATTTCCATTTCGCTCATCGGTTCCCAAAGCTGTTTGCCTGGAACCTTCACGCCCGATGCGGACCAGGAAGGCGTATCCGGATGATCCGTCTTCGCTGGATTGCGATAGGGCCCCTCATGCCACAACTGGATGCCGATCTTGCCGTTCGCGGCGTGGACAGCGTCGGTTACGGCGCGCCATCCGGCTTTCGCGGCGTCAGTGACGATGTTCGGCACGTTGGGCGTGCCCGTGGCCGTGACCGTATTCGGCGAGACGCCCTCGGTGAGAATAAGGCCCACATGGCCTTCGGCGCGGCGGCGATAATAATCGACGACCTTTTCGTTCGGTACGTTGCCGGGCGAAAAGGAGCGTGTCATCGGCGCCATAAAAATGCGGTTGGCGAGATCCATCTCATTGATCGCAAACGGCTTGAACAGGCAGTCGACTGAACGCGGCATGGGCGGCTCCTCAAAATCCTTCACCTCGCGCCACCCTAGCGCGCTAGCGCTAAAAGGCGACAGGCAATGACACATGGGCCAAGGCTGCGCGATGGCGTCGCCGCGAAAATCCTCTATAAGCCGCCCCATGAAATTTCTTGACCATGCGAAAATCTATGTGGAAAGCGGCGGCGGCGGCGCGGGGTGCCTCTCGTTCCGGCGGGAGAAGTTTGTCGAATTCGGCGGACCGAACGGCGGCGACGGCGGGGCGGGCGGTCACGTTTGGGCGGAAGCGGTGGAAAATCTCAATACACTTATCGATTTCCGCTACCAGCAACATTATCGCGCGAAGAACGGCCGCCCTGGCGAGGGCTCGAACCGGACCGGAGCCGGCGGCGACGACATGGTGATCCGGGTGCCGGTCGGCACGCAAATCTTCGAGGAAGATGAAGAAACCCTGATCGCGGATTTGGATGAGCCCGGCGAGCGCGTCATTCTCGCCAAGGGCGGCAATGGTGGATTTGGCAACGCGCATTTCAAGACGTCCACAAACCAGGCGCCGCGACGCGCCAATCCTGGGCAGCCGTCCGAAAAACGGACCGTGTGGCTGCGTCTGAAACTAATTGCGGATTTTGGTCTGGTGGGTTTGCCAAACGCCGGCAAATCGACCTTCCTTGCTGCTGTCTCGGCGGCGAAGCCGAAGATCGCCGATTATCCGTTTACGACGCTTCATCCGAATTTGGGCGTTGTTCGCGTTGGTGAAGGGGAAAGTTTCGTGCTCGCCGATATTCCAGGTCTGATTGAAGGCGCCCATGAAGGGGCGGGCATCGGCGATCGTTTTCTCGGTCACGTAGAGCGCTGCGCGGGGCTCTTGCACCTTGTGGACGGCACGCAAGCCGATGTGGCGGAGGCGTATCGAACAATCCGGCGCGAACTTACGGCGTATGGCGGTGGGCTCGCCGACAAGCAGGAGATTTTGTGTCTGAACAAAATCGACGCGCTTTCGGAAGACGAGCGCACGCGCAAAGCCGATGAGTTGGAGGTCGCCGCCGGGAAAGCGCCGCGCCTTATCTCAGGCGTTTCCGGCGCCGGCGTGCCGCCGCTCTTACGCGCGATGATGGTGATGCAAAAAGCGGCGACAGCGGCGGAAAATGCGCCGGAAGAGGAAGAAGGGCCGTGGTCGCCTTAGCGTTTGTTTGGCGGGAGCCGCCGCCGTCCGCGGCCTAAAACCGTTCGAGAAGCCGTTCCAGATAGTCGATTTCTTCTTCGGTGCGCTCCCCATCGCTGAGGCGGCGGCGCAATTCCTGAAGGACTTCGCGCGCCGATTGTTGATCGGCGCCGTCCGGCACTTCGACGCCGTTGGGGCCAGGCGTCGCGCCGACCGGACGCCCGAGCGGGTCGTATCCGGGCCCGCTTTCGCCCCGGCCTTGCCCCTGAGCCTGGCGGGCTTGTTCGCCAGCCGCTTCGGCGAGCGCCTCCGCGCCGTCGCGCAATTCCTGAATGGCGCGCTCCATGGCGGTGTTGGCGGCGTCGAAATTGTCGGATTGCAGGGCTTGTTCTGAACGGCGCATTTCGCGCGCGGCCTTATCAAAGGCGCGCGCCGCTTTTCCGTCTGGGTCAGGATTATCGCCGCCTGCGCCGCGCTCTCCCAGTTCTTCGCGAAGCGCATTCAAGTCCTCGCTTAGCGCGCCTTGTTCGTCGGCAAGTCCGCCGCCGGAAGCGCCAGGACTTTGCCCTTCACGGAAAGAGCGATTGGCGAGATCGCGCTGGCGGCCAATAAGATCGCCCGCTGCGCCAGCGCCGCCGGCTTGCCCCTGACCTTGCCCTTGTCCCTGGCCTTGTCCTTGACCGCTCTGTCCTTGTCCGGGTTGTCCCGAAAGGCGCAGGTTATCGAGAATGTTCTGTAACTCGCTCAACGCCTGACGCGCGGCGTTGTCGGCGCCGGATTGTGCAAGGTCGCGAATGGAGTCGAGAAGCTGATCGAGATCGCCCTGCTCTAATTGCTCTGACGCCTCTCCGTCCTGGCTGGCCTGGGCCTGACCCGATTCAGCCAGAGCCTGCAGATACCGGTTCATTGCGGCGCGCAACTCTTCCACAAGACGCGCGATCTCTGCGTCGTCGGCGCCGCGCTCCAGCGCTTCGCGCAAAGCGTTTTCCGCCGCTTCAAGCCGGCGTTTGGCCAGTTCCAGTGCTTCGTCCTCAAGCTGCAGAGCGAGCGGCCAGAAGTCAGCGACGGTTTTATCGAAGCCGCCCTTTTCCTCTCTATCTCGGTTCTTCATGACGCGCCAAAATGCGCTTCTAATAAGAAGATAATCGGTAGACTGATCGTAAAACTGGTCCGGCGCGAGTGTCAGCGCCTCGAAGGAACGGCCGGCCCGGGGCCAGTCTTTTTTTGCAACGGCGAGGGTTTGGCGTTGTTCAATGACGGCTTTGGCGAGCGGATTGAAGAACTCACGCGCGGGTAGTTTGAACCGCACTTCCTCCGTCATGCCGGTTTGCCCGGCGCCGTCTTCGACCGTCAATGCGGCGATAACGCTGAGGCCGGCCCACGGGTCGGATTGGAGATCGACTGCGAAGCGGCGCTCGCCTATTGCACCGGCGAGGCCATCAAGCGATAGCGTGCGGGACTGATCAAGGGCGTCTGCGTCAAAGCCCGGCGCATCGAGCGGACGTTCCTGATCCGGATCGAGCCGCATCGCAAGGCTCGCTTTTGCGACGCCATAATCGTCGTTGATCATTAGCGCAAAGGAAAGCCGGGCGTCATCGGTCGCGGACGGCGGGTCGATGAAGGCGACGCTCGGATCGCGGTCGGGAATGGCTCCAAGGGGCCATGTTCCTTCCTGACCGCCGAGCCGGAAACGCAGAACGCCGCTTTCTTCAAACGTCAAAGCCGCGCGGGCGGCGGCGCCGTTTGCGGTTTCGACCTTGCTTTTGACAGTTTCGCCATCCACATCGAGCGTCAATTTGAATGATTTCGACGTGTTGATCTGCGCCAGGATTATCGAGCCTTCAGGCGCATTCACCTGGTCGCGCAATCCCGCAAGCGGCTCGCCTGCGCGCAGGAGATAGATCGGCGCCTTCCCGGTATAGGCGGGCGCCTCGATCCAGATATCGGCGAGGGAGAGCCCGTCCTTTAGAATGTCATTGGGGCGGAAACCTTCAGCGAGGCGGGCGGCGCGTTCGTCGCCTGCCGCAACGAGCGCAATGGTCAAGAGGCCGATCGCGCCATACCGCAGCGCGTAAGGATCGCGCGCATCCACGGTTGCTTTCGGATTACCAAGCCGCGCGGCGCGCGCGCGTTCGGCGCTGGCTTCCATATGCGCGCGCCAAAGCGGATTATCCTCGTCTGCGCCGAAGGGTCTGTCTTCGAGCGCTTGCAAAGGGGCATGGCGCGCTGCGCCGTCTTCTTCCAGCCGGATCAGGGCAGACCGGCGCGTCGGGAATGTGAGATCCCAAAGATAGGTGCGCATGGCCCAGGCGGTGACGCCGGCGCAGGCGGCGAGCGCCGCCCAATGCGCCAAAGCCGGCGTTGCGCGCCAGACGCCAAACAGGCTCAATGTTAACAGAAGAAAAATGGGCGCGAGAACGGGAACGAGACCCGGCCACAGATCTTCCCAAAACAACACGAGACGCGCCGTCAGAACCTTCAGCGGCCCTGGCGCCCGGCGTCCGGTCTCGCCCTGTTCATTCGGGGACATATGTCCCGCTCCACTCGTCATACTTCTTGCACTCTAACCGGCATCTGTGCTGGCGTCGATTGTCGGCAGTCGCCGTCTATCTTTGTTTTCGCCCGGTCCGCCGCAAGTCCTGTTCCGCGGAAAGGGTTAATGAACCGAAAGGAAACGCCTTGGTTTTGTCGATTGCATCCTCCCGGGGCCGTCAGCGTCTGGCGGAGGATGCCTCACAATCAAGACGGGATGAAGGCGCACGGCGTTGGGCGCTCGCCCTTGTGATCGCCTATAATATCGTTGGACTCCTCGATATCACATCGACTCATCTCAGCCTCGCTGCCGGGGCTGGCGAAGAGGCGAACCCTGTTATGCGTCTCGCCATGAATAATCTGGGCCCCGGCTGGATCGGCGCGAAGCTGTTCCTGCAAGGGGTTATCAGCGCGATGGTGTTGTGGTTTCCGCATCGGATTGTGCTGACGATCTTCCTGGTGGCTGTATCATCGAACGCGGTGGTCGTCGGAAATAACTTCCGGATTTTTCTTGGCGGTTAAACCACGGCTCAAAGCCAATCCGGCGCTTCTTCCAACGCCGTGATCTCATCGAAGGTGGGACGCCTACGGATGACTGCGAATTTATCGCCGCTTACCAGCACCTCGGGGATCAATGGCCGTGTGTTATATTGCGAGGCTTGGACTGCGCCGTAAGCGCCCGCAGACATAAAAGCGATAAGCGCGTCCGGCGTCTGTTCGGGCAGGTTGCGTTCAACCGCGAACCGGTCGCCGGTCTCACAAACAGGTCCGACGAGGTCGTAGCGGGCTGTGGCGTGACCGGATTGCGGTTCTGTCACCGGCAGAACTTTGTGGAAAGCGTCATAAAGGGCCGGGCGGATGAGATCATTCATGCCGGCGTCCAAAATCAAAAACCGGCGAACGTCGCCCGGCTTATCGTAAATGACGCGCGCGACCATGATGCCGGCGTTGCCGACAATCATGCGCCCCGGTTCGAAAATGAGCTGAACACCTAAGGGCTCGGCGATCTTCCGAATGAGTTTCGCATAATCGTCAGGATGCGGCGGGTCTTGATCGGTATCGCCATAGGGAATGCCGAGCCCGCCTCCAAGATCGATCCTCTCGATTGTCACGCCGTCAGCGCGGAGCGTCGCGACGAGATCGGCGACACGCGAAAAAGCTTTTTCGAAGGGCGCCAGATCAGCGATTTGCGAGCCGATATGCACGTCGACGCCCTTGACTGCGACGCCTTTCATCGCAGCCGCTTTTGCGTAAAGCGCGCGCGCGCGCGTCCAGGGCACACCAAATTTGTCTTCCGCCTTGCCGGTCGAGATTTTCTCATGACCGCCCGCCGCCACATCCGGATTGACGCGGAAAGCGATCGGCGCCGCGACGCCTTTTGACAGCGCCACGTCGTTCAGCGCTTCGAGCTCGGGCTCGGATTCGACGTTGAATTGGTGAATGCCCTCCTCAAGCGCGAGGGCCATTTCCTCCCGGGTTTTGCCGACCCCGGAAAAGACGATCTTGTCGGCGGGGATGTTCGCTGCGCGCGCGCGTTTCAACTCCCCCGCTGAGACCACGTCAGCGCCCGCGCCTTCGCTCGCCAATACCCGCAGAACTGCAAGGTTCGAGTTAGCTTTCACCGAATAGGCGGTGAGCGCATCCATATCCGCGAAGGCTGTCCGAAAAACGGACATGTGCCGCCGCAGGGTTGCTTCTGAATAACAATAAAACGGCGTGCCGACCTTCTCGGCGATCACCGTCAATGAGGCGTCTTCCGCATGGAGTACGCCGTTTTTGTAGACAAAATGGTGCATGCGTTACGAGCCGCGCGCGTCTTCCTGCGGCGGCTCCGAGCCGGGCGCGCGTAATGGAGCTTTCTTGCCGCATGCGGACAAAAATAGGATCGCCGCCAATACTGTTAGGATAAGTTTCATTTAAGCCTCGTGCGCCAGTGTTCCACTTGCGCTTTCACGTTTTCCGGGGCCGTCCCGCCATAAGAAGTACGCGAGGCGACCGACGCTTCCACTGTTAGAACAGAGAATACGTCTTTTTCGACGCGCGGCTCAACCGATTGGAGTTGGGCGAGGGACAATTCATCAAGCCGCACGCCTTCTTTTTCCGCGAGCGCGACAATTGCGCCGGTCACATGATGGGCGTCGCGGAAAGCGAAGCCGAGAACGCGCACCAGCCAATCGGCAAGGTCGGTCGCGGTTGAATAACCGGCCATGGCCGCGGTCCGCATGGCGTTCTTGTCGATCGATAAATCGCCCACCATGCCGGTCATCGCCGCAATCGCCAGGGCGAGATCGTCAAACGCCTGAAATGTCGCCGCTTTGTCTTCCTGCATGTCCTTCGAGTAGGCGAGCGGCAGGCCTTTCATCATCATCAACAGGCTTGAGAATGAAGACGATATCCGACCGACCTTTGCGCGCACCAATTCCGCCGCATCCGGATTTTTCTTCTGCGGCATGATCGACGACCCCGTCGAAAATGCGTCTGAGAGCGTTGCAAAACCGAAATGCGCAGAGGTCCAGAAGACGATCTCTTCAGCGAGCCGGGAAAGGTGCATGGCGCAAATGGACGCGGCGCCGAGGGCTTCGAGCGCAAAATCGCGCGCGGAAACGGCGTCGAGGGAATTCGGCATCGGCCGGTCGAAGCCAAGCGCTTTGGCCGTCATGCCGCGGTCGATGGGAAACGGGGTGCCGGCGAGCGCTGCAGCGCCCAGAGGGCACTCATTGAGGCGCGCACGCGCATCACTGAAGCGGCCGCGGTCGCGCGCGATCATATCAACGTAAGCAAGGCAATGATGGCCGAATGTGACAGGCTGCGCCGTTTGCAAATGTGTGTAGCCAGGCATCACCGTATCAGTATGGGCGCTGGCGAGATCGACAAATGCGCGCTGAAGATCGCTCAGCGCGCTGTCAATCGTTTCGCATTCTGCGCGCATCCATAGTCTGAAATCAGTGGCGACCTGGTCATTGCGTGAGCGCCCCGTGTGCAAACGTGCGGCGGGCTCCCCCACAAGCTCTTTCAGCCGCGCTTCGATATTCATGTGAATATCCTCAAGCGCGGGCGAAAAATTGAAGGCTCCGCTCTCGATTTCCGCAGCAATTTTATCGAGGCCCTGTTGGATCGCAGCTTCATCTTCCGGCGAGATGATCCCCTGATGCGCCAACATCGCCGCGTGCGCTTTTGAGCCTGCGATGTCTTCGCGCCACAGGCGTTTATCCACGCCGATGGACGCGTTGATTTCCTGCATGATCGCAGCCGGTCCCGCGGCGAAGCGTCCGCCCCACATTTTATTTTTTTGATCTGAATGATCTGTCATAAGTGCCTTGTAACGAGGAAAGGACGACAAGGTGAAGGCTTTTGCGACGCCGCGGCTGTGGATTTACATCTGGAGTGGGCTCGGCGCGGCGTTTTTGCTCTATATTATTGTCTCCGCCGCATCGCAGCCGGGCGGGCAGACGGTCGTCGCCGCATGCAAGGTTTCTGTGAAAGACCGCCATCCGTCATTCCTGGTCGGCGATATGGCCGATTTCACTTACGCCTTTCCGCCGCGACAAGCACCCACCGCGGCGTTTCAAAAAGACGACGTGTCGCTCTCACTCGCCGACTTTCGCGGAAAAACTATTCTTGTGAATTTCTGGGCCACCTGGTGCCCGCCGTGCCTGAAGGAGCTGCCGTCATTGAATGCGCTTCAGGGCGCGCTCGGTTCTGACAAATTCGAAGTGGTGGCCGTCGCAGCCGACCCGAAAGGCCCGGAAGAAGCGCGGAAATATCTCGATCGGCTGAACATTAACAATTTGACACTTTATACGGACGAGCGCCTGCGTCTCGCCAGTTCCGTGGGCAGCGGCGCTGTTTTACCGGTTTCCATCCTTTATTCGCCTGAAGGAGCCGAAGTCGGCCGACTGGTGGGCGAGGCTGATTGGAGCGGCGAGGCCGCTCGCCGGCTCGTCTCAAATGCGATCGACTGCCTTTAATTGGCGTTGTGCGCGCCTTGCTTTAGCCCCGCAATCGCTTAATTCAAGAATTAGAGGCCGTCGGGGCGTCGCGCTGCGCGGCCATTGATATTTTTACATTTAGGGGAATTTCCAAATGCCAATGAAATCAGTTTTTCTCGCAGGCGTTACGGCGCTTGCGCTTGTGGGATGCGGCGGTGAAGGCGGCGATGCGGGCGCATCGACATCCAGGGCGGCGTCAAAAGCCGCCTCGCCAAAATCCGCGTCACCAATTGACGCCAAATTCAGCCTTAAAGACGCAGCGCCGCTCGACGTGGACGCTTTATTCGCGCTTATGCCGGAAGATTCGCGCCCGACTTATGCGAGCGCCGATTTCGACAATAAGCTTGGCGCGACGGTTTTGACCAATCTTCAGTTTACAGATCCAAGCGACGGCGGCGGCGTCACCATCGACCGTGTGGAACTTTTCGGCGTTGATCCGGACGCCATGAGCCGCGTTAATGCAGCGACCGACGCGAGCGTTGACGCGCCGTTTGAAACGATCTTTGAAAAAGTGCGCCTCTATGGCGTTCAGCCGAACGGCGAAGGCGACGACGCCATTATCAATTTCGGCGCGGTGGAGATCGACAAGCTTCAATTGCGTCAGGGCGGCTATGACGACACGCAGGACAATCCTGCGCTCCTCTTCAACGCCTTTGACCTCGGCGGCCTCTACTTCAAGGATATCTCGGTCGATGCGACGGAAGAAGAAGGGCCAAAGGTTCAGGCTTCCTTGCCGGACGTCCGCGTCGTGGGTGTTAGCGGCGGCAAGGTCGGCGCGATCGTCATCAATGATATGAATTATGAAATCGTTCAGACCGAAGAGACGATGCAGGCGATGACCGGCCTTCTCGGCGAGCAGGGCGCGCTCTTGATGAATAGTCCGCTGCGCAGCTTCATCGCGCCAGGAAACCAAAAGGCGTCGGTGAAGTCATTTGTCTGGAACGGCTTCGATCTCTCCGGCCTTATGGCGTTCAGCCTAAAGGGTGAAGAACCGCCGTACACGGCGAAAAACCTTGTTCGTCTTGGGTCGATGGAGCTGAGAGATGTGGAGACCTACATTAACGGCGAGCTCGCCTATAAAACTGAAAAATCGACGCTGACCGCAACGGAGTCCACATGGCTGATCCCCACAAGAGTGCGCGCCAAATCGGAAGGCGACACCTATAACCTTACAGCTTATGTGCCGGAGGGCGAGGAAGAGCTCTTAAAAATCGTGAAGGACAATGGTCTCGACAAGATCAAGGGCTCCAGCGACATGTCATGGGACTGGGACTCTGCGAAAGGCGGCGCGGCCTTCAAAACCAACATGGATATGAGCGGCTTTGCGAACTTCGCCATGGGCTTTGATCTCGACGGCCTTGAAATTGATAAACTGGCCGCAGCGATAGGTGAAGGCGACGAGGCCGCCGTCGCAAGCATCGGCGAATTCAATGGTTTCAACCTGACGCTCAAAGACGGGAAATTGCTCGATACGATCTTTGATATCGCTGCGCTCCAGATGGGCGGCACCGGCGACGACCTGCGTCAGTCCGCGCCGGCGATGGTGCGCCTGTCCGGCGCCCAGGCGGCGGCGCTGAACCCGCGCATTCAGGGATATGTGGATGCGTTTGCCGCGTTCCTCTCAGACGGCGGCACGCTTGAGATCAACGCGAACCCGGATCAAGCGGTGCCATTCGCTGATATCGCCGCCGCCGGTGAAACCGGACCGCAGACCTTGCCTGACGTGCTCGATCTGACGGTCACGCACAAAAAGTAATGCTTCTTCCGTTATCGGAAACAAGACAGCCGCTCCTTGTGGGCGGCTGTTTTCTGTTGGGCGGAATTTTTGGGCGGCCCATTAGGCCGCGCGGCGCACCACGATTGATCCTGCGGAATATCCGGCGCCGAACCCTGAGATGACGCCTACGTCGCCGACGGCCACATCGCTGCGGTGCTTGTGGAAAGCGATGATCGAGCCGGCTGACGAGGTATTGCCATATTCGTCGAGCACCACGGGCGCTTCTTCGCGTGTGGCGTCGCGGCCAAGAACCTTGCGCGCAATGAATTCGTTCATTGAGAGGTTCGCCTGATGCAGCCATAAGCGTTTCAACGACGTTGGCGCAATATCGAGATCACGCAGGTGATCGCTGATCATGCCGCCAACAAGCGGCACCACTTCTTTGAAGACTTTGCGACCTTCCTGCTTGAAAAGTTTATCGGTGAACGGCGAAGCCTGATCGTCCGCCGGTTCGCCAGTCGCGCGTTCGCACCGATTTAGAAATCCGAAATTGTTCCGGATATTGTTGGAGAATTGCGTGCGCAAGCGCGTTCCGAGAATTTCATAGGCTTCACCATCCCGGGCAAAATCCGTCCGCTCAAGGATTACTGCGGTGGCGACGTCGCCGAAAATGAAATGACTGTCGCGGTCCCGGAAGTTCAGATGGGCGGTGCATATTTCAGGGCTAACCACCAGAATGCGCCGGGCGCCAGCGCGGATCAGACCAAGCCCTGTTTCAATGCCGAATGCGGCCGAGGCGCAGGCGACATTCATGTCAAAGCCAAAGCCGCCGACGCCGAGCGCCTCCTGAATCTCGACAGCGATTGCGGGATAGCCGCGCTGCAGGTTCGATGCGGCGCAGATCACGCCGTCAATGTCGTCTCCGGAAAGATCGGCGGCCTTCATGGCGTCGCGCGCCGCATGAACCGCCATCTCTGCAAGGATGCATAAGTCGTCATTGGAACGCGCCGGCAGATCCGGGCTCATTCTCTCAATGTCAAGGATGCCTGATTTGTTCATGACAAAACGCGACTTGATGCCGGACGCTTTTTCGATGAACGGGGCGGATGACGGTTGCAACGGCTCTATGGCGCTGGCCGCAATATCCTCCTGGCGGTCGGCGTTAAACTTCTCAACAAATGCGTTGAAGGCCTCGACCAGTTCTTCATTTGAAATCGAATGGGGCGGTGTGAAAAGGCCAGTGGCGGCGATGCGGACATCGGGGCGCTGTCCAGCGGTGGCGTCAGATGCGGACATGACGGGTACTCTCGTGCGCTAGTAATTACGGATGTGCGATCTTGCGCCTAATCATCAGGCTTCGCAACTCTGTGCGGGTTTAGCGCGCCAGTTTCTGCACCGCTTTGTGGCGCGGGCATCCCACTTCATGGTCATTGACCATGCCAACCGCTTGCATGAACGCATAGACGATTACTGGGCCGCAGAATTTAAAGCCAAGGCGCTTTAGTTCCTTCGCCATAGCCTCGCTTTCCCGAGATTTGACAGGCGCGTCCTTGTAGTCGCGCCATTTGTTGACGATGGGCGCGCCGTCCACAAAATCCCACAGGAAGCCTGAAAAGCCGTCATTGCGCGCTTCCATAAGCGTCAGATAGGCCTGGGCATTGCCAATCGCGGCGGCGATTTTAGTCTTGGAGCGCACGATGCCTGGGTCAGCGAGAAGGCGTTCGACTTTCTTCGGCGTGTAGCGCGCGATTTTTTCCGGCTCAAAGCCGTTGAAGGCTTTTCGGAAGCTGTCGCGCTTATAAAGAATTGTGCGCCATGAGAGTCCAGCCTGAAACCCGTCGAGCAGGAGCTTTTCAAATAGCGCCCGATCGTCATACTCCGGCACGCCCCACTCCTCATCATGATACTGACGATAAAGCTCATCGGTCGGGGGCGCCCACTGGCAAGAAAGCGGCTTCGCCATCAGATATGATGGAAGAGTTTCAGGAGCCAGAAAATTAGAATCCCGATCTGCACGCCGAAAAAGCCGAACCGGACAAGCACCATGATATTGCTGGTTGAGGCGATATGGACGAGCGACTGCGCGATGCGTGCGCCGATAAACGCGTAGGCGAGACCGTCGGTTAGCGCGGTCTGATCGGTGGCGATAGCATAGAGCATGACGACGCCGGCGACGGGGAGAAACTCATAACAGTTCGCATGCGCCCGCGTCAGGCGTTGGCCGAGGCCCGGCATATCCTCGCCGGAGGCGCTGAATGAATTTGCGGTGCGATTGCCGGCCATGACCGTCGCTGACCGCAAGAGGCCGAGACTGACGACAAGGATCAGCGTCCAGGATGCGAATGTGAGAAGGGCGACGGCGGTGGTTGTCATGGCGGTTTCTCCCGTTCTGTGTTTTTCCGGAGACTAGACGCGTTTCAGATAATCGGGAACCTCTATCCGCACTGGGGCGCCGTCGCAGAGCGGCGCGGCGCCTTGGTCAGCAGCTTTTTCCCAGCGATCAAGGCGGATGAACGCGAGCCCCTGATCGGCGTCTGCGTTCAGGATATGTCCGAGCGTCGCGTCGCCCGCGGATATCGCCACGCCCGGTTTAAGAGACGCGCCCTCAATGCGCACCGTCCGCTTACGCACTTCGCCTTTGCGCTTCATGCGGCTCGTCACTTCCTGGCCGACAAAGCACCCTTTTTGGTAATCGACGCCGTTCAGCGCGTCGTAATTGACGTCGAGAAGAAACATCTCTTCCGGCGCGTAATCGAGCCCGAGTTCCGGCGCGCCGGCTTTCAGGCGCGCGGTTTTGTACATTGCGGCTCCATCTTCTAACGGAGCCAAGGTCTCTCCTGATGCTGGACGCCGCGCCGGCAAATCGTCATGGCGCGGGTCGGGGCGCGCCGTTTCATGCGGGCCAAGCGCGACGCCCCAACCATCGAGGCGTTCAATCGTCACTTTCGCGCGCAGTTTGTAGAGCTTCAGTCGCTTTTCAAGCGCGTCGCCGACGCTCTCGTGACAGTCGAGAATAAATCCGTCCGCATCCGGCGTGAGAAAGAAGTCGAACAGGATTTTCCCCTGCGGCGTCAGCAGCGCGGAAAAAAGAGCGCGATCGGACGCCGTCACATCCTGCGTGATGATCCCTTGCAGAAACTCGTGCGTGTCTGGGCCGGTGAGTCGAAAGACGGATCGGTCGGTGAGGGCGAATTCTAGCATGGGCGTTAGGTAGGCGGTCGCGGTCGTGAAGGGAAGGGGCGGCGTTGCGCGGGCGGAAACGACAATGCTAGGGGTGGGCCTGCAATGACCTTCGGAAAACCGCGTATGACGACATCTTCTATCGACCGCCTGGAGATCCGGCGCCCGGACGATTGGCATGTCCATTTGCGCGACGGGGCGATGCTCCAAGCGGTGGCGAATTACACCGCGCGCCAGTTCGCCCGGGCGATCATCATGCCTAACCTGGCGCCGCCCGTGACCACGGTCGCGGCCGCGCAAGCCTATCGCGACCGCATTATCGCCGCGGTTGATCCAGCGCTCGACTTCACGCCATTGATGACATGCTATCTGACCGACACGATCGAGGCGCAGGAAATCGAACGCGGGTTTGCGGACGCCGTCTTCACGGCGGCGAAACTCTATCCGGCGAACGCGACAACGAACTCCAGCCATGGCGTAACCGATATCGGTAACATCTATCCGGTTCTGGAGATGATGCAGCGCATCGGCATGCCGCTGCTTGTCCATGGCGAGGTGACGGATCCCGATATCGATATCTTCGATCGGGAAGCAGTTTTTATCGAGCGTATTCTTTCGAAGATCGCTGCTGATTTCCCCGATTTGAAGATCGTCTTTGAACATATCACGACGGAAGACGCCGCGGCATTCGTCACAGGAAGCGGGCCGCGTGTTGCAGCGACAATCACGCCGCATCATCTGGCCTTCAATCGAAACGCGATTTTCGAAGGCGGCATCCGTCCGCACTATTATTGTTTACCGGTCGCCAAGCGTGAAAAACACCGCCTCGCCTTACGTAAGGCGGCGACATCGGGGTCGGAGAAATTCTTTCTGGGTACGGATTCAGCGCCGCATGACATTGACGCCAAGGAGACGGCGTGCGGTTGCGCCGGCGTTTTCAATGCGCCATTCGCCATGGTAAGTTACGCAAAGACCTTTGAGGAAGAAAATGCGCTCGATCGGTTGGAAGGTTTCGCCTCGCTTCACGGTCCCGCCTTTTACGGTTTGCCGCTGAACGACAAAAAAATCGTCTTGAAACGTGAAACGATAACGCCGCCGCCGACACTTGACGCCGCGGGCGGTCAGATCGTTCCGTTTCACGCCGGGGAGGAACTGGCCTGGCGGTTTGTCGAGGGAAAAAGAGACCGATAGTGTTGCTGTGCGTTGGCCGCTGATAATGAAATCAAGGGCGGCAAAAGGAGGGGGTTATGACGCTGTTATTGAGGATCGTGTCGGTGCTGGCGCTTGTGATCAGTCTTATGACTGCGCTGGTCGCCGGCGGACTTTTTTGGGAATTTAATTACGGCGGTTGCAAAGACGGATGCGAAAGCGGGATGGCGTACATCCTCTTTTTGCCGTCTCTGATTACGGCGATTGTGTCGGCCGGCGTCGCTTATGGCTTTCACCGCTGGGCCAATAGTCGCGGCGGTGCGTCCGGCGATCAGTTCTGACGAAACGCGTACAAAATATTCCGAAACGGACGAGCGTGTGGATGCGCGGTTACCGTTGTCCCCCGCGCCAGACCGTGGGGAACGCGTCATCGCCTTCAACGGATTCGTATAGCGGATCGGTGAGGGCTTTGACGATGCGTTCGCCTTCTGATGCGCGTGAGGCGGCGTAATCTTCCGCGCTTCGGCTGCAGATGTCATAGCGCTTTTGCGCTCTGCTATACCCATCATTAAAGGCGCGCACGAGCACGTCGCGTTGACTCGCGGCGGGGTCTTCCAGCTCCACCAGTTTTTTCATGCGGTTGCGCCACGCGTCCGCTTCGCGGCGCGGCTCGCACATACGGCGAATATGATGCATTTCGCCGAAGATCGTCGCCAGTTTGGCGAGATTTTCCTGGCGCGCGCGGTAGTCCTCAGGTTCTTGCGCAAGCGCAGGCGTCAATGCCGACAGAACAACGGCGCAGGCGGCGAGAATGGTGGATGGCGCTTTCATAGAGACAGATCAGACCTTCAATGCGCCGATTATAAGGCGCCCTTGGGGGTGGCGCGAGCGCTTATATGGCGCGCATTTTCAGCGCCATGGCCAGCGCCCGGCGGGTTTCGTCCCATGAAAGGCGCGCCCTTGCCTCTTCAATCGCCACGAATTCCGCCGCCGCCGCATCGTCCCCGGCGATGGGCTCGCCGCTGACCCATTCGCAGGCATAGTCGACCATTACGGTATGCGGGAACGCATAATCAGAACCCGGCACCGCCTCGAATACGTCGATCAGCCCAGTGACGCGAACCGCGCACGTGGTCTCCTCGCGCACCTCGCGCGCGACCGCCTCGATAAGCGTCTCGCCATAGTGGAGCCCACCGCCGGGGATTGACCATTGCCCGAGCCAGGGCGGTTTACCCCGTTTGATCAGTAAAACTTCAGCGCCGCGGAAGACGACAGCGCCAACGCTAACGCGCGGTGACTTTTCTTGCCCCATGATCCTCCTATAGTGCGTCTCATGTGCGGGCGCTATCTTTTGACATCGCCGCCGGACGAAGTTGCGGCGACTTTCGCGGTGGATGTGCGGGACAATTTTCCGCCGCGCTACAATATCGCGCCTACACAGCTGATCGGCGTCATCTATATCAATGAGCGGCGCGAGAAGGCTTTTGCGCTCATGCGATGGGGGTTCATCCCGTCCTGGATGGATGCGGAAAAAGGACGCCCCATGAACAATGCGCGCGCGGAAACCGTTGCGGAAAAACCGAGCTTCAGGAGCGCCTACAAGCGCCGCCGCTGCCTTGTTCCCGCCGATGGATTTTACGAGTGGACGGGCGAGGCTGGCGCGCGCCAGCCCTATCTCGCGGCGCCGGCGGCGGGCGGGCTCTTTGGTTTCGCCGGCATCTGGGAGACATGCCTTGCGGCCAACGGCTCAGAGGCCGACACGGTCGCGATCCTCACCATCGCCGCAGGCCCCGATATGGCCGCGCTTCATCACCGCGAGCCCGTCGTAATCGATCCTGAGCACTATGATTTATGGCTGCAGACGGATGAACGCGACATGGATCAATTGACGCCGCTTCTCCACGCGCGCGCCGAAGGCTATTGGCGCCTCACACCCGTTTCCACTGACGTCAATAACGCCCGCAATGAAGGTCCGGACCTAATTCGGCCCGTTGAAGTCACGCGCTTTAAAACGGATTTGTTTGAGTAAAAGACACCCACATGACGTCAATGTACGGATAATATGCTAAAAATAAGCTTCAATCCACGATCGTTAACAGGGGAGTTGATGACGGCTCTGATATCTTTTTTAATAGGGATTATGAAAATTCCTAAATTGGAACGAAGTGATGCGTTTCTTTTTTTGTATTAGTTCGCCGGATTAAAAGAGTCGATATGTTTTCTAATTTGCGACTACTAGGGTTGTTCATACTTGCCATATTCGTAATGGCGGCAACTACGGACGATCCATTTTTAAGAAACAATTTTTGTTCATTAGGAGTTTGCTTCAAATCGCCAAATTATGAGTTTTGGAATCAGTTATTTCACGGATTGGCCACCGGTACAGTAATCAGCGTCTTATTCTTCTGGTTATTAGTGGAGTTTCCACGGCATCGAAAGCGCGAACGCTTAAAGCGAGTTTTCGAGGCGCAGTATCGTTCATTCAAATTGCAGTGCATTGATGTATTTCTGGTGCTTTCAAAGGCGCCCACTGACAGTGGAACCGCAACTACTTTGCTTAGCCAAGAGAGGTTCCGAGAATTTTTTAAAGTGGACACGGGTGATGGTCAAAATCGTTGGCATCGGGTTCTAAACGGGCTGAACGACTATTACCTAGATGCGCTAGCGAGAAAGATGGAGAATTTGCGAGACGAATTAAGGTTATTTCTACTTGCGGTCGAAGCTGAAGACAAAGATCTCATCCTATATTTAAAGGACTTCGCCGAAGGCACCCACTACAGCATAAATCGCAGCAATGACTACGACGAAGTAAAATCACTCGGTGGGTTTTTTTGGTCTTTGTTCACAGGGTGGTCGCTCATTGATGGGTACTGTGACGAAGATGTTTTCCTCGAAGCGGTCAAGCGCATTTAAGGAATCATTTCATTCTGACAATCTTTTATACCTCAAGCCGCTTTTTTCGCTGCGCCTTTCGGCTTCGGTTGCGGCCGCGTGAACAGCCAATCAGTCTCGGACGAACCGCTCTTTGAAAATTTATAGCCGCCCGCATTAAAGTCTTTCAGATCGGCGGCTTTCTCAATGCGGTTTTCGATCGCCCAGCGGGCCATCATGCCGCGCGCCTGTTTTGCGTACATCATGATGGCGCGGGTTTTACCGTCTTTGGTTTCCTTGAAATTGACACTCATCCACGGCGCCTTCAGCGCTTTGCGGTCGATCGCTTTGGCGTATTCGTTGGAGGCGAGGCACACAATGGTGGGATCGGCGTGCGTTTTCACCGCTTTGTCTAGTTCCTTCGCGACAACGGGCCGCCAGAAATCATAGAGATTGCCGCCGCGCGGATTAGTCAAACGGCTCCCCATCTCAAGACGATAGGGCTGGATCGCATCGAGGGGGCGTAAGAGTCCGTAAAGGCCGGAAAGTATGCGCAAATGATCTTGAGCGTATTCGAGATCGTCCTTGCCAAGACTGTTTGCATCAAGGCCGCGATAAACATCGCCCGCAAAAGTGAGCGCAGCCTGCTTGGCGCCGGTAATGCGGCCGCTGTCTTTGAACGCCTGGAACCGCTCATAGTTCAGATCCGCAAGCGCGTCCGATATTCCCATGAGCTTTTTGACCTTTGCGCGCGTCAAATTTTTCACCACTGGCGTCAATTCTTTGATGTCTTTCGACAGGGCGGGTTTTGTCGCCGGAACATCGGCGGGCGCCGGGTCGAAATCGAGCATTTTTGCGGGGGAAAGCAGCATTAACATCGAAGGCCTCGCTTACAGCATTTTGCCGGGGTTCATGATGCCGTCCGGGTCGAGCGCGTGCTTGATCGCGCGCATCATCGACAGTTCAACATCGCTTTTCGTTTTGGCGACCTGGTCGCGCTTGTGGCGTCCGACGCCATGTTCAGCGGAAATAGAGCCGTTAAACGCGCCGATCACGTCATAGACGCCAGCCTCAATGTCGGGCCGTAAATTGTCGAGGGCGTTTTTATCGGCGCCCTCCGCCGGGACCACGTCATAATGAATATTGCCGTCGCCGATATGGCCGAAGGCGACGACTCGCGCCCCGGGGGCCGCGCGCGCGACGGCGGCGTCCGCTTTATTCAAGAAGGCCGGAATATCCGCCGTTGGCACCGAGACATCATGGCGCGCGCCGAGCCCTTCATAGTTGATCGCCTCGGACATGGCGTGGCGCATGCGCCAGAGCGCCGCGGCCTGCGTCTCATTTTCCGCAATTGTCCCGTCACTGATGATGTTTTTTTCAAGCGCGCTCTCAAGAAGTGCTTCGACGGTCGTCCGCAAATCAGCGGCGCCGGCGGAGGAGAATTCCATCAGGACATACCAGGGGTGGGGGGCAGCCAGCGGGTTGCGCGCGCCGTCGATATTTTTCACAAGCAGCGCAATGCACTGGCGCGAGAGAAGTTCGAAGCTTGAGGCAAGGCCGCCGGTCGCTTCCTGCGCATGGGCGAGCAACGCTACGGCCGCGTCCGGCGATGGCGCGCCCACAAACGCGGTCACCCGTTCGGTCGGTCGCGGAAAGAGTTTCAAGACGGCGCCAGTCACAACGCCGAGCGTGCCTTCCCCGCCGATGAACAATTGCTTCAGGTCGTAACCGGTGTTGTCCTTGCGCAAGCGCTTCAGGCTGCTCCAGGTCTCGCCGCGCGGCGTCACAACCTCAAGGCCGAGCACAAGCTCGCGCATATTGCCGTATCGCAAGACGTTGACGCCGCCGGCGTTGGTAGAGATGACGCCGCCGATCTGACACGAGCCCTCGGACCCGATGGAAAGCGGAAACAGACGATTGACGACGCGCGCCTCTTCTTGCGCATCGTGAAGCGTGACGCCGGCATCTACTGTCATCGTGTTGTCTAGCGCCGAGACATCTCGGATCGTCCGCATACGTTTCAGCGAAAGGAGGATTTCCGGACCGAAGGGGATTTGACCGCCCACAAGGCCGGTGTTGCCTCCCTGGGGGGTGATCGCAATCTTCTCTTGCGCGCAGAGTTTGACGACCGCCGCGACTTCCTGCGTGGACGCCGGTGCGACGATCAGCGCCGCTTTTCCTGGCCAACGGTCGCGCCACTCGGAAAGGAAGGGCGCCGCGTCGTCGCCATGAAACACGCCTTTTGGGCCGACAATGTCAGCAATGGCGTCGAGCGCACCGGCGGACGGCGCGGCGAATTTGGCGGGCGCATTCATGGCCTTAAGATCGTGGGTTTTCACGCCCGGTCAAGAGCGCCCACGCTGGCGAAGGGCGGCGAAGCGTCTCACGCAGGCGGCGCCGTCCCCTTAATTCATATCGGTGGCGAAGATTTCAATCTTCAATGCGTATGGCGGCGTGTCGGACCATGCTTCTTCTGGCGGATTGGCTGCGCTCGTATAGACCACAATGTCGAGGGGCTGGCCCCAATCTTCGCCGCCGCTGGCGATGTCGCCCGGCATCAGCCTGATTGTCTCGCCGCCTGAGGTGACGTCCACCGGAATATTCCGGCCCCTTAAGGCCTGTTTCAAGTTCGGATCGCTTTTCTGGATCGATCGAGCGTCGTCAATCTGCCGGATGCGAATGTCTGAAAACTCCGCCCGATGCGAAATCGGCGCGTTGCTATTTTCAAGGATCGCCACCAGCGCGGGACGCCGCCGCGCGTCGGATAGAGTAATGTTGTAAGAACGCATTTCGCGCCGCCGCTCTTGCGGCGCGATCTCCAGTTTCATCGTCTCACCGAGCGCGCCGCGCGAAAAACTTCTTTGCGAAGGCGCGCGGTAAAGAATTTCCAGAGTCTCGTCCTGGCCCGTGCGCAGAACGATGCGATCCGCATCAACCGCCTCAATCGTGGCGTCGCCAAAGTAAGCGCGCGTCAACGCCCCGTTATCGTCGATCGGCATGATCGCCGCCGCGCCATCTTCGGCGAGCGTCGCGCGTTTGGCGCTGATTTCAGAGTCTTGCGAGCGCGGGCGCGGCGCTCGGCGCGCCGTCACCGGGTCGTCCGGCACTTCAATTGCGTCCACGGGCGGCAAATCATCGTTGGCGACGCGGTTGTTCCAAAGCGCTTCTTGTCGCGGCGTTTGGACCGCACTCAGAATATCCTCGTTCGTCGCCTCTCTTGTTTGCGGCGTCGGCGCCGTGGCGCATGCGGTGATCGCGGCGGCGCATGCGACCATGGCGGTTTGGGTCAAAAATTTCTGGCGCATGGTTTAGCCTCCAAATCTTCCGTTCGTTCGCGGGCCGACGAAGGTAATGTTTCCCCAACTGGAAAAGTCACGGATCGTGTCAGCGGTGTCGCCGTCTTCGTTTAAATCGAGTGCGCCGCAATTGTCCGTATTATCGCCGTCGCTGTTAAGATCGGCGTCCCGGCTTTCGTACAGTCCTTCCAGATCATTGAGGCAATCTTCATCCAGCGTGCGACCCATGCCGGTTGAAAAGTCTGTTTCATTGCTGAATGCGCCGGGTAGGGCGCCGTTTGTTTCGTGGGCGCCGGCCTGTTGATAATAGAGCGGGCTATAGACCGGTTCGCTTCGGCGTCCGGCGTTGTTGTCGCCGGTTCTAAGCTGCCAGGAATAGCTCATGACGCTGTTGTGGTTCGGTTTGTAACGCCCGTGATCCGCGCCCCCATGGCGCAGGCCAAGATCGTGGCCGAATTCATGGATGAATGTTTCCACCATACTTTTGACGGTCTGAAAACTGGCGCTGAAATTATCAAAACTGACGATGAAATCATCGCCGCCGTTCCCTGTATTGAAATTGACGTCGCTGCGCCCACTAGACCCGTTGGGGCGCGCATTCGCCCAGATGCCGTAATGATAAATGCGCCCGCGCGCGGCATTATCGAAGTTTGCGCCTTTGAGGTCATAAAAGCTTGTTTGCCCGAGCATAGCGTTGGTTGCGATGTCGAGATCGATCGCGCTTGAAAACGGCACCGTTCCAGACCGGTCGATCACAACATTAATGCCGTGATCGCTTAAGGGATTGATAAACGGCGCATCAGCGAACGTCTCTTCCACATTTGTCCAGACGGCGGCTGTGGGCGGATTATCGAGATTTTGCATGATGTCGACTTCGATAAAGACGTCCGGCTTAAGCGGATCGGCGCCGAGACTCGGCAGGTCGACGTCAATCACGCCGTCGCCGTCCGCGTCATATCCATTTTCTTCCCAAGCGTCCGGAATATCGTCGCCGTCGCGATCGAGAGTGCCCTCTGTCCGAGGCATCCGATAGGCGCGCGACGCGCTGGTCTGTCCATCCGTATTCTGAACGGATATTTGCAGCGTTTCAGCCGCCGCGCCTGTCCACGGCACGATATAACTGACCCAGTGATAGACGGGAAACGCTAAATCTTCGGGCGGTACGCCGAAGAGATCATTGCGTAAGCCCTTATGCGCCACTGTCGGTTGAACGGCGCCGTTTACGAAGACTTCCGCGTCCACATCTCCGTTCGCCGCCTGCACATAGAGCCAGGTCGTAACGGTGCTGTCAGTGTTGAAGTCTGCGTAGACAAGACTGATCCGATCGATCCGCGGCGGCGTCGTTGGTTGCGCCTCGGTTACCGTGAACGTGCGTAGCTCTGAACGTACATCGCCAAATCGAAGCTGGACATTATGTGCGCCGAGGCTCGCCCCGTCAGGGACTGAAAAGATGCGTGACGATAAAAAGCCTCCGGGCAGCGCTTGCTCGGAGGCCGTCTCGGCGTCCCAATAGGCAGTCGTTAGAAACGTGTCGCCGTCAACTTCGACGAGCGTGCGTTCCGGTCCGCTGTTTGGGTTAAGGGCGTCTAAATCGACGCTCGTACAGCCGGCCGCTATCACAAGCGGCGCCACCACAAGCGGCGGTGTGCGAAAAATCCAGGACATTGCTCTCCCCCGGCTTGCATTAAACAAAACCGAAAAAAGAATTACTCCTTACCCGGCGGACTCGCAAGTAAAAGCGTAAGCCGCTGTGACCGATGTCACGATCGCGATCGAAATTTAGCACGAACCGCCAAATTGTATGAATTAGCGGTAATCCTTACTCGAATTTTTCTCGCGGCGCCGCAGCGCGCGTCAGGCGATCGTTTATTGCTTCGCCAAGGCCATGCGCTGGAATAGGCGCTACAGCGATTTTCTTTAGATTGTTTTCAAAACAAACGGCGTCCAGTGCGCGTAAATGCGCAAAAAGGTTTGCTGCGGCTTCCTGTAGGTCGCCACTAGCGCTGAGGTTGAGCGAATGCGCCGTATCGCCGGCGATATCGCCGAACCCAAGGAAGGCCTCATCAGATTCGGCCGTTCGCGCATTTAGCCGCAGGAACGCGCCGGGCGCGTAGTGGCTCGCTAACATACCGGGCGCAAGTGGTTGTTCCGTATCAAAATGATCGCGCAGCGGCGCGCCGATGATGCGCTCAATGGTTTCACGGTCAATGCCGCCGGCGCGCAACAGAAATGCGTCGCCGCCATTCACATGGACAATGGTCGACTCAACACCGACGTTGCTCGGTCCTCCGTCAAGTACATAATCGACCTTGTCGCCGAGGCTTTCGCGCACGTGCGCTGCTGTGGTCGGACTGACCGCGCCTGATCGGTTTGCGCTCGGCGCGGCAAGGGGTGTCCCCGCTGCTTCAAGAAGCGCGCGGGCGATCGGGTGGGCCGGCGCGCGCAGAGCGATGGTGTCGAGCCCGGCGGAGAGGAGAAGCGATAACGAGCTCGTCGGTCGTCGCGCCGTGACCAAGGTGAGCGGACCCGGCCACAGGCTTTCAGCCAAAATTCTGGCGAGCGGCGAGATCGTCGCGTGCTCTTCGGCGGCGGTGAGGTCCGGCACATGCGCGATCAGCGGATTAAAGGTGGGGCGTCCCTTTGCTTCGAAAATGCGCGCGACCGCCGCGTCATTTGTTGCATCAGCGGCAAGGCCATAGACGGTCTCCGTAGGCATCGCCACGAGCCCGCCCTTTTTGATCGTCGCAGCGGCTTGGTTAATCATCCTGTCCGGTGTCGTCATCGTGACGCGACATGTAGTCATCCGCTGCATCGAACGCTAGCCGCCTGTGTTATAATGCGCGAAAATAAGATTTGTTCTCGTCCTTGATAGGAGTTTGCCCGATGACATTCGCCACGCCGCTGCGCGATATGCGTTTCGCCCTTAATCACATGGCGGACTTCGACGCCCTCGCCAAAACAGGCGCGTTTGAAGATCTGTCGGAAGATTTGGTCGACGCCATCCTTGAGGAGATGGGGAAGTACTGCGACCAGGTTGTCGCGCCTCTCAATTGGGAAAGCGACCAGAACGGCGCGACGCTTGAGAACGGCGTTGTGCGCACGAGCCCCGGATTTAAGGAAGCCTATCAGCAATATGTGGAGGGCGGCTGGAGCGCGCTCGCCTTTCCCGAAGAGGCAGGCGGGCAGGGGCTGCCGCAAACGCTGGCGGTGGCGCTCGTCGATGCGTTGAACGCCGCCTGCATGTCGTTCGCCATCGGTACGACGCTCACGACCGGCGCCGTGAAGGCGATCTTGAAAGTCGGCACCGAAGAGCAAAAACGCTTGTATCTCGAAAAAATGGTGAGCGGCGAGTGGACCGGCACGATGAATCTTACCGAGCCGCAGGCCGGTTCCGATTTGAGCGGTATCCGGACAAAAGCCGAGCCGGTCGGCGATGGGCGATACAAGATTACCGGCCAGAAAATTTATATCACCTACGGCGACCATGATATCGCCGATAATATTGTTCACCTGGTCCTGGCGCGGTTGCCGGATGCGCCGGAGGGCACAGGCGGCATTTCGATGTTCCTGGTGCCGAAGGTCCATGTGAACGACGACGGATCTTTGGGCGCCCGCAACGATGTTCAATGTGTGGGTCTTGAAGAAAAAATGGGTCTCCACGGCAGTCCCACGTGCGTCATGGCCTATGGCGAACATGGTGAGTGTTACGGCACGCTCCTTGGCGAAGAGAACAAGGGGCTCAAAAACATGTTCATCATGATGAATTCCGCCCGTCTCGATGTAGGCGTTCAAGGGGTTGGTGTGGCTGAGCGGGCCTATCAACATGCGCTCGCCTATGCGCTTGAGCGCAAACAGGGGCGTGCGCCGGGCGTGCGCAGCGGCGACCAGATCGCAATCTATGAACATCCCGACGTGCGGCGAATGCTTTATTCCATGAAGGCGCTCGTCGAAGCGTCGCGCGGCATTTGTTACGCGAACGCCGTCGCCTACGATCTCGCCCGCACCGCGCCCGACGACGCCGTGCGGGCGCGCGCCAGCGCGCTTGAAGGACTGCTCACGCCGATTTCAAAAGCCTGGTCGACAGACCGCGCTAATGAAGTGACGTCGCTCGGCGTTCAGATTCATGGCGGCATGGGCTATGTGGAAGAGACGGGCGCGGCGCAACATATGCGTGATGCGCGCATCGCCGCCATCTATGAAGGCACCAACGGCATCCAGGCAATGGACCTTGTCGGTCGCAAGCTGCAAGGCGACGGCGGCGCAGCGGTCAAGGAATTTATCAGTATGGTGATGGAAAATGCGGCGACGTTGAAAGCGTCCGGCAATACAGCGCTCGCCGACACAGGCGCGAAACTGGTGGCGGCGGCGACCGCTTTAACGGAGTCGACAAATTGGCTCCTTGAAACCGCAAGCGCTGATCAAGAGGCTGTCCTCGCGGGCGCGACACCCTATCTCAAGCAGTTCGGCAATGTGGCGGGCGGTCATTATCTCGCATCCGGCGCGCTTCGTGCTCTGGCTCAGGACGATCCGGCTTACGCGTCAGCGAAAGTGACATTGGCGGCGTTTTTCGCAGACAATTACCTAACCGAAGCGGTCAGCTTGACGGCGGCCGTAACCGTCGGTGCGGTTGAACGCCTTGAGCCGGCGCTCCTTAGCGCATAAGGCGTGGGTTGACATGTTATAACAGCGGTTATAATTATAACTTGCGTTATAACTAGGATAATCGCGATGACCACGACCCTTAAGCTGCGAAAAATCGGTAATTCGGTTGGCGTTCTCCTTACGAAGGACATGCTCGAAAAGCTGAACGCCAGTGAAGGGGATGAAATCTCCATTTCTGAAACGCCAAACGGCGTTTTGTTGAGTCGCCGTGACACTGAATTTGAAGAGCATATGAAGCTCGTAGAAGAAGCAATGGCGCGATATCCGAATACGCTTCGCGCCCTTGCGAAATGAGTTGGCGTTGGATTCCAAAAGCCAGCGTCGTCGGTGCTCACGACAAAAGCCTCGCCGCATTTGGCGGCGGCGAAGGGTTGCGCGATGATAGCATGCTTGAAAGCGCGCTCGCCCGGCCTGAAAACCTCGCCGCCTACGGCGACCCCACCGTATATGATCTTGCCGCCGCATACGCATACGGAATCGCGAAAAACCACCCTTTTGTTGACGGCAACAAGAGAACGGCGTTTCTTACCGCTTACCTATTCCTTACACTGAATGGAATTCAGTTAACGGCGCCCGAACATGAGGCGACGGCGGCGGTCCTGGCGCTTGCGTCCGGCGAACTAGAAGAGTCTGGTTTTTCTGAATGGCTCAGAGCGAATAGCGAAGCGCTCTAATCAATGGATGCGCTGGAGCCGTCAAATTCGATTAAACTCGTCATTTATTATGCGAGCTATCTCTATTTTCCCGCCAGTGTCATTCTTGTAACGATCATCGCGAGGGCGAAGGGCGTGGCTGCGTTTGTATCTGCGCTCCTATTGATAATTCTGAGTGTTCTCGCCTATGCGCGGTTTGTTGAGCCGCGCATCCTTCTCACCAAAACGCACGACATCACGCTTGAGCGCTGTTTTGCAGAATCAGGCTCCCTGCGGCTCGCCGTGTTTTCGGACACTCATAACGGCATTTTCGGGAACGCGATGCCGATCGCGCGCATCGCGCGGCGCGTTGAGCGCATCAAGCCGGACGCCGTATTGGTCGCCGGTGATTTCACCTATCATCCGGACCCTCCGCAAATGCTTCAAACCTACGCCGCATTCAACGAGATCGCGGCGCCGGTGCTCGGCGTATTCGGCAATCACGATGTGGGATTTCCCGGCCCGGACCTCACCGCGCCGCTGACGGGCGCGTTGACCCGCAACAATGTCTCGATCATCGACAACAAGAAACTCTTTATCACCAAGGCCGGACGCCGCGTTGAGTTGATCGGCATCTCTGATGAATGGCAGGACCAACAGCGCCTTTCACTGATCACGCCCCATGCGCCCTATCCGCGTATCGTCCTCACCCACAATCCGGCTACGGTCCTCAACATTTCCGTGCGCACGCCCGTTGATCTATTAATCGCCGGACACACCCATGGCGGTCAGATCTATATTCCGTTCGTCACCTGTAGAATTGTGTCGTTCGCCTGCCGGATCGTGCGCTATGGTTTCAGCGCGCAAAAGCGCGCCGTCGTTTTCGTAACGTCCGGCACCGGCATGGTCGGCTTGCCCATGCGCTTCAATATGGCGCCGCGCATTGACGTCATAACGGTGCGCTACAATAGTTGCCGCGAAAATCGCCGCGCCGCGGCGGCTGAAATTATTGGAGAGAAACGCCATGTCCCTGAAAGATAAAACGCTATTCATTACCGGCGCCTCACGCGGGATCGGGCTCGCTATCGCAAAACGCGCCGCGGCAGACGGGGCGAACATTGCAATCGCTGCGAAAACCGCTGAGCCGCATAAACATCTGCCGGGCACGATCTACACCGCCGCCGAAGAGATCGAAGCGGCGGGCGGAAAAGCCTTGCCGCTAATCGTCGATATTCGTTCGCAGGAACTGGTGCAGGAGGCGATCGACAAGACCGTGGCTGAATTCGGCGGCATTGATATTTGCGTCAACAATGCGTCAGCCATCAATCTTTCCGGCACTGAGGCGACAGAGATGAAGCGATGGGATCTCATGCACCAGATCAATGCGCGCGGGACATTCCTTGTTTCCAAATTGTGCATACCGCATCTCAAAAAAGCCGATAATCCGCATGTTCTCAATCTGTCGCCGCCGCTTGATATGAGCCCGAAATGGTTTGCGCCGCACGTGGCCTACACGATGGCGAAGTATGGCATGTCTCTTTGCGTGCTGGGAATGGCCGAAGAATTCCGCAAGGACGGCATCGCGTTTAATGCGCTCTGGCCGCGAACAGCAATCGCCACGGCGGCCGTGGAATTTGCGCTCGGCGGCGACGAAATGGTCAAGGGATCGCGAACCACGGACATTCTGTCTGACGCCGCGCATATTATTCTCAATAAACCGTCTAAAGAATTTACCGGTAACTTCGTCATCGACGACACGCTCCTTCACGAGCATGGCGTCACCGATTTTGAAAAATACCGGGTGGATCCGTCGCGACCGCTCTTTCCAGATTTCTTCGTGCCGGACGGCGCGACCCCGCCGCCTGGCGTGGCGGAAACAATCGTAAAGATGTAGGCGTGCGCTCGTGAGGGTGAGGCTGAACCGGCGGCGAACGCTCGCCCTGGCGATTGCAGCCTTGAGCGTGCTCGTATTCTTTTATGTGCGTTTTGCGCCCGACAGATATGATATCACCGCGCCGTTGAGTCTGACCGAACCGCCGACCATCGTGACGCCGTTCAAACTCAAATTGATGGGCGTTGAGGCTTGCTACGCCGCGCTTGATCAGGCGGGGGTACGCTACGAGAAGCTTTCTGATCGCGAGACCGGGCGCGGCTGCGGTTTTCGCCAATCGGTACTGATCAGACAAACGAGCGTCCCCTGGGGCGAGGGCCTCAGCCTGACCTGTCCCATGGCGGCGGCGCTCGTTATGTGGGAGCGCCATGACCTTCAGCCGGCGGCGCAAGAACGGTTTGGCAAGCCTGTGGTGCTGATTGAGAATTACGGCTCATACGCCTGCCGCAATATCAACAATGCGGCGCGCGGCTCGCGCAGCGAACATGCGCGCGCCAATGCGATCGACATTTCTGGTTTCGTGCTTCAAGGCGGGACGAGTATTGCAGTGCGCCGCGACTGGCGCGGGCGGGACGCCGAGGCGCGGTTCCTTCGCAAGCTGCACAGGAGCGGATGTTTTTATTTCAACACAGTGCTCGGTCCCGATTACAACGCGTTGCACGAGGACCATTTCCATTTCGATCAGGGAAATTATCGCAGTTGCCGCTGACGGAAGGCGGGGGTTAAGGCGTGCGTTTGGCGAGTGTCACTTTCGAGCCCGGACAGCGCCGCAACTTATCCGATATCCAAACGCTCGCGTCCATTAAAGCGTCTAGATCGACACCCGTTTCAAACCCCGACTTGCGGAGGGAATAAACGACGTCTTCGCTCGCCACATTACCGGAGGCGCCCTTCGCGTAGGGGCAGCCCCCAAGACCGGAGACCGAGCTGTCGAACGTCGTCACGCCCGCATCGATCGCCGCCCAGATATTGGAAAGCGCCTGGCCGTAAGTGTCGTGAAAATGGCCCGCCAACGCCGCAACGGGAATTGCGTTGGCGAGCGCCCTGATCAGTGCGGCGGTCTCCCGCGGCGTCCCGACGCCGATCGTGTCGCCAAGCGAAATCTCATAGCAGCCCATATCGTATAGCGCCTTTGATACGCGTACGACATTCTCGACCGGCACCGCGCCTTCATAGGGGCATCCCAGTACGCAAGAGACATAGCCGCGCACGCGAACGCCGTTGGTCTTTGCCGCTTCGATCACTGGCTTGAAGCGCTCCAGGCTTTCTTCGATCGTGGCGTTGATATTCTTTTGGCTGAAGGTTTCGGACGCGGCGCCAAAGACGGCGATTGTGTCCGCTTGCGCCGCGCGCGCCGCCTCGTAGCCTTTCATGTTCGGCGTTAGAACAGGATAGGAGACGCCGTCGCGACGTTTGATCCCGGTCAGGACGGCATCGCTCGCCGCCATTTGCGGCACCCATTTCGGTGAAACGAACGCGCCCGCTTCGACAGACTGAAAGCCGGCCTCGGCTAACCGCTCTACAAGCTCGATTTTCGTGGCCGGGTCGATCGTCTGTTTTTCATTCTGAAGTCCGTCGCGCGGGCCGACCTCTACAAGCGTAATGTGATCGGTCATGCGCATGCGCCCTCATAAACCGCGCGGCTGCGGGCGGTTTTTTTTATCGCCACAAAGAATAGCGTATCCGGCGCTTTTACATAGAACGCGTTGACGTCAATGCGGATCGCCATTGCTCAGGCCTCTTGTTCAAACTCAACGAGAAGGTCGCCGTCTTTCACCTGATCGCCGGGCTTGAACCGAAACGCTTTGATTACGCCGTCATAGGGCGCTTTGATTGTGTGTTCCATTTTCATGGCTTCCATCACAATGAGCGGATCGCCCGCCTTGATCGCGTCGCCGGACGCTGCTTTCTGAAGCGTAATCACGCCGGGCATGGGCGCAGTCAGGCTCCCCTCAGAAGAGCCCGCGCCGCCGGCGGCGGACAGAGGATCCGGGAATCGCACATCCCAGAAATCAGCGCCGATCCAGATGCGCGCGCCGGATCCATGCGGCGCGGCGAAGGCCCTGACGGTGCGCCCGTCCACTGTCAGGCGGATGTCGCCGTCCACATGGTCATGAAGGGAGAAATGAAACGGCGCGGCTGCTTTGGGCGCATGATCGGCGCCGTTTTCACGGCGCGCCGCGGCGCTGGCGTCCGTTTCAAGACGCGCGGCGAAACCATCGCCTTCCGCTGATAGGCGGAGGATCGAGGCTTTTTCTTCGTGGGCGATCCAATAGACGGCCTCGCGCGGCGCATTGAGCCGGAACCCGCGTAAGCCGGCCCAGGGATCGCTATTGTCATCGACCAGCGTTTCACTTCGCCGGTAGACAAGCGCCGCTGCGAGCGCGCTGGCGTGCAAAGGGGGCCGGTGAAAAAGCGTGTCTGTGTGTTCATCGATATAGCGGGTCGAAACTTCACCCAGCCTGAAGTCGTCGTCTTCCGTGAGGGCGTGAAGAAACCGGGCGTTGGTTTCAAGGCCGGCCACACGGGTCTCGGCCAACGCCGCGCTCATGCGGCCAAGCGCTTCAGCGCGCGACGCGCCATAGGTGATGATCTTGGCGATCATCGGATCGTAGTAGGGGGAAATCTCCTGACCTTCTTCAACGCCGGAATCGATGCGGGCGTGGTCGTCGGGCAGCTTTAACGTCGCCAGCGTTCCGATCGACGGCGCGAAGCCCTGATCGGGATTTTCCGCGTAAAGCCTCGATTCGAAGGCATGGCCGTTTTCAGTGATTTGTTCCTGCGTTCGCGGCAGCGGTTCGCCGGCGGCGATGCGCAACTGCCACTCGACAAAATCAAGCCCGGTGATGGCCTCAGAAACCGGGTGCTCCACTTGGAGGCGTGTATTCATTTCCATGAAGTAGACGGCCTCTGCGCCGTCATAGAGGAACTCCACCGTGCCTGCGCCGCGATAATTGACGGCTTTGGCCGCATCGACGCCGGCTTTCAAAAGGTCAGCGCGCACAAAGGCGGGCAGCTGAGGGGCGGGCGCTTCCTCGATAATCTTCTGGTGTCGGCGTTGTACGGAACAGTCGCGTTCGAACATATGAACCGCACCGCCTGCGCCGTCGCCAAAGATTTGAACTTCCAAATGGCGCGCCCGCGGCAGGTATTTCTCCACAAGAAAACGGACGTCGCCGAATGCGGAAAGGGCTTCGCGTTTAGCGGCGGCGAGCGCTTCTTCCAGGTCAGCCTCACCTTCGACGATGCGCATGCCTTTGCCGCCGCCGCCCGCCGTCGCTTTCAGCAAAACCGGATATCCGATTCGCGCTGATTCGCGCTTAAACGTATCGACCGATTGATCCGCCCCCTGATAGCCGGGCGTTGTAGGGACGCCAGCGGCTTCCATCAAATCTTTTGCCGCCGATTTCGATCCCATCGCCCGGATTGTTTCCGCCGAAGGGCCGATAAAGACGATACTGGCTTTTTCCAGCGCATCAGCGAATTCGGCGTTTTCTGAAAGGAAGCCGTAACCGGGGTGGATTGCTTCGGCACCGGTTGCTTTCGCCGCGTCGATAATCCGCTCAGCCACCAAGTAACTTTCCGCCGCCGGCGCGGCGCCGATATGCACCGCCTCATCGCACGCTTTGACATGAGGGGATTTGGCGTCAGCGTCTGAATAAACAGCGACTGTCGCGACGCCCATGCGCCGGGCGGTGCGGGCGATGCGGACGGCGATTTCACCACGATTGGCGATCAGGATTTTCTTGAACATGTGCGTATGGTGACTGCTTTACTAATCGCTTTCAACAATCCAGTTGGGCTTTCGTTTTTCCAGGAATGCGTTGAGGCCTTCTTTGCCTTCGTCACTGGCGCGGGTGCGTGCGATCAGGCCGGCGGTGTCTTCCATCACGCTGTCGCCCATGACGCGGTAGGAGACGCGCTTGACGAGATCCTTCGCCGCCGCTTGCGCTTTGGGTCCGCCGGTCAACAGGTTGTCGATCACACCCTCGAGCGTTGCGTCCAGTTGCGCGCCCATAGCGACCATATGGACCAGCCCCAATTCTTTGGCCTTAGCGGCGTCGAAGCGCTCGGCGGTGAGGAAATAGCGGCGCGCTTGCCGCGGCGTCATTGCGCGCACCACGAAAGGCGAAATGACTGCGGGGATGAGACCGAGTTTGACTTCCGACAATGCAAAGAACGCCTCTTCCGCAGCGATTGCGATATCGCAGGCCGCCACCAATCCGACGCCGCCGCCAAGCGCGGGACCGTTGACGAGCGCAATGGTTGGTTTGTCGCTTTCATCGATCGAGCGCAGCATGTGACCGAGGCGCCGTGCGTCATCTTTGTTTTCAGCCGCAGAATAGTCCGCCACCCGGCGCATCATGTTGAGATCGGCGCCCGCCGAAAATGCTTTACCGGCGCCGGTCAGAACAATGACCCGCACATTCTGGTCGCTGTTCAGCCGGCCCATGGCGTCGCAGATCTCGCCAATAAGCTGTTCGTTGAACGCGTTGCGCAGGTCCGGCCGGTTCATCGTCAGTCGCGCAACGCCGCGCTGATCAACGGTAAGCCTCAGCAATTGTCCGTCCATCGCCACTTCCTCCCATTTTTTATGGGCGTTATAGGCGAAGGCGTTGGCGGACGCCAGCATGGCGGAGAAGGCCTGACAACAGGGTTAACGAGGGTCGCTGAACGATCAGTATGCGAAAAAGCGCTTGAGAGATCGCCCGTTCCGGCTGGTGCGCCGCATCACATTCTGAAGACGCCAAACGTTGTCTTTTCAATCGGCGCATTGAGGCTTGCGGAGATACAAAGCCCCAGAATATCGCGCGTTTGCGCCGGGTCGATGATGCCGTCGTCCCAGAGCCGCGCCGAGGCGTAATAGGGCGAGCCCTGCTCTTCATAACCCTCGCGGATTTTCGCTTTGAAGGCGTCTTCGTCCTCGCTCGGCCAGGTCTCTCCCTTGGCCTCCATCCCGTCCCGACGCACCGTGGCGAGGACGCTCGCCGCTTGCTCGCCGCCCATGACGGAGATGCGCGCGTTTGGCCACATGAACATGAAGCGCGGGCCGTAGGCGCGCCCGCACATGCCGTAATTGCCGGCCCCATATGAGCCGCCCACCACCACAGTGAATTTCGGCACATTCGCGCTCGCCACAGCGGTGACAAGTTTAGCGCCGTCCTTCGCGATACCGCCGCTTTCCGCGGACTTGCCGACCATGAATCCGGTGATGTTCTGTAAAAAGAGTAGCGGCACGCCGCGCTGCGCGCACAGCTCAATAAAGTGCGCGCCCTTCAAGGCGCTTTCAGAAAAGAGAATGCCATTATTCGCGAGAATGCCGACAGGGAACCCGTGGAGATGCGCGAACCCTGTGACCAAGGTTGATCCGTAAAGCGGCTTGAATTCGTCGAACCGGGACCCGTCAACGAGACGGGCGATAATTTCACGCGCATCATAGGGCTTGCGCGCATCGGTTTCGATCACGCCATAAAGTTCGTCCGTGTCATAAAGTGGCGGTTCGGGCTCGACTGTGACAATCTCGCCTTGCTTCACCCAATTGACGCGAGAGACGATTGATCGCGCAAGACCAAGCGCATGATCGTCGTTCTCCGCAAGATGGTCCACAACGCCGGATTCGCGCGCATGTAAGTCGCCGCCGCCGAGCTCTTCCGAGGTGACGACTTCCCCTGTCGCGGCCTTTACCAGCGGCGGTCCGCCCAGAAAAATCGTGCCCTGATTGCGCACAATGATCGCTTCGTCGGACATGGCGGGCACATAGGCGCCGCCGGCGGTGCAACTGCCATGGACGACCGCGATTTGCGGAATGCCCATAGACGACATGCGCGCTTGATTAAAAAAGATGCGTCCAAAATCATCCTTATCGGGAAAAACTTCGTCCTGCATCGGCAAGAATGCGCCGCCGGACTCCACAAGATAAATGCAGGGCAGACGATTTTCCTGCGCGATCTCCTGAGCGCGCAGATGCTTCTTGACCGTCATCGGGTGATAGGTGCCGCCTTTCACTGTCGGATCATTGGCGACGATCATGCATTCAACGCCTTCAATCCGGCCGATGCCAGCGACGACGCCAGCGGCGGCCACGTCGCCTGAATACATGTTCCAGGCGGCGAATTGTCCGATTTCCAGAAACGGCGCACCCGGATCGAGCAATCGCTCAATGCGCTCCCGGGCCAAAAGCTTACCGCGGGCCTTGTGGCGTTCGGTGTAGCGCGCGCCGCCGCCTTCTGCGACCTTTGCCGCGTTCGCATTCAACTCATCGACGAGCGATTGCATCGCCGCCTTGTTGGCTGCGAAGGCTTCTGAGCGCGGGTCTATTTTCGTTTCTAGGACGGCCATGAACGGTTTTCAGGGTTGGGCGTATTAAGCCGGATGAGAAGATAGACGGCGAACGCCGTCGCGACCCCGGGTATAAGACAGAGCGGGATCGCGATCCACCCATAGGGCCGGCGTTCATACAGCACCCATACGGTCAGAATGAGACCGCAAAAGATAGCGTCAAGGGAATAGCCTGTGGAATAAGGGTTCACAAACCCCGCAGCGAACGCGCCAATAACATTGCCGCTTGCGATCAGGGGCGGAATGACAATCCAGACGAACGCGAGTGCGAACGCCGCGCCCAACATAATCGTCATTAACGTAAAAAGACGGTCACTCATTCTTACCCCTCAATTATCGCCGTTAGACGAGCAGTGGTGACAAAACCTCGCGGAACGCGTCCGGGAGCGGCGTCGGTTTTCGACTTTCCCGGTCCACATAGACATGAACGAAATGCCCTTCAGCAGCGGTCTCGTTGTCGCCTTTCTTGAAGATCGCCAGTTCATAGCGAACCGATGAATTGCCGAGATGCGCGACCCGTAGCGCGCCCTCCAACGCTTGTGGAAACGCCAGCGGCGCGAAATATCGGCATGTGGTTTCAACGACGAGGCCAATGACGGATCCGCGATGGATATCGAGCGCACCTTGCGCCACAAGATAGCCGTTCACGATCGTGTCGAAGTAACTGTAGTAGACCACATTATTCACATGCGCGTAGATGTCATTATCCGACCACCGCGTCTGCAGCGGAGTGATGTGTTTGTAGTCGCCGCGCGTTGATCTCGCTGTCACTTCTTTCTGTCCTTCACCGGGATCACGAGTTTCAGGCCCGACCAGATCTCGTCCACCGCACACACTTTCACGTCGACAAGCCCGATTTTCAGGGCGTGATTGCGCACCGTATCCTCGGTGATGGTCGACGGGACGCCGGATGATTTTTTCGGCCATGAGATCCAGATCATACCGTTTTGTTGGAGTTCTTTTTTCAGCGCGGGCAAGGTTTTCTCAAACGCCGGCCGGTCGGCTGAAAAATAGTGGATATAGTCGTATGGTCCGCCGCTTACGCCGCGCGGCGTCTTGGCGCGTTTGACGCAGGCCCAGCCGTCAAAAGTGTTCAGCTCAGTAACGGCCTCGGGGACTGCGACAAGGAGGCCTTTTGCGCCATCCTTGACGCCTAGCTTCTTAAGAAGCGGCGTGCCGGAATATCCCGCTGGCATCAGAGAACATCCGTATACATTTGAAGTGCGTCATCATACGTCACCTCCCGCGGATTATTCACAAGGACGCGTTGCGCTTTCATGGCGTCTTCGGCCATTCGCGGCAAATCATTATGGGAGACGCCAACCTGGCTGAGACGACGCTCAACGCCGGTCGCTTCAACGATCTCCACAAGCCGGGCGATAAAGGCGGCGGTGTTCGCCTCATCGGACCCTTCAGCGCGTGCGCCTACGTGCGGCGCAAGCTCCGAGTAAAGGTGCGCTGCTTTTGGCGCGTTGAACTTCAGCACTGGTTCGAGCATCAGCGAATTGGAAAGCCCGTGCGGCACATGGAAGATGCCGCCAAGCGGATAGGCGAGGCCGTGAACGGCGCCCACCGGGGAATTGGCGAACGCCTGACCCGCCAGCATTGCGCCGAGCAACATCTCGCCGCGGGCTTTTTTGTCGTCCGGGTTCTCGCAAGCGCGGACGATATTTGACGAAAGTAATTTTAAAGCCTCGCGGGCCAATGCGTCGGATACAGGGTTCTTTCGCGTGTTATTCGTATACGCCTCAATCGCATGGACCATGGCGTCGATTCCGGTCGCCGCTGTGACGGGCCGGGGCAAGCCAAGCGTCAGGTCAGGATCGAGAACGGCCATATCCGGAAAGAGCGCGTTATCAACAACGCCGACTTTTTCATCGTCTTCAGTGGTGATGACGGAAATCGACGTCACCTCTGATCCGGTGCCGGCGGTTGTCGGCGCGCAGATGAGCGGCGCGCGGCCGCCTTTCACCTGATCGGTCCCGTAGATCTCTTCGAGCGATTGTGATGAGTTGAGGAGGACAGCGACAATTTTCGCCGTGTCCATGGAAGAGCCGCCGCCAAGCGCGATGACGCCGTCGGCTTTATGGGCGCGCGCCGCCTCAACCGCCTTTCGCACGAGCGGCGCCGGCGGGTCGGCGGCCACTTCGTCAAACAAAAGAACATCGAGCCCGGCGGCCTGAAGACTATCCATCGCCGGCGCCACCAGCCCGGCATTGATCAGTCCTTTGTCGGTTAGAAGGACAGGCCGCCGCATCCGTCCCGCCGCCAGCTCACCGAGACGGCGCGTCGACCCGCTTTCAAAAATGATTTCCGGGACTGTATGAAAGGTGAAGCTCATGGGATTATTGCTCGCTCATTCATCGACGCGCCGGTCGTTCCAGATCAGGTTAGTGATGAGCCATTTTTTGTTGCTCTGTTTTTCAAGCGACATCATGTAATTCCCGGTTTGATGATATGACGCGCCGTCATAGTCAAACTTAAGCCGATAGCGCCCGCGCAGTACGGCGAAACCATCTTTTCCATCGATGCTCTCAGCCTCGTGTTCAAACAGGGTCGTGTTCGTTGGCGGCCCGTCCTCGGGGAACCAGAAGCCGCGGATTGCCCCATGGCCTGTCAGCGGGGGGTGGCCGCCGCCGGGGGCGATTGTCGCGTCATCACTGAACAGCGCCATAACAGCTTCTTCCTGATCGCCAAGATCTGGCTTGAGCCAGCCCTCAGTATACGCGGTATCAATCGCCTTGATTGCGTCAATGTCGTCCTCTGTAAGGCCTTGAATGCCCCCGCATCCAGCTAGGAGAGTGATCGCGACAATTGCGGCAAGAATTCTCAAAGGGAGTTCCTCTTAATGAATGAGCGGTTCGCCTACCCAAACCGCACCAACCGCCCGGGTCTTGCGTCCGTCACCTGATCGTCCGCGATCACTTGGTCCCCGGCGACCAGCGTTGCGCGATAGCCTTTCACTGGCTGCAGCAGGCGCTGACCGCCTGCTGGGAGGTCCTGAACCATGCGCGGCGCGCCGAGCGAAAGAGTGTTGTGATCGATGACATTAATGTCGGCGCGCAGGCCGACCTTGAGCCGGCCGCGATCCTTAAGGCCGAGATAGTCAGCGCCGTCTCCGGTCAACATCTGTATGCCCCGAGCGAGATCAATCTGGTTATGATCCCGGTCGCGGCACCAATAGCTTAAAAGATAGGTCGGAAAGCTGGCGTCGCAGATCGTACCCACATGGGCGCCGCCGTCGGAGAGGCCTGGCAACGCTTTCGGGTGCGTCATCATCGTGCGCACATTGTCGTAATTGAACTCAGTGTAGTTATAGATTGGAAAATAAATGAGCTGACGCCCGTCAAGTTCCAGCAGCGTGTCGTAGAGTTTCGCCATGACGCTGACGCCGTCGCGCACCGCTTCGGCACCGAGGGAAGCCTCCTGAGGTTGTTCGTAATCGGGCGCTTCGCCCAGCCGGAAAAACTTATTGGCGACAAGATCAATGGCGGCGATCATCGTGTCAGCGATCGGCGGCACGGATGATCCTTCGCCGGCAAGCTTCACCGGTGTTTCCGTCAAACATTTTGCGCGAAACGTGGAATCGCGCATGATCCGCACCCGCTCTTCCAAAGGCTTATCTTTGATTTCGATATAGCTCGGCTGCGCCATCATCGGATGAAAGGTGCATTGAAGCCCTTGGAAGACACCGATTGCGCGCGGCGCCACCTGAACGCGAAAGTCGATACCCTCAGCATTTATACGGTCGGCCCCATTAAGGATGCGGGTCCATTGTTTGGGCGCCATGTCGCGCTGCATCAGTGAGATTGACGCCGGGCGGCCGCTGGCTTTGACGAACGCTTCGACGGTCGCAAACTCTTCGTCGAATTGATCGCCCTCTCGCTCCAGATTGAAGTCCGAGACGATCTGGACGACGCCGTGTTCAAGGCCCTCGAACGCCCGCGCGATGCCAGCGAGTTCGCGCGCGTTCGCTTCGGAACTGGGTGTCCAGTCGCCGTCCGCCGTGCGGTGGATGTCCGTACGGCCGATGGAAAAACCCGCTGCACCTGCCTTGAGCGCATCACGGACGATCGCGCGCATCGTCGCGATATCCTCATCGCTCGCTTCTTCATGCGCGCTGGCGCGTTCTCCCATGGCGAAAACGCGCACCGGGTCGTGGCCGATCATCGCGGCGTGATCGATCGTGTGCGGCATCGCGTCGATCGTGTTCAGATAATCGGCGAAGCTCTCCCATTCCCACGACAAGCCTTCATGAAGCGCGGTACCCGGAATATCCTCGACGCCTTCCATTAACTTGATCAGCCGATCATGATCGTCCGGGCGCACAGGCGCGAAACCGACGCCGCAATTGCCGGTTAAAATGGTCGTGACCCCATGATTGAGAGAAGGGCGCAGCTCTTCATCCCAGGAAATCTGGCCGTCATAATGGGTGTGAAGATCAATAAATCCTGGCGTGACGATTGCGCCTTCCGCGTCAATGGTTCGATCAGTTGCCGCGGCGCAGGCCCCAATTTCGGCGATCACGCCGTCTTTAACGCCAATGTTCGCGCGCACCGGCGCGCCGCCATCGCCGTCATAAACAAGGCCGTCTCGGATTGTCAGATCGAACGCCATGCGCGTCTCTCCCTTAGGACCGTCGCCGATAGACCCACACCATAAACCCGCCGGCGATCAGGTGCCAAACGCCCCAAACAGCCGTGAGCGCGGCTGCGCCGCCGAGGCCCTCCAATTGACCGAGCAGGATCACGAGGGCGAGCCCCGTGTTCTGCAGTCCAATCTCGAAGGTGAGCGCCCGCCGGGTCGGGCCGCCGGCTTTCAAAAGTGCGCCGATCACGGCGCCGAGGGCGAATGCGGCCGAGCTGTGGATGATCACTGGCGGAAGGATCAGGCCGGTCGCCGCGAGAAGTTTCGGTGTCTTATCGAAAGTCCCGACGATAACGATGACGGCCAATATAAAGGCGCCGATGGCGGCGCCGGGTTTTCTGATGCGCGCGGCGAGGTTCGGCGCCCAGCGGGCGGTCGACATGCCGAGCCCCAGGGGAACTGCGAGAAGCGCGGTCGTCTGTAATACAAACGCGATTGCATTGAATTCGATCGACTGCAGCAATGAAGCGGTGGGCGGATAGAGGCTCGCCCATAAAAGGATCGCTGCGGGTGTGAAGAATGCGGCAATGACGCTCGACGTAGCGGTGAGGGCGACAGAGAGCGCCGTGTCGCCGCGCGAAAAGTACGTCATCATGTTCGATACATTGCCGCCGGGACAGGCGGCGACGACGATCATGCCGAGCGCGATGGAGGCTGGCGGCGAAATCAGAAAGACGAGAGCCAGCGTCAGGAGCGGCAGACCAATCACTTGCCCGACGACGCCGCTCGCATAGACGCGTGGGCGGTCGAGCAGCGCTTTGAAATCGCGCACCTCAAGGCCGAGCGCCACGGAAAACATGATCATGAATAGCGCCAGCGCAAGGCCGACCTGCGAGGCCGGATCGAGTGCGATCCGAAGTTGATCCAGCGTCTGCGCGTCCATTCAGGCGCGCCCGCGTCCGGCCGTAGCGGCGATCAATAGTTGCTCCAGAGAATGAGTCTTAGAATAACCGCCGTGATCGACAGTCCGGCCCAAAAGGTGAGGCGGATGCGCAGCGCTCCGTACCATGACGGTAGGTTTCCAGCCTCAACGGCGCGCAGATCGCGCAAGAGAAGATAGATCAGCGCCACAAGAACTAATCCATGGCGCCATGCGCCAGGGATAACCAGCGTAAAGGGCAAATTTCCCCACACCGCGACCCATGCGACGAGGGCGATGATCATGCCGGGCAGCAGCGGTTCGTTCTCCGCGCGTCCTCCTACGAGCAAACCGCCTGCGCCGACGCCCGCCATGTAAGCGGCGATGATCCCGCCATAGGCGAGAACCATCGAATGCATGGTGAGAGCGAAAATATCGCCTTCGGGGAAAAGCGGCGCGATCCAAACCGCGGCGGCGCCGAAGAGGAAGGGTACGAGACCCATGAGGCCCAGTCGCGTCATTTCAGCCTGCCGGTTGTCGCCGCCTGCGCCCGCCATGGGGTCTCTCCGCTACGTCGCCAGGATCGCGGCGAGCGCAAACAGGAAAGAGAATTCCATGAGGATCGTCAATGGTGTTCTAACGCCAAGATACCAGTCCGGCGCGCCGGATCCGCGCCTTGTCGCCCGCAAATCGTCTATCAGGAGAATCGGCAATGCGATTGCGATTAAGGCGAACCGTGCGCGCATATCGTCGAGGACGAAAATCGGCATGGCGATCAGGAGCGGAACAACGCCGCCGAGGAGATGTCGGAAGGTGGGACCGTCCGGGCGCATCACTGCGACGCCCCAGCGAACGCCGCCGAAAAATGCGATTAGCGCGCCGCCATAGAGCGCCATGAAGCTGAGCGCCAACGGCCCGAAATCTTCCTTGCGCAGAACGACCAGCAACGCGGCGATAATCAGCGGCAAGGCGCCGGCATAGGCGAGAACCGCCGCCGCATGCGGCAGTCCTTTCGCGCGCGGCGGTTGTGCGTACAGAGAGTGATGATTGGTGAGCGCGTCGAAAGTTTGGCCAGTCATGAAAGCCCTCCTTTTCCTTCGTTATTGCGCTTTTCTTATTTGTGAACGGGAATGGTCCCTAACCACCCCGCCGAGAGCGACATGGCGACGCAGACAGAGTCGCAACTGAGCAGCCGGTTGAGTGCGAGGCCGTAAATCGGTCGTCCGGTCTCGGCTCTCAGTACAGAAAAGCGCCTCCGATGTTTCCACCGGCGGCGCTTTCAAAAATAATGTGTGATCAGGACGCGGGCGCGACTTCGTTCGCGACCGGGTTCGCAGGCGTCGGGGCCCAGGCTTCAACCGATGCGTCGAGTTCGCTCTTTAGCGGCGCATCAATAATGTTGGCGAGGCCTGCCGCGAGCGACGCCGCTTGTTCATCGCCGTTCTTCGCCGCGAGCGAATACCAATAGTAAGCCTGCCCGGCGTCTTGAACGCCCTCTGCGCCGTCCGCCCCCGGATGATAAATGGCGCCGAGATTATACTGAGAGTCCACGAGCGCGCGGTTGCCGGCTTGCTCAAAATACTCAACCGCAGCGTTGAGGTCAGCCGCGCCGCCTTCGCCTTGCGCCGTCATGACGCCGACGCGATGCATGGCGAGCACATTGCCGCCCTCAGCGGCGCGTTCGAACCAGATTCGCGCCTGTGTCTGGTCCTGGTCAACGCCTTGTCCGGTTTTGTAGAGCTCGCCGAGCTGCAGTTGCGCCGGCGGATGGCCGAGCGCGGCGGCCTCTTGCAATTGCTGGATTGCGGCGGCTTCATCTTCCGGCGTTTGCGCAAGCTGCAGCGCTGCAACACCTTGTAGATAAAGATCGCGCGGTTGAACGGTGGGCGCTGCAACCGGCGCTTCGGGCACTTCCGCCACTGTCGCATTGTCCACGCTCGCCGGTTGCTGGCTTGCGGCGGGAACGGGCCGATCGCCTTGCGTCACGGCGATACGCGCGTCGGGTTTGTCGCCTGCAGGCGCCAGGAAGACGTCCTTCACAATGAAGAAGAGGGCGATCACCGCCAGCAGGATGGAAGCACCGAGTGCGAGCGTTACAGGTTTCGTGGTGACGCCGCTAAACGCTTTCTTGGCGGCGCCGCTCAGGTTCGGATCGTCGCCATCTTCCGTGTCGTCCTTAAAGTCAGCGACTTCATCGGGCGTTTCCTCGTCGCTTTTTTTTTCGGATGCGTCCGCTTTGGCGCCGCCGGGCAGGCGGCTGCGCAAACCTGCGAATGCGCCGCTCAGGCGAGCAGCGAGTGAGCCGTCGTTGGCGTCCTCCTCGTCATCGTCCTGATCGAAATCGATAACGTCAGGCGCTAACGAAGCGCGCGCTGGTTTCTTGGTCTCCAGCGGCCCCGCCTCGTCCATGCCTGCTGCGGCCTTGGCGGCTTCTTCGCGCTTGCGTTTAATGCGCGCTGCGAGAATGGCGCGTTGTTTTTTCGTGAGTTTGGGCTTCGGCTTGCCTTCTTCTTCGCTAGCGGCCGCGTCACGCGCCGCCCGGCGCGCGGCCTTCAAATAATCGTCGGCGGCGCTGGCGATTGACTCGGGTTTTTCTTCCGCTTCCGCTTCCGCGGGCGAGGGGACGTCCATCTCGTCCTCAAGGCCCGGCGTCGGCGAGACATGCGCTGCTTCGTCGTCGGCTACATCTTCGAGGAAAGATTTTTTTTGCTCTTGCTTCTTCGGGGCGTCGTCGCGCAGGCCGAGCCCTTCAAGTTCCGCCAGGACCGCGTCCAGATCAGTCGGCGCGTCCGCTGGTTTTTCTTCGGTCTCACCGATCGCGCCATAGGGATTGTCTGCGTCGCTCGGCTCTTCTTCGAAGGCCTGGCGCACCTCGGCGAGGATGTCCTCGCCTTCGTCCTGTTCGGCGGCGCCCAGCGCGTCATCTTCGTCGAGGTCCACAGTGAAGGCGTCGTCATCCGGCTGGTCGTCTTCGTCGAGATCAAACGCGGCGAGCGCTTCATCAAGTTCGGCGTCGACCTGCGGGGCGGCGAGGGGCGCTTCGTTGAAGAGCGCCGCGGGTTTTTCGTTCTCCGATTGCTCAAGCCGGGCGACCATGTCGTCGAACGAGCGCTGCAGCGATGAAATGCGTTCATCAGTGCGCTGGGCGACTGCGGCGACCGCGGCTTCAATCTCGCTGGTGTCGGCGGCTTCGGGCGCATCCATCGTCGAGAACTGCTCGCGCAGTTGGACGATTGTTTCGGAGACTTTGTGCACGCCCTCGGCGCTGCGTTTTTCTGCGGCGTCGATCTGGCTGGAGAGTTTGACGATAGAGCTTTCGAGCGCCTGGATTTGGTCGCCGCCGCGTTTGATTTCGTCGCCCAGGACGCGCAGCCGCGCCCCGGTTCTTTCAACGAACTTCGCATCGACGGCGCCGCTGGCGTCCTGATTGAGCTTGGACGCTTCAGAAGCGATGCGCTCGGCGCGCGAAATCCGGGCGGCGAGACCGTCAACGGCGTTTTTCAGATAATTGATTGCGCTCGCCGCTTGCGGATCGCTCTCGGCGCCTTCAAGGCGCGTCGCCATCTGTTGGAGCTGCTTTTCCTGCGACTCAAGGCGCAACAACGATTCCTTGTGGGCCGTATCGAACTGGAGCGCCACTTGGCCGACCGCTTTTTCGAGCGCCTTTAAGGTGTCGATGCGCTGGCGGTCCTGGGATTTCTCTTCTAGGCGCGTCAGGCGTTCGGCGAGAGCGCTATTGTTTCCGCCGCCGCTTCCTCCGCTCCGTTCAAGCCGCTGAACCCGTTCGACGACATTGCCGACATTGCGCACGAGATCATTCAACGCGTCAGCGCTTTTGCCTTCGGCGGTGGCGACGCGCGTATTCAGCGCTTCGATCGCCGTAATGACGTCCTTGAGTTTCAGGCCCTCGACCACACCGCCGGAAGTTTGCGGGGCGCCCGCGCTATAAATCATCTGGTTCAACCAGGCGCCGACCGTCATGCCCTCTTTCTGGGCGGCTTCCTTGGCTGTCTCCCTGGCGTCCCGTTCTATGCCTTTGACGCTCCAGGGTGCGTTTGATTTGGTCGATGCCATGTGACTCTTTCCACAGGCGGATCGCCTGCGCCCCTTTTCAGGCTCATTTTAGATCTGCGGCGCCGAAAGCGCATTGAACGAGCGGTAAGGTGCTTCGGCCAACACGCAAAGGGTAAAATGCCTGATTCTATGGTCACAAAGCGGGATGATGTTTAATGTTACGTTAACGAAACCTGGCGCGCGGCGACCGCGACGAATTGGTGCTGCATCGCTTGCTTTACGCGCTGCAACAAAGAGCTAGATTGGGCACCATGTACATAGATCCCGCGCACGGCGTCGACGCCAGCGCGGGGCGGATTGAGGATCGACCACCATGACGGTTTATAACGCCCCTACGCGCGATATGCAGTTTTTGCTGCATGATGTTCTGCAGATCGGGAAATATTCAAATCTGCCGGGGTTCGCAGACGCCAGCGAAGATGTGGTGAACGCCATCATCGAGGAAGGCGGCAAGCTTGCGAGCAACGTGCTCCATCCGTTGAACCATGTGGGCGATCAGGAAGGGTGTGTTCGCAACGATGACGGATCGGTGAAAACGCCGACGGGATTCAAAGAAGCCTACGACCAGTTTCGCGACGGCGGCTGGCAGGGGCTTTCGTTTGACTCCGATTATGGCGGTCAGGGTCTGCCTTACATTCTGTCAGTGGTGATGAATGAGATGGTCTCTGGCGCGAACATGGCGTTCGGGATGTATCCGGGACTGGCGATGGGCGCGGCCAACGCCCTTCACGCCCATGGCTCAGATGAGCAAAAACAAAAATACCTGCCGAAGATCATCAGCGGCGAGTGGGGCGGCACCATGAACCTCACCGAGCCCCATTGCGGAACCGACCTTGGCTTGTTGCGATCGAAGGCCGTTCCGCAAGGCGACGGCAGCTACAAGATTTCGGGTCAGAAAATCTGGATTTCCGCGGGGGAACACGATCTGACTGACAACATCATCCACCTGGTGCTCGCGCGGATCGAGGGCGCGCCGGAAGGCGTTAAAGGCATCTCGCTTTTTGTGGTGCCGAAATATCTGGTGAATGACGACGGCTCGCTCGGCGAACGCAATGCGGTCGAGTGCGGCGGTCTTGAGAGCAAGATGGGTATTCACGGCAACGCCACCTGCGTCATGAACTATGACGACGCGACCGGCTGGCTTGTGGGCGAGGAAAACAAGGGCCTCAAAGCCATGTTCGTGATGATGAATGAAGCGCGTCTCGGCGTCGCCATTCAGGGGCTCGCGATTTCGGACGTGGCGTATCAAAACGGCGCCGCCTATGCGCAGGACCGTCTGCAGGGGCGCTCGCTGACCGGGCCGAAAGAACCGGACAAGCCGGCTGACCCGATCATCGTTCATCCTGATGTGCGCCGCATGCTTCTGGAGCAAAAAGCCACCATCGAGGGCGGGCGCGCATGGATGTACTGGTCCGCGTTGCAGGCCGACCTCCATCATAAATCAGAGGACGAAGCGACGCGCGAAAAAGCTGACGACATCTTGGGGCTGATGACCCCTGTCCTGAAAGCCTATCTCACCGACCGTGGCTTCTGGCATGCTTCAACGGCGTTGCAGGTGCTGGGGGGGTCCGGATACACGCAGGAATGGGGCATGGAGCAGTTCGTCCGCGACGCCCGGATCGCCATGATCTACGAAGGCGCCAACGGCATTCAGGCGCTCGATCTCGTGGGCCGCAAGTTGCCGCATAATGGCGGGCGCGCCATCCAGGCGTTCTTTGCGGAGATCGACGATTTTGTAAAAGACAATAGCGGCGATGAGGCGCTGAAGCCTTATGTGGACGGCCTCGCAGACGCGAAAGCCGACCTTGTGGACGCGACCCAGTGGCTGATGCAGAACGCCTTCGCCAACCCGGATAACGCCGGCGCGGCGTCCATGGATTATCTCAACATTCTGGCTGTCGTCTGCCTCGCCCATGGCTGGGCGCAGATGGCGAAAGTCGCGATCGAGAAGCAGGCCGCAGGCGAGAAGGACGACTTCTTCGCCAACAAGCTCATCACTGGAAAATTCTTCCTTGAGCGGATTTTACCGGACACGAAATCGCATCTGGTGAAATTGAAAACCGGCGCTGAGACAATGATGTCGATGCCGGCGGACGCGTTTGTCGCGTAAAAAACGCGTATTGCGGTCTGCTTAGGGCGCCACCTACTCTTCGTCATTCAGGGCCGCGGCGACTAGCCCGGCCGGGATGGCGACAAGTCCGAGACCGATCATCAGAATAACAAAAGTGAATATCTTGCCGCCCGCCGTAATCGGGTAGGTGTCGCCATAGCCAACCGTGGTCAGCGTGGCGACCGCCCACCAAAGCGACGCCGGGATCGACGGGAAGGCGTCAGGCTGCGCGTCATTTTCAAAAATGTAGATGCCCGTCGCAGCGATGAAAAAGATGATCGCGGAAATGTAGAAGAAGACGAGAAAATCATATTTGATTTTCATGAAGGCGCGCGCAAGCCGGCGCAACGCATTGGAATAACGGCCAAGTTTCAAAATCCGCAATAGGCGCAGCAAACGCAGTGCGCGCAAGGCCGTTGAATTACTCCCGGTCAGGAGCAAGCTCGGAAAGACCGCGGCGAAATCGATGAGACCCCAGAAGCTGAGGATATAATCTTTCTTCGGCTCGGACGCATAAACGCGCAGAGCATATTCAATGAGAAAGAACGCCAGCGCAAAAACTTCGATGACACCGAGTAAGGATTTTACGCCCGAAGATAATGTGGGCACAGTATTCAGCGTGACCGCTGTCAACGACAATAGGATCATCGCCTGCACGGTCAGATCAAAGGCGCGACTCAGCCCGCCGGCTTCGCCGCGTATGATGGCTTTTACGCCGCTGGCGGTTGATTGCGATTTTGTCGATTTGTCAATCTGCATGGCCCGTGCGCGCTTGTTGAATGGCTAAAATACCGTGAATAAAATTAATAATTGGTTTACGAATTAAATTATGGAAACGACTGGCTGTCGGTCTTATTTCGCCACAATTCAATCTTACTTTGTGTGCGTTGTATCAGGAAAGGAAAGGTCTAATGCCCAAATCAACTTACCAGTTCGAAGTCATTGATCGTTCGGGCAAGCTGGTGCGGCGCACGACGCAAATGTGCGATAATATCAGCGCCAGCGAACGGACGCGCAGCTTGCTGAAAGCGACCCCTGGCGCAGCGGTGGTTTACGGCGTTGAAAAACACGGTCACTCGGTTTTTTCAGCGTACCGCCGCTGACGGTTCAATAGCCTATTAGTTGGCGGCTGCCGGACCGCCCTTAATGGCGATTGCCGCGGGATCAAAAGATTTGAGTTCGCATTCCCAAAGTGTGATGACGCGCCAACCGAGCGCGCGCAGGGCTTCTGAGTTCTTCGCGTCGCGCGCCACGTTGCGTGCGATTTTTTGGCGCCAATAGTCCTGATTGGTCTTCGGCAGGCGCGCGCCGCGCTTGCACGCGTGTCCGTGCCAGAAACAGCCATGGACGAAAATCACCGCGCGATATTTCGGAAAAACAAGATCCGGTGAGCCGGGCAATGTTTTGACGTTCAACCGATAACGATACCCAAGCGCGTGAAGCGATTTCCGGACAATCATCTCAGGCTTTGTGTTTTTCGATTTCACGGCCCGCATGATTTCGGCGCGTTTTTCTGGCGGGAATACGTCTGTCCTTGCTATCGTCGGTCGCGTGCAGCTCATGGCGGCAGTATCACGCGGCGGCGGCATGCTCGGCAAGCGCGGGCGTCAGGATTGTTTCTGCGATCCAGCGCACGACCGGCGTCGCGACGCCGTCGCCGCAGAGTTTAAGCGCCGCCGTGGCGCCGTTCGGAAGGCGATAATTGTCAGGCACGCCCATGAGGCGGGCGGCTTCGCGCGGCGTCAGCAAGCGCGATCGCACGTCCCCGTTTGCGATCGTCATGATGATCTGCCTTGACGAGCCTCCAGCCGGGGTGCGCAGGCATCCTGCGATCCCGTCGAAGCGCGCTTCCACGCGCATGGTCTTCTCGCCGTTCTCAACGCGAATGCGTTTGAACGCGGCGCCCACATGGTCGCCGCCGTCGCGCCGGCGATCGTCCAGGGCCGCTCGTTGGCGGGCGCTCATGGCGTTGACGAGGCGCTCGGTCTGTTCGCGCGTATGCCAACGGTCCGCTTTCTCGTCGAGCAGATCGGTGAGCGCACTGTTCCGTCCTTGTCGAGGCCGCGCATCAAGCCATCGCCAGGCGGCGATGGTCCGTGGCGGCAAACCGTGAACGGCGTCGATCAGCGCTTGCGGCGTCTCATCGCTCGGCGCCGGCGGCGTTTGCGCAAAATCCGCCGTATACGGCAGGCCGAAGATGAAAACCCGTTTTCGCGATTGTGGCACGAAACGCGCGGCGTCGAGCACAAGCGCAGATACGGCGTAACCCTCATCGGCGAGGGCGACGATAATCGACTGGATGTCGCGCCCGCCGTTCGACGTAAGGAGGCCGGTGACGTTTTCCAGAACAATGGTTGTCGGCGCCCGGCCTTCGGCGGCGAGGTCCTTCATGAGCGACCAAAAGGCGTGGAAGACGCTGCTGCGCCGTCCAGCGAGGCCTCGACGCCCCCCGGCAAGCGACAAATCCTGACAAGGAAACGAGGACCAGACGAGATCAGGCGTCGCCGCAGGAAGATCAGACGCGGCGAGCGCGGCGACGTCGCCTTCGCAGAAATGCTCAGATCCGAAATTTTCCCGGTAGGCCGCCGCTTTTTGCGAATCAAAATCATTGGCGAAAAGGCACGACCAAGCCTCTCCAAGCCCCAGACGCGCCATGCCGCCGCCCGCGAAGAACTCAAAATATGTTTTTTTCGAAATTTTTTTCTTCGTCATGACAGCGCCATATTGAGCTTGGCGCGCCACATTTGCGTCATGATCTTCCGCATGCGGTGGAGGCGCGCCTTACACCCGTCACAATCAGAGCGTTTCCATCCTTTTTCAACTCTGCAGGTTGGATCGCTTCAGGGGGCTGCTCGATTTGACGCGGCGAGGTCAGACCGGCAATGTAGGCGTGGGCGCAGGGGGCGTCGCAATCTCGAGGAACAAGCGACATGCCCTTGATGAAAACAAAAACACTATTGTGGCGTAAAGCGACGGCTGTCGCTCTTTCAGTATTTGGTGCGGGGCTTTTGCTTTCCGCGCCCGCGTCGGCGCACGCCGACCCGGAAGCAAACGCGGCGCAGTCACGGATCAGCATATCCGCGGCTGACGGCGGCGCGCGGTATGCGGCAAATGTGCAGACCGAACAGCGCAGCGACCGGCGCGGCGAACGGCGTAGTCAGCGCGGGGACAGGGGCGCGCAGCGGGGAGATCGTCGCGCGCAACGTAGCGACCGCCGCGGACAACGCGCTGATCGCCGTCAGCAACGGCGATCCGACAGTCAACAAAATCAACGCCGCCGTGCCGATAATCGCCAGCGTTCTGATAATGCGCGCGCGAATTATCGCCGCGGCGAACAACGCCGCGATGCGAGGCGTGCAGAACGACGTGACGCGTATCGGGATGGCCGACGGGATCAACGTCGTGCGGATCGCAGGGCGGACCGGCGCAATGACGCCTACCGGGACGGCCGCCGTGACCAAAGACGTGCGGATCGCCGTCAGGTGGATCGTCGCGACGCTTATCGTGATGGCCGCCGCGATCAGCGCCGCGCGGACCGTCGCCGGGTAGATCGCCGC
>CAWUIM010000011.1:0-57999 GCA_963922595.1 uncultured Parvularculaceae bacterium
CGCGGCGATCAGGTCCCGCGCCATGGCGTCCTGCTCGGCCTGAGGCGGCGGTTGAGGCTTCTCGCGCGGCGCGTCCGAAAGGACCGGAAATGCGCCGTCGCCCTCGGCCGCGCGCGCGGCCTTGCGCGCCTCGATTTCCGGGTTCGGCGACGCATCGCCCGCGATTTCTTCATATTTGAAAAACCCCGGGGGCGCGAGGCGTTTGGCCGTCTCGCAGGCGCTCGTCATCGACACGGCCGCAATCACGCAAAGATAAGATTTTACACCCATATGAGCGCCACTCTATAAAGTTCCCATCGCCCACATAACCCCCGATTGGCGCCATGACGCAAGCAGAACAACCCGCCGCCGCCGGCAAAAAACCAAAAGCCAAAAAGCCTTCCGCGATGAAGACGCCCGCGGAAAAGCCGGCGAACGGCGCCGCCGACAAAGCCGCGACAGAGACCGAAGAGCGACCGATCCTGGAGGATTTCGACGCGTTGTCCGAATATCTCGTCGATATCTCCGGCAAGAGCCAGGAGGTTGTGCGCGAGTTCTTCACCCATCATCCAGAGCTCAAAGTCGCAGCCGGAGAAAGTCCCGCCGATCCGTTAAATATTGGAGAGGCCCTTCAGGAAACGCTAAACGGGCTCGCCACCGATCCTGGCACCGTAATGCACCGCCAGTTTAAACTGTGGGGCGATTACGCCAAGCTGATGGCGACGATGTCGCGGCGCATGGCGGGCGAAGAAGTCAGGCCAGCGGTCGAGCCGGAGCCCGGCGACAAACGGTTTTCGCATCCGGCGTGGACCGAAAACCCCATGCTCGACTTCGTCAAACAGTCTTACCTTACTTACGCAAAGTGGCTGGTCGGCACCGTCAACGAGCTTGACGGGATCGACGCCTACGAACGTCGCCGCGCCGAGTTTTATTCCCAGCAATTTCTCGACGCCATCGCCCCGTCGAACTTTCCGGCTCTGAACCCGGAGGTTGTTGAAGCCACCATCGAAAGCAAAGGCGAAAACCTCCTCAAGGGCCTGCGCAATCTTCTGGAAGATATCGACCGCGGTCACGGCGAGCTCGCGATCCGTCAAGCGGACCTCGACCATTTCAAGCTTGGCGAGAATGTTGCGACGACGCCGGGGAAGGTCGTTTTCCAGAACGAGATCATGCAGCTCATTCAATATGCGCCGACGACGGACAAAGTCGCCAAGCGGCCGTTGCTGATCTTCCCGCCCTGGATCAACAAGTTTTATATTCTCGACCTGCAGCCGCAAAATTCCTTCATCAAATGGATGGTTGATCAGGGGCGCACCGTGTTTCTCGTCTCCTGGGTTAATCCGGGTCCGGAGTTGAAACACAAGACCTTTGTCGATTACATCCACGAAGGTCTCTTCGCTGCGCTTGACGCCGTTGAAAAGGCCACAGGCGAAAAAGACGTGGATGCTATCGGCTACTGCATCGGCGGCACCATGCTCTCCACCGCCCTCGCCCTTATGGCCAAGCGAGAAGACGACCGCATCAAGTCCGCGACCTTTTTCACGGCGCAAGCAGACTTTGAAGAAGCGGGTGATTTGTTGCTGTTCACTGACGAGGCGCAGCTTGACGCGCTCGAACAACAGATGGATGCGGCCGGCGGCGTCCTTGAAGGCCGCGCCATGGCGACGACGTTCAACATGTTGCGTTCGAATGATCTCATCTGGTCGTTCGTCATCGACAATTACATGAAGGGCAAAGACCCTGCGAAATTCGATCTGTTGTTCTGGAATTCCGACGCTACGCGCATGCCGAAACATGTGCACCTATTCTATCTGCGTGAGTTCTACCAACAAAACCGCCTGGCGCGCGGCGAGATGGAGATCGACGGCGAGCTGCTCGACCTCGGCGACATCAACATTCCGATCTTCATGCAGGCCGGCGAGACCGATCACATTGCACCGCCAAATTCAATCTACCGCACCGCACAGCGCTTCGGCGGCGATCAGGTGCAATATATGCTGGCGGGTTCAGGCCACATCGCCGGCGTCGTCAATCATCCGTCGAGGAAGAAATACCACCACTCAGTGAACACGAGCTTGCCCGAGACGCTCGAAGACTGGAAAGCCGACGCCGAAAAGCATCCAGGCTCCTGGTGGGACCACTGGATGACCTGGCTGAACAAGATCAGCCCCGGCAAGGTCGATGCGCGCACGCCAGGCGACGGCAACCTGAAACCCATCGAAGACGCGCCTGGCAGCTATGTGAAGGTGAAGGCTTGAGGCGTTAGTGCTCGGCTTGGTCTTTGGCTTAAGACCAATCGCAGGTCGTCATTGCTGGTAGAAATAAGACGGCCCAATGAGCATTCTCAAAAAAATCGGCATCGACTTACCTATTATTCAAGCGCCCATGGTCGGCGTATCAACGCCCAAACTTGCCGGAGCTGTCTCGAACGCGGGGGGTTTAGGCTCAATTGGGATTGGCGCAACGGATGCGGACGGCGCACACATACTTATAACTGAACTTCAGGGGCTCACAGACCGTCCCTACAATGTCAATCTCTTCGTCCATTCTTTGCCGCACAGAGACGTCGAACGAGAGACACTGTGGCTGCAGGCGCTTTCGGCGACTTTCGAGGAGTTTGGCTCGAAACCCCCGGAGTCTCTGAGAACAATTTATAAAAGCTTCGCAGAAGACGATGACATGCTTGAGGTGTTGCTGAATGTGCGACCACGCGTTGTGAGTTTTCATTTCGGCTTACCAAGCAAAGATAAAATCCTGGCCTTGAAAAAAGCAGGGTGCGTACTGCTGTCGACGGCGACAAATCTGTCGGAGGCCGAAGCCGCGCAGTCAGCAGGGGTTGATGGCATTGTGGCCCAAGGCTTCGAAGCCGGCGGTCATCGCGGCGTCTTTGATCTCTCGGCGCCGGACGAAAGCCTTGGAACGTTTGCTCTGACACGGTTGTTGGTCGCCCGATGCTCGCTGCCAATTATTTCCGCTGGCGGAATTATGGACGGCAGCGGGATCGCATCGGTCTTAACCCTCGGCGCACAGGCGGCGCAATTGGGAACCGCATTTGTGGCGTGCCCGGAAAGCAGCGCAGACGGTGCTTACCGCAAAGCTTTAACCGGCAAAGGCGCTTATAATACCGTCATGACGAGCGCCATCTCAGGCCGCCCCGCGAGGTGTTTGTCAAATCTGTTTACAGAGTGGGGGCGATCAAATGCTGATTTCACGCCCCCAGATTATCCAAGAGCATATGACGTCGGAAAAGCGTTGAACGCCGCAGCGAAAGCTGAGGGCGAGTTCGGCTACGGGGCGCAATGGGCCGGGCAAAGCGCGCCCCTCGCCCGCTCACTCCCCGCGGCTGATCTTGTCAGGACCCTGATGGTTGAGCTCAAAGAAGCCAATCAAGCCACTTTGACGTGATTGGTTATTTGGTCTTCCGGTTACGGAAACCCGAGAGGTCGCCGTTCGCATCAAATAGAACATCAGCTCTTTCCCCACCGTGACCCAACGGACACACGAAATTAACCTTTCATTAACCATACCGAATCACCTTTGACCCTTACCAATTCGTTAACAAACGCCGGAGGGTTTTCGGCGTGACATAAGGCGGGGGCCTTGGGTTATGAGCCGCATGAACCTGTCGACGCAGGACCTGTTTCTTCGTCTCGGCGCGACGCCGCGCACGCGCACCGTGCGCGCCGATCAGCTCTTCAGAAAGCTGCGCGACGACGACGCGATCGACCTTGAATCGTTGCTGACGAAACCGCCGCGCTGGGCGTCGCTCCACCATCCCGCAAGCGGCGCCGCTCCAGAAAACGCGCAAGGCAAAAAGAACAAGAACGCGCCATCTGAATAACGGCGGCGATTGCGGCGCAAAAAGAATTCACAAAAAAAAGCGCTCCGTTGAGGGAGCGCTTTTTTGATCTGACGGGGCCCGAGGGTCTCCCAAAAGCCAAATTGCTTTAGCGTTTCGAGAACTGGAATGAACGGCGGGCTTTCTTGCGGCCGTACTTCTTCCGCTCCACGACGCGGCTGTCGCGGGTCAGGAACCCGCCCTTTTTGAGGACGCCGCGAAGGCCGGGCTCGTAGTGGGTGAGCGCCTTCGCGATGCCGTGACGAACGGCGCCGGCTTGTCCGGACGGACCGGATCCGCTCACCGTGCAGTAGACGTCGAACTGATTGTTACGGTCTGCCGCGTCGAGCGGCTGCTTGATGATCATCTGCAGAACCGCGCGGCCGAAATAGTCCGCATGGTCCTTTTTGTTGACCGTGATCTTGCCAGAGCCCGGCTTGATCCAGACGCGCGCGACAGCGGTCTTACGCTTGCCGGTGGCGTAGGAACGGCCGAGCGCATCGATTTTCGGCTCATAAGTCGGCGCTTCTTCTTCGGCGGCGACAGTGACGCCGGCGTCAGCGGCCATATCTTTCAGGTCTTCCAGCGAAGAGCCTGTTTCCGGGGATGTGGTTTCTGTGCTGCTCATCGCTTAGGAGTCTCGCTTGTTCTTCGGATTCATGGCGGCGACGTCAAGAACCACAGGGTTCTGCGCCTCGTGCGGATGGTCGGCGCCGGCGTAAACGCGCAGGTTCGTCATTTGCTTGCGCGCCAGCGGCGATTCCTTCGGCATCATGCGTTCGACCGCTTTGGTGACGACGCGTGTCGGGAACTTGCCGCCGAGGATTTTCTCCATCGTGCGTTCCTTGATGCCGCCGGGATAACCGGTGTGCCAGTAGAACTTTTTGTCGGTCATCTTCTTGCCGGTGAACACGACCTTGTCGGCGTTCACGACGATAACATTGTCGCCGCAATCAATATGTGGCGTGTACATCGGCTTATGCTTGCCGCGCAGGCGCATGGCGATAATGGAAGCGAGACGCCCGACCACAAGGCCTTCAGCGTCGATCAGCAACCATTTCTTGTCCACCTCGCTCGGTTTGGCGGAATAGGTCTTCATGGGATTTCGTCCTGATTTCACTATGTTCGTCCCAGCATTAAGGCTGGAAGCGCGCGGTCTACCGCTCTTGTCAGTTTGCGTCAACAACTTTCAAAAGAAGAACGCAAAAACAGCATGATAAATATGCGGTAATATTTTACCGTATTTTTTATGCACAACTTTTAACCGCGCGATGATTGATCTTCGCCGGTTTTTCAGCCATTGGCCAAAGGACTGAGCGGAAACGATAAATCGACGGGTGAGTGAAATGCGGTTGGTGATTTTGGTGATCGTCGCGCTGGCTGCGGCGTGCGCGAGAGAAGATGACGCGCCGGCGGAGATTATCGTCAGCGAAGTAACCGCGAGCGACGAGCTGGGCGGCTTTACTGATCCTGTGACCGGCGCTGCATTCTGGACCCACCCGTCTCTCGCCTTCAATAGCCTGATGCTGATCGCCACTGAGAGCGGCCTCGCCTCCTACAATATCGAGGACGGCAACCGGATCGACCGGATCGAGGACGCAAGTCCTTCCGGCCTTTCCGTCAGCTATATGGGCGCCGGCGCGGCGGCTAAAGGCGTCGTCGTCTATTTCGATCGCGCCCAAAGCGCCTTCGCGCTTCATACGATCGACAATATCGATCGCTCGTTCATTCCGGTTGCGTTTGAGATCGCCGCGCCTTCCGACGTCAACGGCTATTGCCTCGGACCGAAGGGGTCCGACGCCGGTCTTGCGTTGCGCATCATCACAAGCACCGGGCTTGAAACATTTGAATTGACGCTCGACGGTCCCAAAGCAATAGCGGCGAAAACGGGCGCCGTTGCGTCGAGCGAAGCGCTTGTGGATTGCGAGGTCGACGCGCTCGACGGCGCCGCCTTCGCCGTAACGCGTTCCGGGAAAATCTATCGCTACACGGAAAATGAAGAAGCGGCGGCGCCTTTTGCGATCGCCGGCGCCGACGCCGTCACGCAAATCGGCGTCGCGCTCGGCGGGCTCACGACCGATGAGGGCGAGGCCGCCGATAGCGACAATGGAGCGTGCTGCGGACAAATCGCCCTCCTCGACAGCGAGACGGGTCAGGTGCACCTGTTCGACCGTGATGACGGTCACGCGCTCGGGATCGCGACGATCAGCGCCTCTTTCGACGTGGAAAGCGTCGCATCTGCTTCCGTCATGGGCGTCGGATACGGTAATTTCGGCGGCGCCTATCGCAATGGCGTGCTTGCGCTTGCGACGACGGACGACAAGCCTGTGATCCGGCTCGCCCCATGGACCGGCGTTCTGAATGCGGTGAACCAACCGGTCGGAACTGCGGCGAACCCGCGCGATCTCATGCCTCAGGAAGAGGACGCGTTTGCAATTGAGTTGGACGTCGTTAATCCGTGAGCGGTGTAAAGCGCTGCGCTTAGAACGGCGAGGGCGCCAAGTTGGTGGAGCAAGCCGAGACTGATGGGCGTCGCCGCCACCAGCGTTGAAACGCCAAGCGCCATTTGCGCCAAAATCGCTGCGACAACGATCCGGGCGTTCTTTTCAGCCTGTGTCCTGCGCGCGGCCAAAAAGAAGAAAACCCCACCGAGCGCCAACGCGTAGGCGCCGATCCGGTGATTGAACTGGACAGCGGCAATGGTTTCGAACGCGGCGGCGAAAGCCGGCTTTCCCTCAAAATACGCTTCAGGGAAGAACCGGCCGTCCATAAGCGGCCAGTCCGTGTAGGTTCGTCCGGCGCGTAGGCCGGCGACAAATGCGCCGAGAATAATTTGAAGATAAACGCCGGCGGCGAGCGCTAGCGCACCTAAGCTAAGGCCTGTCAGCGGCGCGCGGACACCGGGGCCCCGCCGGACGTCAAGCGCGGTCCAGAACAACGCCGCGAACAGGAAGACCGCGAGCCCTAAATGCGCCGCTAGCCGGTATTGGCTCACATCAACCCGTTCCGAAAGACCGCTCTTCACCATGTACCAGCCGAGCGCTCCTTGCGCGCCGCCCAGGATAAAGAGGGCGAACAGCTTCCACCGCAATGCGCCCGTGACCCAGCCGCGGGAGACGAAAAACAACAGCGGGATGATAAACGCGACGCCGATTAACCGGCCCAGAAACCGGTGACCCCACTCCCACCAGTAAATGACCTTAAATTCGGAAAGGCTCATGCCCTGATTGACGATCTGGTATTCGGGAATCTGTTTGTACTTCTCAAATTCCACTTCCCAAACCTCAGCGCTCAGCGGCGGGATCGCGCCGGTCACCGGCTTCCATTCTGTAATGGAAAGACCGCTGTCCGTGAGGCGCGTCGCCCCGCCGACCGTGACCATCAACGCCACCAGCGCGCACATGGCGAACAGCCAGATTGAGATCGCACGCGCGCCGCCCGCAGGGCGCGCAGCGTTGATCGCGCGCGGCTGCGTCTCTTCGATCAGATCGGTAGCGGTCGTCATGAAATTCGTTTAAGGCAACTGCGGAAAAATTGCGCGTGACAGCGCGTCGCGCCTCCTATTTGGCGCACCATACATCTGACGCCATCGACCAACGTACATCCATTATGCGCCCTCGTATTAAGAAACTCATCGGCATTTTCATCCTGCTCCCCTACTTCATCGCCTACGCATTTGCGGCGGCGGCGCTGGGCGAACAGGTCCCGGATTTTTGGCTCTTAAAGCTCCTCTATTTCATGGTCGCCGGCATCGTCTGGGTTTTCCCCGTCAAATATCTGATGATGTGGATGAACGCCGAGCCCCAGAACCGACAGGGTTAATGGCCCCATCTTTGCTCCCCGAACGCCATCGGAGAGCGAATGATGTTTGATAAGACCGGGTCTACGCGGCACAAAAACGAGGTTAATGTTAGCCTGACCCTTACCGGTCAGCCGCCTTTCCGGGCGGTTATCTTTCTGAAGGTCGGCGAGCGCATCATCGATTTGTTGAACGACGGGCGCGCCTTCATCCCGGTGCGCGATGAGGCGGGACAGACGCTCTTTTTAGCGAAGACAAGCATCGTATCGCTTGTCGAAGTGGACCAGCCCCAAGCGCGAGCGCATGAGAAATCATCCTTGGACGAACTGAAAAAGGCGCCGTTCGATCCGTACAAAGTTTTGCGCGTGAAGTCTGACGCCAGCCTCGAAGCGATCCGGCGCGCTTATAAAGAACGCATTAAAGCTGTTCACCCGGACGCGATCGCTGCTCTCGACCTTGACGAAGACTTATCGCGCGCAGCGCTTCTTGCGACGCAAAAGGTCAACCACGCTTATAAGATGATTATGCGCGAACGCGATATCGAGCCGGTCAGCGGCGAATACGCCGGGTAAAATTCTAGCGCGGCCCGTTCGGGTTGCCCTGGCCGCCGATGCCGCCCGCGGGCAACTGCCCCACATTGCCGAGCAATTGCTCCCAGAAGGAAAGCTCCTTCCCGCGCGTCGGCGTTTGACGCGACACAGTCTTCACTTTGTAGCCCTGCTCGAAGTCGATATTTTCGACGCTGCTCACATACCCGTTTTCATCGAACCGGAAGGCGACGACCGTGCGATCCTGCACTTTCGGTTTGAAAAAAGCGCGCGCCGCGTCGCGGCTGTTCAGATAATACCAGGCGTTCGGATCAAACGTGCCGATAAGCGAAGGCTCGCCATATTTCGCCAGAACGCTCTCTTTGGTGTCGATCCCTTCTTTCGCCGCAAGTTCCGTCTCGCCGCGCTCGAGGACATAGCCGTGGTTCGTACGCACAGAAACGCACCCCTGAGCGATTAATCCGATGAACAATACAGAAAGAAGAAAACGAGCGGTACGATACATTATTGGGCCCTTGATATTCGCGCGCTTCTGACTTGATCGCCAGTCCGGCCGCGCTTACTTGGTCACGAATAGTCGAAACCGGTGCGGCGAACAAGGTTCATGATTTTCTCGTTTTTCAGGAAAGACCCCACCCAGGAGCACGCATTGGCGTTATACCGCGCGATCGTGGAGCAATCGCGCGACCCAGCGTTTTTCACGGTTTTCAAAGCGCCCGACACGGTGGAAGGACGCTTTGAAGTGCTCACGCTTCATATGTACGCCGTTTTGCGGCGTTTAAAGGGCCAGGGCGCGTCAAGCGACGACTTCGCGCAGACGCTATTTGACGTGTTTTTCAAAAATATGGACGATTCGCTCCGGGAGCTTGGCGTCGGCGATATGTCGATTGGCCGAAAAATCCGCACGATGGCGGAGTCGTTTTATGGGCGTGTCGGCGCCTACGAAAAGAGTGTTGACGCCGAAGATTGGGATAGCCTGCGCGACGCGCTCGCCCGCAATGTTTACGAAGACCCGGAAGCGGCTGAGGCGCCCGCCCTCGCCGATTACCTTCGAAAGACCATCGACCATATTGGGGGAATTCCTTTGGACGACCTCCAAAAAGGCGTCGTTCACTTTCCCGCGATTGAATTGGAACCCGCCGCCGAGAAAGCAACCGCTCCATGAGTGAAAACGCCTTTTCAAAGCTGGTGTCGGTGAGTGACCTGCCCGCCGGCGGGGCGTCCTTTTCCCTGGAGGCGAACGACGCCCAATGCGCCGCCATCGCCGACCGGCTCGAAACGCCAATCGTCCGATTTTTACGCGCCTCGCTGAGCCTTGAACCGTCCGGAAATGGCGTCCGGCTTCACGGCCAACTAGACGCGCGCCTAGAACGCAGATGCGTGGCCAGCCTTGAGCCTGTTGACGAAAAGATTGGCGAGACCATCGACGTGACGTTCTCGCGCGACGCCGATCTGAACCGCGACGGGGACGATTTTGTCTTCGAAAGCGGCGATATCGAGCCTCTTGAGAGCGACGAAATTGACCTCGGTGAATTCGTTATTCAACAGCTCGCGCTCGCCATGGCCCCCTACCCGCGCAAGGACGACGCCGCCAGTCTCACGGATGAATTCGGCCAAACCGGCGACGTCTCACCATTCGCTGTTTTGAAGGGTTTACAATCAAAGCCTGAAAACAAGCATTAGGGGCATTTATTTGCGCGTTAGCATAATCTTCCATTGCAAGGACGGACGCATCAGCTATTTTGCGGGTGACGGAGAGAGTTAAGAGCCAGTGTCTGATCTCGCGACCAACAAACCGCCGATAACGCTCGCCATCGACGCCATGGGGGGCGACGCCGGTCCTGCGCCCGTCGTGGAGGGCGTCGCCAAGGCGCTCGGCGAAAATCTGGACGCGTCCATCATCTTTTTCGGCAAGGAAACCGCGCTGCGCGATCTTGTGGCGTCGCACGGGGCCCTTCGCGATGCGAAGATCCGCCATAGCGACGGCGTCGTCTCCATGACCGACAAGCCGGCGAAAATTGCGCGGCGCGGCAAGCACACGTCGATGTGGGCGGCGATCGAAGCCGTCAAGAACGGCGAAGCGCAGGCCGTTTTATCAGGCGGCAATACCGGCGCGCTGATGGCGATGTCGACCCTCCAATTGCGGTTGATCCCTGGCGTCGACAGACCGGCGATCACAGCCCTTTGGCCAACGCCGCGCGGGCGTAGCGTCGTTCTCGATGTGGGCGCAAACGTGGAGGCGAACGCGGATCATCTGGTTCAGTTCGCGATCATGGGCGAGGCGTTTTTCCGGGCCATGTCGGGAACGGTTAAGCCGAGCGTGGGTCTCCTGAATGTAGGCGCGGAAGAACTAAAGGGTCACGAACTGATCCGGACCGCCGCCAGCATCATCCGCGAAGCCGACCCGGAAATGGCGTTCTCCGGGTTTGTCGAAGGCGACGATATTTCTAAAGGCACCGTCGATGTGGTGGTTACGGACGGATTTTCCGGGAACATCGCACTGAAATCAGCCGAAGGCGCAGCGCGTCTTGTGGGGCGCTGGATGAAAGAAGCGCTTACCGGCTCGCTGTTGTCGCGCATCGGGGCCCTAATGATGGTCAACGAATTACGCAAACTGAAAGACCGCATCGATCCGTCATCGGCGAATGGCGGCGTCCTTCTTGGGCTCAATGGGCTCGTTTTGAAAAGCCATGGCGGCGCCGACGCGAAAGGCGTCGCCAGCGCTGTCTCCATGGCCGCCAATCTCGCGCGTCATCCGTTTCAGGAGGAAGTCTCCGCGACGTTGGCGCGCGTGCGCGAACGGGCGGCCAAAACGCTTGCGGAAACGGACGCAGCCCTCACGCACGCAACGGACGACGACAAGAATATCAAGGCCGCCGTATGAGCGTGCGAGCAGTCGTCACCGGTTGCGGCGGATATTTGCCAGACAAAATACTGACCAATAACGAGCTTGCGCGCCGCGTCGATACAAGCGACGAGTGGATCCGCGAGCGCACCGGCATTCGCGAGCGCCATATTGCGGCGGACGATCAGTATACGTCTGACCTCGCTGTTGAAGCGGCGCGCCAAGCTATGAAACGTGCGGATGTGGGTCCTGCTGATATCGACCTCATCATCGTCGCAACCTCAACGCCGGACCTTACTTTCCCGTCGACGGCGGCGATCGTTCAGGCGAAACTTGGTATTGAAAACGGCGCCGCCTTCGACATTCAGGCGGTTTGCACCGGTTTTGTTTACGCGATCTCGACGGCGGAAAAGTTTCTCCTTGCGGGACAACACAAGCGCGCCCTCGTTATTGGCGCGGAAACCTTTTCCCGCATTCTCGATTGGGAAGATCGCACGACCTGCGTTCTGTTCGGTGACGGTGCAGGCGCCTTTGTTCTTGAAGCGGCTGAAGACGATGACGGCGATGCGCCCCGCGGCGTTCTTGCAAGTTATTTGCGCTGCGACGGGCGGCTGGTGGACCTGCTCTATGTGGACGGCGGCGTCTCGACAAACGGACAGGTCGGGCATCTGCGCATGCAGGGCAACAAGGTGTTCCGTGAGGCGGTGACGCGCATCTCCCAGGCGATGGAAGAAGTGTCGAAGCAAGCGGACATTGCGCCATCGGACATCGACTGGTTCGTACCGCACCAGGCAAACGAGCGAATCATTTTCGGCGTCGTGAAAAAGCTAAACTTGCACAAAGATCAGGTGATTTCCACGATCGCCGGCCATGGCAACACGTCAGCCGCGTCCATCCCCCTCGCCTACACCCATGGCGTCGACGACGGGCGCATAAAAAAGGGCGATTTGGTGATGCTTGAGGCGATGGGCGGCGGGCTCACCTGGGGCGCGGCGCTCTTGAGAGCCTAGAGTTATTACAAAGCTGGTCATAAAACTCTGCAATAAATTCAATCGCTTGTTGACCATCTTCCCCCTCGCGGCCTAAAATTAACCAATTTTCGGGGGAGCAGCGAGGAAAAGATTCGCATGACGGGAAAAACCACTACACGTGCAGACCTGACCGACGCGGTCTACAAGACGCTCGGCGTCTCACGAAATGAGTCGTCGCATTTTGTCGAACGTATCCTGGAAGAAATCTCCGCGGCGCTGGAACGCGGCGAAAGCGTCAAGGTTTCTTCTTTCGGCACTTTTTCAGTGCGCGAGAAGAAAATGCGCATGGGGCGCAATCCGAAAACCGGCGAAGAGGTGCCCATCACGCCGCGCCGCGTCATCACCTTCCGCGCGTCTCACGTGCTTAAAGACCACATCAATAATAATTTAAAACGCGATAAAGCGACAGCAGCGGAGTAACCGGCCAGACCCATGGCGGTGACAAAATCAGCCGAAGCCTTTCGCACAATCAGCGAAGCGGCCAACGAACTTGACGTGCCTCAACATGTTTTGCGGCATTGGGAGGAAGTGTTCGGCCAGATCCGGCCCATGCGCCGCGCTGGCGGCAGACGTTATTACCGCCCCATCGACATCGATATTCTGCGCGGTGTCAGAGTTCTTCTGTATGATGAGCGTTATACGACCAAGGGCGTGCAGAAGATATTCAAAGAACACGGCGTTAAATATATCGCCGAACTCGGCCGCCTCGCCGCCGCTGGACAGGCCATCGAACTGCGCCCCCTTCTAGACAGTGAAGAAACAGATAAAGCGCCGCCCCCTCAGGAAAACCCATTCCGACCCGATCGAGGCGCAGAACCCGAAGGCCCAGCGCAAGCGCTATCGGCTGAGGCGACCCGAAAACTCAGCTTCCTTCTGGCGCGCCTTGAAAAAGTGCAGGAAGCGCTCGATGAAGCCGCGCTCGCTATTGAGGCGATCGCCGCCGAACCGGAGCTTGATCCGCCCGCCGGTGATGATGAAGGCGACGATTAACGGCGCACGCCACTTTCGCATTGCAGCAGCGCTTACCCCCGCCTATAGTCCGGCTTCCGTCGATCCAGGCGGTTCAAGGTCGGAGCGTGGCGCAGTCTGGTAGCGCACTTCACTGGGGGTGAAGGGGTCGCTGGTTCGAGTCCAGTCGCTCCGACCATTTTTCAATCAATGAGTATTCAGAGCCGCCAAGACCAATGGCGTTGCGCTATTGGCTCTCACCAATACTCACCACACCCAGTTCCAATAGAACATGATGACGTCGCCGACGAGGTTTAGAAACGCAAGCGTAAACACGAAGATCGCCATATCTGCCCGTTTGATGGGCCGGTTAAGCCAGGCGCCCACAGGATCATTTTGTTTCTTCATCGAAATCACCTCTGTGAGGAGCAATAAATTCTGAGGCGCCGGTGTCAATATGAACGCAACGGAACGCTGAGCCAGTCTGATGAACGGTTGGTAACAAAGAGCGTCGCGCCGCCGCGACGCGGCTTATTTGAAGTGATTAAATCCACGTTTCTTCAAAGGGATCGCCGCGCCGTCCGCGTTGATCAGGGAGACATCCCCCCCCTCTCCGCGCGCAATCGTGCCGATGCGGGCGACAGGCGTTTTCGCCACATTCGCCGCCATTTCCACCGAACGCCGGCGCGAAGGCGGCGCGGTGAAGAGGATCTCATAATCATCGCCCGCCGACGCCAATTCGCCATAGGCGGCGTCGGTGGAGTCCTGGCGTTGCAGCCAATCCTCCGCCGCTTCGGAGAGCGGGATCATCTCTGCACGGATAATCGCACCTAACTCATCACCGGATGCGGTCAACAAATGCCCGCAATCCGCAGCCAATCCATCCGAAACATCGATGGCGGCGCTCGCAAGTCCCGTGAGCGCGCCGCCGAGCGTCAGGCGCGGCGCCGGCGTCTGATAGCGTTCCGTCAAGAAGGTCTTGTGCGCCCGCGGAAATTTTTCGCTCCCGGCCAGACCTTTCAGTCCCAGCCCGGCATCGCCGATGGTGCCCGTCACATAAAGATCGTCGCCCGCTTGCGCTGTGCTTCGCGGAACGACGCCATGGCGCGGCGGCGTCCCGAACATCGTGGCTGACAGGACCAGCGGCGCCTTGTCTTGCGTGTGCACGGTGGTGTCGCCGCCAAATAAATCGATACGAAACGCCGCCTGATCCTGCGCGAGCCCATCGACAAACGCAGCGATATCTTTTCGCTTCGTCGTCTTCGGCCAACTGCACCCCAGAAAATAACCGACCGGCCGCGCGCCTTTGGCGGCGAGGTCGGAGAGATTTACCCGGAGCAGCTTTTGCGCGACGAGATCGAGCGGATCTTTGTTGCGAAAATGAACGCCAGCGATCAGGATATCTTTCGTGACGACATATTCGCTCGCCTCAAGCAGCGCCGCATCGTCCTTGAGACCAAACGCGCCAGCCGCCCCTTTCGCGAGCGGCGCGAACAGATCTTCAATAATGGCGAATTCATTTTCCGACATGGAGCGGCGCCCGTTATCCGACGCCGGCGATTTCGTCAGCGCGCACATCCTGCGCCGCGGCGTCTAGAACGCCGTTGATAAAGGCGGGTTCATCGCCTTCAAAAAACGCGTTCGCCACTTCGAGATATTCGTCGATAACCACACGGAACGGAATATCCGGCCTGACGCTCAGCTCGTAAAGCGCGGCCCGCAAGATGGCGCGGGCAGTCGCGTCGAGCCGTTTCAATGTCCACCCCGAAGCGAGATGACGCTCGATATAGGGGTCAATCCGGGTCTGGAGCTCTACAGCGCCGCGCAAAATATCCGCAAAGAACGCCGTATCCGCCTCAATAAGCGCATGCCCGTCAATTTCGCCGCCGAGCCGATAGGCGTCGAATTCCCGGATCACCGCTTCCACGCCCGCGCCCGCCGCTTCCATCTGGTAGAGCGCCTGAACAGCGGCGAGCCGCGCCGCCGCGCGCGCGCTCTTTGCTTTTTTGTCCATGGCGACGGCGTCCTCTTCTACTCGTTGTGCTCTTCCAGATTATCGAGAAACTGCTCGAAATCCTTGGCCTCGCGGAAATTCTTATAGACCGAGGCGTAGCGCACATAAGCTACGTCATCGAGCGTTGCGAGACCTTCCATCACGAGCTCGCCGATCTTTTTCGAAGGAATCTCGCCCTCGCCGCTCGTCTCCAGCCGCCGGATAATGCCGGACGCCATTTGCTCGACGCGCTCTGGATCAACGCTGCGTTTGCGCACAGCGATGTCGATGGACCGCATCAGCTTGTCGCGATCAAATGGCGTTTTGCGGCCATTGCTTTTCACGACAATCAACTCGCGAAGCTGGACGCGCTCGAACGTCGTAAACCGTCCGCCGCAAGCGGAGCATTCTCGGCGTCTGCGGATGGATGTGCTGTCCTCCGCGGGCCTTGAATCCTTGACCTGCGTGCTTTCACTTCCGCAAAACGGGCATCGCATATCGTTTCTTTCAGTCGCTAAGCGTAAATCGGAAATCTGCCCGTTAGGTCAGTGACTTTTTCCGAAACGGCTTGTTCCACCGCGCTGTTATCGCCGCCCGCCGCGAGCCCGTCGAGCACCTCGGCCATCAGCGCGCCGACCTGGCGGAATTCTGCGACGCCGAAGCCGCGCGTCGTCGCCGCGGGCGATCCGACGCGAATGCCCGACGTGATCGCCGGTTTTTCAGGATCGAACGGCACGCCATTCTTGTTACAGGTGATTCCTGCGCGCTCGAGGCTTTCCTCCGCTGCGTTCCCCTTCACGCCTTTGGGACGCAAATCGATCAGCGCCACATGCGTGTCAGTGCCGCCGGTGACGACATCATAGCCCGCTTCGACCAATGCAGCCGACATTACTTGCGCATTCGCTATCACCGCCCGCGCATAGTCCTTGAAACCGGGCCGCAATGCTTCGCCGAATGCAACCGCTTTCGCCGCAATTACATGCATCAACGGGCCGCCCTGAAGCCCGGGAAACAGCGCCGAGCGGATTTTCTTGGCGAGATCCTTATTGTTTGTGAGCACAAGGCCGCCGCGCGGGCCGCGCAGGGTTTTGTGCGTGGTCGTCGTCACCACGTCCGCGTGATCAACAGGGTTCGGATAAGCGCCCCCGGCGACGAGGCCAGCGAAATGGGCCATGTCCACCATAAACAAGGCGCCGACGCTGTCTGCAATTTCGCGGAATTTCGCAAAGTCAATGATCCGGGAATAAGCGCTGCCGCCGGCGATGATCATCTTCGGCTTATGTTGCTCCGCCAGCGCCGCGACCGAATCATAATTGATGAGGCAATCGCCCTCATTCACACCGTAATGAACGGCGTTAAACCACTTCCCCGATTGGTTCACTTTAGAACCGTGGGTCAGGTGTCCCCCGGCAGCCAAGTCGAGCCCGAGAAAGGTGTCGCCCGGCTTCATCGTCGCCATAAAGACGGCCTGGTTCGCCTGACTGCCGGAATGCGGCTGAACGATCGCTTCCTCGGCGTTGAACAGACGCTTGGCCCGGTCGATCGCGAGCTGTTCAGCGATGTCGACAAACTCGCAGCCGCCATAGTAGCGTTTGCCTGGATAGCCTTCGGCATATTTATTCGTCAGGACCGATCCCTGCGCTTCAAGAACCGCGCGAGACACAATGTTTTCCGAGGCGATAAGCTCAATTTGGCACTGCTGGCGTGTGAGCTCGCGCGCCATCGCATCGGCGAGTTCAGGATCGCTTTCAGCGATCGTGTCGGCAAAAAAATCTTTGTAGTCGGATGCTATCGCTTCACTCATCACCTTGGATTCCTGCTTTGTGACCCGCTATTCTGAGCGCTGTATACGCGTCGTCACGCCCATCCGCAAACGCCCCTCAGCAGCGACTTTTTCGCTAATTTAGCCAGCGTCTAAATTAGCAAATAGAAACCGGACAAACCAATATTTTTTTAGGCGCAAACTATTCTGAATCGGGCGGCCGTCACGGCAATGTTATTCGCCTGTGCGCGTCTGGAATACTCATGTCTATTGCATTTCCAGAAGCGCTTCTTTATCTCCGGCGCTTGAGGATTGCGGCACTAATGCTGCGTCCTTGAACTGCAATGACAGTTCTTCAACTTGAGCCGCTGTAGGAGGGTCATCGTCTCAAATCACTAATATCAGTCGGGAGATACTGAATGAGTACAAACGAACAAGCAGAAATCGGCGAAACTCTGCATTTAACAACGGATATTGTCGCAGCGTATGTCAGCAACAATTCGATAAACGCCGAAAAGATCCCAGCCCTCCTCCAAGAAGTCCATGACACAGTGAAAGCGCTTGCAGCCGGGGCGGCTGCGAACGCCGGCAATCAGGCGCCCGCAGTGTCAATCAAGAAATCGATAACGCCGGATTTCATCATTTGCCTTGAAGACGGCAAAAAATTGAAAATGCTGAAACGGTACATTCGCACGCAATACGGGCTTTCTCCGGAGGAATATCGCCGGAAATGGAACCTTCCTGCAGATTATCCAATGGTGGCGCCGAATTACGCCAAGCGCCGCTCGCAATTTGCAAAAGAAATCGGCCTCGGCCGCGGCGCCGCAAAGAAAAAGAAGGCGACGCCTGCAAAGAAAAAAGCCGCAGCAAAACGCGGACGTGGCCGGCCGCGGAAGTCAGCCTAACGCCTTAAGCCGCTAAAACAAAAAGCCGTCCTTATACAACGTATAAGGACGGCTTTTTGTTTTGTTACGTTGCGAAACCTAGAGGCGATAGCGAACCTGGTCAGCCCAGAAACGCTCAAGACGCTGTAGTGATTTATTCGTGCTCTCAATCGCGTTAAGATCGACGCCGCCCACTTGTTCAACAGACGCCAGCTGACGGTCAAACAGGCCGGCCAACCGGTCGCGCACTTCAAGGCCCTCCGGCGTCAATGAGACGCGTTTTGAACGGCGGTCAACATCGGAGCGCTGATCCTGAATGTAACCTTTGTCGATGAGCTGTTTGAGATTGTAGGATACGTTTGATCCGAGATAATGACCGCGCGAGCGCAGTTCGCCGGGCGTCAGCTCTGCGTCGCCAATATTGTAAAGCAAAAGCGCTTGCACCGAATTGATATCGGTTTGGCCGAGGCGCTCTAGCTCGTCCTTAATCACATCAAGCAGCTGGCGGTGAAGCCGTTCCACAAGGTGAAGGAGTTGAAGATAAGACCCCTTCAGTTGCTCTTCATTCTCCGGTGCGGCGCCGTTCGTCGCCACCCCAATAACATCCGATTTCATCGCCCCTTCAAACGCAGCCATTACAAACGCCTCACTCGACCAAACACAGTTGTGTTTTTCGTACCCCACAACGTCTAAAGGCCGCGTTAAGCGTGTTTATTCAATTTGCATTGAAATTATAACATGTGAAAAAAGTGGCTCGTATCACAACACAATCGATGCTAAGGGCGTGAATATCTCAAAAAAGAACAGCTTGTGCCCCAAAAGTTTTCGACATTTTTAGGAAAATTTCCGGCCACCCGAATGAGACGATCGCGAATGACGCCCTGGTCGCGCGCGATGTCGGCGGAGACGACGCTGACGCCAGGCGATCTGATCTGGCCGATTTTCCTAAAGGAAGGTGAACAAGTCTCAGAGCCAGTCGCCGCGATGCCCGGCGTTAACCGCCTCTCAGTCGATCAGGCGGTGATTTGCGCCAAAGAAGCCGTGAGCCTCGGCATCCCGGCGGTGGCCCTCTTCCCATATACAACGACGGAAAACCGCTCGGCTGACGCGGGCCTCGCTTTCGATCCCGATAATCTCATGTGCCGGGCCGCACGCGCCATAAAGGACGCGACGGCTGAGCTTGGCGTCATCGGCGATGTGGCGCTCGATCCCTATACGGATCACGGCCATGACGGCCTGATGAAAAACGGCGAAATTCTCAACGACGAGACTCTGGAGGCGTTGACGAAGCAGGCCCTCAATCAGGCTCGCGCCGGGTTCGATATCGTGGCGCCGTCAGACATGATGGACGGGCGCGTCGGCGCCATCCGGCAAGCGCTTGAGAGCGAAGGCTTCAAGAATACGCAAATCATGTCGTATGCGGCCAAATATGCGTCCGCCTTTTACGGACCGTTTCGCGACGCCATCGGATCGTCGTCGGCGCTGAAAGGCGACAAGCGCACCTACCAGATGGACCCGGCCAACAGCGGCGAGGCGTTGCGCGAGGTGGCGCTCGACCTTTCAGAAGGCGCCGACAGCGTCATGGTGAAACCGGCGGGCGCCTATCTCGATATTATCGCGCAAGTAAAGGATGCGTTCGGCGCGCCCACATTCGCCTATCAGGTCTCCGGCGAATATTCGATGATCATGGCCGCCGCTCAAAATGATTGGATCGACGGCGACCGCGCCGCCATGGAATCTTTAATCGCCATCAAACGGGCCGGCGCAGACGGGATTTTAACATACTTCGCGCCTGCAATTGCGAAACGCCTCAATCAATGACACGCGAATGGTCCGCAATTTGAGGCGGGCGCTCCTTCAAATGTGCGCGAAGACAGCCTAAAATCATATGTCGGTTTTAGTACGCATCGGGAAAATGGAACAGGCCAATGAAAGCGCTCATTAAAGCAAAGCCGGAAGAAGGCATCTGGATTGCTGACGTGGCGAAACCGGCCATCGGCCCCAACGACGTTCTGATCAAAGTGAAGCGCACGGCGATTTGCGGCACTGACGTTCATATCTACAATTGGGATGAGTGGGCGCAAAAAACGATCCCCGTCCCGATGGCGGTGGGCCACGAATTTTCCGGCGAAGTCGTAGAGATCGGCTCCGAAGTGCATCCGGAACATTCAAAGTTGAAAATCGGCGACCGCGTCTCCGCCGAAGGACATGTGACCTGCGGCTTTTGCCGAAATTGCCGCGCGGGCCGACGCCACCTCTGCCGCAACACCGAAGGCATCGGCGTCAACAGGCCTGGCGCGTTCGCTGAATATATCGCCGTGCCTGCATTTAACCTCTACAAATTACCGGCAGACATTTCCGATGAACTCGGCGCGATTTTCGACCCGTTCGGAAACGCTGTGCACACCACCCTCGCCTTCGACCTTGTGGGCGAAGATGTTCTCATCACTGGCGCTGGACCGATCGGCGTCATAGCGGCCGCGGTGGCGCGCTTTGTCGGCGCGCGCCATGTGGTGATCACGGACGTCAACGATTATCGCCTGGAACTCGCCAAGACCATGGGCGCGAGCCGCGCCGTCAATGTGGAGCGCGACTCGCTGAAAGACGTCATGGCCGAGCTTGGCATGACAGAAGGCTTTGATGTCGGACTGGAAATGTCCGGCGTCCCATCGGCGTTTTCCTCAATGCTGGAGACAATGAATCACGGCGGCAAGATCGCCATGCTCGGCATCATGCCGAACGGCGCCGGCGCGGACTGGGACAAGGTCATTTTCAAAGGGCTCGAAATCAAAGGCATCTACGGGCGCCGCATGTTCGAAACCTGGTACAAAATGGGCGCGCTCTTGCAGGCGGGATTGAACCTGAAGCCAATCATCACGCATACGCTACCCGTCACCGACTTTCAAAAAGGCTTCGATATCATGCGGTCGGGTCAGTCAGGCAAAGTGGTGCTTGAATGGTAAGGCAGGTCTTAGCCGCCGCATCCACCGCATCCGCCGCATCCCGATCCGCCGTCCCCGCCGTCGACCGATCCGTCGCTTTGCTTCCCGCCGCCGCTCGTAACGCCGCATCCCGCCGCGCCGCCCGCCGCACTGCCATGCGAGCGGCCCGAATTGCGCGATCGTGTGACCGAGCGCACCCCAACATACAAAATGAGCGCGAGAAGAGCGAACAAAACAAATGCCGCCAGCGGCGTTTTCCAGCCAGCGCCTGCACTCGCGGCCGCCGCGTAGGACGATGTTAGCAAAAGCGAAACAGCGGTGCCGCCCGCCGCGAGACCGGCGCCAACCTTTTGCAACACCTGTTTCGGGATCATCAAATAGTCCTCTGTACACAAACGTTGCATTTTTGGCGCCCGCGAAAAACGTATCGTTGACGGCGGCCAGATGTCATGCGGCGGCGGCGCGCCGAATTCCTCCGCATAAGCCTTGAGCGTCCGCTCATAGTTTTCCAAATAGCGATTCTTTTCGGCGCGCCCGCCTTTGGTCGGGCCGTGATGCAGCGGCGCGCCGAGCGCCTCCCGGAATGCGCCCCAGTAATTGCGCGTATAGGTCAGGTGCAGATGCCACGCCTGGTCAACTTCATCTGACGGCGTCACCTCGGCGCCCGCCGTCATCGCCAGATAGGCGAAGCGCTTATATTCTTCGATCACTCGACATGCGAATGCGCGTGACCATTGATTGTCTCGCGCGAGCCGCGCGCTGAAAGGAAAATCCGCATCGTTGGCGTCGATTTGAAAGGCCGCCAAGCGCCGCCAAAGGTCAGGATCGCTTTTCATGATCAGGCTCCTCCGCTCATAAAAGAAAAATTGTAAAGCAAGCTTTACATATAGGCCGCGCCGGGTAAAGCAAATCTTATGGCGCCGCGGTATAATCTGGCGGACGTATTACGTCGCCGCCCGAATTCGGTGTGTTTTTTGCGTGTAACGCCTTGTTTTGCGTTCTGGAGTTGGTTTTGCCAGCGTTATTGAAAGTCCTTACCGGCCTTGGCGCCCTCCTCCTTTTTGGCGTCGCAGGAATCCACTGGAACAACGCCGCCGGGAGCGCTGAGGGAAAAGTTCGCGCCAGCGTTGAAAAGGCGCTGGCGGAAGCGGGCCACGGCTGGGCGCGCATTGACGCAGACGGCCAAAAAATCACCATCTACGGAGATGCGCCGTCCGATGACCAACTCAACGATGCGATCCGCCTCGCCAAAACGGCCGCCGGCCCGGGCGGACCCTTTGTTGGCGGCGTTACGGTCTTAACCGCGACGGACGCCCGCGTGAATGAAATCGCTGTCGCCGCACAGCCCACGCCGGAAGCGGCGCCGGAGCCGGTTCTTCCGACACCGGAGCAATTTCTATGGCGCGCCGATTACGACGGCGATCAGCTGACGCTATCCGGCTTCGCACCAAGCGACAGCGCAAGAAGGTTGCTGTTGGAAGCAGCGCAAAGGGAATTCCGGAGCGTAACATTGATCGACAAGATGACGCTGGCGCAAGGCGCACGCGAAGGACCCTGGCTATTGGCGACGAGCGCTGGCGTTAAATCTCTTGCTGCATTGGAAAGAGGAACCGCCGTCGCCGTCGATGAGAAATTCTCCGTAGACGGTGTCGCGGCGAACGAATTCCAGGCGACGATCGCCCGGCAATTATTGGCGACGCTTCCCGAGCCTTATGAGCCTTCTGTTTCGATCGACGTTAACGCGCCGCCGCCGCCCGCAGAGCCGGAGCCCGAGCCCGTGCTCGCCTTGTCTGAAGAAGAAATTGCACGCCTTTGCCAATCGGAAATCGATGAGTTGATGCTCGGCCGGCAAATCACGTTTGCTAGTAATCGGGCGTCAGTGACCGCCGCCAGCCGCGAAACCCTCAGCGCCATCGCACTGGCTGTCATCGAGTGTTCGCCGGCGGAGATCCTGATTGAAGGCCACACCGACGCGACTGGGCGGGCCGCCAAAAACCTGAGCCTCAGCCAGGCGCGCGCCGAAGCGGTCAAAGCAGTTCTCGTCAGCGAAGGCGTCAACGAGGCCATTCTTTTCACGCAAGGTTTTGGCGAAACCAGACCGGTCGCCACAAACGCCACGGCGTCGGGTCGCGCAACCAACCGGCGCATCGCCTTCGTCGTAAAGGGGGGAGCTGACGATTAATGGCCTGTCCATGTTCTCAGCATAAAACAGCCTGATGTTATGGCTTATCGTCCATATGTGGTTTTTGCTGCTGTGCGCGTTCGCGCTCGGCATCGGCGTCGGCTGGTGGATCTGGAAGGCGCATGCGGCGCCCACATCCGTCCCGTCACGCGCCGCCGCCGCGGAGACGCCGAGCGCGCAAGGAACGCTGAGCATGGACGGCGGCGCCGAGAAACCAAACGGCAACGGCCCCAAGCGGTTTAAGAGCGCCAAGAACGGCGAAAAGGATGACCTGACCCAGATCATCGGGCTCGACGCTTCTACGGAAAAGGCCCTTAATCGCCTCGGCGTTTATTATCTCTACCAGATCGCTGACTGGGGGCCGGCCCGCACAAAGTGGATCGAAGACAAGATTGGCGACGAGGGACGGATTGAGCGCGAGCGGTGGGTAGCGCAAGCGCGCACCCTCCGCCTACAGAATGAATATGATAACACCTAGTTACGCAGCCAATGGATCATCGCCATGGGCGTTTGATCCTGTCTCGCCTTTCAGGAACCCGAGTTCGACAAGCGACCATAGTCCGAAAACAAGCGTTGTCACGTTCAGCGCCTTGCCAAGTAAGTTATATTGCATCGCTTCGATTGGCACGCCAAACATCGTCGTCGGCCCATAAGACCCCGCCACGCCCAACACTTTCGCAACAGCTAGAGCGACGCTCGGCGCAAGCCAAACCAGAAATAGCATTTCCGGCCGGCTTCGATCATGAAGCCGCTTCACCGTAAGGGCGCGGTACGGGACGAACATGATCGCGAGGAAAATAAGCTCAAGAACGCCTTCCCCGAAAGCCGACGAGCCGAATTCCGGGCCGGCGACAACACCCAGCACACCGCCAAAGACAATCCCCAAGATGAAGAAAATAATGATGAGACCGATCGTGCCCAACCACCAGACCTTGCGGCTGATGCGCCCGGCGGTCGACGTATAAAGCTGACCAAAATCCATAACGACGCTTTCCCTCCTGCTTCGGCTCAAAACTACCTTGAGTTGGCGCACAACAGCAAATATCAAGCAGTCGCCCCCTCACATAACACCGAAAGACTGGCCCTAATGATCCCCCGTTACACACGCCCGGAAATGGCTGATATTTGGTCGCCGCAATCAAAATTCCGCATTTGGTTCGAGATCGAGGCGCACGCTGCAGACAAGATGGCCGAACTTGGCGTGATCCCGGCTGACGCCGCAAAGACCGTTTGGGACAAAGCGGGCGACGCGGTGTTCGACGTCGATCGGATCGACGAGATCGAACGCGAAGTTAAACACGACGTTATCGCATTCCTGACGCACCTTGCTGAAATCGTCGGGCCGGAAGCGCGGTTCGTCCATCAGGGCATGACGTCGTCGGATGTACTGGACACATGCCTATCGGTGCAATTGATGCGTGCTACGGACATGTTGTTAACAGGCATGGATCGCGTGCTCGCCGCCCTCAAAACCCGGGCGATGGAACATAAGAACACCCTTTGTGTCGGCCGCAGCCACGGCATCCACGCAGAGCCGATAACTATGGGACTAAAGCTCGCCACCTTCTATGCAGAGTTTGAACGCGGCAAAACCCGCCTGGAAGCAGCGCGCGCGGAAGTCGCTGTCTGCGCCCTCTCCGGCGCCGTGGGCACATTCGCAAATATTGACCCCTCGGTTGAGGCGCACGTAGCAGAAAAGATGGGTCTCGCCATCGAGCCGATATCAACGCAAGTGATCCCGCGCGACCGCCACGCTGCGTTCTTCGCCGCGCTTGGCGTTATCGCCTCCTCCATCGAGCGTCTGGCAGTGGAAGTCCGTCACCTTCAGCGTACGGAAGTCCTGGAAGCGGAAGAATATTTTTCAGCGGGGCAAAAAGGTTCCTCGGCGATGCCCCACAAACGCAACCCGATTCTCACGGAGAACTTGACAGGGCTCGCGCGCCTCGTGCGCATGTGCGCGGCGCCGGCGATGGAGAATGTGGCGTTGTGGCACGAACGCGATATCTCGCACTCTTCCGTCGAACGCGGCATTGGTCCCGACGCAACTGTGCATCTCGATTTTGCGCTACACCGCCTTGCTTCCGTGGTGGAAAAACTCGTGATCTATCCGGAGCGCTGTCAGGAAAATCTCGATAAACTTGGCGGGCTTGTGCATTCGCAGCGCGTTCTTCTCGCTCTCACCCAGGCGGGCGTTTCACGCGAAGACGCTTACCGGCTTGTCCAGCGCAACGCCATGCCGGCCTGGCGCGGCGAAGGCGCTTTTCTTGACAACCTAAAAGCCGACGCTGACGTCACCGCGAAACTACCCGCAGCCGACATCGAAGCCGTGTTTGATCTCAGCTACCACACCAAACATGTAGACACGATCTTCGCGCGGGTATTCCGGGAGAGCTAATCCCGCTGAAGAACAGCGTTGATCAACGCCACCACAAGCATGCCGGCGGCGATCGAAAACAGCGTCATGGACTCACCCGATGAGAAATGATCACGCACGAAAGGTCCGCCCGCTGCGAGGGCTTCGCTTGGCGCTGGCGTCGCATAGCCGTCCGGCGTTGAAACGCCAAGCAGCGGCGACAGGTGAAAGACGACAGCCCCCAACAATGGAAGCACCGCAATCTTTGAGCCGAGCCCCCGCGTAAACGGCAAAATCACGAGCACGCCGGCCGCGATTTCGAGAACGCCAGTAGCGTAATTCACAAGCGGAAAGAATAGGTCGGCCATTGGAAAATTAAGCGCAGCCGCTTTAAACTCAATATACGGAAAAATATGCGCGCCGCCTGTGAATTTCATCACTCCGAAAAAGATCAGGAAGCCGCCCAGGATTAATGCTAATAGCCATTTTATAATCGTCATCTTTTTGTCCCTTCGCCCTCGCCGCCCGATGATCGGTCCGGCGATGCGCATGAATGTAGCGCAAACCGTCTCTTATCCTAGGCGCAAACACGGGCTCGTGAGCCCATGTGACTGGACGAGATCGCCTGCCGGTTACGCAGGCTCCGTCTCCGCGGCGTCTAACGCCTTCAAAGCGAAAGCGTAAAGATGGGCGCGCTCCTCCAAGCGTTCGAACCGCGCCGCGGATCCGCCATGGCCCGCGTCCATGATCATGCGCAAGACAAACGGCCCGCCATGAGCGTCATCCCGCAATCTGGCGATCCACTTCGCCATTTCCCAATAGGTGACGCGATAGTCCGTGAGCCCGCCTGTCGCCATAATCGGGGGATACGCGGCGGCCTGAATATTCTCATAAGGCGAATAGGACTTAATATACCGGTAAACGTCCTCATCGGTGATCGGATTGCCCCATTCTTCCCATTCCGGCGGCGTCAACGGCAGGTCGCCGTCCGATATGGTGTTCAGAACATCCACAAACGGCACCGCGCCGATCACCCCGGCGAAAAGATCGGGCCGAAGGTTGACGGTCGCGCCCACAAGAAGACCGCCGGCGCTCCCGCCATAGGTGACGATACGTTTTTTGCTCGTATAGCCCTTTTCAATGAGCGTCTCGGCGATGGCGTTAAAATCCGTAAACGTATTTTTCTTCTTATCAAGCTTACCGTCGAGATACCACTGACGGCCGAGCGCTGCGCCGCCGCGGGGGTGCGCTGTCGCCCAGATGACGCCTCGATCGACCAGCGGTAAGATATTCGTGGAAAAATCCGCCGGGATACTGATCCCGTAGGAGCCATACCCGTAGAGGACAAGCGGCGCCGTTCCGTCAATCGGCGTTGACTTCAAGCGAAGCAGTGTGACGGGCGCCAGCGCGCCGTCGGGTGTCTTCGCTTTGAAACGTTCGACCACATAGCGCTCTTTATCATGACCGCTCGGCACTTCCTGTACTTTTACCAGGTCGCGCTGGCGCGTCCTGATATTGTAATCATAGGTCTCTTCCGGCGTTGACGGCGATTCATACGTAAACCGAACAATCGCCGTATCGAATTCAAAGCCCGGCGAATAGCCGAGACTATAGGCCGCTTCATCAAAATCGAGCGCATGTTCCTCGCCGTCATAACCGGCGATCACAAGCCGCGGCAGCGCGTCGCTTTTTTCAAGCCGCACCATGAAGTCCTGATAAGGCGTGAAGGTCTCCACATAGACGCCGGGCCGGTGCGCAAGCCATTCGCGCCACTTCTCTCGTCCGGGTGCGTCAATGGCGGTTTTCATGATCTTAAAATCAACCGCGCCGTCCGCATTGGTGTGGATGTAGAAGTCGGATCCGTGGTGTTCGGCGTAATATTCAAGGCCGTTCTCCCGCGGCGCTATTAATCGGGGCGGCGCATTAAGATCATCGGCGGGCAAAAACCGGACTTCGCTGGTCGTCGCGTTCGACGAAACGATGAAGATGAACGCACCGCTCTGGCTCTTTGAGACGCTCAAGAAAAAATCGTCTTCGCTTTCTTCGTAGAGAACCGCGTCGACCGAAGCATCATCGCCGACAACGTGGCGTTTGACGCGTTTCGGGCGCTGATTGTCATCGCGCTCCACATAACAAAAGGCGTCGCCCTGCGCCGACCAGACTGCGCCGTCGCCGTCCGCGTTTTCAACAATATCAGGAAGATCTTCACCGGAGGCGATATCGCGAACGCGGATCGTGTAATATTCAGACCCGACGCGATCGACGGCATAGGCGATCCGCGCATGGTCCGGACTGTGGGCCACGTCGCCAATACTGAAGAAGCTCTCGCCCGCGCCTTCGGCATCGCCGTCATACAACATGACCGACGGGCCGCCGTCGCGCGGCGCACGCATAAACGAAGGATAATCGCCGCCGGTCCTGAATTCACGCCAATAACGCCAGGGGCCGTCCGGCAATGGTGCAGACGCGTCGTCTTCCTTGATGCGCGCACGCATTTCCTCAAACAGTTTTTTTCGAAGCGGCGCGAGATCGTCCGTGACCGCCTTATAATACGCATTCTCGTCCTCAAGCACCTTTCGGACATCCGGCGCCAACACGGCAGGATCACGCAAGACGTCCTGCCAGTTCTCCACCCGCAACCACTGGTAATTGTCCGTGCGGACTTCGCCATGTTGCGTGATTTCCACGGGCCGTTTTTCAACCTTCGGCGCGGATCTGGTTAATGCGGGATCGAAGGGAGATTTTTGTGTCATTAGCGTTTTTTCCATGGAGACGCCGGATAGCGTCCGCCGACCGTACGGGCGTCATCTCTGTAGAATCAAGGGGTTAACGCGTGCCGCGCGCCCTGACATTCATGTGAGTTCTCTTGCGTGAGGCGTGAAGTGGTATACATCAACACCAACTAATAATGAGGTCGACAAATGCGCCTTTTGATAATTGCGATTTTGGCTCTGGCGGGCGCCGCCGGAATTTTCCTTTACGCGAACATGCCGGGCGAAGCGCGCGCTGATGAGACGCCCGCCGCTAAATCGGAATCAGACCCGACGGCTATCTTCGCCGGCGGCTGCTTCTGGTGCGTTGAATCGGATTTTGAAAAACTCGAAGGCGTGAAGAGCGCCGTCTCCGGCTATACGGGCGGGGATGTCGAGAACCCCACCTACAAACAAGTCTCCTACACGGAAACCGGCCATTATGAAGCCGCGGAAATCGCCTATGATCCGAGCGTCATTTCGTATCGCGAGTTGGTCGATTTCTTTTTCCGGCACGTGGACCCTCTGGACGACGGCGGACAATTCTGCGACCGGGGCACCTCTTACAGGACAGCGATTTTCGTCAAATCCGCCGAAGAGCGCGCCATCGCCGAGGCGTCCAAAGCTGAGGCCGAGGAAATACTTGGCAAGCCCGTCGTCACGCCCATTCTGGACGCAAAGATGTTCTGGCTGGCGGAGGAATATCACCAGGATTATTACAAAAAGAACCCGCTGCGCTATCGCTACTACCGCAACGGGTGCGGCCGGGACCGGCGCATCAAGGAACTTTGGGGCGACAAGAGTTAGCCCAGCCGCCATGAGGCGCCGAAGCGCATTGATCCGCTTTCGGCCCGTCGCTATATAAGGAATGTGGCGAGAGCCACGACATAAGATCTTCGGGGCGGGGTGAAAGTCCCCACCGGCGGTAATGTGGCAAGCCTTTTTGGCGACGCCGACGAGCCCGCGAGCCGAGCAGCTCCCGTTTCGGGAAGCGCAAAGCAGGATTCCGGTGAGAGCCCGGAGCCGACGGTGATAGTCCGGATGGTAGAAGATCTGGCGAACGAGCTTGCTCTCGTGCGCGTCCTGACGACGCCCGGAATGGGTTTTGTCAGGCGCCGCTGGCGTTAAGTATTCCCGTTCGTTTGCGCCCCGAAGCCGTTGGCCGAGGGGCTTTTTTTATGGGCGACGCCCGAAACATTGAGAAACGCTTTCTGGACCGCGCGATCGCGCTCGCCCGCCGCGCCGAGGGCGACACCGCGCCGAATCCAATGGTCGGCTGCGTCGTCGTGAAGGACGGTTCGATCGTCGGCGAGGGCTGGCACAAAGGCGCAGGCGAGCCCCACGCTGAAGTGGAAGCGCTCCATGACGCCGGGCCAAACGCCCGCGGCGGCGTCGCGTATGTGACTCTGGAGCCTTGTAACCATCACGGGCGAACGCCGCCCTGCACACAGGCGTTATTGTCGAGCGGCGTTGCGCGCGTCGTCTACGGCATGGCCGACGAGAACGCGACCGCAGCTGGCGGCGCAGCGTTTCTCGCCGAACAAGGCATTGAAACAACTTACACGGATGTTTGCGCGGATGAGCTGGCGGAATTGAACCGCTTCTGGCTATCGCGGATCAGGCGGGGCCGCCCCTATGTAATCGCCAAGGTCGCCATGAGCCTCGACGGGCGTATCGCAACGCGCACCGGCGACAGCCAATGGATTACGGGTCCGGCGGCGCGCGACTACGCTCATATTGTTCGCAAACAGGTGGATGCGATCATCGTTGGCGCAGAGACGGTCATCGCAGACGATCCGTCGCTCACGGCGCGTAAGGGCGACGAAATTGTGGGGTATCCGCTGCGCGTGGCGCTCGACGCCACAGGACGCACGCCGCCCGGCGCCGCGATGTTCGATCGCGCCGGACGCGGCGCCCTTCTCTTTGCGACAGACAAGGCGCCGGAAGCGCGCCTCAATCTTTACCGCGACCATGGCGTCGCCCCGGTCGTCACGCCTTCGGATCATCATGGCCGGCCCGACGTCCGGGATGTCCTTGCTGCGCTTTACGATCGCGGCGTCTCCGGCGTTCTCGTGGAAGGCGGCGGCGCGGTTCACGCAAGTTTCCTGAAGGCTGGGCATGTTGACGAAATCCATGCCTATATCGCGCCGCGCCTCATTGGCGGGGACGGACGCCCCGCTATTGCATCCCTCGACGCCGACATGCTTGGCGACGCGTTCGAGGCCGCCTTCGTTGAGAGCCATCGTCTCGGCGACGACATCTTGATGGTGGCGCGCCTCAACCAAGTAGCGGAGGGCCCCTAATGTTCACCGGACTTATCGAAGAGATCGGCGCTGTTAAAGCCGTTCGCCATGCGGGCGACAGCTATGAGATGACGGTGGCGGCGCATGACGTTCTGGACGGCGTCAAACTGGGCGACTCGATTGCGGTGAACGGCGTTTGCCTGACGGTCACCAAATTCGATCAGGACAGCTTCATGGTCGGCCTTGCGCCGGAAACCCGGGTCAAGTCGAACCTTGGCGATCTCGAGGTCGGCGCCCCGGTCAACCTCGAACGCTCGCTGACGCCCTCCTCGCGCATGGGCGGACACTTCGTACAGGGACATATTGACGGAACCGGCGTAATCGAGAGTTTCCGCAAGGACGAAGACGCCTTGTGGATGACGATCAAAACGCCCGCTCCGCTCATGCGCTATATCGCACCGAAAGGCTTTATCGCCATTGACGGCACGTCCTTGACGGTCGTCGATGTGGGCGAGGACTGGTTTAACGTCACGCTGATCGCCTATTCGCAAACTAAGATTATCCAGCCTGGCAAAAAACCAGGCGACAGAGTGAATCTGGAAGTCGACATTCTCGCGAAATATCTCGAACGGCTCATCGCCGCTCGCGCCGACGCAGCGCCCGCCGGTCTCACACCGGCATTTTTGACAGAACACGGATTTAAGAAAGAAGGAGCACGCTAATGCCCATCGCTTCTGTACCTGAAGCCGTCTCGGCTTTTAAGACAGGTGAAATCGTCATTATCGTGGATGACGAAGACCGCGAAAATGAGGGCGATCTTGCGATCGCCGCGGACTTTGTGACGCCTGAGAAAGTCAATTTCTTCGCCAAGGAAGGTCGCGGCCTTATCTGTTGCGCCATGGCGCCGGCGTTGATCGACCGGCTGGCGCTTCCGCAAATGGTTGCGCCGGAAGACAATCACTCCGGTTACGGGACGCCGTTCACCGTCTCGGTCGAAGCGGCCGAAGGCGTCACCACCGGTATATCAGCTTACGACCGGGCGCATACGATCCAGACCCTGATCGACCCCAAGGCGACGCGCGCCGACATTGTCATGCCCGGTCATACGTTCCCGCTGCGGGCGCGGGAGAATGGCGTTCTAGAGCGCGACGGCCAGACCGAAGCGTCGGTTGATCTCGCCAAACTCGCTGGCCTCTCCCACGCCGCGATGATTTGCGAGGTGATGAATGACGACGGCACGATGGCGCGTCTTCCCGACCTTGAGACCTTCGCCGAAACCCACGGTCTGAAGATTATCTCGGTTAAAGCCATCACCGATTATCGACTGGCGCAGGCGGGGTCCGCCGGCGCGCTCAAAGCGACCGGCTAAGAACAGGAAATTGTTATGAGTAGAGAATTTGAAGGAACGCTCAATGGCGCCGGCTTGCGTCTCGCCATTATCACAACGCGCTGGAACGACTTCATTACCGAGCGTCTCCTCGCCGGTGCGAAAAGCGCTTGTAAGCGCCATGGCGTCGACGCAAACGCGATTGACGTCGCCACGGCGCCAGGCGCATTCGAGATCCCCTTCACGGCCCGCAAGCTCGCCGAGACCGGCCGCTACGACGCCATCGTAGCATTGGGCTGCGTTATCCGCGGCGGCACCGCGCATTTCGACTATGTGGCCGGCGAAGCCGCGAAAGGCGTCGCCGCCGTCATGAACGACACCGGCGTTCCCGTCTCATTCGGCGTCTTGACCGTTGATACGATTGAACAGGCGATCGAGCGCGCCGGCACGAAGGCCGGCAACAAAGGTGAAGAAGCCGCGCTCGCCGCTATTGAAACCGCCACCCTCGCCCGCGCCATAAAGGAGGCGTAATTGATGACCGCAGAACCAATCGCCCTGAAACCGACCCCGAGCCGCGACGACGCCGAAGAGGCTGTACGCACGCTCCTTTCCTATTTCGGCGAAGACCCTTCTCGCGAAGGCCTCCTCGACACGCCGCGCCGTTTCGTCGACGCCTATGAGGAATTTCTCGAAGGATACAAACAAAACCCGATCGATATCCTCTCGCGCACCTTTGAAGAGGTGGAGGGATATGACGACATCGTGCTGTTGAAAGACATTCGCATCGAAAGCCATTGCGAACACCATATCCAGCCGCTCATCGGCGTTGCGCATGTGGCCTATCTGCCGTCGGATAAAGTCGTCGGCATTTCAAAGATCGCCCGTGTGGTCGACGCTTTTTCGCGGCGGCTGCAAAGTCAGGAAATTCTCACTAATCAGATCGCCGGCGCTATCGAAGAGGCGCTTCAGCCGCGCGGCGTCGCGGTGCTCATCGACGCCAAGCATTACTGCATCACGACGCGCGGCATTCACAAAACCGATGTTTCCTGCGTCACGCGCGCCATGACCGGGGCCTTTAAGGATGATGACGCGCTGGAGGCGCGCTTCTATCGCTTGATTGGCTAATCCTCCGCCGCCGGAATTCTCATAACACGGAATAAAAAAGGGCGGCCCGAGGGCTGCCCAGTTTTTTAGGAGGGCGCTCTCAACGTGAGAGCGGTACGCTTTTTAGAATTCGAAACGCAGGCCGAACTGGATCGCCCAGAGCGAGGCGTTTGTCGCGCGGTCGAACTGATCGTTCGAACGGGACGGATCGCCAAAGCTGCCGAGCTCGCCCGTTGGGAAGTTCGAATAGATGAACTGCGTTCCGTCAGGCGACAGCGCGGCGTCGAGAACCGGAACGGCCTCGCCTACGTCGCCGCGGTCGAATGTGCGAAGCACGTTTGAACCGCTGTCGATTAGGTTAAGAACATTCTCAATGTCCACATAGGCGATGGTCCGCAGGCCATTGATGAAGTTCGGCAGGTCCTGTTGGAACCGCAGATCGACGTCCACAAACCACGGATCGCGGAAGGCGCCGCGCGGCGCGATCTGTCCGGCGAACTCATTCAGGCCGCTTGCTTCGAGGAAGTTAAAGAAGTTATCGACGTCGATATTGTTGCCGAACTGAACGAGCGGGTCGTTCGGGCCGGTCGGCACGTAGAAGAGGTTACGCTCTTCATTGTCCGAGTCGCCGAACAAAGTCGTCGGCGTGTTGTTGTCATAAGCGTACGAGAAGGGTTGGCCTTCACGCGCGCTGACAAAGACGCTGATCGCCGTCGGCAGTTCCGGCAGGAACTCCTGACGGAAGCTTGAGCGCAATGTCACCACGTGGCGGTTGACGAAGCGCGACGGACCAGCAACCGGACGGTTCAGGATCGCCGTCGCGGTTTCCTCAAAGTTCGAGGTCGCAGTCGAGCTGAGCGACGCCGTGACGGCGGTCGTGTCCGTATACGCATAGCCGAAGCCGAGGTCCCAGCTTGCCGGACGTTGGAACAGCTCATAGTCGAACGACTTCTGGAACTGCGCCGAGAACGCGTAGGACCGGCCATTGTCGCCGCGGCCGGCGACATTGGTCAGGAGAATGTCCTGATCGTCAAACCCGGCGTCACAGGCGCCGCCGTTCGACAATTCAGCCGTCGTACCGTTAAAGGCCGGGCGTTGCAGGTCGCCGTTGAAGGTCGCGTTACAACCAGGCAGCAACGGATCGACGGCGTTGAACACGGGACGACCGTCCGGCAAGAATTCGCCGGTCGGCGTCAGCGTCAGGTCGACAAAGCTGAACTCGTTCCGGTTGGCGGTGTAGATCAGGTCGAGATTAACCGTCCAATCGTCAAAGAAACCGCCAGCGGCGCCGCTAAAGTCTGTGAAGTGCGTCAGACCAAGCGATCCGCGGATGATCGACGGCAGTTTCAGGTTCGGATCGAGCGCGTCGGTCCGGCCCGTGCCGGCGCCAGCGGCCGCTTGCACTGCTGATGTGATACAATCCGGAACGCCGGTGAAGGCGCCGTTTGTGTCGATCACCTGCAGATCGGCGACGGAGCAGCCTGCATCGCTATTGTCGAACCTTGCGGTGCCGAAGCTGTCGTTCGTGAACGCGTTCGAGAAGAAGACGGTTGGATCGCCGCCGGAGAAGACGCCAGCGCCCATGCGGAACGACGTTTCACCGAAGAATGTCGGGCCGGCTTCATAAGTCAGACCAAAACGCGGCTGAATGATTTCGAGCGAGTCGAACGCTTCCGCGTTTGTGAAACCGTAGCGATCAATGAAGGTCTGGCTTTCGCGCGGATTGTCGCCGGAAGCGTAGAAGTCATAACGCAGACCAAACGTCAGCGCGAGCGCGTCGGTTGGACGCCATGTGTCCTGTGCGAAGAACGAATGAACCGTACGCGACCAATCGGCGGCGGCGTCATTGATATCGCCCGTCGAAGACCCGGCGAATTCGATAAAGTTCGCCGTACCTGCAGCGAATGCGGCGGCGTCATCGAAGCGGAATTCGCCCGTCGACAGCGGCACGAAGAGGTTAAAGACTTCAAGACGATTATAGTCATACCCGAACGTGAAGGTGTGTGCGCCAACCGAATAGTCGCCCTTCGCCCGCAGCTGATCGATCGTCGTTTGCAGATCGTTCGCCGACCGGAAGGTGCCGGGACCAGTCACTTGGGCCCCGTCCTGGAACGGTCCCAACGCATTGCCTTCGACAATCAGGCGCGGGATCGGGTTTGCATCTTGGGCTTCGCCGCCGCCAACAGGGTTCTGAATGTCCTGATTGTCCGTACGCGACAAGCGCAGCTCGGTGGTGAAATTATCGTTCCACTGCGAGAATAGACGGCCGGAGTAACGCTCGATCCTGGAGCCTGAATTCTCGAGCGAGTTTCCGAATTGGAAGTCCGCGTCCGTCAAATCGGATTCCACTTCCAGTTCGCGTTCGCGCGAGTAAAGCAACTCAAGACGGTGATCGTCGTTGATCAGCCAGTCGATGCGGCCGAGGATGCGGCGGCTCGTTTCCGGCACGGCGCGCGCCAGCCCGCCGGGCTCGATGCCGTATACGTCGCGGGCGATTTGAGCGAGCTCATCAGTGTCGGCCAGAGTCAGATTATCAACCGGGTTTGAGAAACCAGCGTTCTGCGGACCGCTCGTAATGATATTGCCGCCATCGTCGATTTCTTCATAAGCGGCGAAGAAGAACAGCTTGTCCTTGATGATCGGACCACCGACGGATGCGCCCCAGTTGTAATCGCGGAAATCGTTTTGGCTTAATTCGATGTCGTCAACGCGGTTTCCCGTAAGACCCGACGAGTTGAAAACAGCAAAAGCAGAGCCGTGGAATTCGTTGGTGCCGCGCTTGGTGACAATGTTGATGTTGCACGCAGTGAAGTTCGCGTACTCAACATCGTAAGGCGAGAATTCGACCGCTGTCTCCTGAATGGAGTCGAACGGGATCGGGAAGTTCGCGCGCGCCGGCAGACCAGAGGAGTTCAAGCCGAACGTGTCGGTGGAGTTGATGCCGTCAATCGTGAATGACGCGGCGCGGCTGGAGCCGCCAAGACAGGAAACGTTATCGTCGCCGCCGTCTACAGTGACCCTCGGGTCGATACGGATGATGTCGCGAATGTCGCGCGAAATTGACGGAAGCGATTCAAGCGTTTCCAGACCGAATGTCGAAGATGGGCCAATCGCCAATTCCTGTGTGTTGCGGCGTGAAGACACGACCACAATCTCGTCGCCGCCGGAGGCGGTTGAAAGGGCGAGGCTGATATTCGTTTGCGAGGCGACCGAGACGAAAATGTCTTCGACCACTTGACCCTGACGGCCTGCAGCGGAAACGGTGACCGTGTAAGGACCGCCGACCGAAAGGTTACGCGCTGAGTAAGAACCGTCGGAGCCGGTCGTGTACGTGCGCGATCCGCCCGTCCGCGTGTCCGTGACAGTGACGCTCGCGCCCGATACTGGCGCGCCAGCTTCGTCGGTGATGAAGCCGCGGATTTCTGACGTGATTTGCTGCGCCATAACCGGCGTCGGCATTGCAGTGAAGGCGGTAGTCGTCGCAATGGCTGCGGCGCTCGCAGCCAAGAGATTCTTGAATTTCATCTGAGACCCCTGTGTGAACAATAAGGCGGCGGCCCGTCCATCCCTAGGCCCCGTCGCGCATGCGTTTACGCGCGAAGTACGACACTTTTACGACAGATAAAATTTACGTATGTGATGTTGCGCTTTTGCACCGCAGAATAAGGCGGAAACCTCAAGTTCCGCTTGACCAATATCATATAAGGATATGATCTTTCTCAACAAAATTCAGCGTAAGAATTTTTCCACAGATCACATGCGTTCCGGAGCGGAAAAACCCAATAGCTCGATCACCAAATCGAGCTGACGCCCAGCCGCTGAAGCGAGCGACAGCCGCGATCTGCGCAGCGCCTCATCCTTCTCGTCAACAATCCGGCAGGCGGCGTAGAATTTCGAAAACCGTTGCGCGAGCGCATAAGCGTGTTCGCAAAGATGATGCGGCATCCGCTTTTCGTAAGCGCTGCGCATAGCGTCCGGAAAGGCGCACAGGGTCAGCGACAGATCGCGCTCCTCCTGCTGCGACAGGACCACGGGCCCCGGCGATCCGGCGCCCGCCTCTTGCGCCTTGCGCAGGACTGACCGAACGCGCACGCTGGCGTAAAGCAGATAGGGACCGGTCTTGCCCTCAAACGCCGTGAAACGATCAAGATCGAAGATATAGTCGCTGATCCGCTGATTTGAGAGGTCGGCGAATTTCAACGCTGCGACGCCGACCTTGCGGGCAATATCGCTGGTTTCTTCCTCACTGCAACCGGCTGCGAAATCGCCTTCTTCCAACCGCGCCCGCGCCCGCGCCGTAACCATGTCGATCATGTCGCGCAACTTCAGGGTGCCGCCTTCGCGGGTCTTGAACGGCTTGCCGTCCTGCCCATGCATCGTGCCGAAATTGAGATGTTCGAGACGATCTTCCTCGAAATATTCGGCCATCGCCGTTGCGCGATAGACCTGTTCGAAATGCAGCGATTGCCGATTATCGACGATATAAAAAATGCGATCAGGATCGATTTCGCGTTTCCGATCGAGGATCGTGGCGATGTCAGTCGTGTGATAGCCGACCGCCCCTTCGGAATTGACGAGCATCAGGGGCGGCATTTCCTTCTTATCGGTGTCCCGCGCGACCCTCACGATTTGAGCGCCGTCGGACGCCTCGACGAGCCCCTTATTGGTCATGTCACTGACGACTTCCGGCACAAGCGCGTCAGCGTCCGCCTCGCCTTTCCAGAGATCGAACGTCACCTCCAGGTCTTCGTAGTTTTTCCGCATGGCCGCGACGGAGAGGTCTACGAAATGACGCCAGAGCGCGCGATAGCCCGGCCGCCCGCTTTGCAACGCCTTCGTCGCCCGCCGCGCCAGATCGGCGCGCGCTTTATCTTCCTTGCACGCTTTTGATGCCGCCGGATAAAGCTCTTCCAGGTCCGCCAGCGAAATCGGCGGCTCGGACGGAAACGGTCCTTCAGCGCCTTCGTCAAAGTACGGAAGGTCCGGCTGGCGCAATTCAAGCTCGGAAATCAACTGCCCCATCTGGAGGCCCCAGTCGCCGAGATGAATATCGCTGACGACCGTATCGCCCGCAAACCTGAAGAGCCGTTTGAGCGCCTCGCCGATAATAGCAGAGCGCAAATGGCCCACATGGAGGGGCTTTGCGACGTTGGGACCGCCGTAATCCATGACGATTTTTTCGACCGGCTCATGGCGCCAGGCGCCAAGCCGCTCGTCGGCCAGCAAAGCGTCGATCCGTCCACCGAGAAAGTCGTCCGACAAGGTCAGGTTGATAAAGCCGGGCCCCGCGAGATCCACAGAAGCGAAGATGGGGTTCTCCCGCAATTGCGCCGCCAGCGCCTCGCCGATTGCACGCGGATTTTTCTTCGCCATCTTCGCCGCTGCGAGAGCGCCGTTGCATTGAAATTGGGCGAGGTCCGGCCGGTCGGAGACGCGCACCTTTCCAAGAGCGCGGTCGAACCCCTCGCCCTCAAAAACATCGCCGACAATCGCCGACAGATCATCCGTTAAGGTCATTAGAGTTCAGGAAATTTGAGACTTGCGCCTGACCGATTGAACCGGGCCTGATCCGGCGTGAGCGACAAACCGACAATGACTTCGAAGTTGGTGCCGGCGGTTTTTTCACTAGCCCGAGGAATGATGATCTCGTCGATTTTCTGGGTCACAGTCTCCACATTGTCGCGGCCGCCGAACTTTACGGGGATCGTGTACTCGGCCTTTTCAATGACCTCGAGATTGCGGCGCGTGACTGCGACGAAGTAGGTGAATTCTTTCTCGCTTTCGACGCCCTTGGGGCCGCGCCCGAAAGCGAAATCAATCTCAATGCTGGCGTCAATCGGTTCGTCCGCAAAATACCGGCATGCAAGGGATACATCAGTCACTTCGGCCGTATATGCGACGTCTTCAAGCGCTTTTGCATCGCCGGCGAAATCGATGGCCCGGGCGGCGTCGGACAGGACAAGCACGTTCGGGCACGGGGCCGGATTTCGTTCGCGCGCCGCTTTGGCCCGCTCAGACGATTCGCATGCAGATAACGTCGCTGCGGCGATTAGCGCGAGTGCCAACGCTTTGTTCATCAATCCAAATCCCTATATTCCAAACAATACCTGAATAACGCCTTAGGAGCGCCCGTGCGCCGCCGCAAGGCCGCCCACTTGTTCGCGTCAAAGGTCCTAACGGGTCTTACGGGACCGCGCAATGATTCTGGAAGCGCCGGAGTGAAGAGCGAATGACTGTCTATCGGCCCAAGCCGAACTTAAAGGTCTTGCTTGCTGCACCACGTGGGTTTTGCGCCGGGGTAACGCGGGCGATTGAGGCGGTGGAGAACGCCCTCTCCAGGTTCGGCGCGCCGGTCTATGTGCGCCACGAAATCGTTCATAACGCCCATGTGGTCAAACGCCTCGCCGCCATGGGCGCGGTGTTCGTCGAGCAGGTGTCAGACGCGCCCGACGACAGGCCGCTTGTCTTCTCAGCTCACGGCGCGCCTGCGCAGGCCTACGCGGAGGCGAAGCGCCGCGGCATCGCGCTCATCGACGCCGCCTGCCCCCTCGTCCTCAAGGTGCACACGCAGGTTAAGAGGTTTATCGCCCAGGGCCGGCATGTGATCGTTATCGGCCATGAGGGGCATCCGGAAATTCTTGGCGTCATGGGCCAAAGCGAGACCTCAAACTTTACACTCGTGGAATCGCAGGACGATGCGGAAACCATCGCGCCGCCTGACGTCCACCTCGCCTATGTGACGCAGACGACGCTGTCCGTGGACGACACGCACGCGATCATCGCCACTCTGAAGCGCCGCTTTCCCGGCATTGTCGGCCCGCGCAAAGAAGACATCTGCTATGCGACGTCAAACCGGCAGGCCGCGGCGAAGGCCATCGCCGATTTGGCCGACGCGGTGCTTGTGGTGGGGTCGAAAACCTCATCCAATTCACTGCGTCTTGTGGAAGTCGCCGCGAGAAAAGGCCGACCGGCGCGGCTGATCGAAGACCCCGCCTTCGACGAACTCGGCGATCTTCCGGAAAACGGCGTTCTTGGCGTCACCGGCGGGGCGTCAGCGCCGGAAGAATTGATCGAAACGCTTCTCGCCCGGCTCGCCGCCCTTTTTACGCTAAAGATTGAGACGGTTGAAATCGCGCGCGAAGATGTTGCATTTAAGGCTCCGCTTTTGCACGTGAGCTGAATTTGGCCGTCTACACCCATGTTTCGAGAGAGGAATTGGCGACATTCCTCGATGCCTATTCGCTAGGGGACCTGCTCGACTATGAGGGCGTGACGCAGGGCATCGAAAACACGAACTATTTCATCTTCACGTCCACAGGCCGCTACGTCCTGACCTTGTTTGAGCAACGCGTGGCGCGGGAGGATTTGCCCTTTTTCATCGATTATATGGCGCACTTGTCGTCGCGCGGGCTCGACGCCCCGCGGCCGATCGCAGACAGAAACGGCGATGTCCTTCGGACATTGTGCGACCGGCCGGCGATTATCATCAGCTTTCTCGACGGCGCGGGGCTCGAAACCTTCGGCCCAGAAGAATGCCGCAAAGTTGGCGCGCTCACCGCCTGGATGCATGTGAATGCGGAAGATTTCGCTGGTTACCGAAAGAACAGCCTCGACCTCGAGGGGTGGCGCACCCTTGCCGACAAGTGCCGCGAACGCGCCGATGAGCTTGCGGACGGCGTCGCGGCGTTGATTGATAATGAACTCGATTTTCTCTCTCGTCAGTGGCCGGACAATCTCCCTACAGCCGTGGTGCACGCCGATCTCTTCCCGGACAACATCTTTTTTCTGGGCGCAGAGCCGTCAGGGGTCATCGACTTTTACTTCGCTTGCACCGAAGCCATGGCTTATGACCTCGCGATCACGCTCAGCGCTTGGGCCGGCGAAGACGGATGGTCGCAAGCGAACGCTCTCGCGATGCTTGAGGGATACCAATCGATCCGGCCCTTGAGCGATGCTGAACGGCGCGCCTTGCCGGTCTTGCTGCGCGGCGCAGCGCTTCGTTTTCTATTGACCCGCCTCCACGACTGGCTGCATCAGGTTGAAGGCGCACAAGTGGCTGTGAAGGATCCGACACCCTATCGCGACCTGCTTCTTTTTCATCGCAACACTACCGAAAGCGAACCTTCAATGTTGACCATTTATACGGACGGGGCCTGTTCGGGCAATCCTGGCCCTGGCGGTTGGGGCGTCCTGATTATCGACGGCGACGAAGACCGCGAACTCTATGGCGGGGAAAAATCGACCACCAATAACCGCATGGAGCTGACCGCAGCGATTGAAGCCTTGCGCGCAACTGAAGCGTCAAAAGCGGTCCATCTGTATACGGATTCTATCTATGTCAAGAACGGCGTTACGCAATGGATAGCCGGTTGGAAGCGAAACGGCTGGAAAACATCCGCCAGGAAGCCGGTTAAGAACCAGGACCTTTGGCGCGCGCTCGATGAGGCGACGCAGGGGCGCGACATCGACTGGCGGTGGGTCAAAGGTCACGCCGGCGATCCCGGCAATGAGCGCGCCGACGAACTCGCGCGCCGCGGCATTGCAAACCTTTAGGCGACCACGCCGATCGCGAGACCGCGCAGCGCCGCTGTGACCCTGTCCGAAACATCGAGCTTCACGTAAAGCCTGCGCATATAGGTATCGACGGTGTTCCTCGAGATGGCCAGAGCGTTCGCAATATCGCCCGAACTGTCGCCGAAGGCGACGCGCTCCAAAATTTCCCGCTCGCGCAAGGAGAGCTTGATTTCTTCCGGCGCTTTTTTGAATAGCAATTCGCAATAGCGCTGATGACCGAGCTGCGTCGCCCAATGGAGTCGTGAAATCTCAAAGTCCGACAGGGCCTGCGACGTGTCGCCAAAGCCGAGCCCCGCATAGCCGTTCCGACCGTGGGGGCCGTAAAGCGGCATCGCCAGTCCGTCGCCTTTCACCGCCTGGCTAAGCTTGTAAAGATACATCTTTTCTTCATCGCTGATCTTGTCGAGCTCGCGCACCTCCGACCACAAGAAGGGGCGTGTGCGGGAAAGGGAAAGCCGCGTAATTGGATCGACTTTGTAATATTCTTTCTGCGTATAATCGGCGACCCAGGCTTCAGGAAACCCGAACGCGACGACTGTGAGAGACGGTTGACGGTCAACGGCGCCGACCGGCGGCAGATGATGATAGCTCATCATCTGGATATTCTGCCTTAAAAAGAACCGGATACAGATATTCTTCAAATCAGCGAAAGACGTCGCCGCCTTCGCCGCCGCTGAATATTCTTCAAACTCCTTATCGGCTCCTGCCGCCATAAAAAGCTCCCTGAAGGGGAAACTAGGTCAATGCGTGAATTTGGCCAATCTCGCAAAATAAAAAATGCGTCCGCCAAACATGACGAACGCATTACACAAAATCAATTTTTTGCGGTGACCTAGAGCTGACCCAACATGTGTTCGACGCTCGAGACTTCAAACGCGCCTGGCTCTTCGACGTTCAGCGTCTTCACGACGCCGTCTTCGATTACGGCGGAAAATCTCTGCGAGCGTTCGCCCATGCCAAAACCGGTCCCGTCCATGGTCAGGCCGAGCGCGCGCGCGAAATCGCCATTACCGTCAGCCATCATTTCGACTGTTCCGCCCGCATTATGCGCCTTACCCCAGGCGTCCATCACGAAGGCGTCGTTTACCGAAACACAGACGATCTTATCGATTCCTTTAGCCTTCAACTCGCCGGCTTTCTCAACAAATCCCGGCAGGTGTTTCGCTGAACAGGTGGGCGTAAAAGCGCCTGGCACTGAGAACAAGGCGACCTTGCCGGATCCCAAAACATCCGCCGCGTCGGCTTTTTCCGGACCGTTTTCGGTCGCCATCATGACGCTTACGCTCGGAATTTTTTCGCCTTCTGATATCGCCATTTCATCGTTCTCCTTTTCCAGAATTTCGCGTTGTCATACGCGCCCATGGGGGCGGCGTAAATGATGAATCGCCTTGGAAGGTGCGGCGGGACGCTCATTGTCAATCCCCGCCGGCGACCTTAGTGTTCGATCTATGAAGGACGACGCCGCACAGGATTTTCTTGCCGGGCAGCTGCTGATTGCGATGCCCAACATGGGCGATCAGCGATTTGAACGCTCGGTTGTGCTCATATGCAGCCATGAACGCGATCACGCGATGGGCATTGTCGTTAACAAGCGCCTTCAGGATGTCACCGTCGGCGAGTTGCTCCAGCAACTGGAAATTCCGGCCGACAAGGCGGTCGGTGATGCGCCTGTCTTCTATGGCGGACCGGTTCAGCAGGACCACGGCCTTGTTGTACATACGCTCGACTATCAGTCCGACCAAACAATGGTGGTCCATGACAATGTGGGCGTCACTGGCACCCAACAAATTCTGGCTGATCTGGCGCAAGGCGGGATCGATGAGCAACGGCCTGCGAAGTTCCTGCTCGCGCTCGGTCATGCCGGCTGGTCCGGCGGCCAACTGGAGGAAGAGCTGCAGATGAATGCCTGGGCGCATGTACCGCTGTCAGAAGATATTCTGTTCGGCGGAGAAAATCGCGATATATGGCGGTCTGCGCTCGCAAAACTCGGCGTCAGCGCAGCGATGTTGTCGCCTGAATGGATGCGGGCGCGCGACAGCAACGCGCCGTTAAACTAGGCGCGCCAAGCCCCGAAGATTACCGAAGCTCATTACTCCAGAAACGGCGTTTCGACGGCTTCTTCTCGTCGTTCGCCGGTTCTTCCGGTTTGGCTTCGGGCTCTGACGTTTCGGCCTTATCGCTGGCCTTCGCAAACAGCTTTGATGGTTTCTGCTTAGGCTCATCGTCCGCAGGTGTCTCGTCCGCGTTCGCAGCCGCTTCCTTCGCGTGACCCTTAAGTTCCTTACCGGCGGCGACCATCTCCGGCTGGCCGAGCGCGAAGCCCTGTCCAAGTTTGCAGCCGCTCTTCAGCGCCGCTTGCGCCAATGCTTTGGTTGAAACGCCTTCAGCAATCACCTCGAGGCCAAGATCGCCGCCAAGGCTGACGAGTGCACCGACGATCTTTGCAGCATCCTCATCATGATCGAGCTTTTCGATGAAGGACTTGTCGACTTTGAGGTAGTCGAAGGAGAATTTGTGCAAATTGCTCAGGGACGAAAAGCCCGCGCCGAAATCGTCAAACGCCAGTGCAGCGCCCGCCTCTTTCAACTTGGCGAAAATTTCGCCGGCGGCTTTCTCATCGGTCACCGCCTCGGATTCAGTCAATTCAACGACAAGCGACTTCTTCGCCAGGCCGTGCGCTTTAATTTCGCGCGCCACCGCGTCGGCGAAACCAGCCGACTGGAGCTGCGCCACGGACACGTTAAACGCCGCGAACAGATCCTTGCGGCCCCGCGTCTTGATTTTACCGGAAAGGAATTCCGCAGACGCCTTTAACATCATCGACGCCAAATCGGCGCCCTTTCCTTCCGCGTCCGCCGCAGCAACGATTTCTTCCGTGCTCATTCCTTTAAGGTCAGAGGCCTCGTCAGAGAACCGCAGGAGCGCTTCATATCCGCGAACGGATGAATCTTCGAGGGAGACAATCGCCTGAAACGCTGGCTGCAGGTGACCCGCCTCCAAGGCGCGTGAAATCTTGCTGGGCTTCTCGCGCCGTGGCTCCTTGGCGGTCGCCTCTTTCAAGGTGGCGACGGCAGCGCCGGCGGCGCCGGCGATCGCGGGCGTCGTATCCCACAATTTCGGCATATCGTCCGCAGCTTTTTCTGCAAACACCACGAGACGCTCTAGTTCACCGGCCGGATCGACGGCCCGCGCGCCGCGAAGGCGCACGCGATTGTCGTTACGCAATTTCAAGGAAATATCGAACGCGCCGTCGCCCTGATGGCGGCCGAAGACGTCGTGTTCAAATCGCGCGCGGTCGCTCGGATGGATGAAGTCCAGAAGCCGCCGCGGCGTAACGCGGACGACATCGTCCGCTTCAAACAATTGCGCAAACGATTCTGTCTGGTGCGCTTCGTTCTCGCTCCAGTCCCAAACCGCGACGCCAGAATAATCAAGGACCTGTGCAAGTTGATTTTCCGACACCAGCATTTTCTCTTCAGGCGACTGCGCGTCCTGCGCATGCATCATGGCCGGCTGCATGTCTGTAAAGCCGATATCGCGGGTCGAGGAAGGCGCGCTTTCGGTCAACGCGACGAGGCTTGCGGTTAAGATGCCAAATGTGAAAAGCGCGTGCGGCGTCATTGAAACCGCTTCTGCGCCGAACAAGTGCCCGGTGAACGGCGCGGCCATCGTGATCAGCGCGCCAGGCAATAACAATCGCGCACCGTGATCGCCGCGCGCAGATTGCACAAGGGTCAGCAACACGGCGAACCCGCCGACAGCGAAGAGCCCATTGAGCATCAGTGCATTTGCTTCGACCCTTCCAAGAAAATTGATAACGCCGACGCCAATCATGGTGAGAGCGCCCGCGAACATTAAGCCGCCAAGGATTGCATTGTTCTTCACGGCTCTGATGGTCGCCGAGAGGTAAATCAGGACGCTCGCGCCGAACACGCCCTGCAAAAGCACCATCACCTTAGGCGAAGGGACCTTGAAAAGACCGAGCCAACTGAATTCGAGCGCCGCTGCGGCCAGCACCATCAACAGGGCGCAAACAGCAGCGGAATTACGCCGGAAAACCGCGAAGCCGGCAAGAAAAGCGACGCCGATAATAAAAGCGCCGCCGATTGCTCCGCGCACCAGATCAAGGGAACTGGATGCGGTATCGCTGAAAATGGCCGAATTGACCCCCGAAATCGCCCCTACGCTTACTAGTTCTAGACCCATAGCCTCCCACCTGCCCACACTCAGTTTGCCCATACTCGGCGACGCTAACGCCAAGTCCACCAATTTCCCCTCAGACAGTCAGAACCTGTGACGCAAGAAGAGCGCCCCTGAGACTCCCTCATCCCAGCGGCCCAAACTGACCCCATACCTTCTCAACCTATGCGCTCACACGCAAGGGTGAAGCCATGAATTACCCACGGCGGAGACCGAAAATCTGCATTTTATCGCCTGATCCAGTCCGACGCGGTCATCGCGTAGATCAAATGGTCGCGCCATTTGCCGTTTATGTGGAGATAATCGCGCGCATAGCCTTCACGGCGAAAGCCCAGCGAATCAAGGAGCCCAATTGATGCGGCGTTTTCCGGCTGGCAGGCCGCTTCAATACGGTTTAGCCCCATCGCGCTAAATCCATGGTCTAGCACGGCTTGAACGCCGCCGCGCGCATATCCGCAACGCGTGTGCGGCGCCCCGGTCCAATAGCCGAGGGACGCCGATTGTGCGGCGCCGCGCAGAATGTTGATTAACGTGACGCCCCCCACAAGCGCGTCGCTCTCCGCATCGAACATGAAATATGGGGCCGCGACGCCGCGCTTGATTGATCGCACATACGCTTTGACGCGGTCTTTGTAAGCGGCGAACGAAATCTCGTGAGCCGACCAAACCGGCTCCCACCTGGTGAGGTGTTCGCGGCTTTCCTCGCGCAGGATGCGCCAGGCCTCATAATCGCTGAGACGCGGCGCGCGCAACACGACCCTGTCATGCAAGAGGATCGGTAATCCCTCAAGCGACAAGGAAAAATCGAGCAACGCCATACCGGCCTGTCCTATAAGTTCAAACGCGCCTGCAATTTATCGAATTCGGCGGGCCCCACAACCGCCAGCGATTTTTCGGCGCTCTCAATAAGAGAAGCGGCGCAGCGGCTGATATCGCCCAGCGTGACGGCGTCGAGCGATGCGCAGATTTCATCTTCGCTGATCAGTCGGCCAAATGTGAACAATTGGCCGGCGCTGCGTTCGGCGCGATTGATTGGGCTTTCAAGCCCCATAAGGAGCGATGACTTCAACATCGCGCGCGCCCTGTCGAGTTCCGGCGCGTCAACGCCGCGCGCCATGCCGGCGATTTCGGTGAGCGAAATATCGACCGCCTGCAACGCCTTGTCGGCGTCGGTCCCCGCGTAAACGCCGATCGTGCCCACATCGTCATAAGCATCTGCATACGCATAAACAGAATACGCAAGACCATGCTTTTCGCGCACCGTCTGGAACAAACGCGATGACATGCCGCCGCCCAAGATCTCGGATGTTAACCGCATCGCGAAATAGTCGTCGTCACGCACGCCGACCGAAGGCATCGCAAAAGCGATATGGGTTTGCTCAAGATCGCGCGGATCGTGAAGACAGCCGCTTGTCACGCGATTGCGGATTGAATCGCGCGGCTCCTGCTGCGGCGTTACACCGCCGAAAAACTGCGCCGCAAGCGCTTCAATTTCATCTACATCGACGCCGCCCGAAACAGCGACAATCATATTTTCCGCCGTGTAATGACGATCCATAAATCCCCGAAGCGTCGCTGCACTATGGCTGCGCACGTCATTTTCGCCTCCGAGAATTGGCCGGCCAAGCGCCTGATCGCGGTAGGTGAGAGCTTGAATGTTCTCAAACAGAACATCGTCAGGCGTATCGCGCGCCTCGCCGATCTCCTGGATCACCACCTCTTTTTCCTTGGCGAGTTCAGCCTCTACGAGGCGCGGATCGAGAATGATGTCGGAAAGAATGTCGAAGGCGCAGCCGACATCGGCCGACAAGGTGCGCGCGTAATAACCGGTGGTCTGATAGCTTGTGGCGGCGTTCAAATGACCGCCCACGGATTCAATCGCCTCGGCGATGTCTTTCGCCGATCGCCGGCCTGTTCCCTTGAACGCCATATGCTCCAGAAGATGCGCGACGCCGTTTTCGTCATCAGCCTCATCTGTCGCCCCCGCTCGCACCCAGACGCCGACCGCCGCAGACTTCAGCTGCGCCATGGGATCGATCACAACGCGTACGCCATTGGCGAGAGTTAAGATTGCGCGCGCCATCTAAGCCGCGCGCGCTTTCTCAAGCAAAATGGTCTTGATCGCATCCGCCGACGCGGGGGCCGTCAGACACTCTTCGTAACGCTCATAGAGGTCAGAGAAGCGCGCGGGCAACACCGGTGCGCGCCCCGATGCGGCCGTAACCGCTTCGGGAAACTTCGCGGGATGCGCGGTTGCGAGCGTCACGGCAGGCCCTATTAACGCGCCGGATGTGCGCAACGAACGCATCGCCGCCACGCCCACAGCCGTATGCGGATCAATCAGGAGATCATGACGCGCCTGAAATTCCGCTATCGTCCGGCTGATTTCATCTTCGCTCACAGTCGCCGACAGGAAATCTTGCCGGATTTCATTAAGGACAGCCGCGGGTATTGTCGCGCCGTCTACCGACCGTGCACCCGCGATGAAGTCCTTGACGATCTGATGATCGCGCCCGCTCGCCTCGAACACGAGCCGCTCGAAATTGCTCGCCACCTGGATATCCATGGACGGCGACGTGGTCTGTTTCACGCCGAGCGGGCGATAAACGCCCGTTGAAAGCGCGCGATGCAAGATGTCATTATCGTTGACCGCAACGCACAGTTTATCGATCGGCAGTCCCATTCTTTTGGCGGCGTAGCCTGCGAAAATGTCTCCGAAGTTGCCGGTCGGAACGACAAAAGAGGTTGGTTCGCGCAGCCGGCCCAGCGCCGCCGCTGTCGTGAAATAATAGACAACCTGCACCGCGAGGCGGACCCAATTGATGGAATTGACTCCGCCGAGCGACAGTCGCTCTGCAAACGGACGGTCAGCGAAAAGCTCTTTCACGATCGCCTGACAATCGTCGAAGTCGCCTTCAACGGCGATGTTCACGATGTTTGGCTCAATAACGCTCGTCATGATGCGCCGTTGGACCTCGGAGACACGGTTATGCGGGTGCAGAATAAAGACGTCCACATTATCCAGCCCGCGGAACGCTTCGATGGCGGCGGCGCCCGTGTCCCCGGACGTGGCGCCGATGATGGTGACGCGCTCGCCGGTTCGCGCGAGAACATGCGCGAACAATTGACCGAGATATTGCATCGCCACGTCTTTGAACGCGAGCGTCGGCCCAAAATAGAGCTCCATCAGCCAGTCTTCATCGCCAAAGGGAAAGGTCGGCGCGACCTCCTCCCGGTCGAATGTCGCGTAAGCTCTGTCGGCGAGGGCGATCAATGTTTCCATCGGGACAGCATCGCCAGCGAATTTTGCAATGACCCGCGCCGCCGCTTGGGCGAAGGATATCCCCTCGAACGCTTCAATCTCTTCGCGGTCAAACGCCGGCCACGTATGCGGAACATAAAGACCGCCATCGGGCGCAAGCCCTTCCAGCAACGCGCGTTCGAACCCGACCGCAGGCGCGGCGCCTCGTGTGGAAATGTACTTCATGAAGGTCTGCTATCCGCCGGTCTTTACTGCGAAGCCATATCGCATAGCAGATAGCGTTCCTCCAAAACAGCGCCGACGACCAGCTTGCTGTCAAGGCTGGCGGCGGCGCTCGCCGCGGAAATCCGTTCGCCGCGATCGCTGAACACGTAATCAGGTTCCACGCTCAAGCCGGGCTGATCTTTAAGCCGCACAATCGCGGAAGGCGCCGTGTTCTTCGGGTCGCGGCTGTGCGCGAGGAACGCCAGCGGCTTTTGCATGCCGCCGATCCAGAGCGTTCCCGACGCGTCAATATTAATATTGTCCGGGGCGATAGCGAGCGGCGCCGTCTTGTCGAGCGTTAGTGCGCCATTGCGCCGATCGCGGTTATAAATCTTCAACGCCCCGCCGGCGGTCTCCGCCACATAGAGACGGGATCCGTCGATGCTGACGTTTACGCCGTTTGCGAAACGCAACCCTTCAGCGGCGACGCGCCAAGCCGTTCCGTTAAAATAGAGGACCTGCCCTGATCCCACCTGACCCAAAAAATGCAGCCGGCCGAGGAAGCTCGAGCGGCCCGGCTCCAGATCGTTAGTCACATAAAAGGACCGCGGGCCCACCGCGACCACGTCATTCGGGCTCGTCAGGCGGCGTTCTGCGAATGTCTCCAGATGCACAAGATCGCCGACGCCGATTACGTCGTAGAGTTCAATGGTTTTTGCGGCGTCGTTGACGACAAAGAGGCGGCGCACGCCTTCACCAATGTAATAATGCAAGCCCACCGGCTCGAAAGCTTCAGGGACGCCATTGGTGCGGTCGCGCCAACCGCTCATGTCCAGGGGATCGTCAATATTCACCGACAGGATGGCGCCGCGAACGTCTTCGCCCCGGCTTACGGCGCGCCGGTCAAGCGATGAAACGAACGCCCGCCGCAACGCCGGATCGATTTGCAAATCCTCCGGCCCGGCGACGCCGGTGACGGGCGCGCATGATCCGGCGAACTGATCTTCAATTTTGTCGAAATGGTTAAAAGCGTTGAGACGTAACAGACCGAAACCAAGAAAGAGAACAAAAACAAAAAGAAAGAAAGCGATCCGCGCCATAAACCCAATTTCTCGTGAAAATCATCGCCAACCATCCCCATTCAGGGCCCAATGTTACTCTATCTCAAGGATTGTAAATACGCCACCGGACAGGGCGCGGCGGTTGCAAAATTTGACCGGACAATGGGGGTTGCTTTCACCCGGTCCTCGGCGTATACGCGCGCTCTTTATTCAAGCCCATGCCAGGACGCCGTCATGAAGAAAGACATTCACCCGGACTATCACACGATTAAAGTCGTTATGACGGACGGATCGTCTTTTGAAACACGCTCGACTTATGGCGAAGCCGGCGCGACGCTGAATCTCGACATTGATCCGACGAGCCACCCGGCCTGGACAGGCGGCCAGACGCAAGCGCTGGAGCGCGGTCGCGTTTCGAAATTCAACAAGAAATTCGGCGCTTTCGGCCTCAAGAAAAAGGGCTAGGCCGCTCTTTTCAAATAGAATTAGTCTAGGAGCCGAACGCCTCGGCCAGGGCGCGCTGCTGTGCGGCCGCATCACGCTCGGAAACGTCGGAGCGCTCCTCAGTGAAGAGTTCCGCGTCCAGCCGGGCGATCCGGCTGTATAATTGCGCGGCGCTGTCCGTGAGCCCGATCAACGCTTGCGGAAGCCCCTCCTCCAAAAGATCGCCGATTGGCTCCTCTCGGGATTTTAGCCGGTACTTCTCGTCCGCCGCTTCGGCGAGCTTCATATCGCCTTCACGGACGGCGCGCAGCACCAGGAGCCACGAGGCGATCTGCATCAATTGCGTCGTCAGGCGCATCGACGCGCTGGCGTAGGCGAGCGCGCCCGATCGCGACAGGGTTTTCGAGGCTTTGCGTCCCTCCCCGTCCAGATAGTTCGCCGTCTCTTCGACGAGCGTCATGCCTTCGCTAAAGGTTCGCGCAAAAACTTCCGACTGCACAAAGGTCGTCGCGCCCGAATTCTGATCCACCGCATTCATCCAAACTTGCATCTGTTATCCTTAAGATGCCGACGGCGCTGGACCGTGACAACAAGAAAAGCGTTAATGTCGCTCGCCTCAACCAAGCGACCTGCATCGCGGTAGAATGAGCAACGGTTATGCCAGCAACTACAAAGGGTAAGCGCGCCGCCGAATACGTGTTGGGGGTCGATGGATGCCGCAATGGCTGGGTCGCCGTCGCTTTAGCGAAGGGACGAAAGACGGCGGATGTGTCAATCCGGCCCGACTTTCGAACGCTCCTCGCCTATCATGCGGCCGCGGCGATGATCATCGTCGATATGCCGATTGGCTTTCCCGACACGGGCCGGCGCGCCTGTGAGGCGATGGCGCGGGCGCTCCTGAAACCGAAACGCCACTCAAGCGTCTTCCCGACGCCGCGCCGTCCCATGCTCGGGTTCGAGCGTTACGAAGAGGCGAACGCCTGGGGCAAAGCGCAAGCCGACGGCGGCGGCCTGCCGAAACAGACCTGGATGATCATGCCGAAGATCCGCGAAATCGACACGCTCTTAACGCCGGACGATCAGGCGCGGATTGCTGAAGGACACCCGGAAGTGGCGTTCCACCGCCTTGGCGGCGATACGCCCTGCGCCCACCCGAAAAAGTCAGAGGACGGCGCCGCCGAACGGTTGGCGCTTTTACGCAAACATGGCGTCGGAAACGCAGAAGCGCTGGTTGCGATCGCGAAGGACGCCGCAGGCGCGGGCGTGGCCCGCGATGACGTCTTTGACGCGTGCGTCCTCGCTCTGACGGCGCGCGACCGGCTGATTGGTAAAGCGCGACACTTGACGGACGGCGCGATCGACGCTCGCGGTTTAAGGATGGAAATTTGGGGCTGACGCGCGGCGACAGTTCTAAAGCTTAAAGAGCTTTTCGGCTTCGCTCATCGTGTCCGTACGTTTGCCAATCGCGGCTTCGCATCGCACAATTTCCGCTTTCAACGAGGCGATCCGCGTTTCCAGATCGCTTACGGACATTTCGTACAAATCATGCTTGCCGATCTTTGAAAGGGTGAGATCAGGCGCTTCACTGGGAAGATCGTCATCCATGCTCAGGTCCTTTCTCACACCAATCAACTTGGTTCGCGTCGATCACGCTCGAGCATGTTACAGCGCAGAAACGAAAGGTCAAAACGCCAAAAATTGGGGTGAGGTTTCTTTGGTTCCATCAATCGAACCGGCGGACGGCGGCGCGGCGTAAGCGCAGATCTCAATCACGCAATCGCAACTCGCCGCCCACAGGTCCGATTCCGCTTGGAACAGGAACATCTGAAAGCGCATAATCCGTATTCAATACAAGTTTTGGACTTCCGCTCAAGGTGAGCCTCTTGGCCACAATAGCGGTGTATGCAGATTGATCGGCTACAGGCTTCAAGGTCGAAACCAAGAGCGTGCCCCTCGGCAAATAGAACGTGCCGAGAAGCATACGAGCATCATCGCTCAGGATTTTATGCATTCGATCGACAGGGGCGCCGCGATCTTCAAAAAATAAGATACCCGCCATCGCGCCCGACGTCGGCGCCGTCAGGGATATCTTTGTGTCAGGGGCAAACGAGAACACCGCTTCATCCCCCACAAGATAAAACGCAACGTTTTCGCCAACCAATCGGGATTGCATACCGACGGTCAGCGGTCCGTCTTTGATGATATAAACACCCGGATTGAGTTTTACATCGGCGTTCATGGCGATATTCAAACCGCCGCAATAGACGCCCGGATTGAGCGTGTGCTTCTCATGGTCGGCAAAAAAATCTGTATCTGTGGTTTCTGTCTGTGTTAATTCGCGGAGCGATTGGGCGGCGGCGATCTTGAAGTTCTCTTCACTGTCCTCTCCCAGAACCAAGTTTGTTTCAGTGCAGGCCCCAACCGATGGCGGCGTTCGCTTCGCGAGCGGATCTTTGTAAACGGGGCAGTCCGTCGTGACGTCAGGATCAAAATTTGTCGTAGTCCCCGAACTGCCGCCTCCTGAGCAAATAAACTCAGCGCCGATCTTTGAATATCCGCTGGCGTAAACGCCCATGGGCGACGACGAATTCGAATATAAGGCGCAATCGGCCGCCGATAACTCCGCATTGAATGTAGCGGAAAGTGTTTTGTCGGCCTGATCGTCAAGCGCGATGACGCACACATTTAACGAGCCGCGCGCCACAGCTGTTGCTTCGGCGTAAATCCGTCGCTGCAATGGCTCAATTTTCGATAACAGAATGCTTTGCGGCGCCGCCATTTCCAGCGCCACGGTCACTGCACCGTTAGCTTGATCGATATCAATCTTGAGCGAGACTGCATTCAGGTCGCTCCGATTGGCGACTTCCTGAACCGCGGTTGCGCGCAACATACTTTCAATTTCCGCAGCGTTCGTATTCGCCAACAGAAATTCACGTGCGCCGCGTAGTGCGAGCGAATCGGCCAAGTCGCTCAGACCCGCCCGGATTGTATAATATCGGCTAAAGTCGATCCCTGCGCCGACAAAACAAAGCAAGAGCGCGGAGACCAATGCGAAAAACACCGCGACATTGCCGTTGCGCGACTTCGCAAAACGCTCGCATTGAAGTTGTATCGCTCGACCCGCCATAGTTCGTTCGGATTAGAGCAACTAAATTATCAATTTAGTAAGAAAGAGCGTTAACGGCCGCGAAGTAAGGCGTCGGCAGTCGTTGGGCGGGCCTTATTGATCACGTCGCCAGTCGCTCCCGATAGAATATGCGCCAAGAAATATGGAAACGACTATCTTGCGTCGATAACGCCAGTAGACGGGCGCTGTCGCTAGCGAAACCGATTGTGGTCAAGATGCGATTAATCGCGCAGGAAAACCTCAGCCACGCCGCCGCCGATCCCGACAGGCACGGGGACATCCGTCGCTTTGTAATTGGAGTTCAGAACAAGGTTGACCGACGAGTCCAATTCGATGCGGCGCGCGATGATCGCCGTATAGGCCGACTCCGCCGCCACTTCAGCCTGCGCCGCCGCGTAAAAACGTCCTTTCGGCAGATATACAGTGCCCACAAGCGTTTTTGCGTCGTTACTAGAGATTTCGAACACGCGTGCGCCGGCGTTCCCGGAATCGTCCTCAAGAACCAGGAGCCCGGCCATTTCACCTGTGGTCGGCGCAGTCAGGGAGATTGACGTGTCGCGCGTAAATTTCAGCTTTGCTGCTTTCCCGGTGAAATAGAAACCCACATGAACACCGTCTATCGAAGAGGTGCCGTCGACCAGAAATACACCATCCTTGATCACGTATGTACCCGGACTGAATGTGACCTTCGAATTTCCTTTGATCGCCAAGCCGTCGCAATAGACGCCAGGGAAAAGCGTTTCCATGGCATCGTTAATTTCAAAGTCCGTGTGGTCGCACGGACCGACGGACGGGCCCGCCCGATCAACAAGCGGGTTATCCTTTTTAGGGCAATCGGTAAGCGGCGCCGGCGTGTAATTCGACAAGTCGCCGCCATATCCGCCTGCGGTGCAGTTCAGGACGCTTGACAGTATCGCGCGGTCTTTCGAGACGAGGCTGCTGTCATTGACGGAATTCGAATAAATCGCGCAATTGTCGCCGGTCAACTGCGAGTCTTTCTGGAGCAACAACGCATTGTTTGAGTTTTCTTCCAGCGCAATCACGCAGATATTCGCACTGCCGAGGGACTGGGCGGTGGCGTCGACAGCTAAATCAATCGGCGACTTAAACATCGATACAAAAAGCGTGGGCTTGAAGGAGTGGGTGAGCGACACCGTCACGCTGGCATTCGTGCTGTCATCGGTCGCGGACGCTATTGCGCCGGCGACAATGGGCTCATCTCCAATGCCGTTGTCGGCTTCCTGTTTTGCGATCACGGACGGTAAGTTCGCGCCAGGCTGCGTGATCGCATATTGACGCGCCCCGATAAGCGCGGATTTGTCAGCGATATTCTGGAGTGCGGCGCGCGCCTGATAATAGCGTCCGTAATCGACGCCGGCGCCCACAAACGCTAACAACAATGGCGCAACGATCGCGAACAACAGCGCGACATTGCCGCGCTCGTTTCCCGCAAAACAGCGTTCGCCAACTGACGGTCGAATATCAGACATAACACCGTAGGGTTAGAATGACTTTTTTAGGATTTTGGTAACAAGCAGGGTTAACGTTTGGTTGATCTTAAAGGCGCGCCGATCTAGGGCGTTCCGATGCAATTTCCCTCCACGCTCCAATCGGGCAGGCTCGTCAAACGCTACAAGCGTTTTCTCGCCGATATCGTGCTCAACACCGGCGAAGCGATCACCGCTCATTGCGCCAATCCCGGCTCCATGATGGGCGTCGCGCCGCCGGACGCGCCGGTCTGGGTTTCGAAAAGCGAAAGTAAAACGCGAAAGCTGCCCTATTCCTGGGAGCTCGTGGAGGTGGATGGCGGCCTAATCGCGATTAATACCAACAATCCCAACAAAATCGGCGCTGAGGCGATTGAGAATGGCGTGATCGGCGACCTCAGCGGATATGGGTCCCTGCGGCGCGAGGTCAAATATGGCGAAAAAAGTCGGATCGACATTCTTCTGGAAGACGGAAAGGATGAGCGTCCCTGTTACGTCGAAATCAAGAATGTTCACCTGATGCGCACCGCGGGCCTCGCCGAATTCCCGGATTCAGTGACAAGCCGCGGCGCCAAGCACCTTTCGGAGCTTTCCGCCATGGTGGCCAAGGGCGCGCGCGCGGTCATGCTCTATATTGTGCAAAGGAGCGATTGCGAGGCGCTATCCCCCGCCGCTGACCTTGATCCCGCCTACGCGCGCGCGTTGCACGCTGCGGTTGGTGCAGGCGTTGAAACCTTGTGTTATGATTGCGATGTAACAACGAGCGGCGTGCGCTTGCGGCGCGCGCTGCCCATTATACTCGAATAGCAGGATTACCCCGTGGACACGGAAACGATCAGAACCGGCGACATCAAGATCCATAAACCTGAAGATTTCGCAGGCATGCGCAAAGCGGGACAGCTCGCGGCCTCATGCCTCGATATGGTGACGGAAATTGTCGAGCCGGGCGTCACGACCGAAGCCATCGACAACCGCATTCGCGAGTTTGTTTTCGACCATGGCGCCCTTTCGGCGACGATCGGCTATCGCGGCTACCGCCATGCATCCTGCATTTCGCTGAACCATGTGATCTGTCACGGCATCCCGGCGCCGAAGCCCTTAAAGGCGGGCGACATCATGAATATCGACGTCACCGTCATCGTGGACGGCTGGCATGGCGACACAAGCCGCATGTATTACGCGGGCGAGCCTAAGGTCAAAGCCAAACGCCTCGTCGACACCACTTATGAAGCGATGATGCGCGGTATTGAGACGATCAAGCCCGGCGCCACGCTTTACGACATCGGCAAGGCCATTCAGACCCATGCGGAAAATGAAGGATTTTCCGTGGTGCGTGATTTCTGCGGCCATGGGCTCGGGCGCGTGTTCCACGATGCGCCGAACGTCGTTCATTATGCAGAATATCGCGACAAGTTTCTGGGATCTCACACCGCCCCGAAAACGGAGCTTAAACCCGGCATGTTTTTCACCGTCGAGCCCATGATCAACGAAGGCAAACCAGACGTGAAACTTCTAAAAGACGGATGGACGGCCGTTTCGCGCGACAAATCCCTGTCAGCGCAATTCGAACATTCAATCGGCGTCACCGAAGACGGCGTTGAGATTTTCACGAAGTCGCCGAAAGGACTTGATCAGCCGCCCTATTCATAGGGCGAACAAAAAGGGAGAGCGTCATGGGTAACTCGAAATTCATCAGCTATCTGACAGTCAAGGACCCGCGCGCCGCGATGGCTTTTTACGAAAAAGCCCTGCCCAACGCCGAAACCACCATGATCATGGACGGACCGGGCGATACCGTTATGCATGCGGAAATGTCGGTCAATGGCGAAACGATCATGATCGCAGGCGAATGGCCCGGCATGGCCGAAGCCCATGAGGGGATTTCGCCGGTGAACTTCATGCTCTACGTCGATGACGCGGACGCAGCATACCAGCAGGCGATCGATAACGGCATGACATCCGTGTTCGAGCCTTCCAACCAATTCTGGGGCGACCGCAACGCCGCTGTAAGTGACCCTTATGGCTTTCGGTGGACATTCGGCCATCAGGTCGAGGAAGTTGCACCCGACGAATTGCAAAAGCGCGCCGAAGAATTCGCCAAAAGCATGGCCGCGGGCTAGGAGCGACAAAGAGCATCGACAAGCCGGCGCCATCTCTCAAAAGCTCGGACAGGACCGCTCGTGGGTCCGATGGAGCTCATCACGCAGCGGGACACCGTGAGCGTTTGCGGGCGCGTTTTTCCAAGGCGGGAATTGACGGCGTTCAGGATTACGAATTGCTTGAATTGATCCTGTTTCGGGCCATTCCCCGCCGCGACGTCAAACCGCTTGCAAAAGAACTCATCGCAAAGTTCGGCGGCTTCGCTGAGACGCTGGCCGCGCCGCCGGAGCGGCTCATGGAAGTCAAGGGCGTCTCTGAGGCGGTAGCGACGGATCTCAAGATCGTCCAGGCGGCGTCCATTAAATTAGGCCAGGAACGGGTTTTGAACCGCCCCGTTATCTCCTCGTGGGACGCGCTTCTCTCCTATTGCCGCTCTGCCCAGGCGGATGAAAAAATCGAACTCTTTCGGATTCTGTTTCTGGACAAGAAAAATATTCTTATCGCTGACGAAGTCCAGCAACGCGGCACGGTGGATCACACGCCCGTCTATCCGCGCGAGGTTGTAAAACGCGCCCTGGAGCTTGGAGCGTCGGCGATCATCCTTGTCCATAACCACCCTTCGGGCGACCCGACCCCGTCGCGCGCGGACATCGACATGACCAATCAGATCGTTACCGCCGCCAAAGCTCTCGGCATTCGCGTGCACGATCATTTGATTATCGGACACAAACACCAGGCGAGCTTTAAATCGCTGGGCCTGTTATAGAGCCGACATTGCATACCGCGTGATCAGGTCACATACGCGCGGGGAACTGATGCGATAGGAATTCGGCTGACCCACGAAGGAGGCGCGCCATGATGCGAACACTATCTGTCTTGTTGAGTACAAGTCTTCTCTTTAGCGCCGCATGCGCGGAGAAGGCCGTCACCGCCGATAAGGCCAGCGAACCCGCGAGCGCCGCCGCGGAAACCGTCAACGCCGCCATCCGCGACGTGGCGCCGGAAGCCGCCG
>CAWUIM010000012.1:0-57874 GCA_963922595.1 uncultured Parvularculaceae bacterium
CACGCGCGGCGGCGGCGGTTTCAAAACCGGCGGCGGCTTCTAGTTTCCCGTCGCGTGCGGAACAACCCCGGTAACAAATCGGTTAGATTTTAATGGTAATCGCCTCGCGGCATTAACTTACGTGAGGATCAAATCCCGATGGCGAAGAAAAAAGTCTCTGCAAAGAAAACGGTGATCAAGAAAACACCGGCGGCGAAAAAACGCAAAGCGCCCGCTAAAAAACCAGCGGCGAAACGGTCGGCCGCCAAAAAAGCCGACCGCGATATCGAAAAGGCGTATACGACGAAACAGTTCGTTTCAAAGCTGCGCCGTCTCGCTGACTCTCTCGAAAAGGGCAAGAACTTCAATATTCAGGTCGCTGGCGAGCGCCTCCACATTCCGAACGACGCCAAATTCAACATCGAACATGAACGCGGCGGCCGCGAGCAGGAAGTGGAATTCCAGATCAAGTGGAAAGCCGCTTAATCCTTCTACAGTTGCGTATCAGAATTGTTGCGTAGGCAAAGGCCGCGACCGGGCGTTAAGACCCGGCGCGGCCTTTGCTTTTTTTACTGCTATTTTCAGTGGCCGGCACGCAGGCGCGGACGTATCTTTTGCGCAAAAGGAGCGCGTCCATGTCGCAATATGAAATGATCCGGAAGCAGATGGCGGAGATCGTACCGTTCGCCAAATATATTGGCGTTGAAGTCACGCATGTGGGGCCCGGCGAAGGGGCGGCCGAACTCCCCGAAACGCCGACGACCGTCAATCACATCGCCAGTCAACATGCAGGCGCGCTGTTCACGGTGGGCGAAGCGGCGTCGGGCGCGGCGCTTTCCGGCGTCTTCGCGGACCGCTTGCTTGCAGTCAGGCCGGTGGCGGCGGAGGCGAAGATCGCTTACAAAAAGATCGCCCGCGGAAAAATTACAGCTACCGCCAAGGCGTCGGCGCCAGCCGCCGAGATCATGGAAAAATTCGAAGCTGAGGGTAAAATCGCATTCGACGTCGATGTCTCGCTGAAAGATCAAAACGACCTCGAAGTCGCGACAATGACCGTCGCGTGGCATGTGAAGTCTTTGAGTTAATCCGATACAGGGCGCGACCCGCCACCGGGGCGCAACCACCGCGAGGGACCCTGATGGCGATGTTAGATTTTCCGGGTTGACACAAGGGCGCCAAAAGCCTTCTACCGGGCCTTCGATACGTGGAGGCACTACGCCATGGAAATCAATGTCGCGCTCGTGGGCGCTACCGGCAATGTCGGCCAGGAAATGCTGGCGATCATGGCGGAACGCCTGTTGCCCGTGAAGGACGTCTTCGCCCTCGCCTCGCGCCAGTCAATCGGCCGGGAGGTCTCGTACGGCGACAAGACCCTCGCCTGCGAGGATCTTGCAACATTTGATTTTTCAAAAGTCGATATTGCGCTTTTCGCAGCGGGCGGATCGGTGGCGAAGGAATGGGCGCCGAAGGCCGCCGCAGCCGGCGCCGTCGTCATCGACAATTCTTCTCACTTTCGCATGGACCCGGACGTGCCGCTCATTGTTCCGGAGGTGAATGCGGACGCCGTTGCGGGTTTCGCCAAGAAAAACATTATCGCCAACCCAAACTGCTCGACGGCGCAACTTGTCGTGGCGTTGAAACCGCTCCATGACGCCGCCACGATCAAGCGCGTTGTTGTATCGACTTATCAGTCAACCTCCGGCGCGGGCCGCGAGGCCATGGATGAGCTTTTCAATCAGACGAAAGGCATTTTCGTCAACGACACGCCGGAACCAAAAAGCTTCACCAAGCAAATCGCCTTCAACGTTATTCCGCACATTGACGTCTTCATGGAGGACGGCTTCACAAAAGAAGAATGGAAAATGACAGCGGAAACAAAGAAGATCCTTGATCCAAAGATCAAGCTGACCGCCACATGCGTGCGCGTGCCGACCTTTGTGGGACATGCCGAAGCGGTGAATGTGGAGCTTGAAAAACCCCTATCCGATGAGGAAGCGCACGAGATCATGCGCGAAGCACCGGGACTTCTTGTTGTCGATAAGCGTGAAGACGGCGGCTACGTCACGCCCGTGGAATGCGTCGGCGACTTCGCAACGTTTGTCAGCCGCATGCGCGTGGACCCGACGATCGACAACGGCCTCGCTTTCTGGTGCGTTTCCGACAATCTGCGTAAAGGCGCGGCGTTGAACGCTGTGCAAATCGCTGAACTCCTGATCAATCGCGGCCTGTTGAAGAAAGTGGCTTGAACCCCGCGCATAAGCGGCCGACCGCCGCGATATTGGGACAAAATAACCGCACGCGAGGTGCGCGATGGCGACGAGACCTGAGAGCATAAGAACGCCGGCGCAGGAGGCGACGCGCCTCGGCCTGTTAACGGCTGTGGGGGCCTATACGCTGTGGGGGCTCTTCCCGCTCTTTCTGAAGCTGCTTGACGCAGTATCCGCGATGGAAATCCTCGGCCATCGGATCGTTTGGGCGGTCCCGTTCGGCGCGCTTCTCATCAGCGCGCGCGGCCAGTGGCCGGAAATACGGAAGATTTTTTCCTCGCCGCGCGTGCTGGCGCTCCTCGCCGTCAGCGCGCTTGTGATCGCAGTGAATTGGCTGATCTACGTCTGGGCCGTGGGCGCTGATCGCGTTCTTGAGGCGAGCCTCGGTTATTACATCAACCCGCTGATGAACGTCGCTGCTGGCGTCGTTTTGCTCGGCGACCAATTAAGGCGCTTACAAATCGTCGCTGTCGTCCTCGCCGCAATCGGGGTTGTTGTTTTGACCGTCGGCGGCGGCGTCTTCCCGTGGGTCTCTTTCGTCCTCGCCGTTTCATTCACCGCATACGGATTTATTCGCAAAACCGTCGACGCGGGTGCGATGCCGGGACTCTTCACAGAGGTCGTGTTGCTGGCGCCGCTCGCGATCACCTATTTATTCTGGATCGCGGGACGCGGCGAAAGCATGTTTGCAACGGGTGATCTCGACCTGACAGGTCTTCTAATTCTCGCCGGTCCCGTGACCGTCGTACCGCTCCTGTTGTTTGCGCTTGCGGCGCGGCGGCTGACGCTCACCACCCTCGGGTTCATCCAGTATATCGGCCCGACCTTGCAGTTCTTGCTGGGGCTCGCCTATGGCGAGCCGTTCACCGTCTATCACGCGATCTGTTTCGGCCTGATCTGGACCGCGCTCGGCGTGTTCAGCTACGACGCCTATCGCCGGTCGAAAGCGGAAGCAGCCGTAAACGCCGCCTAATTTATGCGGGTTTGAAGCGCTTAAGCGTGCCGGAAAAACTCAAAAGCGCCCGTCCCCCCGTCGTCACGACGCCGCGCGCGAACAGAAGGCTGCCGGTTGTCTTCAACGCGTCGCCGGTGGCTTCGATGAAATCGCCGACCTCGCCCGCGCCCACGAATTCAGAATTCAAAGTCACGGTGGCGCCTCTCAACGGGCCATCGAGTTTGCGCCGGCAGATGTCCCAGAGCGCCATATCGGCAAGTGTTAAGAGCGCCCCGCCATGAACAACGCCATTCAGATTGGCGTGGTGAGGCCGCGCATAAAAACCGACACCCGGCGTTTCCGGTTCCTCGCGAAAATAAAAGGGCCCGGCGTGACCGCTGAAGGTTTCCAGATGGGGCTGCAGTAACCAGCCGTCGCGGCCCGGCGAATCACTCGGCGCTTTTGGGTTATCAGTCATCGCCTAGCGATAGGCGAATTCGCCGGCGCCGAAAAGCGCGGACGGCAGCCCTCCTGTTGCACGCCGCCCTTGCGTTTGCACCGCGCGCTTTGCATGCTTACCCCATGACAGATTTTCCTGATCCCACATTCGTTGACGTCGGCGGCGTCCGGCTCGCGGTTTATGAAGCGGGCGACCCCGCCTCGGCGGCGCCGCCCGTCATTCTTGTCCATGGCTGGCCGGAAATGGCCCACTCCTGGAAACATCAGATGCGCGCCCTCGCCGACGCCGGCTTTCGCGTGATCGCCCCCGACCTCAAAGGCTTCGGCCGATCCGACGCGCCGAAAGATGTGTCGCAATATGATATTCGTCATATGACGGACGACCTGATCGGTCTTCTCGATGCGCTCAAGATCGAAAAAGCGATCTTTTGCGGACATGATTGGGGCGGCGTCATCGTCTGGCCGCTCGCGCACATGCACCGCGAACGCGTGGCGGGCGTCATCGGCGTCTGCACCGCGCATTATCCGCCGCTCGCGATTCCGGAGATTGAGAAAATCCGGGCGAACCGCGGCGACCGGCACTATATCGTCGCGTTTAATGATGATCCGTCCGTGGAAGATGTCTTTACCGGAGAGGAAGAAAAGTTCTTCCGCGTCATGTTTCAGAGAGCGCCGAAGCGCGCCGTGCTTGAACAATTGGGCGATCGCCTATTCGATATTGTGGGGCGCATCAAACACGGGCCGACGCCGGAGCTTGGCGGCCAGGTGATGGGCGGCGATGATCTTGCCCTCTATGTGGAGGCTTACAAAAAGTCCGGATTTCATGGCGGGATCAATCTTTACCGCAACATCGATCGTAACCATGAACTCTTGAGGGACGCTGACGCCACAATCTCAGCGCCCGCGCTCTGGGTCGGCGCCGAAGACGACATCTTCTTGCCGGTCGAATATGCAAAACGCATGGATGAATGGGTCCCGGATCTGGAACGCCACATTATTCCCGACAGCGGACACTGGCTGATGTGGGAACAGCCAGAAGCCCTCAATATGCGGATGATCGACTGGCTGACACGGCGTTTCCGCTAGCCCTATCTAAAATTTATCGCAAAAGATGCGCCTTGTTTTCGACAAAATTGGGCGTCGCCTTCAAAGAAATTCTCAAGATTCACCTGCACGCTACGCCCATAACCGGAGCAAAAACCGGAGGGCGGAATGCAAGTGGAGCAAGCGATCGCTTCGGCGATCATGGCGATGCACGACCCGGCGGCAGTGACGGCGCCGCACGCGGGCCGGCCATTAGTCGCGTTCAGGACGGAGTTTCCGGCAGCGGAAACGCAAGAGGCGAACAGGGTGTTCAATTTGGGGGGCCAGTCTCTTCGTTTCACTGCGGAGGGGCGGACGAGCACGGCGGACAGTGCTGCGTTGCGGCGATATTCATTGGAATGCGCGCATCTCGCGAAGGTGCATCCCGGTTATCCGCAACCGGCGTTCGTCACCTTTCGCCTGCATGTGTCGCTATAACCTAAAGACAAGCATAGACGGCGTCGATCAAGCGCAAGGCGCGCGGATCGCCGACAAGATGCGGCGACATTTTATTCATCACATAGGCAAGCGTCATGCGATGGGCCGGATCGAACACGACGCAGGAGCCGCCGAAACCGGCGTGACCGAACGCTGTTTCGCTTGGGCCGAAATGACCGGCGGTGTTGCGCATGACGCCCGCGGCCCAGGTGAGGTCAAAGGGCAGGACCAGGTCGGATCCGTTAATCCGGTCGCGCAAAGCCGCCTCTTTCGCCGCGGCGTCGAGGCGGGCGTCGTCCGTCACAAAAGGTGTTAGGAAGCGCGCCAGCGAACGCGCGTCCGCGTGCATATTGGAGGCGGGCATTTCCGCGGCGAGCCAGGCCTCCCGCGAGACACGCGCCGGCGCGGACCATGGCTTCAGGAACGCCGCTTCCTTGAAGGCGTTCATCTGACCGAGATCAGGCGCGCGCGGCGGCTTCGGCATTTGCGCCGTACGCGCCGCTTCAAGGCTTTCCATTCCGCAAAAAATCTCAGCGCCGGTTTGGTCGCGATGGTGGCTGAGGAGCGCGCCCACAGTCTTGCCGGTGACACGGCGCAAAAGCTCACCTGCAATAAATCCATAGGTCTGCGGATGATATCCCGACGCCGTGGCGGGCTCCCAAAGAGGCGCCATGGCGGCGAGCCGCGCGCAAATGAGATCCCAATTGAGCCAATCGGCGGGATCCATTTGTTCGGGAAATCCGCAAAGCCCCGCCTGATGGGAAAGCGCTTCGGCGACAGTCACACGCTCTTTGCCGGCGGCGGCGAATTCAGGCCAGTATTGAGCCACCGGCGCCTCATAATCGATCGCGCCGCGCGCTGCTTCGAATGCAATCAAAAGAGCGCAGACGGCCTTTCCGGTGGAATAAACGCACGCAAGCGTTTCTTCAGACCACGCCTGTTCCCGCTTTCTATTGGTGTGACCGCCGCGCAGATCGACGACCAGATCGCCGTCGATGCACACAGCGAAGCATGCGCCGAGATCGTCTCCATTTTCGAAATTCGCCGCGAAGGCGGTGCGCACCGGCGCAAAGCGCTGATCCGTTTCGCCGCTTATGGGAATGTCGTCCGCGACCATCTCTCCGTTAACGCGTGATCTGTTCCAGCGCGCATGAAATGCCGGCGCGCGCAACGCCCGCCGCCGCGCTTGGGTCGTCGATGGACAAGAGCGCGTCCAGCGCCTGGCCCGGCGTGTCGGAGCGATCAAGACCGTCAAGGAAATCGGCGACAGCGTTGAGCTCGCGCCGATCCAGCTTGTCCGCCATCTCACTGGCGAGGCAATCGGCAGTGGACGCATCAACGCCAACTTTCACGAGCCGCTGCTCAATGCGGCCGCGCGGGCCCGCAGTAGCGCAGGCGCTTGCGAAAATCAGCAAACCGATCCCGGCCGCTTTCAACGGTTTTTTCAACATTCTCTAATCCCTTCTTTCGCCCCGTCCCAATCCCGTTAGCGACGCGCGCCCATATTATCAAGCCGCCAGCAAAGCGCCTCGAGGCGGTCCTGCCCGAAATACGCATCCTCATCGTCAAGCACCATCAGCGGCACGCCCCAATGATGCTTCATCTGCTCCGCCTCATTTTCTGCAATGCGCGCTTTCACGGCGTCAGCGTTCTCAGCGCGCCACTGGTCGAGCGCCGCGAGGTCGAGACCGGCCTCGCGCGCCGCCTCCGCCAGATGATCGCCCTCATGCCACGCCTCGACGCCGCCCCACACCCGTCGCGAGGCGGCGCCGGCGAACTCAAGCCCCTTGCCCGCCTCACAAGCGGCGACGCCCAGCGACATTAATAGCTCGATATGAGGCTGGTCTGGAGCCACCTCGCCTGTCGCCATATCCATGATAATCGGATCAGGGTTCGGCAGTGTGATAGGACGCCCGATACGCGCGCCTTCGCGCACCATATCTTTCATGAGATAAGGCAAAAACTGCGGGCGCGCGCGCTTGAAGAAGCCGTCTTCGCGCAACGCAAGCGGACGCACGACGCGAAAATCAACATCAACAGCGTAATCGTTCCTTATGGAAATTAACCGATCGGTCGCCAGGTATGAATATGGACTGCGGTAAGACCAGTAAATATCGAGTTTCGTCATCTAAACAGCAACCGCGAAATCAGCTTCGGTTTTGTCTCTGATCTCGTCGATAGACACAGACGGCGCAAGTTCAGTGAGCGTCATGCCCTTGCCGCGCTCGACGGTGAAGACGCCGTAATTGGTGATCACCATGTCGACGACCTGTTGGCCTGTGAGCGGTAACGAACATTCATGCAACAGTTTCGGCGCGCCGCTTTTGGAGGCGTGGTCCATGACGACAACGACGCGCTTGACACCTGCCACGAGATCCATCGCCCCGCCCATCCCCTTCACCATCTTGCCGGGGATCATCCAGTTTGCGAGATCGCCTTTCTCGGAAACTTCCATGGCGCCGAGGATCGATAGGTCGATATGCCCCCCACGGATCATCCCAAAACTATCGGCGGAAGAGAAATACGAGGTGCGCCGCAGCTCCGTGATCGTCTGCTTGCCGGCGTTAATGAGGTCCGGGTCAACTTCATCTTCATAAGGAAACGGCCCCATGCCGAGCATGCCGTTTTCCGACTGCAGCGTCACATCAACGCCTTCCGGAATATAGTTCGCCACAAGCGTCGGGATACCAATCCCGAGATTAACATAGAAACCGTCCTGCAGCTCCTTGGCGGCGCGTTCGGCCATTTGATTGCGATCCCAGGGCATAATTTGTCCTCCTCAGGAGTTTTCCCAAGCTAGTTTCAGCACGCGTTTGAACTCCGCATCAATTTCCGTCAGTTTGGCCAATTCCAATACGGATACGTTTCGTTCAGACCAACATTCACGTCGCGTAGACGGCGACAGACGCGAACTTTCCGCGGGATCGACTGCAAATCCCACGCGGACACCGTCCTTAATCGGTTTCGCCGCGGCGAATTGAACCTTTCGCGAAAAACCCACAAAGCTCTTACGCACGTGAACATTTGCGCCATCAAGTTTCTCAACTTCAGCTACGACTCGCTTGTAAACCGACCGCTTTTTTTCATCTTTCCACAGACCTTCCTCCAATTTTGCAGGATTGTCCCACTGGAGAGAATCGCTAAAAACCTCGTTGAAAATCATGATCGCCCGGTTCTGACCGACGCCATATTTTTCTTTTAACCATTTTTGCCGGGCCCGCGGTTTCGTTTCGGGGCATGTGCGCGCGATCTCGACCCACTCGCTAAGCGACTTACCAGTGTCGCGTTCCAATCCTTCGCGAAGGGAAGAGAACCATTTCTTTTGGCGGTCAGAAACAGATGAAGCGGGCATGATCGTCTCCTATGCGCGCTCCCGAACCGTGCGTTGTTCGATCCGCTTTTCGTGATCGCCCTGAATGAGGCGCTGCACGAAGATGCCGGGCGTGTGAATATTGTCCGCGTCCAGCGCGCCAAGTTCGACGATCTCTTCCACTTCCGCCACGGTGACTTTACCGGCCGTCGCCATCATCGGATTAAAATTGCGCGCAGTCTTTCGGTAGATCAGGTTTCCTTGCGGGTCGGCCTTCCAGGCTTTTACGATGGACAAGTCAGCCACGAGGCCTGTTTCGAGAATATAAGTCTCGCCGTTGAATTCCTTGTGCTCTTTGCCTTCGGCGATCAGCGTTCCGACGCCTGTCTTGGTGTAAAATCCCGGGATGCCGGCGCCGCCGGCGCGGCAACGTTCGGCCAGGGTGCCCTGGGGATTGAATTCAAGCTCTAGCTCGCCCGCGAGATATTGGCGTTCGAATTCTTTATTCTCGCCCACGTAAGACGAGATCATCTTTTTTATCTGGCGCGTCTGCAGAAGTTGCCCGAGACCGAAATCGTCAACGCCCGCATTGTTCGAAATCACGGTAATGTCTTTGACGCCCGTGTCGCGCAAGGCGGCGATGAGGTTTTCCGGAATGCCGCACAAACCGAAACCGCCGGCCATCACGGTCATCCCGTCAAAGACCACGCCTTCGAGCGCCGCGACAGCGTCCTTATAGAGTTTGTCCATGGCTGTTCCTCCGCGTCTTTATGAGGTGATTTAGGGCAATCGCGCGCGCTGGTCCACGCCCGTTATTGTTTGATCCGCCACGCCGTCACGGCGCCGGGATTCCAGTTGGGAACGATAATCGTATCTCCATAGACCGTGAGATCGTTCTGGAGGATTTCCTCTGCGCGGGTGTCGCGCAGCTTGTTGACGACGCCGTCAGCGCTCACATGGAAAATATCGCCGCGCCAGGCGGACACCATATATCCTCCGCCCTCGACGAGACCGATGCCGTCGGCGTCAATCATGCCAGTGGCGATTGTCGTCAACATGCCCGTCTCGTCAGCGGCGAACAGACTGCCTGTGGACATGGTCGAAATCAGGAGGCGATCGCCGTCGCCGAGAAGACCGTTTACGCCTGCGATCATCTCTTCGCTTTCAAGCCAGACCTCAACCGCGTCGCCGTCTACAGAATAAATGCGGGCGGTGCGCGAATCAGAAACCATGATCTTATCGCGCCAAACCGTTACATCATTCAAAAACACCGCGCCATCGACGACGATATCGCCGAGGTTTTCACCAGTCGTCACATCATACCGGCGTATACGGTCTATGTCGGCTACATAGAGCGTGCCGTCATGAGTGGTCATTCCCTTCGGCGCGTCGAGGCCGTCGGCCCATTTTTCATTGAGGGTTTCGCCCTCCGTGGAGAGGATCGAAATCCATCCTTCACCGTCGGCGCCGGCGCTGTCGCCAGCGACGTTGGAAATAAAGTAGTTGCCGTCGGCGGTGAGCGCGACCCCTTCCGGGTCGGTGAAGCCATCAGCAACCCATAATTTTTCAATGGAGACAGCGGCTCCGTCGGACGCCGTTTCCGCGGCCTCTTCGGTCGGCTCGGCGGCGCAGGCGGCAGTTACCGTAGCGGCGGCGAATGCGAGGAAAAAGCGCATAACAAAACCCCTTTGCGATTGGCGATTGCGAACCGCAAAGTCGCACATGCGCTGTCAGAGGACAATCTTTTCCGGGTCGCCCCAAATGTTGCGGAGCGCTCAGGCGGCGCGGCGTGAGCGCGCGTGACGGCTGACGACCGTCACCGGGTTTCCCGGCGCCGGGTCGCCCTTCAACAACCGCATGCCCTTGGCGAAGAGTTTCGCCGCCTCCCAGTGGATGCCCATGATAATTTTCACGGTCATAAGCGGATACGCAAAGAACACACGCAAAAGCGTTTGATCGGTGACGGGCTCACGCCGGCCCACGAAAGCGGCGTTTAAAATTGGCCCCGCTTCATCCACTTCACGGATCACCACGGAAAGGTTTTCGCCTGGTCTGTTCAGCCTGAAATGATAACGCATATCCATCCCCATGAAAGGCGACACATGCAACAGCTTTTGCGCTTCCTGTCGAATAATCGGAGCGTCGTCTTCCACAGCGATCAGATACGTATGACGGTCGCCAAACGTGTTGCTCACCTCATAAAGGATAGCGGCGAGGTCGCCGGCGGCGTTATGGCAATAATAGACCGACAACGGATTAAATGCATAGCCGAGAATGCGCGGGTAACACAAAAGATCGATGCGTCCGTCAGCATCGATACCCGCTTCCGCAAGGACGCCGCGAATATAATGCGCAAGATCACGCGGAGCCCCGTCGCCATAGTCGCGGTCATGAAACGAGAAGAGGTTAAACTTGTTGCGCGAGAAAAATTTCAATCGCTCATCCAGCGCATCGAGCCCGTCGAGATCAACCATCATGGAGAAAACGCGATAGTCGAGGCGATGGTCGACCGGTTTCAACCGCCGGTGGGTGACCCGACCCTTATAAAGACTGGCCGTCATTCCGCCGCCATCAACGGCCGCGCGGCGGGCAGATGAATACGTGCGGACTCGTTCTCAACCATCCACGGCCGGCGAACGCCGCCCAACGCCTCAGCGACAGCGAGACCCGATTGAAGGCCGTCCTCGTGGAACCCTTGACCGAAATGCGCCCCGCAATACCAGACGCCGCCCCGCCCCTGAAGCGACCATAGCCGCTCTTGCGCTTCGCCGGCGGCGATATTGAACATCGGATGTTCGTAATCAAAGTCGGCGACGATCAGGTCGTCACGGATCGGCGTTTGCGGATTAAGCGTCACAAATATATCGCGCTCGCAGTCAAGGTTCTGCAATCGGTTCATCCAATAGCTTATCGCGGCGCCATCGTCGCCGCCAATATAGTTCCAGCTTGCCCACGCGCGGCGGCGAACGGGCATCTGGCCGGCGTCAAAATGCAAGTAGGCCCTGTTCGGCTGATACCGGAACGCGCCAAGGATCGCGCGTTCGTCGGCATCCGGATCATCGAGCATTCGCAACGCGGTATCGCCATGCGTCGCGATAACCACCTGATCGTAATGATCATGCTGGCCGTTCGCATCAACCACGGTGACGCCGGCGCTCGTCCTGATCACTCTGCGCATGGGCGTGCGCAATCGCACATTCTCCGATAATGGTGCGGAGATCTTCTCCACATAGGTCCGAGACCCGCCGCGAACCGTGTGCCAGATGGGCAGGTTCAAGACCTGTAACAGGCCATGATTGTCAAAGAATTTGAAAAAGGAGAGCGCGGGATAGTCCAGAATATCATGAGAAGGCGTCGACCAGATCGCCGAAGCCATGGGTTCCAGAAAATCACGCACGAAGGCGTCGCCGTAGCGCCGCTCCATGACAAAATCGCGCAAGGAAAATGCAGGGCCGCCACCTTCCTTAATGATGCGTTTGGCCTCACGGTGAAACCGCGAAATATCCTTCAGCATGTTCCAAAAAGACGGCGAGACCGCGTTGGCGCGGTTTGCGAAGACCGACGACAAGGTCTGACCGGAATATTCCATGGCGCCGCCGCGCATGGAGGCGGCGAACGACATGCACGATTCTTCTGTGGCGACGCCCAAATGGTCGAACAGAGCGGTCAGGTTCGGATAGTTCGGCCTGTTGAAAACAATAAAGCCGGCGTCCACCGGGACCGTCTCCCCGCCAACCGGCACGTCGATGGTATTGGCGTGGCCGCCGAGATAGCCGTTCGCCTCGTAGACGGTGACCTGATGCGCCCTCGACAGCAGCCAGGCGGCGGAAAGCCCCGATATGCCGGAGCCGATAATCGCCACTTTTTGAGCGGCTTGAGGGCGCGTTTCGCCAGCGTCGAATGCCATAAAAAATTCCCAAAGCGTTAACGCCTAACCCTACGGCCTTGGAGAAAGGACGGATCATACCAGAATTCAACTGGAAAGGTTCCGAAACATGGCCTAAACTCTTGCCTGTAAAGTGATCTTTTTCCTCGTTGGCGCGTATAGAAAGCGTAACAGCGAGGCGATAATGCTCGGAGCAGCCGTACAGACCGTGAGAACGTCGCCCACGCCGCCAAAAAACGCCGGTCCTTCAGCGGAAGAAATGAACGGCTTTTTGGCGCGCGTGGCGATGAGCAGCGACAAACAGGCTTTCGGACAGCTTTACGCGTTCTTCGGACCGCGGGTTAAGGGCTATCTGATGAAAATCGGCGTCGCCGCCGAACAGGCTGAAGACCTCACGCAGGAAACGATGCTGAAAGTCTGGCGTAAAGCCGGGCTTTTCGACCCGAAGAAAGCCTCCGCCTCCACCTGGATTTTTACGATTGCACGCAACCAGCGCATCGACGCGCTCCGCCGCGCCAACAAGCCGGAACTGAGCGCCGACGAGCCTGCCCTGATGCCCGACGAAGAGCCTCAGGCTGATGTGGTCGTCGAGCGCCAGGAGCGCGATGATCGAATACGCGAGGCCTTTAAAGGGCTTCCCAAAAATCAGCACGACGTCGTCCATCTGCATTTTATCGAAGACGAACCGCATTCGGTGATCGCCGAACGCCTCGGCTTGCCGTTGGGAACGGTGAAGTCTCGACTGCGTCTCGCCTTTAACAAGATTAGAAAGGAACTTGGTGACCTTGATGCGTAGCAGTTCAATCAAGCATCATCCGAAATCAGAAACGCTGGCAATGTATGCGGCGGGTCATCTCGATGAAGCGCGCTCGGTCGTCATCGCGACGCACCTGACGCTCTGCGATGAATGCAGAACAGGTGTGCGGGATTTTGAGGCTCTCGGCGGCGCCGTTCTGGAGTCGGCCGAACCGGTGGCGATGGCTGACAATGCGCTTGAAGCGTTCTGGGCCCGCGCCGATGACAATTATGTCGCCGTGATGCCGGCGTCCACGCGCCCCGCCAATGATTTCAGCTTCGACGTGGCGCAACCGCTTCAGCGCTATTTGAAAGGCGGCATTGATTCCGTTGACTGGCGCACGGTGGCGCCGGGTCTTGCGCAACATGTCTTGCAGGCTGAGGGATATCGGTCCGGCGTCTTGCGCCTTTTGAAGATTATGCCTGGAACGCGCGTGCCGAAACACACGCACAAAGACGGCGAATTCACACTGATCCTGCGCGGAGCCTATGAGGATGAGATCGGCGCGTTCAAGCCGGGCGATTTTGCTGATCTCGATGATGAGAACACCCATTCGCCCATGGCCGTCGGCGACGAGCCCTGCATTTGCCTGATCGCAACGAACGCGCCGCTTCAGTTCAAGTCGCTCATGGGAAAAGTCGCACAACCCTTTATCGGGCTATAGCGCAATCCAATTCGAGCCGAAGGCTCGCGTAAACAAAAGACGCTGCGTTGAAGAACGCAGCGTCTTTTTTATGTTTAACAAGCGTTACGCGTCGCCTCAGGTCACTCGGCCGGGGCCGCCGCTGCAAGCGCCGCCTCGTGGGGCGCATGTTCGGCCGCCCGCTGCAGCTCCAGCTTCTTGCGATACCGGGTTTGCACAATATTGACGACGACCATCACGAAAATCACGAAATAGAATGTCGTCTTCGACATCGCCGTCACTTCAAAGCCGAACAGATACATGTGCGCCAGGTGTCCGCCTTCTGACACAAGCAAAATGCCGACAATGAAGAGGATAAAGAGGCCGATCACCTCATACATCCGGTTCTTGGCGATGAAGTTCGCCACTTCGTCCGCGAGCACGATCATCAAGACGCCGCCGATCAGAATAGCGAGCGCCATCACCGGGAAGACCTGCGTCAGCGCGATCGCCGAGAGCAGCGAGTCGAATGAAAAGACGAGGTTCATGGAAACGATCCAAAATATGGCGATGCTGACGGAGCGCTTCGCCGTCCCCTCCACCTCTTCCAGATGGTCAATCGCCAGGAGGTGCATGATCTCCTTTGTGGCCGTGTAGATAATGAAGGCGCCGCCGAAGAGCGATAAAATCGCCCGGAAGTTGAATTCCGTGTCGATAATCCCGTGGACGCCGGCCTCGTTCAGCGCGCCGATATTGATGCTGAAGAGCGGCGCCGTGAAGCGTTCGATGAGCCCCACAACCAGGAATAGAAGGATTAGGCGAAAGAAAACGGCGAGACCAATGCCCATGCGCCGCACGAACTGTTGTCGGTGCGGGGCCACCCGCTGGGACTCAAGGGAAATATAGAGAAGATTGTCAAAACCCAGCACCGCCTGGAGCATGACCAGCATGCCGAGCGTGAACAGGTTTTCCAGCGTAAAAAGATCAGCCATCGCGAACGACCCCTATTTTTGGACACCAAGCGGCAATAAGGGCCATGTTCGATCCGCCCGCGCAAGGCCCGGGGGGCTTTCAAGGGCGTTCAAGCCGCCCCTGCGATGAATTGCGGGGCTCGTGCGACGAGCGGAGACCGTTAAAATTCAATGCGATAAACCGTGTTCCGCATGCGCCGGACAGCGCGCCTGGCCCCTTTCAAAAAGGACGGGCTCCCCCTATCTCAGTGTTGTCAACAACAGGAGAGAAACCATGGCACGTTTTGTTACTATACTGATCAGCACCAGCGTTGTTATCGCTGCTTTAGCACCTGCTGCTTATACTTATGTCGCTTTGGCGTAACGGGGTTGCAAGAGGTATGCGTATCGGCGCTAACCCCGCCAACCCAAAACTGAAACCCGAACGACGGGAGTTGAGGCCGGAAACCTCGCTCCCGTTTTCGTTTTCTTCCCCTTCATTTTTTCTGTAGACGCGCACGCGCAGCGGCCAGATCTTCAGGTGTATCGACGCCAGGCGAAGCCTCCGACACCATTCGCGCCGCAATCTTTTCGCCCATCTCCAATATTCGCAATTGTTCAAGCCGCTCCGATTTTTCAAGAGCGCCGACAGGCGTGCGCGCAAATTTCTGCAGCGACGTCTGTGAGAAAGCGTAAACCCCGATATGAAGCATGTGTTTGTCTTCCGCACCGTCGCTGCGAAACGGAACAGGCGCGCGCGAGAAATAGAGCGCCTCAAAAGCGTCGCCTTCGATCTTCTTGCCAGCGACGACTTTCACCGCCGAGGGATCGTCAATGGCGGCGTCAGCGGGGAACGGGCACGCCAGCGTAGAGGCGAAATACCCATAGTCCGCTTGAAGGGCGATCAGCGCATCGAGATGCGCGGGGTCGACTTCCGGCTCATCGCCCTGAAGATTGACGATGATATCGGCGTCCAGACCGGCGGCGGCCTCCGCGATGCGTTCGGTGCCCGATTGGTGGTCTGCGCGCGTCATCGCGACGTCTCCGCCGAAGCCTTCGACCGCGTTTGCGATGCGCTCATCATCGGTGGCGACAAGAACGCGCTCGGCCCGCTGCGCGCCCTTCGCGCGCTCATAGACATGTTGGATCAGCGGCTTGCCGCAGAGATCGGCCAGCGCCTTACCCGGCAGGCGCGTCGAGGCGTAACGCGCAGGGATGATGATGGCAGCCTTCATACGGCGCGCAATCGCGGGGCGAGCCGGGTCAAAATCATGTATCCCGGATAGGCGCATAAGGCGCCGAACGCATTGGCGATCGCATCCGCCGCTTCCGGCGAGCGCACGCCGCCAAGGGCTTGCACGCCTTCCAGCAGCGCGCCGTAGGCCGCCAAGGCGAGCACGGTCACGATCCGCCGCCCGGTTATTTTCAAATTGGCGAACATCGCCGCCGCGCCAAGCGCGCCATAGGCCAGAAAATGTGCGACTTTGTCCGCAAGCGCCGCCTGGCCCAGGACCATTTCAGCGAGCCATCGCGTCAGCGCCATGCCCCCTTCTGTCGTCTCCGGGTTCGTCGTCACCGTCAGAAAGGTGACAAGGCCAAAAAGAATCGCGAACAGAATACGCGCCGCAAATACAAAACTCATGAAGCTTTACCCACGTCCTTCGCCGCCAGCTTTTTCTCCCAGTCTATCGCCGTGCGGACGATGAAATCGATATCGTCATAGCGCGGGCGCCAATCAAGCATGGTGCGGATAGCGGCGCTGTCCGCGATTAGTTGCGGCGGATCGCCGGGGCGCCGGGGGCCGATGGTGAACGGCAAAGGCTCGCCGGTCACCCGCGAGACCGCCTCGACCACTTCGCGCACCGAATAGCCGCGTCCATAGCCGCAATTCAGCGTCAGCGCGCCACCGCCTTTGCGCAACAACTCAAGAGCCTGCAAATGCGCTTCAGCGAGATCGCTTACATGCACATAATCGCGGATCGCCGTCCCGTCCGGCGTCGGATAGTCATCGCCATAAATCTGCAATTCTTCCTTGCGCGTCCCCACGGCGATCTGCGCCGCGACCTTGATCAAATGCGTCGGCTTGCCGATCTCGCCAGCGCGCCCCGCCGGGTCGGCGCCGGCCACATTGAAATAGCGCAACGTCACATAATTCATATTGAAGGCGGCGGCCGCATCCGTGAGGATGCGCTCGCTCATCGCCATCGATGCCCCATAAGGCGTGATGGAGTTTATCGGCGCGCTTTCAGACACCGGAATACTCTCCGGCCGTCCGTAGACGGAAGCTGTCGAGGAGAAAATGAAATTCCAGACGTTGTTCTCCAGGCACGTCTCCAATAGCGCCAGCGTGTTTGCAGTGTTGTTGCGGTAATAGCTGAGCGGGTCCTTGATGGACTGGCCGATCAGGATTGAGCCGGCGAAGTGGATCACTTCCTTGATGTCGTGCTCGTCGAATACTTTTTGCAGCGCCGCCCGGTCGCCAAGGTCGGCGACCACGAGCGGCGCCGTTTTCGGCGCCAGCCATTGCGCGCCCGTGGATAGATTGTCCACGGCGACGGCTTTCTCGCCGGCGTCGCCGAGCGCCAGCAGCATGTGGGCGCCCACATAGCCCGCGCCCCCTGTGACAAGAATGGTCATCGCTCCGGCCTTTCCTCCCCATGACCGACATCGTCTTTCCGGCGCTCAAGCCGCGGCCGCCGTCTGAAAAGAGACGCCGCCATTAGGAAATGGTTCGTCAAGGCGCTAGTATAGTGCGTTTGCGACAATTGAATGAACCGATGCTGACCAAACTTTTTTCAAAAAAGGGCGACAATAAAGCGTTAATTCCGCCCGGACGGCGCATTTACGCGGTCGGCGACGTTCACGGCTGCCTCGCCGAGCTTCGCGCGCTCATGGGGATCATCGACGCCGACAGCAACGCCGCGCCCATCGAAGGACGCCGCCTCATTTTTCTCGGCGACTATGTGGACCGCGGACCGGACAGCAAAGGCGTGATCGAGACAATGATCGGCCTGCGACAAACGGCGCCGGAAGCCGTCTTTCTGAAAGGCAATCATGAAGCGGCGATGCTCGATTTTATGGCGAACCCGCGCCAGCACGGCGAATGGCTCCACTGGGGCGGCGACAAGACGCTGGAAAGCTACGGCCTCGCCCACGTCATGGCGCGCGATGAAGCAGATCTCGCGGCTGAACTCGCGCGCGTTATGCCGACCGCCCATCGCGATTTTTTAGAAAGCCTCGATTTGATGCATGTGGAGGGCGATTACGTTTTCGTCCACGCCGGCCTGAAACCGGGCGTCGCGCTCGACGATCAGGACGCCTCGGACCTCATGTGGATCCGCAACGAATTTCATAAAACCCCGTCCGACAAGCGGCCCGACAAAATCGTCGTCCATGGCCACCATCCCGTCAAAAAACCCCAGGACGAAGGCTGGCGTATCAATGTGGACACCGGCGCCTGCTGGTCAGGCATGTTGTCCGCGCTTGTGCTGGAAGAAACCAGCCGCCGGTTTTTGACGACTTGAGAAGTGGTGGGCGTGGGGTTTTGGCAGAGGCCAAGCATTTTCCAGACGTTTCAGCTAGAGCGCCGCAATTCCCACACCCGCCGCCTCGCGGCTTGACCGCGGGGTCAATCGTTCTCGGCTGACATCATTCCATCGGTAAAATCAAACCACTCAGTATTTTTTTCGCCGCGATTTTCGCCATCTCTTCATTCCTTGATGCACCGCTTGCGCTAAAGCATTGCCATCAATCGTACCGTATGATTCGGAATTCAGCTTTCCAAAATTCGAATCAGGCCTGATGTACGCAGCGACGAAATCACATCGCAACATTTGGAGAATTGCGGCGTGCCGTGGATCCAGCCGTCAAGCCGCGGGAAGGCGGATGCCGTTAAAGCTGAGAGAAAACTAGCTCAGCAACAATTTATTGCAGAAACGGATACCAGATTGTCGTCAGGGTACGTAAACTAAACCTGGTTCAAACTCATAACGGCCATTCAGTTCACGCACTCGCAAGTGAAGAACTAGATCGGATGTTTCGCCTTTCACCGTGGACAAATCTAAGAGTATCTCCCAGATTGGATTCGACCAAATGTATACTGACGATTCCCACGTTTTATCTGTAAGAAGTCCGATCGACTCCGGATAATCGCGTATGTTCCTATGGTTGTATTCCACTCTTTCACTATCAATCTCCTTGATACTTTTACCAATCGGAACTTTTCCCGCGACGAAATGGTCCGCAATCTTTTTTAGCGTCGGACGCCATTCGATTGGGACTGGTAGCTCTTTATCTTGAGCCTTTTCGACAAGCGCTACTGCCATTAAAAAATACTAGACAAAATTTTTTAGGACGGCAACGAAGGGCCATTTGACGACCCAAACAACCCAATTATAATTTCAGGGCATTGCGATCCAAAAAACGTACATCGCACAGCGATAATCTACATCTTTACCGGAGTAATTTTGCAGCGACGTAAGCCGCAATCCCCGATCGCGCGCTGCATTTATCAGGCGAAGAAGAAAAGACCCTATCCCGTCTTTTTCTCGCCGCCGCTGACCGCCACAAGGCGCGGGCCGCCGGCTGCGGTGAGGATCGCGCGCAGCGTTTCCACCTCGCCGGGATTGTCGCCGCCGGCGATGGACTTGCCGAACTCCACGGCGAAGTTGCTGGCGTCTACAATATGCGGCGTGGGCGTTGCGATAATCATCTTGGCGCCGAGAATAATCGCCTCGCGCCAGCGCTCCAGCATTTCGCGTTTGAGCGACGCTGGCGCCAGTAAATATTCAGGCTCCGCCGCGCGGCAATCGGTTTCGGAAATCACGACCGGACCATATTCACAAAGATAAGCGCCGTTGAGCGGCGGCTTTTCATCAACAGCGGCGGTGATCACATGGGCCATCTTCCCCGCCCACCGAAAAAGCGCAACGGCCTGAGGACCGGCGGACAAGAGGTGCGCCGTCTCGCCGCGTTCGTGAAGCTCGGCGAGCAGGCCATGGAAGTCAGCGCGCGCCGCGTCCGACCGGTTTTCGAACGCCTGATAGGATTGAACGCTCCGCAGCGCGAGCGCGTTTTCTTCATCCCACAAACGCGCAAGGCGCTCATACCACGGATCAAAATCGTAGTCGCTCACGTCGCTGTGGGTGAGGAACAGCCTGATCGAGCCGCCATCTTTGTCGGTGAGCGCGCCGCGGAAAATTTTTAGGTCGCAGTCGCGGGCCATGCGTTCCAGAACACCGAGCGAATAGAGCGCCTCCGCCCCGCTCGCAAACGCGTCGACGCCAGTGCGCGCCAAGGCCATCGGCGTGTAGAGCGTTTCAAGGACGATCACGCCGTCAGGCGTCAGTAGCGACTTCATCCGCGCGAAAAAGGCGCGGGGCTCGCTGATTTTTTCTAGGATCGAGACTGCGGTGACGATGTCGAATTTCTTTTCGCCGAGCGCACGGTCGAGTTCAGCAGAGGGAAACGCAGCTTGCGCCGTCCATGCCCACTCTCCGACCCCTTCAACGATGGTGTCAACGTCGACGCCATGACGGTCGACCCACCGCGGATAAAACGACAAAAGCGTGCCGTCATTGCAGCCGATATCGAGCGCGCAACAGTCGCGGCCTGAAATCAATTCCAACGCTTCGGTGGCGATCGCGCGCAAATGGCTGCGCGTCGAGCGATAGGTCGCCGACGGCGCCGCGTCAGGTTGCGGGCGCCGGTCCATCTTGACGCGTTGCAAGAGACCGCACGCGAACGCGTCCTTCGCGCCGTCGCAAAGCGCATAATCCACCGAAGCCGGCTTGCGGCCGGCGCGGCGCGCGGTCGTCATGCCGTCAAGGGAAAAGGCGGGCGTTAAGGCCGAAGACCCGCAGGCGCGGCAGCGATTGACTTTTTTCACGTGATAATGACCCGATCAACAAAACGAATTACAGATCGTGATCATCTCAGAACGTTGTAAATTCACCGTAAAATAGTAGCCCCAAGAGCAACTATTTCTTAAACACTCCGGCCACAGACGTTAACAGTGTGTGAACGAACGCAGGTGTCAGGCCGCTAATTGAGCGATGAGCTTGCGGAGGAAGACGGTTCCCTGCCTTAGCTGATCAACCGACACATATTCATTCGGCTGGTGGGCCTGATCAATCGACCCCGGGCCGCAGATCACGGTGGAAAAGCCCGCTTCCTGAAATTGCCCGGCCTCAGCCGCATAGGCGACCACGTCGGTGGCGTTCTGTCCGGTCAGCGATTTGGCGATATCCGCCGCGTGGTTGTCGTCCTGCGGCGCGAAAGACGGCGCGTCGGTCATCTGCTCAATGGTCACCCGGCAGCCCGAGGCCCGCCCGCGCATTTCCGCTTCGACGCCTTTTGCATAATCGGCGAATTCCTCAAGAATATCGGACGCCGTCTCGCCGGGCACAACGCGCACGTCGAAATCAAAGACACATTCGCCGGCCATGATGTTCAATTGCGTGCCGCCATGGGCGACATTGACGGTCATGGTCGAGTAAGGCGGCGAAAACGGGCTCTCCGGATCGGCCCGCAAGGCGCGCTGCTCGCGCATGGAGGTCAGCTTGACGATAAGCTTCGCCGCCGCCTCCACCGCCGAAACGCCGCGATCGGTCTGGCTTGAATGGGTCGTATACCCTGTAACTGTCACCCGGTAAGAGGCGATCCCTTTGTGACCGTCGATCACTTTCATCATGGTCGGCTCGCCCACAATCACGGCGGACGGCGCGGGAAGTTTGTTCTTGATTTCCGTGATCATGTGCGGCGCGCCGAGGCAGCCCACTTCTTCGTCGTAGGACAGCGCGAAGATCAACGGACGCTTTAAGTCAGCGGCGAACATTTCAGGCACGAGCGACAAGCCGATGGCGGAGAACGCCTTCATATCGCTTGTGCCGCGGCCAAAGAGGCGGCCGTCTTTTTCCGTCACCGTCCACGGGTCGGTGTCCCAGTCCTGTCCTTCGACCGGGACCACATCCGTATGTCCGGAAAGAATAACACCGCCTTCGACGTGCGGACCGACCACAGCGTAGAGATTGGCCTTGTCGCCTTCCGCATTATAGACGCGTTCCGTGGTCGCGCCCTGGTCGCGCAAGTACGAGTCCACATCGTCGATCAGCGGCAGGTTTGATTTCGACGAAGTCGTATCATGCGCCACAAGCCTCTCGAGCCAGGCGCGTTGTTCGGTGATGTCGGTCATCTTGGTCTCGGTTGCTCAGGGGCGCCCCGCCACAGTCGTATCAGGATACGACATGTATTGGCCGTTCGCAGCATGATGGGCTCGCGACAAAAAGCTGCTGGCGGCGCGTTAGCCAGTCATCGAAAACGGTTCAAGACCGGACAAGCGTAACGCCGGACTGATCGCCGGTAGCGGACGCGGCGCCACGCCCCCAAGCGCTCCGGCGAAGGCGGCGATATGGCCGGGCGTCGTGCCGCAACAGCCGCCGACAATATTGACGAGACCGCTTTCGGCCCATTCGCGCAAATGTTTGGTCATGGACTCTGGCGTTTCATCATAAGCGCCGAATGCGTTTGGCAGCCCTGCGTTCGGATGGGTCGAGACATGACAGTCGGCGATCCGAGACAATTCCGCCACGTAAGGACGCATCAAGTCCGGGCCAAGCGCGCAGTTGACGCCGACGGATAAGGGTTTTGCGTGCGCGACGGCGTTCCAGAACGCTTCGGTGGTTTGACCGGAAAGCGTGCGACCCGACTGGTCGGTGATCGTCACCGAGATCATAATCGGCACGGAGTAGCCGAACCGGTCAAATAATTCCTGTACGCCGTAGATCGCAGCTTTTGCGTTGAGCGTGTCAAAAATCGTCTCGATAAGAAGTGCGTCAACACCGCCCTCCATCAGGCCTTGCGCAGCCTGCGCGTAGGCGTCCGCCAGCGTTTCAAAATCCACATTGCGTTTCGCCGGGTCATTGACGTCCGGCGAAATCGACGCTGTGCGGTTCGTCGGCCCGATGGCGCCTGTTACAAACCGCGGGCGATCATCCGTCGACGCTTCGTCTGCAGCGGCGCGCGCAAGGCGCGCGCCCTCCACATTTAGCTCGTAGGCCAGGTCTTCCATGGCATAATCGGCTTGCGCGATCGTTGTCGCCGAGAAAGTGTTGGTCTCAATGATATCGGCGCCGGCGGCCAGATATGCCGCATGCATCTCACTGACGATCTCGGGCTTGGACAGGATGAGCAGGTCGTTGTTGCCCTTCACGTCATGGGGCCAATCGGCGAAACGCGCGCCGCGATAGCCCGCCTCGTCCAGCTCGTAGCCTTGAATGAAGGTGCCGGCCGCGCCATCAAGAATGAGAATGCGCTCGGCGAGCGCTTCGTGCAGCGCGTTAATGCGGTCAGGGCGCCCCTTGAACGTGTCGGTCATAAGTTTTTTCTCCTGACGAACATATAAAGAATTCTTTATATCCTCGCAAGAGAGAGGCCAGCCGGGGACGGCGCACCGCAAAAATGAAAAAACCGCCGACGGTCGTCCCGAGAAGAACGAGCGCCGGCGGCATTAATGTTATTGGCGCAAACCGCCTATTGAACTTCGAGCAGCTCCACTTCGAAGATCAGGGCGTCATTCGGACCGATAGCGCCTCCCGGACGCGGGGTTTCGCCGTAGGCCAGCTCCGGGTGAATAAAGAAGCGGAACTTGTCGCCTGTGCTCATGAGTTGGAGCCCTTCAGTCCAGCCAGCGATCACGCCGCCCACCGGAAACTCGGCCGGGACGCCGCGCGCAATGGAGGAATCGAATTCTGTGCCGTTCACGAGCGTGCCCACATAGTGAACTTTCACCTTGCTCGCGTCATTCGGCACGGCCCCGTCATCAGGCCCTTCGGAAATGATTTCATATTGCAGTCCGCTCTCAGTGGTTTTGACGCCGTCCTTCTTGCCGTTTTCTGCGAGAAACTTCTCAGCCGCCTCGAGATTGCGCTTGGCGTCCACCACTTTGATCAACTCCACGTCAAAGATGAGCGCTGAATTCGGCTCGATCGGGCCTGCGCCATTCTCGCCGTACGCAAGCGCTGGCGGAATGAAAAAGCGAAACCGGTCGCCCTCGCTCATCAACTGCACGCCTTCGATCCAGCCGGGGATTACCTGACCCAGTTTGAATTGAGCGGCGGCGCCGCGAGCGCGCGATGAGTCAAATTCGCGCCCGTCAAGGAATGTGCCGGCGTAATGGACCTGAACGAGATCGTCCGGGCTCGGCGAAAATCCGTTCTCGGGTCCCTCTTCCAGCACCAAATATTGCAGGCCGCTTTTCGTCACCTTGACGTCTTCTTTCGACGCATTCTCTGCGAGAAATTTTTCCGCAGCCGCGAGATTATCCGCCGCCATTTTTTCAAGGTCGAATTCAGGCGCGGCCGCGGGCTCAATTGCGTCCGCCGCCGCTTCCGCCTCGGTCTCGGCCGCGACGCTCGCATCGCTTTCGGTCTCCCGCCGTTCGACATCGGCGGTTGTAGCTTCCGTCGTCGTCTCTTTCCCGCACCCGGCGCCAGCCATCGCCGTCATCGCCGCGGCGGCCATCAACGCAATTCGCATAAAAGTCTCCTGTCCTGAGGCAGCTTGATTTATCTCGCTCTCTAACCCGGATCGGCGGCTGAATGAAGGGTGGTCCGAAAAAGGCCGAATTTCCCGGAATTGAACGCAATCGCGTGAGCTTTCTTAGGATTCTCTTAGCCAGTTCGCTTCAATACACCCGTCGGTTTTCACCGACATTTTCCAGCATCCGGGATATTTTTCAAAGACCACGGGTAACGGTTGGATGCGTATTGGAGTGTCGGGGGACGATCATTGGCTTTAACAGCAAAGAAATTTGGGGCGCATCTGGCGCCGATCGCGCGCAGCGCCCTTGCGGCTTGCACGAAATATCCGCCCCTGTCTGCAATCAAGAACCCATTGACGCGAAAACTCGTACGCCGGGTTATTGAACGCGATTGGGACGCCATGAAGGCGCATCTCGATTTTGACTTTACGTTGACCGACGCGACCATCGGCGGCGTGCCGTGCGTGACGTACGACACCGCATCTAACGTTACCTCCGATACTGTCATCCTCTATGTCCATGGCGGCGCCTTCGTCGCCGGTTCTGCGCGCGCCAACGCGTCGTCCGTCTTGCCCGCTTGTTGGCTTTCCGGAGCGCGCGCGGTCGCCGTTGATTACGCCCTGGCGCCGGAACATACGTACCCGGAGCAGCACAATCAGATTGAACGCGTCTATCAGGCGTTGTGCGACGACGGCGTGGACCCGAACAAGATCATTATCATCGGCGACTCAGCCGGCGCTAACTTGGCGATCACCAGTTGTTTGCGATGGCGCGACATGGGTCTTGCGCTGCCCGCAGGCATCGTTTTGATGTCAGGGTTAGTCGACGCCGCCGGCGCCAGCGATACGCTTTTCACGCTGCGCAATAGCGATCCGTTGATTTCCACAACGCGTCCGGATCAAGTCACTGCGCTTTACTCCGTCTATGCGGGCGCTCACGACCCGCATCACCCTTATATCTCAGCTATTAATGCAGATCTCGCTGGTCTCCCGCCAATGCTGATCCAGGTCGGCGCACGCGAAGTCTTTCTGGGCGATAGCGCGCGGCTTGCGGAAAAGGCGCGTCAGGCCGGCGTTGATGTTTCCCTGCGCGTTTTTGACGGCATGTTCCACCTCTTCCAGATGAATTGGGCCTTAGACGAAGCAAAGGCCGCCCAGAAAGACATGGCGGCATTCATCGCGACACACGCCAAAGGCGTCACCGAAGGGATTGCCGGCGCCGTCGCCTGCTGAATATTCTGTATGAGGCGCAAGCAGCTACATAGAGCAACGACAATTCAAAAGTCCGGTTGATGAATATTGCGATCCACCAATATTCCAGACGCAAAAGTTCCAACATAAGATATAACGCGACTTGCAACGCGTAGATGTAAAATAAGAAGACTGGAAACCAGTTTCCCTTTGAAAGGCGCCAAAAAAATACTGCCAGCCCGAGATCAATGACGGCCAAACCCGAACTGGCGATCGCGCCTGGCGCCAAATAATACCATGTAATCGAACACGACCACCCGACCCCCAATGCGCAAGCGGCCGCAACAATCTGTTGCGACCGCGAGTATCGCGCCAATCCGTACGTGACGATGACGCAAGCGCCATAAAGCGCAGCGATTATCCAAGCCCAAGAATTAATCGGACGATTTCCGCCGGCGGCTGCTTTGGAAGACCGCCGGTGATGTTGAGCGTCTTTGCGCCGATCGCGTCAGCTTGAGCATTTAAGGCCTCGTGGGCTTTCGTCGTCACATCCGCCAGATTGACGAGCGCAGCCTGAATATTCGCGTAAGCGTCGGATGCGGCATCGCCGCCCAATTTGTCTGACGCCGACGCCTGAGTCGCCGCCCCCGCCGCCAAAACGCCCGCTAGGCCCGCAATTTGCTTCTCAAACCGCAAGAGAGCGAGTTGTTCGTTTCTGACGTCTTTCCGCATGATTTCTTCCTTTCCGTTAAAGATTGATTACTCAAACTATGCGAAGCTTACAGTGGTTCGGGGGGCGAAAAAGTACTTAACACAACCTTAACGAGTGTAATTTGCAGAACAATGACGAAATTTACGCTGCGCGGTCTGGGCGGATCATGTGGCGGCTGGCCAAACGGCGCGCCCAGCAAGCGCAAGCGCTTGCAAAGTCCGTATTCTTGTCGCTGGTCGCGGAAAGCGCCGCCAACGAAAATAGCCCTCTGAGGCTCGTTTCAGGGTCGATCGCAGATACAAATCCGAACGTTGAGCCGCCGATGACTCTGTCTGACATGCTCAAAGCGCTGAAAGAAGAGATCGAAGACAACGATTCTGAGACACCCTAGACGCGTCCCCAACCGTCCCGCGGCGTCGCCGGCAAGAATACACGAAAAGCAATAGATTGAGACGACGAAGAAAGCCCGGTATGGGGCGCCATGGCCGCCGCTTTACTTTCTCTTTCTGACCTGTCGCTGACATTTGGCGGTGATCCGTTGCTCACGGGCGCCGATCTTACGGTGCGGCCGCGCGATCGCATCGCGCTTGTGGGGCGGAACGGGTCCGGCAAGTCGACGCTCCTGAAAATCGCGGCGGGACTGGTTGAACCAGACAGCGGTGAACGATTTGTCGATCCGGGGATCACCGCCGGGTACCTCCCCCAAGAGCCCGACTTTGCCGGATTCGCCACCGTCGGCGCCTATGTGGAAAGCGCCATCGGGGAAACCGACGATCAAGGCGCGCCCCAGCGGATGATGTCGGCGCTTGGCGTCGACCGGCAAGCGGACCCGGGCGCCCTTTCCGGCGGCGAAGCGCGCCGGGCCGCTATCGCGCATATTCTCGCCAGCGCGCCCGATATTTTGCTGCTTGACGAACCCACAAACCATCTTGACCTGCCAGCGATCGCCTGGTTGGAAGACTATCTCCAGCAGTCAAACGCCGCCCTCGTCGTTATCAGCCATGACCGCCGCTTCCTTGAAGCCGTCACCACACGGACGGTCTGGATCGATCGCGGCGAAACGCGCGCGCTTGATCGGGGTTTCGCTCACTTCGAGGCTTGGCGCGATAAGGTGCTCGAAGAGGAAGAACGAGACCGCCACAAGCTCGACCGCAAGATCGCCGCGGAAGAAGACTGGGTGCGTTACGGGGTGACGGCGCGGCGCAAGCGTAATGTCCGCCGCATGCGCGCCTTGCAGGAGCTTCGCAAGACACGCCGGGAAGAACGGCGCGCGCCCGGCGCCGTCACCTTTACCGCAGCGGCGGCCACGAGCGCAGGCAAGCGCATGATCGTCGCCGACAAGATTTCGAAGGCCTATGGCGACAAGACGATCGTTAAGGACTTCTCTATTGAAATCGCGCGCGGCGACCGGGTCGGCTTTGTCGGTCCGAACGGCGCAGGCAAGACCACGTTGTTGACGCTGCTTACAGGCCAATCGCGCCCCGACGCCGGAACCGTCACGCTCGGTACTAACCTCGACATGATCTGGCTTGACCAGCGCCGCGCTAGCCTGAAGGAAGATATGCGCGTCGCCGACGCCATCACAGACGGGCGCGGCGACTGGGTCAGCTTCGGAGAAACCAAGAAGCATGTCTCCACTTACTTGAAAGAATTCCTCTTCAGTCCTGAACAATGGCGTGCGCCGGTCAGCGCGCTCTCGGGCGGCGAACGCGGACGATTGTCTCTTGCAGCGGCGCTCGCAAAACCGTCGAACCTGCTCGTACTAGACGAACCCACGAACGACCTCGATCTGGAGACACTGGAACTTCTGGAAGAAATGCTCGCTGATTATCAGGGCACGTTGCTTCTCGTCAGCCACGACCGCGATTTTCTCGACCGTATCGTCACCAGTGTCGTCACGACCGCTCCGGACGACCGTCCCGGTCACTGGATCGACTATCCGGGCGGTTATGACGATATGCTCGCCCAGCGCGGCGCGGCCCCGGGGGCGCCGTCCGGTCCGGCCCCGCAGCAAAAAAAGAAACAAACGCGCGCAGCGCCGCAACCCAAACAGCCGGCGCAAAAGCTTAGTTACAAGGAAAAATACGCGCTCGAACAGCTCCCCGCCGAAATCGAGGCGCTTGAAGCGACAATCGCGGAGTGCCGGGAGCTCCTCGCCAAGCCAGACCTCTTTGAAAAAGACCCTGACCGGTTCGCCAAAACCGCTGCGGCGCTTGAAAAGGCTGAGCAACGGCTTGCTGCGGCGGAAGAAGAATGGCTCGCGCTCGAAATGCGCCGCGAGGAGCTAGAAGGCTAATACCGCGGAAATTTTTTCAGCGTGTACGGAGCACCGTCCGAAACATTCGCTGATTGCGCCCTGCAAAAACGGTCGCTTCCACCGGCTGTTCCGCCTATGATGCGGCAAGAGGCGCCGACGCCGGCGTCTTATAATGGTGCGCTGCGACAATGTAGATAAATGGGAGGTGCGCAGATGGAACAGGACATATCCAGATCAATAGAGGCCTGCGCCGCTCATTATGGAGCGCATGCAGACGCCATGCGTGCGTATCTGATCGACGGCCAAAAGCGCGCGTTAACGCTCGACAATCGCGGTCCCGTCAAATTTGATGCGGACGGGCGCCTCGATCCGGCAATCCGCGCCGCCTATTCAAAGTATGGCTTTTATATATTCGAAGGGGTCGTAAGCCCGGAAGAACTGGCAGACGTGAAATCCGATCTCGCCGACTTGCGTCAGCGCTTTCCCGTTCAACCCTATGGCGACACCGACACGCTGGGCCGTCCCGCCGTGGGCGCCGGATGCAAGGCCCCGACCCTGCAATGGGTGAAACCGCTTTCCGATCCCCTCGGCGGCACCGAACTATTGAACGGTCGCCATCAGGTGAAACTTTTTGAACCGACGGCCGCTGACGATGCGCCGGAATTTGCGCCCTACGTCCTCATGGGGCATCTGCAATTTTCCGACGCCTGTCTGCGCGCCTATGCGCACCCTGATTTGCTGCGCGTAGCCGAAGCGATTCACGGCGACGATTTCGCACCGTTTCACGAGGTGATTTTCTTCAAGGACCCCGGCCTTGGCGCAGCGGTCTCGTGGCATCAGGATGGAGACACCCATTGGGACAGCCCTGACTTTGATGAAGACATCCACGGCTTCAACTTCATGCTGCAAGTTTTCGGATCCACAGCGGTGAACGGCGTCTGGGTCATTCCGGGCACGCACAAAAAGGGAAAGCTGAACATCAAGGCGATGATCGACGAGGCGGGATCGGAGCGCCTGCCTGACGCCGTGCCGCTTCTCTGCGGGCCCGGCGACGTTGTGATCTGCAACCGGCAACTCGTGCATGGCTCGTTTGCAAACACCGGATTTGAACCCCGCATGACTGTTAATTTCGGATTTCACCGGCGGTCATCCGTGTTGAATGTCCATGGCGCCGGCATGCATAGCGCGCCGGTGATTTATGATGAGACGCATATTAAGGAACGCTCCCGGGCCCTCGGTCTCGCGATTGCGGCGCGCCGTGAGCGCTTTCCTGATGAGGCGGCGTATGAGTACAAGCCGTTAGCGGGCGAAACCTATGTTTACGATGACACGGCCAAAGCCAGTCTCGTTGATTACAATCTGAAGGATTTGAGCATTTAGGCCGCTTCGGATTTTTCGGCCTGGCCGTCCGTAGGCGGTGCTTTCGGCGCCTCGCCCTCACGCGGCAAATTCAGCATGGCGATCAGGGAGCGGATCTCAAGCCGCGCAGTCACGTGGCTCATGGTCGAAAGGCGTACCGGCGCATCAGGGCCGCCAAGATCAAGCAGCGTCAGGCCCATGGGAAAGAGTTCGCGATAAATGACGCGGTCGCCGAACCCGCGCCCAAGACGAAATCCGATGCGCGCAGACAAATCTTCAAGCTTTTCGCCCATCCGCTTTTTATTGTTCGCACGCGTCGCGGAGACGCGATTGCGCATCACCACCCAGTCGATGCCGCCGGGCACGCCGGACATGGCCCGCCGCTTGCGCGCCGTCCACACCATTTCGCTATAGAGGCTTGGCCCCAGGATCGCGCCGGTTTCCGGATCGATGCGCGCCAGCAAATCAAAATCCACGAAGCTGTCATTCAGCGGGGTGACGATCGTGTCCGCATGATCGTGGGCGAGCCGCGACAGATGCGTGTCGGCGCCGGGACAGTCAATAACAACGAAATCGCAATGACCGAGCTGCGAAAGAGCACCTGTCAGCGCTTCTGTTTCAGCTGCTTTCGCTTCCGTGCGGCTGTCCAGGGTCGACGCGTCGACGGCCGGCGTTTCCGGAAACAGAAGGTCGGCGCCTTTGAGGTCACAATAATTCCGGCGGTTTTCCAAATACCTGCCGAGGCTCTTCTGGCGCATATCGAGGTCGATCGCCGCCACCTGATGGCCGCTCTTCAGGAGGGCGACGACAATATGCATCGCCGCCGTGGACTTGCCGGAGCCGCCTTTCTCATTGCCGAGAACAATTACATGGGTCACGTGTGTCGCGCTTTCTCAGAAAAAGGCGCCGCAAGCCCTCGAAGGCGCCAGAAAATCCCAACCAATCCCCAATAAACCGGCAAGAATCCCGCAAGGGTTTGCCGATACGCTATTATTTTTCGATTGTATGGGGCGATTCTTGTTTCGCTGGCGACATTTCCTGATCACGGGGCTCGCGCTCGCCGCCGCGCTGGCGGCGGGAAGCGCGCAAGCGGCGTTCATCTTGACGCCGCTCCGGCAGGTGATCACCGCCGACGCCCCGCGCGCCACCTATGTGATCTCGAACCCGTCCGGGCGGACAATCGACGCGCGCATCAGCTGGATCGATCTCAAAGCCGTGGAAACCGGCTACGCCCCCGCCCCTACCCAGTTACGAGAACGCATGAGCGCAGCGCCCTATTTCATTGTTTCCCCGACCTTCCTCACCCTTGAACCTGGCGCGCGCGAGACCATCACGGTTTCATTGCGCGGCGGCGCCAAACCGCCCAAAGGCGAACGCCGGTCCCATTTGCTGATTGAAAGCGATGCGGGGCGCACCCTGTTGCGAAAGGCGTCCGGCGGGATTCAGCTCGATCTCGATACGGCGATTTCGACGCCCGTGATCTTGCGCGGCGGCGGCGGGAACGCGAAGGCGAAAATCAGCGACACGCGACTTCTGCGCAATAAGGACGGCGGAATGGATCTGGAAACCATGATCGAACCCCACGGCTCCCGATCCGCCTACGGCTTTCTCGCGGCGTCGTTTAAACCGAAAACAGGCCCGAACGCCGGCCGCGAATCCGAAATCGCCCGTATCGAAAATATCGCCGCATACCCGGAGGCGCCGCGCCGCAAGGTCGTCTTTCCATTGCACGTGACGCGCTTCGAAGAAGGCGTGTTGACGCTGCGCTATGTGGGGTCCGGCGAATATACGGGGATAACGTTTGACAAACGCGCGTTTCAGGTGGGCGCGCCCGAAAAGTAAGGGTGTTAACCCGCCGCTTCCGCCAGCGAAAGACGCTCGCCTGCGAAGCCTGCGACCGCGCAGTAACGGCCTTTGTTTTTCAACTGCTTACAAAGCGAAATTGCTTTTTGCTCTGAAGAAAAACCGCCGCCGATCAGGCGCAAGAAAACACCGCGTTCCGGGATGTCGATGCGCTCGACGCGGGGCTCTAAAAGACCGAGTTCGTTGGGAAAGTTGCGCTGCAATTCGCCCCAGCCCGCGCGCGCTTTTTCCATTGTTTTGTACGAAGCGAGATGGACCCCGAAGAGGCTGCTCGAAATGCGCAAACTACCGGCAGACGCCTCATTCTCGAAGACAACATCATCATCGGCGAACGATTGCGCCACAAGACGCGGCGCGTCTTCCACTGGCGACGGCGCCGTCGCCAGCGCCTGGTCCGCGTCCGCCGCAGCAACCACGGTGCGCGTCGGCCCACGATTGGCGTTCGCACCAGATTGCGCCGCCTCCGCGCTATCCACTGCCGCTTCCTCTTCCTGGGCTTCCGACAGCGATTTTTCCGCCTCGGCTTTGGCCAGCCGCAATCCTTTCATCTCAGATTTAAGGCGCTGGTTTTCGGCCTTTAGCGCCGATATTTCAGACTGCAGGCGCGCGGCGTCCGCGAAGCTCCAGTTCACTTCTTCGGCCCGGTCTCCGGTCAAATCCGGTTGCGCTGGCTCCCGATCGAGCCCAAGCGTCGAGCAGGCTGATAATCCGGCGCTTAGCAGGAGACCGCCACACAGTCGGCTGAATTTGTTGAACATAAGACTGTTGCGCGAACGCGGCGCGTATCGCATTAGCTTCTCCAAAAACTCAACATAACGCTCTGTTAACGTTTAGGCAAAGGCGGCTTGAATGTCGAACAAAAAAGCCGATTCCCACCTTGGTGTCGCACGCACGGTCGCCGCTCTGCGCGCAAGGGTCAGCGAATGGCGGCGCGACGAACAGACAATCGCCTTCGCGCCCACCATGGGCGCGCTTCACAAGGGCCATCTCTCCCTTGTCACCAAAGGCCGCGCCATCGCCGACCGGACAATCGCCAGCATATTCGTCAATCCGGCGCAATTCGCCGCCCATGAGGATTTATCCACCTACCCGAGAAACGAGGCCGCCGATTGCGATCTCCTGCAGGAAGCCGGATGCGACCTCGCCTACATCCCCGGCGCGGATCAAATGTATCCGGACGGCTATCAAACGTCGGTCGCCGTCAGCGAGCTGTCGAAAGGGTTGTGCGGCGCTTCGCGTCCCCACTTTTTCGGCGGCGTTGCGACCGTGGTGTGCAAGCTCCTGAACCAATGCCGGCCTGACTATGCGATTTTCGGTGAAAAGGATTACCAACAACTCCTGATTATTCGCCGCATGGTGCGCGATCTCGACATGGATGTGAAAATCGTCGGCGCGCCAATCGTGCGCGAAAGCGACGGGCTCGCCATGTCCTCGCGCAACGCTTATTTGAGCGCCGATGAACGCGCGATCGCCGGCAAACTCAACGGCGCGCTCAGCGAAATGGCTGCCGCGCTTTCCGCCGGCGAAGACGTGGCGCGGGTGTTGTCGGCGGGGCGCGCCGACCTCGCCGCGCGCGGCTTTGACAATATCGATTATCTCGATCTTCGCGACGCCGAAGATTTGGCGTTGCAAACCGACGGCGTCGTCGCAAAGCCGGCGCGGCTCCTTGCGGCGGCGATGGTCGGCAAAACACGCCTGATCGACAATTTTGCGGTTACGCCCAAAGACTAACCGGGGCGCGATCCTCGCTTCGTGCTATCAATCGAAAAAAGGAACTGTTGCCGGATGACAAATGAAACCGCTGAGAACGCTCCCCTTGTCGCCGTTAAGCGATTGGAGAACGGCCGCGACCTAGCGCTGCCGGCCTATGAGACCGCGCTCGCCGCCGGCGCTGATGTGCGCGCCGCAATCCCGGCGGGCGAACCGCTAACGCTGAAGCCCGGCGAACGGTTCATGGTGCCGACGGGGATCGCGATCGCCCTGCCCCCGGGCTGGGAGGCGCAGATGCGCCCGCGATCGGGTCTCGCCGCAAAACACGGCATCGCCTGCGTTAATGCGCCTGGCACCATCGACGCTGATTATCGCGGGGAATTGAAAGTCATCCTGATTAATCACGGCGCCGATGATTTTGTCATCAATCGCGGCGACCGCATCGGACAAATGGTGATCGCGCCCATGTGGCAGGCCCATTTCGAGGAAGTCTCCGAACTTGATGAGACCGAACGCGGCGCCGGAGGCTTCGGCTCCACCGGGATTTGACCATGCCGCCGCGCCCTGACCAGACGGACCGTTATGTGCGCCATCTTCTCTTGAAGGAAGTGGGCGGTCAGGGCCAACAGAAATTGCTGGCGTCGAAAGTGCTGGTGGTCGGCGCCGGCGGGATCGGCGCGCCGGCGCTCCAATATCTCGCCGCCGCCGGCGTTGGCCGGATCGGCATCGCCGATGACGACGTCGTGGCGCTTTCAAATTTGCAGCGGCAAGTCATTTACCGGACCGAGGATGTCGGGCGCGCCAAAACATCATGCGCGATCGAGGCGATCCGGCGCCTTAATCCCGAGATCGATGTCCAAGAGCATCGCGTGAAGATCACTGACGCCAACGCCGGCGGCATCTTTGCAGACTACGACCTCATCCTTGAGGGCATCGACACTTTCAGCGGTCGGTTCGTAATGAACCGGGCGGCGATCGCGGCGCGAAAACCCCTCATTTCCGCCGCAGTCGGACGATTTGACGGACGCCTCGCCACGTTCAAGCCGTTTGAAAAGCCCGGCGTCCTTCCATGCTATCGCTGCCTGACCCCTGAAGAACCGCCGCGCGACGCGCAGGTGAACTGCGCCGAAGAAGGCGTTCTCGGCGCCGTCACGGGCGTGATCGGCGCGCTGGCGGCGATGGAGGTCCTGAAGGAACTTTTAGTGATCGGCGACACATTGGCGGGCAAACTTCTGATTTACGACGGACTGCGCGCTGAGACGCGCACTGTCGCCCTGCCCGCCGATCCGGCTTGCCCGGATTGCGCCATTCTCAAATAGGAGATCATCCATGTCACCAATCAAATCTCTTGGAGCCGCCGCCGCGCTTATTCTGTTTCTGCCCGGATGCGCCTCCCTCGTGGCGCCGCGCGTGGCGACTGAGGCGGCCGCGCTGAAAGAGGGCGCTTACGGGCTCGATGCGTCGCATGCCGCGCTCACCTTCAAAATCGATCATTTAGGCTTTTCCAATTATGTGGGCCGCTTTGAACGCTTCGATGCTGAGCTTGACTTTGACGCAGCCGATCCGACAGCCGCCAGCATTAGCGCTGTCATCGACATCGCCTCGCTCGATATCGCCAACGACGATTTCGCAAAAACGCTGACCGGTCCGAACTGGTTCGACGCCGGCGCCTTTCCCGAGGCGACGTTCACATCGACCGCCATCGAGGTGACTGGCGAGAACACAGGACGCATGACGGGCGATCTGACGCTTAAGGGCGTCACGGCGCCGATCACGCTCGACGTCACCTTCAATGGTGGCGCGAATGACATTTTACGCGGCGGCTATATCGTCGGCTTTTCCGCACAAGGAACATTTGACCGGACGGACTTCGGGATAGACCGCTTTGCAGGGGTCGTTGGCAATGACGTTACGATCGAAATTGAAGCGGAGTTTGAGCGGCGCTAGAAATCTTTAAGACCAGACTGCGCCACTTTATTCAATCGCCATCCTTCGAGGCTCACTTTGTTCGCACCTCAGGATGAGGGGCGGTGATGATCGTTGAAACATAAAAAGTCCTCATCCTGAGGCGCCCCGTCAGGGGCCTCGAAGGATAAAAAGGACACTTAAGATGTTTAATAAATTGCTCGCCGCGCTAATCTTCGATGGTGAGGACGACGACGCTGCCGGGCGTCACCTCGACCTTGGCCTCGTCGAAACGCGGCTTGCGGAGTTTCGGCTTCACGCCGTTGGAGAACGCCAAAGGCTCTTTCGGGCGGCCAATAATCTTCCCGCGATTTAGTTTGCCGTCGCCATTCTCATCATAATAAGCGACGAAGGCGTAATCGCCTTTCTTGAGCGCGCCGAGGCGAAGGATGGCGACGCCGTCCGCGTCGATCGGCGCCTGATATTTCGCCGACGCCTCCTCAAGGAAGGTGGGCTCATCTTCATAGACGGTCAGGCGCACGGCGCCCGTCGCGTCGGTGAACGGCGTTTCCACCGCGAGGACGACGCCGTTCGGGTCAGCGTATTTTGCGAATGGGTTCGGCCGCGGCGCAGAATCAGCATGCGCCACCGCGCCGAGCGCAAGGCTCGCCAGTATAGGGGCTATCGCTGATTTCAAAGACGTCATCGCGTAACTCGAACTTCCAACCACCTGCTATGTTAGCATTGGGATGCATTAAACAACTTAAAAGTTGATATAATCGCGAGATGGTGAACCGTTGTTACACTTGTGCAACGCCGGCTGTGACGTAGCCCGCGAACCTCGGCGCGCCGCGTAAATATTTTGACGAAACGTGATCCAATTTGAAATGCGCCTCTTCCACAAGTTTGCTGGGCTCGCGGTTAAGATGACAACCGCCGCCGAGCTTGCCCCATACGCCGTTCAGGCGATTCTGCCAGCGCCGCACTGATTCGTCCGGCGCCCGCCCATGCTCCAGGAAGACGAGCTTGCCGCCCGGCTTTAACACTCTGTTCATTCCTATTAACGCTTTTTGAACATCCGGAATGGTGCAGAGCGTGAAGGTGACCAGCACTGTATCGACGGATTTGTCGTCGAACGGAATTTCTTCGCCGGGCAGATCGAGCCATTCGAACTCAAACGGCACGTCTTCTATTTTGCCGGCGGCCCGGCGGCGCATCGCCGCGGACGGCTCAAGCGCAAAAAGCCTTGTCACCTTTGAGCGATCGTAAAACGGCATATTGTGCCCCGACCCGAACCCAACCTCCAGAACGCGGCCCTCCGCCTCGGGCACGATCACGGCGCGTTCGCGTTGAAAGAGTTTTTGTCCGCAGGCGAACGAAACGAGCGCGGGTTCAATGTGGTCGCCGTAAAATCCCATCAGAGCGCATCCAGTCCGAGAATTACGCGGTCCGGCGGCTTATGCCCGTCCGCGAACATTTTAATATTGATGATGACGCGGTCGCCCATCTCCAGCCGGCTTTCCACAGTGGCCGACGCCATATGCGGCAACAGCACCACATTCGGCGCTTTCAAGAGCTTATCGCTTGGCTTCGGCTCATTCTGGAACACATCCAAGCCGGCGCCCGCCAATCGACCGGTCTCGATCATCTCAGCCAGCGCGTCCTCATCGACGATTTCGCTGCGCGAGATGTTCACCACATAAGCATGGGGCGGCAGCAGCTCCAGGCGGCGGCGCGACAGGAGGTGATACGTGGCTGGCGTATGCGGACAATTCACCGAGACGATATCCATGCGCGCCAGCATCTGATCGAGGCTCTCCCAGTAAGTTGCGCCGAGTTCTTCCTCCACATGCGGATTGATCGGATGGCGATTGTGATAATGAATGGAAAGACCGAAAGCGCGCGCCCGGTGCGCAACTGCCTCGCCGACGCGCCCAAGCCCGATAATGCCAAGCTTCTTGCCGCGCACGCGCCGCCCCAACATCCAGGTGGGCGACCAGCCTTTGAACGCCCCGGTCTCAAGCGCCCTGACGCCTTCCACGAGCCGGCGGGGCACAGCGAGGATCAGCGCCATCGCCATATCGGCGGCGTCTTCGGCGAGCACGGACGGCGTGTTTGTGACCACAACGCCGTGGGCCTCCGCCGCTTCAAGATCAATATGATCGACGCCAGCGCCGAAATTCGCGATGAGCTTCAGCCGCCCCCCCGCCTGTTTGAAAAAGTCCGCATCAAGTTGGTCGCCAAGCGTCGCCGCGAGGACGTCGGACCGCGCCGCCAGGTCGACAAGCGCCGGGCGCGGCAGACGCGCGCCCGCGGTGTTCAGTTCCGTGTCGAACAGATCAACGAGCCGCGCCTCGATGGGGTCCGGCAACTTCGCCGTCACCCCGACTTTGATCTTCTGATCGCTCATGCGGCTCTTTCTTTCCAGCTTGCGCCTATTCACCGGGGGCCTATTCGGTTCAAGCATGGGCCCGCCGACAGGTTAACCCGCCGTTAACGGCTCCTGCCCCAAATACATCTTTTGTTAATCATCGCTCCCCTGTTTCGTCGAGTCTGCGGCATGAGATTTTGTTCCTTAAAGGCGTTCGCCGCCGCTCTTTTTTGCGTCGCAACATTAACGCCCGTCCCCGCCGCCGCCGATCATCCGATTCGCACCGACACCCCGTCGGGCTATCCCGTGCCGCGCTTTGTGAGCCTGAAGGGCGACAAAACATATTGCCGCGCGGGCCCCTCAAAGGCGCACCCGATCCGCTTCACATTCCAGAAAGCAGGCGCGCCGGTCATGGTGATCGCCGAAACCGTCGACCATTGGCGACGGATCAAAGATCGCGACGGCGACGTGTGTTGGGCGCACAAGACCGTTCTGAAGGCGCAAAGCCACGCCTACTCGACCCGAGAGATCAATATTCTGAGCCGCCCGCATATGGACGCAAAAGTGCGCGGCCGCATTGCGGGCGCCGTGCTCGTGAGAACCGAAAAAGAAAAAGGCGGCTGGGTGCGCATATCGGTCGGTGCGTTGCGCGGCTGGGTCCCCGGCGACGCGCTCTGGGGCCATGACGCACCGCGCGCGCTCGCTGCCGCGCACAATTGACCGCAGCAGGCGGCGCCCTTACCAAAGCGATAGATTCTTCCAACCCCCTTAGCGAAGACACGGGCGCATGACGGACAAGAACAGTTTTTCCCGCGACGAATTATTAGAGTGCGGCTATCACGGCCTGCGCGGCCCCGGCACGGCGCAATTGCCGGTCGAGCCGATGTTGATGTTCGATCGCATCACCGAGATCACGAATGTGGGCGGCGCATACGATAAAGGCCACATCGTCGCTGAACTCGATATCAGCCCGAACCTGTGGTTTTTCGATTGCCACTTCCCCGGCGACCCGGTGATGCCCGGCTGTCTGGGTCTCGACGCGCTGTGGCAGTTGGTTGGATTTTACCTCACCTGGTCGGGCAATCCCGGCCATGGACGCGCGCTTGGCGCGAAGGAAGTGAAATTCGCAGGCATGGTTCTGCCTGAGGCAAAACTTGTCCGCTACGAGATCGATATCCGCCGCATGATGCGCAAGCCCCTTATCCTTGGGATCGCGGATGGAAGAATGTCCGTAGACGGAAAGGAAATCTATCACGCGAAAGACTTGCGCGTTGGCCTGTTCTCGCGTGAACAGCTGGCGGCCGGCCTCACGGGCTAAGGTCGAACGCAAAGAGGATTTAAGGCACAGATGAGACGTGTTGCAATCACAGGCATGGGGATTGTGTCCTCGATCGGAGCCAACGCTTCGGAGGTCACTCAATCGTTGAAAAACGCGACGTCAGGCGTCGCCTTCAGCGAAGAATTCGCCGAACACGGGTTTCGCTGCCAGGTTTCCGCCGCACCGAAAGTGAACGTGGAAGAAGCGCTCGATCGCAAGACCCGCCGCTTTATGGGCGAAGGAGCGGCGTGGAATTATATCGCCATGCAAGAGGCGATCGCTGATGCGCGCCTCAGCGAAGACGAAATCTCTCACCCGATGACTGGAATCATCATGGGATCGGGCGGCCCATCGACAAGCACCATCATCATGGCGGCGGATAAGACCCGTGAGACCGGCGGCACCAAAAAGATCGGCCCGACGCAAGTGCCCAAAGCCATGTCGTCCACCAACTCGGCGACCCTCGCCGTGCCGTTCAAGATTTTGGGCGTCAATTATTCGATTTCATCCGCCTGCGCTACATCGGTGCACTGCATCGGCGCGGCGGTAGAGCAAATCCAATGGGGCAAACAGGATGTGATGTTTGCGGGCGGCGGCGAGGATCTCGACTGGACGATGTCGAATATGTTCGACGCCATGGGCGCCATGTCCACCAAGTTCAACGACACCACCCCCGCCACAGCAAGCCGCGCTTATGACAAGAACCGCGACGGATTCGTCATCGCCGGCGGCGCCGGCGTTGTCGTTCTGGAAGAATTGGAGCGCGCCAAAGCGCGCGGCGCGACGATCTATGGGGAAGTCGTCGGATATGCGGCGAACTCAGACGGTTACGATATGGTTCAGCCCTCGGGCGAAGGCGCAGTGCGTTGCATGCGCCTCGCTCTTGAGACCGTGAAGCAGCCGGTGGACTATATCAACACCCACGGCACATCGACGCCCATCGGCGACGTGCGCGAAACCGAAGCGATTCGCGAGACCTTCGGCGACAAAATCCCGCCCTTCGGCTCAACGAAATCGCTGACCGGACATTCACTTGGCGCGACGGGCGCGCAGGAAACGATCTATTCGCTGTTGATGATGAAAGAGCGCTTCATCGCCGAGTCGGCGCATATCGAAGAGCTTGATCCGGAATTTGAAGGATTGCCGATCGTTCGTGAACGTATCGATAACGCCAAGATCGACTGCTTCCTCACCAACTCCTTCGGCTTCGGCGGCACCAACGGGTGCCTGATCGTCGCGCGCTATGACGGCTAACGATGCCTGATACGCAGACCCTGGGCCTCGCGATGGTGGCGGCGCTGATCGCCTTCGCCGGTCTCTGGTGGTTTCGCATGGTGTTGAAAGAACGCCTTCTCGCCATGCGGCCGGGCCTCCGCTTCGGGCTTTACGCGCTAATCTGGCTCGCTTATTTCACTGTCATTATTATTCTGGCCATGCAAAGCGGCGCCGGTTAGCGGCGGGCGCGTTCGGCGCATCAAAAAGGTGATTCCATGAGCGACTTTCCCACAGGCGATCTGATGAAAGGCAAGCGCGGCCTCGTTATGGGCGTCGCCAACAAGAACTCCATCGCCTGGTACATCGCCCAGCAGCTCCATGCGCAGGGCGCAGAGCTTGCGTTCACCTACGTCAACGAAGCGATGGAACGGCGCGTGCGTCCCCTCGCTGAAAGCCTTGGCGCCGACATCATCATCCCGTGCGATGTCACAGACGACGCTTCCATGGACGCGGCCTTCAAGGCCGTCGAAGATAAATGGGGCGCCATGGATTTCCTGGTGCATGCGATCGCCTTCACCGACAAAGCCGCCCTTGAAGGGTCGTTTGTGGAAAACACGACGCGGCAAATCTTCAAGGACACGATGGACGTCTCCGCTTTTTCCTTTGTCGACGCGGCCAATCGCGCCTCGAAGCTTATGTCCGAAGGCGGCTCGATGATCACGCTCACCTATCTCGGCAGTGAACGGACGATCCCGAACTACAATGTGATGGGGGTCGCCAAGGCGGCGCTTGAAGCGTCAACGCGCTATATCGCGCGCGATCTCGGTCCAAAACATATTCGCGTCAATGCGATCTCCGCAGGGCCCATCAAAACACTCGCCGCCGCAGGCATTTCTTCCGGGCGTCACATGTTCTCGTTCAACCGCGCCGCCTCACCGTTGCGTGACGACACGGACCCGCGCGGCGTCGCCGGGGCTGCGCTTTACTTATTGTCCGATCTCGGCGCATCCTGCACGGGCGAGACGCACCATGTGGACGGCGGGTTCCATATTGTCGGGATGCCGGACGAGGCGGCGCTGAAGGAATAGCCGGTGCCCCTAATGGCCCGCCTCGCTCTCGCGATAGAGCCGGCCCGCGAGGCCGGCGGCGACCCCATAGGTGAAGAACGCCCAGAACATGTTCAGGAAAATATTGAAGCCGGTCCAGATCCAGATCACCGTCGGCAACAGCCACGTCGCCTCCTCGCCGCCTGACATCAGTTTCGTGTAAGATGAGACGGCGTTGAAAATCGCGAGCAGCGTGCTGAGAATGACCGGCACGACTAGAGCGCCAAGCGCCAGCTGAATCAGAAACAGCGCTCCGAAGAGCAGCATGAAAACCGTCGCGAGGCGGAATAAATTCCAGCCGCGCGTCACCGAGAGCATGCCCGCGGGCGCGAAGGAACGCCGGTTCACCACAACGCCCTGATAAGGAAAGATGCGCAACGCCGCGTAAGCGGTGATCGCGACGGCGAGGCCGTAAATCGCGGTGAAGGCGAGCCCTTCGGAAGACAATTGCGCGGCGCCGCCGAGCAGGATCGACGGAAGAGCAACGAGCGTCACCGCAAGCACCAGCAAAATTGCGAGCGCCCTCAAAAAGAGGTTCGGCGCGCCCGCATTCATCCGGTTTTGCGGGCGGAAATGAAAGACCAGGAGCGCCCAGAATAAGAGAAAGAATGGCGCGGCGGCCGCCAAAGGCACGCCGAGACTGTAAACCCACTGCTGCCCGCGCTCAAGGAGAACGTCGCCGCCGGTGGCGAGTTCTATCGTATGCAAACTGTTTTCGTTCGGAAACCGCGTATAGATTTTATTGAGCGCCGCCTGAATGTAATTGACGACGTTGAAGCTGACAAAAAGCATCGGCGCCATAGCGACGCATAAGAAGAGGACGCTCATGAGGCCTGAAATCAAATAGCGTATCTGGTCGAGACCAAAGGGCGCCTTGACGACGCCGGGCGCCGGATGTTCGCCAAGGCCCGCGAGACGCGTCAGCGGCGCCATGAAGGAACTGACCAGGATTGCATTGATCAACACGGTGGCGCCGACAATCGTCAGGACCGTTTTTGATCCGGTCGCGATCCCCGCATTGATCAAATTGAGCGCATGTTTCTCAGCATTTTGGAACGAGCTCACATCGGCGAGCGTCATAAGCTCGCCCTTGGCTGACGACAGAAGCAGAAACACCATGGACATGTTGGCGATCAGCATCAGCACCAAGGGAAGCCACGCCACGCGGATGATGGTTTCCATGCGCCGCGCGCCGAAATTCAGCGCCTCGCCCGCGACGGAAAAAATTCCTAGTTTCTTCACCCTGAGCGCCCCGTTCCTCGCGCTGGTCGTGATCGCCAGCTTCAGAGCCCGAACAGTCGCCGCCGGACCCCATGGTTAAATTCCCCTGCAAAAGCTTAGCCGCTCGGGGCGAATGCGCAAGCAGACGCCGGCCTGCTGCGAAACTTCAGGGCTGGCGCGGCTTTACGCCCGGCGTTTGACGCCCGATAACAGCGTGATGTCAGAGCCCCTTATTCATATTATCGGCGCCGGCCTCGCCGGGTCGGAAGCCGCCTGGACCGCCGCCAACGCCGGCGCGCGGGTCCGCCTCCATGAGATGCGCCCGATCCGCAAGACCGAGGCCCACCAGACGGACCATTGCGCGGAACTTGTCTGCTCGAACTCGTTCCGCTCCGACGATGCGGAAAACAATGCCGTCGGGTTGCTCCACGAGGAGATGCGCCGGGCCGGCTCATTAATCATGGCCTCTGCGGACGCCCATAAGGTGCCGGCGGGCGGGGCGCTGGCGGTCGACCGCGACGGGTTTTCCGCCGCTGTGACAAAGGCGTTGTCCGACCATCCGCGCATCGAAATCGCCCGTGAAGAAGTCGGCGGTCTGCCGCCGGCGGATTGGTCAAACGTCATCATCGCCACAGGCCCCCTCACCGCGGCTCCTCTGGCGGCTGCGATTCATGCGGAGACGGGCGAAGACGCGCTCGCATTTTTCGACGCCATCGCCCCGATCATCCACAAGGACAGCATCAACTTCGATGTAGCGTGGTTCCAGTCCCGTTACGATAAAAAAGGGCCCGGCGGCGACGGCGCAGACTATATCAACTGCCCGCTCGACGAAGATCAGTACAACGCCTTTATCGATGCGCTGCTTGCTGGTGAGAAAACAGATTTCAAGGAATGGGAAAAATCAACGCCCTATTTCGAGGCGTGCTTGCCCGTGGAAGTGATGGCCGAACGCGGCCGGGAGACCTTACGCTTCGGTCCGATGAAGCCGGTGGGCCTCACTGATCCGCGCACCGGAAAGCGCCCCCACGCCGTCGTGCAATTGCGTCAGGACAACGCCCTCGGCACGCTCTACAATATGGTAGGGTTCCAGACGAAATTGAAATACGGCGCACAAGGAGAGATCCTGCGCATGATCCCGGGGCTGGAGGCGGCGGAGTTCGCTCGGCTCGGCGGCATTCACCGGAACACTTTTATCAATTCGCCGAATTTGCTGGACGAAACGCTACGCCTCAAATCGAAACCGGCGCTGCGCTTTGCGGGCCAGATCACCGGTGTTGAAGGATATCTCGAAAGCGCCGCGATCGGCCTGCTAGCAGGACGGTTCGCCGCCGCTGACGCACGTAACGAGGCGGCGCGCGTTCCGCCGACGACCACAGCCTTCGGCGCCTTGCTGGGCCACATCACAGGCGGCCATCTTTCCGAGGGCGCGGGCGCCAAGGCGGCGTTTCAACCGATGAATGTCAATTTCGGTCTGTTCCCGGATATCGAAGCGCCGCGCCATGATGAGGACGGGCGGCGCCTCAAAGGCAAAGAGCGCGGGCGCGCGAAGAAACGCGCTCTATGCGCGCGGGCGCTGCGCGACTTACCCGAATGGTTGGGGTCGGAACGGCTCACGGCTGCGGAATAACAAGTGATTTATTTTCGCTAGATCAAAAATCGGAAAGGCCGCGACGCAAGCGCCGCGGCCTCCCCCGTTAGCGCGACCTTGGGGGAGAGTAGTCGCACGCCCGGGAACCGTGTACCTTAAAAGGCAGGTATTGGATGGTGAGAAAATACGATCTATCGTGGATTAGGTCGAGTGTCCAAATATGCAAAACCGAGTAGTTTCCTAGTATGCCCGTTCAGACAGGTCAACCGCTTTGTGACAGTGAAATTATGCCGATCCGTAGCGTCCGATTCGTTAACCAAAAATGACCAGACCCGAGCACGATCGTGCTTTAGAAACGATCCAAAACTACCTCGACATCCTACAGAATGAGCGGCCCAGCATGCGCCTCGCCGAGGGCCGGTCGCCGCGCGGCGCACGCACCGTCCAACAGATTCTGGAAGCCGCACATAAGGTCTTTGTTGAGGAAGGTTACGCCGGATTAACCTTCCGTCGGGTGGCCGCTGCGTCAGATATCACTGTCGGAAATGTGAACTACTATTTTTCCACAAAACACGAGCTCATTGTCGCGACGCTCAAAGAAGCGCTCGCCGACTATGTGGAAGCGCACATTCATCATGTGAAGAACGCGGGCCCGGCGCCGATCGACATCCTGCTTGAAGTTGTCAGCTTTTATGTGCGGGGAAGCGAAAAGTCCCACCCCCTCTTCTTTCAGATGTGGGGCTATGCGGGCGCCGAAGCAGAAGCGAAGGCAGTGATCAGGGATCTCTACCGCCCCATCGGCCGCTTCATTTATTACCTTGTGAAGGCGTGCAATCCGTCTCTTGATCATCTAGAGGCCCGCAAAGTGGTCTTCCAGATATTCAGTCTGGAACAAGGCATGAAGCTCTTTATCGGCATGGGGCCTGCGGACGATATTGCAATTCAGGTCGCAGAAGATACGATCCGCGAAGCAACGCGTAAGCTTGTGATGGGCGCCTGAATGACAGATACAGAATGACAAACATTGAAATGCTCATAAAACCGCGCACGCGCGATCTTGGCGGGTTCACCGTGGGACGCGTTTTGCCTTACGTGAAACGCCGGATGGTCGGTCCCTTCATCTTCTTTGATGAAATGGGTCCCGCTGAGTTTTCGCCCGGGACCGGGATCGACGTGCGCCCGCATCCTCATATCGGCCTTGCGACCGTAACCTATCTATTCGACGGAGAAATTCGGCACAAAGATAATCTCGGCTTCGACCAGCTCATCCGGCCCGGCGATGTCAACTGGATGACGGCGGGGCGAGGCATTGTTCATTCGGAGCGCACGGACGATGAGACCCGTAAATGCGGCCAGAAGATGCACGGCATTCAAAGCTGGGTCGCGTTGCCGGAAGCCGATCAGGAAACGGCGCCGTCCTTCCATCATCACCCAAAGGCGAACCTGCCCTTCTTTTCAGAAGACGGCGCCGACTATCGGTTGATCGCTGGCGCGGCCTTCGGCGAAACCTCGCCCGTCAAGACATTCTCCCCGATCTTCTATCTTGGCGTCGAGGCGGCCGCGGGGGCGCCTATTCAGCTTCCTGACGATTATGAAGACCGGGCGGTCTATCTTCTCGACGGCGCCCTCGCGATCGACGGCGAGCCCATGGAAAGCCAGACGATGGCCGTCTTCGCTGAAGGCGCGGCGCCTGAAATCAAAGCCTCGGCCCCATCCCGTCTGATGCTCCTCGGCGGCGCGCCGCTCGGCGAGCGCCATATCTGGTGGAACCTTGTCTCCACATCGCAAGAGCGTATCGACCGGGCGAAGGCCGACTGGGCGTCATCGATCGACGGCGACTTCAATGGGTCGGTGTTCTCGCTCCCACCAGACGAAACGGAATATATCCCCCTGCCGGACAAGTAGCCCGCTTGCGATGATCGGCCATCCGGCTTAGCACGCTCGTCATGACCGAATTCACTCTCCCGGACCTTTCTGGAAAACTGGCGCTCGTGACCGGCGCCTCGCGCGGCATCGGCTATTCGATGGCGCTGAAACTGGCCGAGGCCGGTGCGCATGTATTGGCGCTCGCCCGCACGGCCGGCGGGCTCGAGGAACTCGACGACGCCATCCGCGCTGTCGGCGGGAACGCCTCCCTCATCCCGGCGGATATCACCGACGACGCAGCCATCGAACAATTGGGCCCGGCGCTCCTTTCACGCTTCGGCAAGCTCGATATTCTGCTCGCCAACGCGGGCGACCTTGGCGAACTGGCGCCGATCACTGACATCTCGCCAAAAATCTGGCGGCGGGTCTTTGAGACCAATGTGACGGCGAATTACCAGCTCTTGCGCACGCTCGACCCGCTTCTGCGCACCGCCGACCACGGGCGGGCTATATTTCTTACCTCGCGCGTCGGCGGCGCGGAGGCGAGACCTTTCTGGGGCGCCTACGCCGCCTCCAAAGCGGCGGTCGAAATGCTGGCGCGCACATACGCGCTTGAAAATAAAATCACGAATGTGCGCGTCGCGATCATCGATCCCGGCGCCATGCGCACGGCGATGCGCGCACAAGCCGTTCCGGGCGAAGACCCGCAAACCCTGCCGCACCCGGAAGAGTTAGCGCCGCTGCTTTTTCACGCTGTCTCGCCGGACTATGACGAAGAAGCCGAACGGCTTGTCTTCAGAGACTGGCGGGCCACGGGCCGCGCTTAAGCCGACCGGAACCTTTTCCCGGACTCACATTCAGCGGCGCGTGACAGACTGAGCTTGCGTGCGCCTCCCGCACTGATATGTTGCGGCGCAACACAACCGCAAACTTAGGGAGCGCGCCCATGACCAAGCCACTGAACGCCGTCGTCACAGGATCAACCAGCGGGATCGGCCTCGGGATCGCCGAAGGCTTCGCGAAAGCCGGCATGAACGTCATGATGAATGGGTTCGGCGACGCAGACGAAATTGAAGCGACGCGCGCAAGCCTTGAAAATGATCACGGCGTTACTGTCGCCTACAATGGCGCAGACATGACAAAGCCCGAGCAAATCCGCGCCATGGTCAGCGAGGCGCAGGCGCAATTCGGTCAGGTGGACGTCATCGTCAACAATGCGGGCATCCAGTTCGTCACCAAAATCGAGGAATTTCCGGAAGAAAAGTGGGATGCGATCATCGCGATCAATATGTCGTCGGCCTTTCATACGATCAAAGCCGTCATGCCGGGGATGAAAGACCGCGGCTTTGGCCGGATCATCAATGTGGCCTCGGCCCACGGCCTCGTGGCCTCCCCATTTAAATCCGCATACGTCACCGCCAAACACGGGATTGTCGGCTTGACGAAAACCGTCGCCCTTGAAGGCGCAGAGTTTGGCGTCACCGCCAACGCCATCTGCCCCGGCTATGTGAAAACGCCGCTGGTGGAGAAACAAATTCCCGACACGGCGCGCGAACGCGGCATTTCGGAAGAAGAGGTCATCAGGGACGTCATGCTCGAACCGCAGCCCACAAAGAAATTTGTCGAAGTGGAAGAGATCGCCGACCTCGCTGTTTTCCTATGTTCATCCGGCGCCAATTCGATCACCGGCGCGGCGCTTCCGATCGACGGCGGCTGGGTGGCGCACTAACCGATGGCCGCCCAATCGACGCCCGCCCGACCTGGGGCCGCAAAGCCGAATGAGAAGATCATTAATCTCGCCATTCAGGGCGGCGGCGCCCATGGCGCGGTGACGTGGGGCGTCATCGACAGGCTCCTCGACGAGGAGACTCTGAAGATCGATTCTATCTCCGGAACGAGCGCCGGGGCGGTGAACGCCGCCGCTCTCGCCTACGGCATTCATTTGAACGGCCGCGACGGCGCGCGCGAGAAACTCGACGAGCTTTGGCGCACCATCAGCAATGTGGGCGCCTATTACAGCCCGGTCCAGCGTAACCCGTTTGAAGCGCTGTTCGGCCGGTACAATCTCGATGAGTCTTTCGCTTATAAAGCGTTCGACATCTTCACGCGGACGATGTCGCCCTATCAATTCAATCCCTTCGATATCAATCCGCTCAAGGACATCCTGAATGAGTGCATTGATTTCGAACGCCTGCAGCAATGCACCAGGACCAGGCTCTATTTGTCAGCCACCAATGTGCGCACCGGCAAAGTGCACGTGTTCCGAACGCCGGACGCCACCGTGGACGCGGTGCTCGCGTCAGCGTGCCTGCCGTTCATCTTCAAAGCCGTCGAGATCGACGGCGAGCATTATTGGGACGGCGGTTATATGGGCAATCCCGTCCTCTTCCCCTTCTTTTACGAGGCGGAGGCGAGCGATGTGGTGATCATTCATGTGAATCCGCTTGAACGCGAAGACATTCCCACGACATCCACCGATATCAACAACCGCATCAACGAGATCAGTTTTAACTCCTCTCTCCTCAGGGAGATGCGCGCGATCAGCTTCGTGCACAAACTGCTCGACGACGGATGGATCAAAGACGAGTTCCGCGACAAGCTGCGCGACGTTCGCATTCATTCTATCCGAAGCGACAAGTCGCTCGTGGACCTGTCGGTCGCCAGCAAGTTCAATACCGAATGGTCGTTCCTTCAGGAACTGAAAAAACGCGGGCGCGAAATCGCCGACCAGTGGCTTTCAGAGCATGTGGCGAGCATCGGCCAGCGCTCGTCGGTGGATTTGCGGGCCATGTTCGACGGCGAATGACCTTCGCCCCTTGAGACGGACGCGCGGACGCGCGATATTAGCGGCCTCAAAAATAAGGCGCCGTTTATGTTCCAGACTTATGAGCCCGTTTCCGACAAGAGTTTTGCGGGCAAACACCTGCCGCTGTTGCGCGCGCAGCTTGCAAAACTGAAGCTCGACGGTTTCGTCGTTCCCCATGACGACGAGTATCAGAACGAATATATCCCCGATTATGCCGAAAGGCTGATGTGGGTGTCCGGGTTTTCCGGCTCCGCCGGGGCCGCGCTCGTCTTTCAGGACAGCGCCGTCATATTCACCGACGGACGCTACACTCTGCAGGTGCGCCAACAGGTGGACGCCGCGCATTTCGAATTCGAAGACATCACCGAGACGACGCCCTCGGACTGGCTCACTGCAAAGGCGAAAAAAGGCGCACGCATCGGCTACGATCCGATGCTGCACCCCACATCGGGCGTCGCCAAACTGGAGGCGGCTGCAAAAAAAGTCGGGTTTGAGCTCGTCGCTGTTGAGCAGAACCCCATCGATACTGCGTGGACGGATCAACCGGCGATTCCGTCAACGCCCGTAAATCCCCATGATCTCAAATATGCAGGCCAAGCGTCAGCAGAAAAACGCAATGAAATCGCCGCGCAATTGAAAGAAGCCGGCGCCGACGCGGTTCTAATCACGGCGCCGCCCTCCGTCGCCTGGCTCTTTAATGTTCGCGGCGGCGACGTGGCGCGCACGCCCCTGCCCCTCGGCCGCGCGATCGTCAATCAGGATGGGACTGCGGAGCTATTCCTCGCGCCGGAAAAAACAGACAACGCCTTGCCGGAGTTCCTCGGCGACGCGGTCGATCTGCGGCCCGAGTCCGGCGTCGCGGAACGCCTCGAAAAGCTGGGCCGCGCAGGCAAGAAAGTCGCTATCGATCCGGCCTTGACGCCGTCGAAATATGTTCAGGAATTGAAAGATGCCGGCGCCGCGGTCGTCGAGATGACAGACCCGTGCGCCTTGCCCCGCGCCTGCAAGAACGCAGTGGAACAACAAGGCGCGCGCGAGGCCCATATTCGCGACGGCGCCGCGGTCACGCAGTTCCTCCATTGGATCGCGACAGAAGCGCAGGGCGGCGACATCGACGAGATCACAGCGGCCAAGAAACTAGAGGAGTTCCGACGCACCAGTGATCTTCTCGCCGACATCAGTTTCGATTCCATTTCCGCCGCAGGCGCCAACGGCGCCATTTGTCACTATAAGGTCAGTACCGCGACGAACCTGCCGCTTGAGCCCGGCTCTCTTTATCTGATCGACTCCGGCGGCCAGTATCCCGACGGCACGACGGACATTACGCGCACGGCGCCTATCGGGTCTCCGACGAACGAAATGCGCGACCGCTTCACCCGCGTTCTCAAGGGGCACATCGCGCTCGCGACCATGAAATTTCCGGCCGGCACTACCGGCCACCAGTTGGACGCCATTGCACGCAAACCGCTCTGGGATGTGGGGCTCGATTACGATCATGGCACTGGCCATGGCGTCGGCAGCTTTCTCGGCGTTCATGAAGGCCCGCAACGCATCGCCAAGGCGCTCAATGAACAGGAACTAAAGCCGGGCATGATCCTTTCCAATGAACCCGGTTTCTATAAGGCCGGCGAATTCGGTATCAGGATCGAGAATTTGATCATCGTCACCAAGCCCGAACCCATCGACGGCGGCGAGCGGGAAATGATGGGTTTTGAAACCATCACCCTTGCGCCCATCAGTCTCGATCTGGTGACGGCGGCGCTCCTCACCGAGGCTGAACGGCACTGGCTGAACAAATACCATGCGCGCGTTCGCCAGATCCTGACGCCGCTCCTGCCGGACGCCGCCGCGGCGTGGCTCGCTCAGGAAACAAAGTCGATTTAAGCGCGCGCCCCAATAGCGCCGATGATGGGGAAACCGATCGCGACCGTCTCCATCAGCGTTGCAATCTCCGCGGTGAGGCGTTCGATATAAGCGTCGACCCCGCCTTCTTGGTCGCGCGCATAGGCTGAGCCGAAAGACGTCGTCGCCATGAGGCAAGCAGCGTCGCGCGGCGTGTAATCTTTGCGCATTACGATTTCATAGGGCCGCACCGACGCGAACGCGCCCGATCGCTCAAGGATCGGCGGATAATCATAATTCTCCAGGAGGCGGCGATCTTTATAGGGCGTCCATTTTTCCTGTTCCGCTGCTTCCAGCGGCTTCATCGGTTCAGGATAATCAAACGTTCCGTAGGCGAAGGGAAAGAATATGCCGCCCGGCTTCAACCAGCACGTAGCCGCTTCACATATTCCCGACTGATCCATCCAATGGAAGGCGGTCGCAGAAATGATGGCGTCAAAGCTGTCATCGGAAAAATCCGCCGCTTCGGCGACTTCATTCACCACGGTGACATTGCTGGGGAAATTTCCCTCCGCCGTGAGCCGCGCATCGGGCTCAACCGCGATCACTTTATCGAAGCGCGCGGCGAGCGGCCCCGTCGCCTGCCCCGATCCGGCGCCAAGGTCCAGCGCCGACGCCCGGCCAGGCGCGGCGCTTAGAATAGTTTCGAAAATCTCATCCGGATAGCCGCGCCGCGCATGCGCATATCCCGCGGCGCTTAATCCGAAACTCGTCGCGCTATCCGTTTTTGATTCGCTCAAGCCACGCCTCCTCGGATAACACTTCAACGCCCAACTCTTCGGCCTTTTTCAACTTCGACCCTGCGCCGGGGCCCGCCACCAAGATGTCGGTTTTACTTGAGACGGACCCGGCGACTTTTGCGCCGAGGCCTTGCGCGCGCGCCTTCGCTTCGTCGCGCGTCATTCGCTCAAGTTTGCCCGTGAAGACGACGGTCTTGCCGGAGACCGGACTGTCACTTGCGGCGGCGGCCATTTGCTGAGGCGTCACCTCTTTAAGCAAGCGGGCGACGGCCTCGGCGTTGTGCTCCTCGGCGAAGAACTCAATCACCCCTTGCGCCACAAGCGCGCCGACGCCGTCGATGGCGAGCATCTCGTCATAGGCCGCGCTTTCTCTATTAGCAGCGGCGTGAGCGGCGCTTTCAAATGCTTCGAACGAACCGTAAGCGCTCGCGAACAAGCGCGCATTCGTCTCGCCGATATGACGAATGCCGAGCGCGTTTATGAACCGATTGAGAGAAATCGATCGGCGCTCGCTGATCGAATGAAAGAGATTTTGAACCGATTTTGTATTGGTCGGCTGGCGTTCGCCGTTTTTGAGCGCCGGTTCGCCGTCCTTCTTCAATTTGTAGGTATAAAGATCGATAGCGCCCTGTTCCTGACGCGCTTCCAGGGTGAATATATCCGCAGGCTCGCGCACGATCCCCTGTTCGAAGAAGGCCTCAATCTGCTTTGAGCCCAATCCGTCAATGTCGAACGCGGCGCGCGAGACAAAGTGCTTTAGCCGCTCAACCGCCTGCGCGGCGCAAATAAGGCCACCGGTGCAACGGCGCACTACATCTTCCTTGCCGGTCTTTTCATTGATTTCATTAACCGCGTGGCTGTCGCATATGGGACATCGTTCGGGAAATTTGTATTTGCGCGCGCCCTTCTTTCGCTTGTCCTTAATGACTTCGGTAACCTGGGGGATCACGTCGCCCGCCCGCTGGATCACGACCGTATCGCCGATGCGGATATCCTTGCGCTCAATTTCATCTGCATTGTGCAAGGTGGCGTTCGAGACGACGACGCCGCCGACGGTGACGGGCGTCAGGCGCGCGACCGGCGTCAGCGCCCCGGTCCGGCCCACCTGAATGTCGATCGCCTCCAGAACCGTAACCGCTTTTTCCGCCGGGAATTTGTGCGCAACCGCCCAGCGCGGCGCCTTGGAAACGAAGCCCAGCCGCTCCTGATAATCGAGCCGATCCACCTTATAGACGACGCCGTCAATATCATAAGGCAACGCAGCGCGGCTCTCTTCAATGAGGCGATAGTGCGCGATCAGGCCGTTCACATCATTGAACCGTTCCGTAAGCGGATTGACTTCGAAACCCCACTTTTGAAACTGCATGATCGCGTCATATTGGGCCTCAGCGAACATGTCGCTGACCTCGCCCCAGGCGTAAGCGAAAAACTTTAGCGGCCGCGACGCCGTGATCGCGGGGTCCAGTTGCCGTAGCGAGCCCGCGGCCGCGTTGCGCGGATTGGCGAAAACTTCCGGCTCCTTGCCCGCCTCTTCGGCTTCCCGCGTTAGGCGCTGATTGAGCGCAGCAAAGTCTTCACCCGACATGAAGACCTCGCCGCGCACCTCCAGCACCGCCGGGGCGCCTTTGATCGCCGTTGGAACGTCGCTGATGGTCAGAACGTTTGCGGTGACGTTTTCGCCGACCCGGCCGTTGCCGCGCGTCGCCGCGGTGACGAGTTGGCCGTTTTCGTACCGCAAACTGAGGGAGGTGCCGTCGATCTTCGGCTCCGCAGTGAAAGCGACCACGTCTTCCGCCTCAAGACCAAGAAACTTGCGCACGCGCGCAACGAAATCCGATACGTCGTCGTCGGAGAAGGCGTTGTCCAGCGACAACATCGCCTTGGCGTGCGTGACTTTTTCAAATTTCGGCGACGGCGGCGCACCAACGAGCAGGCTCGGGCTATCCTCGCGCTTTAGTTTGGGAAATTCGCGCTCGATCAGAAGGTTGCGCCGCATTTCAGCATCGAAGGCCGCGTCGGACATGATCGGCGCATCATCGCTGTGATAGGCCGTGTTGGCGCGCGTCAATAAATCAGCAAGCCGGGCAAGCTCCGCGGCGGCCTGGTCCGCGGTTAGCTTTTTGACAGGGATGGAAGCGGTCGCGGCGGCGCTCATGCGGACTTGCGCCGTTTCGCCGGCGCCGGCGTTTCTTGCGCCACGAGCGAGCGCGCCGCCGCGCGCGCTTCATCGGTGACGGTCGCGCCGGAAAGCATGCGCGCCACTTCTTCAATGCGCTCATCGGGCGACAGAACTGTCACGGCCGTCGAGGTGGACTTTTTCGATTGGGTCTTTTCAATACGCCAGTGCCAGTCCGCGCGCGCCGCCACTTGGGGGCTATGCGTTACGACGAGGACTTGCGCATCGCGGGCAAGACGCGCCAGGCGCTCGCCGACCGCATCCGCCACTGCCCCGCCGACGCCCGCATCAACCTCGTCGAAAATAATCACCGTACGGCTTTCTTTCGCCGCAAGCGCCGCCTTCATCGCCAAGACAAACCGCGAAAGCTCGCCGCCGGAAGCGATTGTCTTTAACGGTCCGGCGGGCGCGCCCGGATTGGTGGCCACCATGAACTCCACCTGATCGACGCCGTCTTGCGTCGGGCGTTCTGCATTCGTTTCGATGTGTGTTGCGAATTGCGCTTTGCCGAGCTTCAGGGGCGCGAGTTCCTTCATGACGGCGGCGTCAAGTTTCTCAGCGGCCTTTGCGCGCGCCGCCGAGAGCCGGTTTGCGGCCTTTTGATACGCCGATTGCGCCTTGGCGCACGCCGCCTCAAGGGCGCTGAACCCCGCCTCGCCTTCTTCCAGCGCTGCAAGCGCGTCAACCGCTTGCGCGAAGAAGACCGGTAATTTGTCTGCGCTGACTCCATGTTTGCGAGCCATAGCGCGCAGCGCGAAGAGACGCTCCTCAACGGTTTCAAGCTCCTCCGGCGAGGCGCCAAGCGCCCGCGCCGCATCCTCCACCGCGCTGTGCGCTTCCATCACCTCCGAAAGCGCCGCCTCGAGCTTTTCGACCGCCGCCTTCAACGGGTTTTCCTGATCGGGAAACGCCGCGCTCGCCCGCGCCAGCCGCCGCGCGCTGCCGGCGAGCTTTTCTTCAAGTCCGCCCTCTGACAAAAGCGCCGCCGCGCCCGCGAGATCTTCGCTGACCTTTTCCGCCGCGATTAAGTCGCTGCGCCGCGCAGTGAGCGCTTCCTCCTCGCCCGCTTCGGGATTTATTTTCGCCAACTCCTCCGTCACGTGACGAAGATAGTCGGCCTCCGACAGCGCCTTGTCGCGCTGGGCGCGCTTCTCGCTGAGCGTTTCCTCGGCGTCGCGCCATTCACGCCAGATTCGTCCGAGCGCGGCCACATCATCGGTAAGCCCACCAAATTCATCGAGCAGATGGCGATGGGTGGCGGCGGTGAGAAACCCCTGCCCGTCATGCTGGCCATGCATTTCGAGGAGCACGCCGCCGACTTTTTTCAAGAGCGCGATACTTACCGGCTGGTCATTGACGAAGGCGCGGCTCTTGCCCGCGCGCGTTAGAACGCGGCGCAAGATAATCTGGTCATCGTCAACGGTGAGACCGTTTTCATCAAGCAGCGGCCAAATGGGATGCGCCGGGCCCGGCTCGAATGTCGCCGACACCGCGCCGCGCTCCGCCCCCTGACGGATCGAGCCGCGCTCGGAACGCCCGCCGATCGCCAGTCCCAACGCATCAAGAAGGATAGACTTGCCGGCGCCGGTCTCGCCGGTGAGCGCCGTCAGCCCCGTGGAGAGCGGCAGCGACACCTGCTCGATCAGCACAAAATCCTGAATGTGTAAGGCGGTGAGCATGAATCAGACGACAAGTTTGAACGGGCGCGCAACACCCAAAAGACGCCGCTAGCCTTAGCCTATTCGCCTGGATTGTAAAAGAACGTGGGCGTCTTTAACGCCTAGAGCGGCGGCTCTAAAACATCGTCGTCTGAGGGCTCTACCGCCGCGTTTTCGGTCTTTTTCACCGCTGGCGGCAACACCTTTTGCTTGGCGTCCACCAATTGCCATTTCTCAACGAGGTCATTTCGTTTCAAGGCCGCGTAAGTGTCTTCATACCAGCGCGTCCCGGGATAATTGTACCCGAGCACGGCCGCCGCTGCGCGCGCCTCCGATTCAACGCCGATCTCAAGGTAGGACTCCACGAGCCGATGCAATGCTTCGGGCACATGGGTCGTTGTCTGATAGTTGTTGATCACGAACTTGAAGCGGTTGATCGCCGCGATGTGTTTGTTCTGGCGCGCGTAAAAACGGCCCACATACATTTCTTTCCCGGCGAGATGGTCGAATGTCAGGTCGAGCTTCAACCGTGCGTCGCGTGCATATTCGGTGGCCGGATAGCGGCGAATGACATCATTCAACGAGGCGACAGCGTTGTTGGTAAAGTCCTGATCACGGCCCACATCGCGAATTTGCTCGTAGTAAGACATCGCCTTCAAATAATACGCATACGGCGCGTCTTTGTTCCCCGGATGCAAAGCAATGAACTGGTCGACCGATTGCACCGTCTTTTCATATTCATTGTCTTGATAATAAGCGAACGCCTTCATCAGCATCGCACGGCGCGCCCACGCCGAATAAGGGTGCTGGCGCTCGACCTCTTCGAAAAACGCGATCGCTTCTTCAAAACGGCGCCGTTCGAGCTTGTTCGTGGCCTCAGCGTAAAGCTGCTCCACGGGCCGCTCCACATAAGCGAATTTTTTGTTTTTCCGGCCGGTCGACGAACAGGCCACCGCAAACAGAGCGCATGCCAGAACGAGAATTTTGAAGGGAACTGAAAACGTCATTTACTCTTCCTAAAGCGTTAGCGAACGCCCGCGATGCCGCAATCTAGTCGGCTCCGGCGAACGGGTCAAACGCCCCCATCGGCGTGCGCTAGCGCGGCAGCCTCAGGCCCGTTAGCGCGCTCACGCCGCGCGGCGGCGGCCTTCGCGAAGCGCGTATTGAGATCATGGCCCGGCTTGAAGGCCGTGATCTTCCCTGCAAGCGGCGCGCCCAACAGGTGAAGATCGCCGATGAGATCGAGCGCCTTGTGAAGCGCAAATTCGTTTGGATCGCGCAGCGGCCCGGCGTTCAAAATCCGTCCCTGATCGACGACAATGGCGTTTTCAAGGGAGCCGCCCCGGCTGAGCCCGGCCGCCTTCATGGCGTCCACATCCGCCAGCCGGCAGAAGGTGCGCGCTGGCGCCAACCGCTGACGCAACGAGCGGCGGTCCTCCAGATCAAGCGACACCGACTGCGCGCCGATGGCGGCGTCGTCAAAGTCGATGGCCACATCGAGCCGCCGCGCATCGGCGGGCTCAAAGCGGATATAGCGATCCTCCAGACGCGCCTCAAAGGCCGGGATTGAGACGGCAGGCGGCGGTGGCGCATCAAGATTCTCCGACCCCGCCGCGTCCAACGCCTCCAGAAAGGGCAGCGCGCTGCCGTCGAGGATCGGCAATTCCGGCCCGCTGACGTCAATGCGCACATGGTCAACCCCGGAGATCGCCAAGGCCGCCATCAGGTGTTCGATGGTTGCAACGCTGGCCCCGTGAGCGTTCCGGATGGTCGTGCCGAGTGTTACGGCGCTAACGGCGTCGGGGGTCGCGGGAATTGTCGCGTGATCGGGCGCCGTGCCCTTCTCGATCAAGTCGCGGCGGCGAAAGATCACGCCGCAATCTTCCCTGGACGGATAAATCGTAACCGCCGTTTCCTCACCAGTGTGCAGGCCGACACCTGACATCGTTACCGGTTCGGCGATCGTATTTTGCGGCCTCGCTGTCATCGTATCCTGCGGCTTGCGCCGCCTCGCACTCATTAATCAGACCGGCGCACATTCGCCCGGACCAGCGCCCCGCTCACATCATTCAATGGCCGGCGGCGCGTCTCAAATAAAGGTTTATTACCCGATATTGCGCCCAAAATGAGAAAACGCCGCGTCGCGGCGGCGTTTTCCTCGCATTCCTGAATGACGGCGTCAGCCGACTTTCTTTTTCCTTAAGAAAGACGGAATCTCGAGCTCGCCGTCTTCGTCATCGTCGAACAGATCGCCATGGATCGTCGGCGCGGGCTTCGCCGCCTCCGGCGTGCGGAGCGGTTCTTCTTCGTGTTTTCCGGCCGCGCCGATCGATTTAATCATATCGACAGCCGCGTCGAGGGAGTTCTTGCCGATCGCTTGCGCATCACGGAACGGGTTTCTGGCCGGGCGCGCGCTTTCTGCAGGACGCAAATTCGGCGCGGCGGCGGGCTTTGGCGGCGTCGAAACCGACAGGCCCTGATCACCTTCCGTCAGCATACGCTTGATCCGTTCGTGTACGTCGCCCACCGGGTTGGCGGCGCCGGCGACACCCGAAGCCGATGCGGAAACACGCATGCTCGCCCCAGGTTGCGACAGTGCAGGTTGCGGCGTTGACGGAACCGCAGGAGCCGCCGTCTTGGTCGGCGCCG
>CAWUIM010000013.1:0-57773 GCA_963922595.1 uncultured Parvularculaceae bacterium
GATTCGAACCCTCGAGACGGTTGCCCGCCTACACGCGTTCCAGGCGTGCGCCTTCAACCACTCGGCCACCTGTCCTTGACGCCAGGCCGCTCGTCTACACCAGCGGGCAAGCCGAACGCAAGTATTGATCCGGCCATTCCTAAGGCTTCCGGAACCCACCCCCTTGGTCAGGGATTTGCACCACTCTAAGGATCGGCTAGACTAATTTGGGGTCAGTTTACTGTTCAGGGGACTATTTATGGCGGCTTTTCGATTTATCGCGTGGCTCTTGGTGGCGATTGCTGTGGCGCTGTTGGGCGCAGATGCGGTTTCATCGTTGGAATCCGGCAAACCGACCATGCGGATGACCGCTGATATTCTCGGTCTATTTGGCGTAGATGGGCTCGCGCTCGCCGAAGCCGCGCCTGGCGGCGTGGCGCAGGCGTTGAACACCATTATGGGCCTGCCGCTTTGGGTGATTTTTGGCGTCATCGGCGTCGTTTTGGCGCTTGTGTTCCGGCCTATCGATTAGCGTGCCGCGCTGGATCTTTTTTCTATTCGCCGGTAGCGCACTCCTCTTGCTCGGCGCTGGCGCCCTCGTAAGCGGCCCAGCGAAAATTGGCGCCGCCTATAAAGCCAAGACGGTCTGCTCGGAAGTCTTTGTCGCAAACCGCGCGCCTGAAGCTGTCGCGTCCGAAGACTTCACTGAACTTTCGCCCGCCCTCGGTCTTATCCGCCACCAAATCGACACGAAAAAGAAAACTGTTCGCGCGTCGTTGCTGGGCCTCGGCGCGTCAAAAGCGATCTACCGGAAAGGCGTCGGGTGTACGCTTGCTGTCGGTGGTCCGCCTGCGGCCGTCGACTTTAATATTGCAGGGCTGACGCCACAATCAACAAAACTCAACGTCAGTGCCGGCGATGAAGCCCTGAATGAGGTGCTCAATCAGGCAATGGCTGACGAGAGCGCCAACCATCGCGCATTTGTCATTATCGCGAATGGCGAAATCATTGCAGAAAGATACGCATCCGGATTTTCAGAAGATACGCCGTTTCTGAGCTGGTCAATGGCCAAGAGTGTGACAGCGACGCTTGTCGGGGCGGCTGCCGACCGCGAATTTCTCACCCTAACAGATCCAGCGCCAATTCCAGAATGGGCCGACGACGCGCGCAACGTGATCACATGGCGCGACCTGTTACGGATGGAATCCGGACTGGAATTTGAGGAAGTTTATGATTCCACTGCATCCGATGTGAATAAGATGCTCTTTAGATCACGGGAAATGGCGGCGATCGCCGCCGATAAGCCGGCCGTGCGCCAACCAGGCGAGGAGTTTTCGTATTCAAGCGGCACCAGCAATCTACTCGCCCGCGCGCTAGACGGAGTCTTACGCAAGAACGGAACCGATCTGCAAAATTTCGCACGCGAGGCTGTTTTCAATCCGATCGGCGCTACCAGCTTCGTGTTGGAAGCCGACGCTTCGGGAAATTTCATCGGCTCGTCTTATGCTTACGCGACAGCGAGGGATTGGGCGCGGCTCGGACAGGTTTACGTTCAAGACGGCAATTGGCTCGACGCACAAGTCTTGTCGTCCGACTGGGTCTCTTTTGTTCGCGAACCGACAGCGGCGTCGGACCGTTATTATGGCGGCCATTTCTGGCTCAATTACGACGGCTTGAATGGCCGCGAACGCTGGTTGAAAGGATTGCCGGAAGACGTCTACACAATGTCCGGTCACGAAGGGCAATATGTTTTTATTTTCCCATCGGATAATATTGTGATCGTCCGTACAGGCATGACGCGCGGCAAACCCGCCGTCGAAGTTGTCTCGCCCGTCGTCAAAGCACTTTACGACGTCGTTGCGTCGCGGGGAACGCTATAACCGTTCCTGTTCCAGGACCGGGGCCATTCTGTTACAAATTTCATCAAGCGGGGCGGACGTACCGTCAGGCTGAACAATGCGTACATGGAAGCGCTTCAGCGCGCGCGCGTGCGCAGCGCCGCAAGAGTGTGCAATCATTGCAACATCCTTGCGCATCTTCTCGACGAAATTCGCAACTTGCGGCGCTTTCGTTTTTGGCCGCAGCCCTCCCTGAAGATGTTTCTTATGCGTGGTGACGCCAGTGGGGCAGTTATTGGTATGGCATTTCAGCGCCTGAATGCAGCCGATTGAGAACATGAAACCACGCGCCGTATTCACAGCGTCGGCGCCCGCGCAATAGGCCCAGGCGACCTCCGCTGGGGTCACGAGCTTGCCCGACGCCACCACATTGATCCGTTCTTTCAGACCCTTTTTCTCAAGAATGTCGACGAGCATGGGCAACGCGAATTTTAATGGCAGCCCCACATTATCCATGAGCGACATTGGCGCAGCGCCGGTGCCCCCGTCACCGCCGTCAATCGTTATGAAGTCAGGCGCGGATTGTTCGCCGCGCCGAAGGATTTCATCGCAAAACGCATAGAGCCAGCCATAAGCGCCGACGACGATTTTGATGCCTGTCGGCAATCCTGAGACCGTGCGCACGTGTTCAACGAAGTCCAAAAGATCAGCATAGCTATCGATCTCCGGATGCCGGTTCGGGGAAATCGATGGTTTATTCGCCGGAATTCCCCGAATTTTTGCGATCTCGCGATTGACCTTTTCAGCCGGCAGAATACCGCCCTTGCCCGGCTTGGCGCCTTGCGCGAGCTTGATCTCAATCATCTTCACTTCGGGATGAGCCGCAACGGCTTTTAATTTTTCATCGTTCAGACTGCCGTCGTCATTGCGAACGCCGTATTTGGCCGTTCCAATCTGGAAAACAATGTCGCACCCGCCTTCTAGGTGAAAAGGGGACAGCGCCCCCTCGCCTGTGTTCATCCAACACCCTGCGAGCTTGGCGCCCCGCGAAAGAGCCTGAACCGCTGGTTTTGACAGTGCGCCGTAACTCATGCCCGAAATGTTGATAACCGATGATGCGTGATACGGATTTGGCGTATAGGGCCCGTATATGACCGGGGGCGGGTCGCTCGCCTCGTCGTCTAGTTTTGGAAAGGCGCAATTCACAAAAATTGGCGTACCGACGATTGTCAGGTTTCGCGTTGATCCGAACGGCTGCGTGTTGTTACGCCCTTTGGCGGACTTATAAATCCAGTCGCGTTCCGCTCGATTAAACGGCATTTCTTCGCGATCGAGCGCGAAAAAGTACTGTCGAAAGAATTCACCGAGATGGGTGAAGAGATAGCGAAACCGCCCTATGACAGGATAGTTGCGCCGCACGGCGTCACGAGATTGGGTCGAATCAACAATGAACATGAGAATGACGCCTAGAACGCCAAGGCCCACCGCAAAAACGAACGCAGATGCCAGGAAATTGATCCCGGCCATGGTCCATTCCGTGAAAATGTTCATGGGACTCGCCCTTCAATGTTGCCTGCAGCGATTATGGGCGTTTCAATGACGACGGCAAGCCGTGAAAGCCATACGTGATGACCGGTAAAATTCAGAATATTCAAGCGCTTCGCGGTGTCGCCGCGCTACTCGTTTTTGTGGCCCACATTAAAGGCGCCGAAGGCGATTATGGCGCTGGCGGCGACATCCTTCCGCATGTTTTATTCATGGGCGTCACCGGCGTCGATCTCTTTTTCCTGATCAGCGGTTACGTGATGGTGCACGTGACGGACTATCTGCCCCGCAACAGCGCGCAAAGCGCCCGATTCTTGTTAAACCGCGCGGGGCGAATCTATCCGCTGTATTGGGCGGTCACAATCGCGCTCATTCTTCTCTACGCCGGCAAAAAATTTATGTTCGGCGAAGACACGCCAATCCCGAATTATCTTTCCTCATTTTTACTGGCGCCAAACGATCATTACCCCATTCTGCCGGTTGGGTGGACGCTGGTTCACGAAATCTACTTCTATCTGGCCTTCGCCCTGTTCCTGTTGTTCCATCGGCGTCTTCTGCCGCTCTTTCTCGTCATCTGGGCTGGCGTTGTCATAGCGGCGCAGGCCGCCGACTTTGGAACACTCGGCGCCGGACCGAAGGTTTGGCTGAATGCGCTGACACTTGAATTCATTGTCGGTTGTTTTATCGCCCTCGCCGCGAAACGCGGCGTCGTCGCCTTCGGCGCGCAAGCGCTCATACTTGGCGCTGCGTGGTTGACATTGCTTTTTGTACTTGGCGCGAACGAACTATACCCAAACGTGATGGGAAATTTTATGGAGCGTATGCTGATATTTACGCCCCCCTATGCGCTCCTGCTTTATGGCGCTGTCGCAATAGAACGAAGCCGGTCAGCCGTCGCACCCAGTTATCTGATCGCGGCGGGCGACATTTCCTATGCGCTTTACCTCGTCCACGTGCCGGTATTCCTAATCGTCGGAAAACTGCTGAGCTACTTTGCCGGCCCAGGTTCAGTCGATAACGTCATTCTTGTCGTCGCCTATGGCGGGTTCGGAATCGCCGCCGCCGTCGCCGCGCACCATTGGGTGGAAATGCCGCTTCTAGCCCGCACCAAGAAAGCGACCGACCGGTTATTCAAGGCGCGCGCGACGCAGACGATCCGGCCGGATCGCGCGTGGTGAGCTTGGGCTCCAGGGCCTATTCAGCCGCCTGCGCCGGCTCCGGCGGCGTCCAACGTAAAACGGGCTTGCGCGCGGCGCCCGTTTCATCAAGCCGCCTGCGTGGCGCAAGCTTGGGCGCGGCCTTGAAAAAGTCCGCATCGCCTGCTTTCGCCTTTTTGGCGAGGGCTAAAAGCGCGTCACAGAATTGATCAAGTTCTTGCCTGGATTCTGATTCTGTAGGCTCGATCAACATAGCCCCATGGACCACGAGGGGAAAATACATCGTCATCGGATGATACCCCTCATCGATCATGGCCTTTGCGAAATCGATTGTCTCAATACCTGTGCCTTTGAGCCAGCGATCGTCAAACAACGCTTCGTGCATACAGTAACCATCAAAAGCGGTCGTCATTTCCTTACGTAACCGCGCCTGGACGTAATTTGCATTGAGAACAGCATCTTCCGCCGCCTGCCTGACGCCGTCCGCGCCATGGCTCATCATGTAGGAGAGCGCACGAACAAACATGCCCATCTGACCATGGAACGCCGTCATCCGGCCAAAACTCTTCGCGCCAATTTCAGATCGAGCCGCCGCACGCGTTTCCACAAGGTGGTAACCGTCTTCATCATGAATAACGTAGGGGATGGGGGCGAACGGCGCCAACGCGTCGGACAAGACCGTCGGCCCCGACCCAGGCCCGCCTCCGCCATGCGGCGTTGAAAACGTCTTGTGCAGATTAATGTGCATTGCGTCGACGCCAAGGTCTCCCGGGCGCGCCTTACACGCTATGGCGTTGAAATTCGCGCCGTCGCAATAGAAATAGCCGCCCGCTTCATGAACCGCGTCTGCGATCGCGCGGATGTCGCGCTCAAAAAGACCGCATGTGTTTGGGTTCGTCACCATGATACCGGCGACATCCGGGCCTAATTTTTCTTTCAACGCAGCAAGATCAACGCGGCCTGTGGCGTCAGCGGGAATATCATCGACCTTGAAGCCGCATTGCGCCGCCGTCGCCGGGTTTGTGCCGTGAGCAGATTCCGGCGCCAGAACCCGCGTGCGGGTGTCGCCTTCACCGCGCGCTTCAATTGCGGCCTTGATGGCCATCATGCCACAGAGTTCACCATGGGCGCCGGCTTTCGGCGACATCGCGACTGCGGGCATGCCGGTCATTTCTTTGAGCCAGTGCGCCAACGTATCGATTAACTCGAGCGCACCCTGAACAGTGGACTGAGGCTGCAATGGGTGAATATCGGCAAAACCCGGAATGCGCGCCATTTTTTCGTTCAGCCGCGGATTATGTTTCATTGTGCAAGAGCCGAGCGGAAACGGCCCCATGTCGATCGCATAGTTCTTTTGAGAAAGCCGCACGAAATGGCGCATGGTTTCAGGCTCAGAAAGGCCTGGCAAATTGATATCAGAACGCCGCTCCAAGCCCCCAAGCCGATTACGCCCGCCTTCGCTCGGCGGCAGATCGACACCGGTCTGCGCAAACGCATCTTTTTCAAAGATCAGGGACTCTTCGATTTGCAAGCCGCGATTACCGGTTGCTGTTTCCTGCGTCGCGCTTTCGGTAGCTGATGCGCTTGTGGGACGCCCTTGAGAATTCATGGCCATGACTAGAGAGCCCCCCTCAAACCTGCCGCTAATGCTTCGATATCAGCATCGCTGGCGCACTCAGTGGCCGCCACGATGAGAAGGTTTTGTGCGCCTTCTTCGTCCGCCCACAGACGTCCGCCTGCGACGCCGCCGAGGACACCGTTCGCCGCCAATTTTTCGACCACACTGTGGGCGGGAACCGGCAGTCGCACGGTAAACTCATTGAAAAATGCATCGTTGATAAGTTCGACGCCGTCGATGGCGCCTAGCGCTTCAGAAGTCTTGCAGGCCTTTTCGTGGTTTAGCGCCGCCAGACGTCGAAGCCCTACCTCGCCAAGCAGTGTCATGTGCGCTGTAAAAGCGAGCGCGCACAGACCAGAATTCGTGCAAATGTTCGAAGTCGCCTTGTCGCGGCGAATGTGTTGTTCACGGGTCGAAAGCGTCAAAACGAAGCCGCGCTTACCCTCCGCATCGGTCGTCTCGCCGCACAAACGGCCAGGCATTTGCCGCACATATTTTTGTCGCGTTGCGAACAACCCCACATAGGGACCGCCGAAATTCAGGGAATTGCCGATCGACTGCCCCTCGCCGACGACAATATCGGCGCCCATTTCTCCAGGGCTTTTAATCGCACCGAGCGAAACAACTTCTGTAACGACAGCGATCAACAAGGCGCCTTTCGCGTGCGCCGCCTCGGCCAGCGGCGTTAAATCGCGCAGATTTCCGAACACGTCAGGGTTCTGAACAATAACGCACGAGGTGTCATCGTCAATGAAGCTCGCAAGGTCTTCGTCGCCCAACGCATTAAAGGGCGCTACCTCGACTGTATCGCCGATCAATTCAGAATTCATCCGTGTGACCGACGCATAGTGCGGGTGGAGCGCGCCGGACAAGATCACCTTACTGCGCTTCGTCACGCGCTTCGCCATCAGCGCCGCTTCCGCGCACGCGGTCGATCCGTCATACATCGAGGCGTTCGCCACATCCATTCCAAACAGCGCGGCGACCTGGGTCTGAAACTCGAATAAATACTGGAGCGTCCCCTGCGCAATTTCCGGTTGGTACGGCGTGTAAGAGGTTAAAAACTCCGAACGCTGAATGGTATGGTCGACTGTCGCCGGCACGTGGTGCTTATAGGCCCCGCACCCGACGAAAAACGGTCCAGCGCTCGCGGCCCGATTCTTCGCCGCCATCGCGAGCATCGCGCGCTCGACTTCAAGTTCGCCTTGGTGTTTTGGGAGATCAATATCAACGTTTAGCGCGTCGCTCGGCACATCACTGAACAGCTCGTCGACTGAGCGTGCGCCAACGACGGAAAGCATTTGCTGACGGTCGGTATCAGATAAAGGAAGATATCTCACTGGGTGTACTTTTCTGCTACTCGAAAGTTTTTTTTGAAGCCTCAAAAACGAAATCTCATAACGCGCCCTTAAGCGCTTTCGGCATATTCCTTATATGCGGCTTCATCCATCAAGGCCTCCAGCTGCGACGGATCCGATGGTTTGATTTTCACAAACCATGCCGCGCCAGACGGGTCTTCATTAACTTTCGCTGGCTCATCCACGATGGCGCCGTTTGTCTCCACAATGTCGCCGGAGATTGGGGCGTAAACATCGGAAGCCGCCTTTACCGATTCGACAACCGCCATATCGTCGCCGTCGCTGAAGGTCTTCCCGACCTCGGGCAACTCGACAAACACCACATCACCCAACTGCTCCGCCGCGTGCTCAGTAATGCCGACGATGGCGACGTCGCCTTCCATGCGTACCCATTCGTGTTCTTTTGTGTATTTGGTCATTGTCATTTTGAAGCTCCTAACCTCTGAAATAGCGATGCGGCGCAAAGGGCATGTCCATGATCTCCGCCGGCAACGATTTACCCCGAACAATCAAATTCACTTTCGCGCCCGTCGCCGCATGGGACGCCGCCACATAGCCCATGGCCACAGGCGCGCCGACAGAAGGACCAAAACCGCCAGACGTAACCCGACCGATGGATTCTCCCTCCAGCGATTGAATTTCAACGCCTTCACGGGCGGGCGCGCGTCCTTCCGGTCTAATTCCAACGCGCAAGGTCGGCGCCCCATTGCGGTATTGATCCAAAACTTTATCCGCTCCCGGAAAACCGCCTTCTTCGCGCCGGCGCTTGCCGAGAACGAAAGAAATATTTCCCTCAACGGGCGTCGTCTCGGGCGTTAGATCGTGACCATAGAGGCAAAGCCCCGCTTCCAGGCGCAGACTATCGCGCGCACCAAGCCCGATCGGCGCCACTTCATCATTTGCCAAGAGTTCGCGCGCAAATGCTTCCGCCTGACTATTTGGGACAGAAATCTCAAAACCGTCTTCGCCGGTGTAACCGCAACGGCTCGCAAAAATTTCTGTCCCGTTCCAGTCACGTAAAGCCATTGTCATGAAGCCCTGCGTTGAAACGCCTGGAACGAGCGTTTCCAAAACCGACGCCGCCTTGGGTCCCTGCAGGGCGAGCAGGCTCCGGTCGTCCAGAATCTCAAGATCGGTTTCATCGCCGATCTTTGATTGCAATAAAGCGAAATCCTGTTCCTTCACCGCCGCGTTCACCACTAGGAAAAGAACGCCTTGCATATTTTCGTCAGCAGGCCGCGTAATCATCAAATCGTCAAGAACGCCGCCTTCGTCGTTTAGGAAGACTGAATAGCGCAGCCCGCCTTTCTTCAACTTACGAATTTCACCGGGAACAAGGGATTCTATTGCGTCCGCGACAGTCGCATGCGCGTCCGGACCGCCGACAGCAGTTTTCGTTGTCGTGAGAAAGGCCTGTCCCATATGAGAGACGTCAAAGAGCCCCGCCTTCGCACGCGTATGCAAATGCTCTTTCATGACGCCGTCCGGATATTGAACAGGCATATCGTAACCAGCGAACGGCACCATTTTGGCGCTGAGCGATAAGTGCAAATCATGCAACGCGGTTTTCTTCAGATCGGTCATCAGGCGGTCCCATTCGAGTTTAGCCGCGCAAGCGGCGACCCCGGCTGTCATGGGACCTGAGAGATTTCACGAAGCGCTGTTAGGAAGACGCTCGCTTACTCCTTCGGTGAATGCTCACCTCGCTGCATGAGGCGCATTTTTTCCAGCCTTATCAATCGCGCGCGGTCCTTTTGCCTGAGAGTTTCCGGGGCGGTTGCTCCTTCGGCGCTGACCGTCAGGCCAGTCTCTCCCGCATACGCGACGCTCAAAACGAAAAACGCCTGAGCAAATCGACATTAGAATGCGATTATCGCGAGTCAATGATTCGCATACGATCCCGTTCGAATGCGCCCAAATCGTGCTTTGTACGCAATACTCAAGGCGCACCGCCCTAAGCAGCGCACTTCAGGCAAGCGCCTTTCACCTCGAGCCTTGCGGTATGCATTCCAAAACCGGTTCGGCGGATCGCCGGCATCAGCCCCGATTCGACGCCGTCCAGGTCCACCTCTTCGACGCTCGCGCATTTGACGCACACCAGAAATGCCTGGATGGGGTGTGGGCCGTCATGATTACAAGGAACGAACGAGTTCATCCCTTCCAGCTTATGGATAAAGCCCTTTTCTTCCAGGCCGTCGAGCGCCCTATAGACCGTCATGGGCGCTCGCACGCCCTTTTCCTTCAGGATGTCTAGGATCTCATAGGCCTTTAAAGGGTCCTTGCCCGCCGACAGGGCCTCCCAGACCAGTTTTTCATTTTTAGTGAGACCGGCAGGATTATGATCGCCGTTCTTTTTTTCATCATCAGCCATGCGCCGCTCCCTCAAGCTCGCTGATGTTATATCAACGTTATATCATCGCTGGAACCACGGACAGGAAGCTTTTCGGACCTGTTGCGAAAAAACAACCATGACGCGAAGGGTCACTGCCAACCGGCCCGGTCAAAGATTTCGATCGCTTTGGCCTGTTTCTCTCCGAATGCGGTGACAGAAACATCGTCGGCGCTGAACGAACCCAATGCCGTCACGGGTCCTTGCGGCGACACTCCCTCAACAACAGGATACTCATTATTGCCTTGGGCGAAACGCGCTTGCACGTCATCCTGCAACAGGAACGCAACGAGCTTTTTAGCGTTTTCAATATTCACCGCGTTGGCCACGACGCCAGCGCCCGAAATATTCACATGAGCGCCTGTCGTTTCCTGGCTCGGGAAGAGGACGCCGATTTTCGCGCCGATTGCATCTTTGTCGGCATCACCAGAGTCGAAAAAACGCGCAACATAGTAGCTGTTGACGATCCCGAGCTGACATATTCCTGCGGCGACCGCTTCAATCTGAGCAGTGTCATTGCCCTGCGGTTTGCGCGCAAAGTTTGCCACAACGCCCGCGGCCCACTCCTCTGCTGCAGCCTCTCCATGATTTGCAATGATCGACGCCAGCAATGACTGATTATAAATATTGGACGAAGGCCGAACGCAGATCATGCCGTTAAACTCAGGCTTCGCCAGATCCAGGTACGTCGAAAGCCCGGCGGGCAACCCTAGTTCCTCGTTGTAAATCACGACCCGCGCGCGGCTCGACACGCCAATCCAATGGCCGTCGGGATGCCTGAATTGCGGCGGGACACGCGCCTCGATTGGTGCATCATTCAAGGGTTGGAAGATCCCACGCTGGTCGGCGCGCCATAAAATTCCGGCGTCAGCCGTGATAAAAAGGTCCGCAGGGCTATCTGCTCCCTCTTGCGCGATTCGTTCAATAAGCGCGTCGCCGCGGCCTTCAATCAAGTTTACCTCAACGCCAGTTTGTTCGGTGAACTCATCAAAGAGAACCAGATCATTGTCGTAATGACGCCCCGAATAGACATTTACTTCTCCGGCCGCCGCCGAAACCGCCGCCTCATCTTCGCTATCCGATTTCGATTTTTCTCCGCACGACGCCAAAAAAAGCGCCATCCCGGCGAGGGCAATTGGTAGAATTGATCGAGAAAACACTTTCGCCGCCTCCGATAATTTAGTTGCGAGTCATTCGCAGTTGGATGTTGCTACGCGCAGCGGCAGCTAACGTCAACTGGCCGCAAACACGTGGACATGAGCGCGATCAAAATCGACAGTGACGTTTTCGCCTGGTTCAATTGGCTCAACGGCGTCGGCAAATAAGATGTCGCCGTCTGAACCTCCGCGGAGCCTAACCCGCCAATTCGGGCCGACAAATCGAAGGTCGGTCACGCAGGCTGGACCCGATGGCGACTTTCGAACTGCAACACCGCCATCCCTGATGATGACGATCGCAGACTCCCCCGCCAACGCATCGGCTTTGAGATCACCAAAAACCGTATACAGATGACCGTCGTGCGCTTCAGCGCGAATGGTTTGGGCTCCGGGAAAAATCGCCGCGCCTTGAGGCGTTTGCGGGCGCTGGAACAGCTCTTCAGGCGACGCCGCCTCGATGATACGCCCTTCATGCATCACCGCAATCCTGTCGCCAATCGCCAACGCTTCATCGGGGTCGTGCGTTACGAGGATCGTCGCCGTTTCATGACTTTTCAAAATCGCGCGTACGTCATCGCGAAGCCGACGGCGGCGCACAGCGTCAATGCTCGCAAATGGCTCGTCCAGAAGCATGGCGCGCGGCCGCCGGGCGAATGCGCGCGCTAAGGCGACCCGCTGTTGCTGGCCGCCCGATAATTCGTGGGGGTATCGTGCGGCGAAGCCCGTGAGATCCACAGCGCTAAGTTCAGCCGTTACGCGATCACGGCGCTCGCGGCGCGCCAACTGGTTGACGCCGAACGCGACATTTTCTTCGACCGTCAAATGCGGGAATAAGACATAATCCTGAAACACAAAACCAATGGCTCGGTTTTGGGGGGGAACATGGGTTTCGGGACCGGAAATCCGGATGCCGTCAAGATCAATTATCCCCGATTGCAGGCGATCCAGTCCGGCGGCGAGACGCAATAGAGTTGTTTTGCCGCAACCAGACGGCCCAAACAGGCAGACGATTTCGCCGGGGTCCGCCCGCAGTGAAGCATCGGCCACAGCAAGAGTTTCGCCGAAGCGGTGTTGGATATTTTCTAGCGCAAGGCTCATGGGCCAAATCCTCTAGGATCATCTAATTAAGAATGATAGTCCTTTGCAATGCCGTCGATTGCTGCACCCACGTCCCCTACGACTCTTGTTCGCCGCCGGGTTCCGGCCGGGCAAATCGCTATTTTCAGCCTCGCCGTTTTTACCGCAGCCCCGATCGTTGCGGTGCTCGCCAGCCTTTTCACTCGGACCGGCGGCTTGTATTTGGCGTCAGCCAATGGCGTCTCATACTTATCGGGCACGCTAACGCTTTGTTTATTAGTCGGCGCCGCCGCGATCCTGATTGGGGCGGTAAGCGCCGCATTAGTGACCTTAACGGAATTTCCCGGCCGCCGCTTTCTTTCGATTGCGCTCGTGCTTCCGTTTGCGATCCCAAGCTATATTGTGGCTTATACGTATGCTGATTTACTATCCCCCTTCGGCGCATTGAGGGGATTGTCGCTCCCTGAAATACGAAACCTGCCCGGCGCCGCATTCATTTTAACGCTCGGCGTCTACCCTTATGTCTATCTTGCGATGCGCGCCGATCTTTCCGCACGGTCCGACGCTTACCTTCAAGCCGCAAGAAGTCTCGGGGCTGCGCCCGGCGCCGCATTGAGACGTGTCATAATTCCTCTCAGCCGGCCGGCGCTCGCGGGCGGCCTGGCCCTCGCATTGATGGAAACAGCAGCCGACTACGGCGTCGCTGACTATTTTGGCGTAAAGACACTCTCAACGGGCATCTTCCGTACATGGTATGGCTTAGGCGATTTGACCTCCGCATCCCAACTCGCAGCCGGTCTCTTTCTTATCGCCATGCTCCTGGTGCTCCTGGAACAGATCAATCGCCGCGGGCGCAGCAACGAAAGCGCCAGAGCGCTTCGAGGCGACCAGCGGATAAAACTATCCCCAGCTCATGCCGCTGCGGCGGTTGTGTTTTGCTTACTCCCGATTCTTTTCGGATTCCTTATTCCTGTCGTTACCTTACTGGCGGCATTACCGGAGGCGACTTCGGTCGGCGCGACGCGCGGGCTCGGCGCCTCAATCTTGAATACTGGTCTGACCGCTGGGGCTGGCGCTGTTTTGATTTCTTTTCTTGCGATCATTCTGGCGTATGCGGCAAGAAATCAATCAAGGAACCGCGCTATATCGGCGGTCATCCGCATTGCAACGCTAGGATATGCGTTGCCCGGCGCGGTGATCGCTATTGGCATATTAACAACCGTAAATTCAGCGCCGTTCGTATCGACAGTCAGCGCAGGGGTTTTCCTCCTACTTTATGCGTATACGGCGCGTTTTTTGACCATTGGCTACAACAGCGCGTCGAGCGGGCTTTCACAGATTTCGCCGGATATGGAAGCCGTTAGCCGCAGCCTTGGCGCAAGCCCTCAACGTACGGTGACGGTGGTTCATTTCCCGCTATGCCGTGGCGCGATCGCCGCAGGGGCGTTGATCATCTTCATTGATATCGCAAAGGAATTGCCGGCCACGCTGCTACTGCGGCCGTTCGACTATGAAACTGTCGCGACGCGTGTTTATCGATTGGCTTCTGATGAACGCCTCACAGATGCGTCGCCCGCGGCGTTGGCGCTCATCTTAATCGGTTCCATCGCCGTCTTTTTGCTGGAAGGAGCATCCCGCAAAAGACGTTACGCACCCAAGGAAACGGTAACGCAGTCGCAAATATAAGTCATCTGGTCTGGCGTCAGATAGGGATGCATGGGCAACGACAAAATATCAGTGCAAAGGGCTTCGGTCACCGGCAACCCACCATCAGGCGCATAGTCTGAGAAGGCCGGCATTTTGTGAAGCGGTGTTGCGTAGTAGACCGCTGTCGGCACGCCGCGCGCTTTGAGCCTCGCGGCGACACCATCACGACCGTCAATCCGTATCGAATAATAATTGTACCCCGATCGCGCGTCTCGCACATGTTCTTGCGGCCGCGCGACAGACGCTAATCGATCGTCGAAGTATGCAGCGATACGCCGGCGGGCGTCCAACTCTTCATCGGCAATGGCGAGCTTCTCAAGCAAGACGGCTGCTTGGATACTATCCATGCGCCCGTTGAACCCGACACGGATAGAATTTTTTCGCATGTCGTCGGTGCCGTGCCACCGAATCGACCGCCACGCTTCCAGCAGCGAAGCGTCTTGCGTCAAAACCGCGCCCGCGTCGCCATATGCGCCAAGCGCTTTTCCGGGAAAAAAACTCATCGCGGTTACAGGCGCAAGATTTCCTACGGAGCGATCGCCGATGGCGCCGCCAAAGCTTTGCGCGCCGTCCGCTAACAGGAATAGCCCCTCTCGCGCGGCGATCTCCGACAGTCTTGGATAATCTGCTGGCGACCCGAAAATATCCACTGGAATAATGGCGCGCGGCGCAAGACGTCCGGCATTTTTCACATCAGATAGGCGTCGTTCCAAATCGTCAGGATCGATATTAAAGGTTTTCGGATCGACATCGACGAAAACCGGCGTCGCACCCGCCAGCAACACGGCATTTGCGGTCGCGTTATACGTGAACGCAGGTAGGAAAACGGCGTCACCGGCCTTAACACCAAGCGCCAGAAGCGGCAGGATAAGTGCGGCTGTCCCGCTGCCGCAGGCGACAGCGCCAGCAGCTCCGGTCCAATCGGCGAGCGCTTGTTCAAATTCTTCGATTTCCGGTCCGGCGATGTAACGTCCATGGTCGAGAATATCGCCTAGACGTTTTTCAATACGGCTACGGATTTGTTTCTGCTGCGCTTTGAGATCGATGAAGGCGATTTCACCCAGTTGGCTATTCTCAACAAGCGACAAGTTCGCGACGCCGTTCACGCCACCGCCTCTTCCATCATCGCCGCGCTGGCGCGCCACGCTTCTTCGATTGCGCAAGCCCACTCCAATGCGCGCAGACCATCCTCGCCGGAAATCGCCGTTGGCTCATTATTCCGAACTGAGGTTACAAAACTCTCGACACTAGCCATCAGGGGATCGGCGATTTTCCTGTTCTTGACAGCGAAGTCGTAACGCATGCTTTGATCGCCGCACTTGACCGCCATTGATCGGTCCTGAATTGACGCGCGACGGCTCGCAAAAAATTCAAACCGACGCCCGTTTGCAAAGTTCAGGACGGCGCTGACTTCATTTTCATCGCCCGCCGCATGGATCGAAAGGGGCTCCCCAAAGTCGAATTGCCGCGCGAGATCCAAGTCATGAATCATCAAGTCAAAGACGACGCTTACATCCTCGCAACGCCCTGTCCCGACGCCGCAACGACGCCAGACGACGTCATCCACATTTTCTGCGTCTTGAAACAGCTTCGCCGCGTTGGCGACAAAACGCTCCTGATGCCCCACTTGCAAGCGCACGCTGGCTTGCGCCGCCTGTTCGATAAGCGCCGACGCTTGTGTCGCCTCAAGCGCGATCGGCTTTTCAACCAGACAGTGCTTTCCGCCAGAGATAGCGGCGCGGGCCATATCGAAATGGGTCGTGGCGGGCGACGTGATTGATACGAGATCTACGCTTTTAAGGAACAACGAATAATCTGTGTAGAAAGTCGCCCCGAAGCGATCCGCCAAAGCCTTTGCTCGGCTAATATCCGTGTCAAAGATTGAGGTCAGCGCAACGTCGTCAAGGGCGTCATATTTTTGCGCATGATATCCGCCGAATACGCCAGCGCCGACGATCCCTGCCCGGAGGGTTGTGGCTTCCGAATTTTTCGCCGCCGCCGCAGACACTTAACGCCTCTCTCACACAAAATACGTTATCGTGAGAGTAACCAGTGTGGAGGCTTGGCGCATCCCGCGAGAGCATCAAACAATATTTCCCGGTGTTTCATCCGGGACCGCCGAGCCCTTTAATTCCGGGCTTCACGATCAAATTTTAACTTATCAGCAAGAATAAAGGCGAGCTCTAGCGCCTGACTTGCGTTCAGTCTCGGATCGCAATGCGTGTGGTAACGCGACGACAAGTCGGCTTCGGAAATGTCTTGCGCGCCGCCGAGGCACTCAGTGACATTCTGGCCTGTCATCTCAAAATGAACGCCGCCAGGGTGGGCGCCTTCTGAACGACACACATCGAAGAACGAGCGAACTTCGGCCAGGACAGACTCAAACCGCCGGGTTTTATAGCCGTTTTCCGCTTTGATGGTGTTTCCGTGCATGGGATCACAGGACCAGACGACGTTGCGGCCAGCTTCGGTCACGGCTCGCACGAGCGGCGGCAATCCCGCTTCCACATTTTCCGCGCCGAACCGGGCTATCAGGACGATGCGCCCCGCTTCATTGTCCGGGTCAAGCTTATCCAGAAGCGTCAGGAGGTCTTGCGCATTAAGTGTCGGGCCGCACTTAACGCCGATCGGGTTCTGAATCCCGCTGCAAAACTCCACATGAGCACCGTCCGGCTGACGCGTTCGATCCCCAATCCAGACCATATGCGCGGACGTGTCGTACCAATTGCCCGTGGTGGAATCGACGCGGGTCATCGCCTCTTCGTAACCGAGCAGCAGCGCTTCGTGGCTTGTGTAAAAACTCACTTCGCGCAGCGCGCGCACTTCGCGGCCTGTGACGCCGCAGGCTTCCATAAATGTAATCGCTTCAGAAATCCTGTCCGCCAGGGACCGGTAGCGATCGACCTGCGGATTATTGGACACAAATTCGAGGTTCCATCGATGGACGTTATGCAAATCCGCATAACCGCCGGTGGCGAACGCTCGGATTAGGTTGAGCGTCGACGCCGCCTGCCCGTACGCTCTCAAAAGCCGGGTCGGATCCGGTTGGCGCGCGGCGTGCTCGAACTCCATCCCGTTAATATTATCGCCTCGATAACTTGGGAGCGTTGTTCCGTTCGACGTTTCTGTGGGCGACGATCTAGGCTTGGCGAACTGCCCCGCAATCCGGCCAACCTTCACAACCGGCATGGCTGCGCCAAACGTCAGCGCCACCGACATTTGAAGTAAGACGCGGAACGTGTCGCGGATATTGTCCGGATGAAATTCCTTGAAGCTTTCTGCGCAGTCGCCCCCCTGAAGCAAAAATGCTTCCCCGCGCGCCACGTCCGCCAGAGCCGCGCGTAGGGTTCGCACTTCACCAGCAAATACCAGCGGCGGATACCCCGCCAACTCCCGCTCAACCGTCGAAAGATGGTCTTTGTCCGGGTAATCTTCAGGGATATGGCGGGCGGGTCTTGCGCGCCACGCGTCTGGACTCCAACTCATCGATTCATCTCCAAAACAAGCTCACTCCCTTACCGGACGGGCGGTTGGCCTGCAACATATCCTGCTGATAACGATTAGAAATTCGCAAGATTTGACCACAGCGTCTAAATGCAAGCGATTGTGACTTCGCTTTCCTCTGGCCACCTGTTACCAGATCGAAAATTCTCAGGAAGGGGAAATTTATGAGACCATTTATCACTGCGTTCGCCGGCGCTCTGCTCGTCGCATCCTCGGCCGCCGCACAGCGAGATTTCTCAGACGTTGAGATCAAGCCCATCGAGGTGACCGAGGGGCTCTATATGTTGCAAGGCGCGGGCGGCAACATTGGGCTGTCTGTCGGCGACGATGGCGCATTCATTGTTGATGATCAGTTTGCGCCTCTCTCTGAAAAGATTATGGCGGCGATTAAGACGATCACAGACAAAGACGTCGCCTTTGTCATCAACACCCATTTCCACGGCGATCACACTGGCGGCAATGAGGCGTTCGGCGAAGGCGGCGCTCATATCGTCGCCCATGATAACGTTCGCAAACGCCTCAAAGAAGGGCTCACGCGCGCTGGCGGAAATGTAACCCCACCGGCTCCTGAAGCAGCATTGCCGGTGATCACTTTTTCCAAGTCTATTTCCTTTTACTGGAATGACCGGGACATCTACATCGCCCATCCACAAAACGCCCACACGGACGGCGACGCGATTATATTCTTCAAGGACAAGAATGTCGTCCATATGGGCGATGTCTTTTTCAATGGCGGTTTTCCGTTTATCGACCTGGAGGCGGGCGGTGATCTTGGCGGATACATTGAGACCCATGAGTGGGTTTTGAAAAAGACCGATGAGGAAACAAAGATCATTCCCGGCCATGGCCCGCTAGCGACACGTGATGATTTACAGAAAACCGTCACGATGCTGAAAGACGTTCGCTCATTGGTCCAAGCGCAAATTGACAAGGGTCTTGACGAGGACGCCGTTGTCGCCGCCGATCCTTTGAAAAAATATGCTGATGATTGGGGCCAAGGGTTCATCAACAGCGAACGCATGACGCGCACGGCATATCGATCGCTGACCGCGTCCGAATAAATACGATCAATTGGCTACAAAAAACACCCGCCAAAACTGGCGGGCGTTTTAGTTTGTCTGGACAAAGGGTCGAACGCCCAGACTTTCGGGTGCTAGTTTTTCACAGCAATATCGACGACCTCGCCGCGCTTGATGCTGCAAATTGCTTCAATACGGTCGCCGTCGCCGGACAGGGGCGTCAGCAAAAGGGTGACCTTCTTCAAGCCGCCGCCGCGGCTTCCTTTGAACTTCGGCGCGTAATCAGCGCTGGACGCAATGCCCTGACTGTCTAATGCCGCAACGCACAAAGCGACGTTTTCTTGCGTCGTGCTTGCTGAAGCGGCGCTGGCGAACATTCCAAGCGCAGCGATCATTCCGGTGGAAAGAATTTTTTTCATCGAATGGCCTCCTTTGGCCTTAGCGGGTCTAAAAGTACACCACTGCGTATACTATATAAAATTAAAGTGTCAAGAATATTTTTATGAGCCTCGCACTATGGTACAAGACGAAAAACAACAAGAAATGATGTCGCGAAGGCGGCGCGCCCGGAGGAATTCTTAGGAATGTCAAGGACTTACAATCAGGATTGTATCCTCGCCTATGCGCTCGACCTTCTCGGCGAACGTTGGACGCTCTTGATTCTCAGAGAGCTGTTTCTCGGTCCGCTGCGGTTTGGCGACATTCATGCGGCCCTCCCCGGCCTCGGAACAAACCTCTTAAGCAAGCGGCTCAAAGAACTCGACGAGGCGTCCTTGATCACTGCGCCGACGGGCGACGGCCGCACTGAGTACCGATTAACCGCGACCGGCGAAAAGCTGCGGCCCACAGTGCGAGCGCTCATGTTCTGGTCTATCGAGTATTTTATGAACCGAGAAGAACCATCGCCGCCGCGTGATTGTATCTACTCGGACAATCTCCAGCCTGACTCGGTCGCGCTCGCCATAGAGATTTTTGGCAATCTCTCGCCTGATGAACATTCAAACTATGTGGCGCATCTGTTCATCGATGAACACGCCTACAGCTACTTCTTTATGAACAATGAACTCACCGCTCGGCGCGGCACGGACGCGCCGGCCATCGCAACGATCAAAACCGATGTAACGACCTTGATGCGCGGCATGCGTCACGAATTGAACCTGAACGAGGTCAAAGAGCGTTGCGCGCTCTCCGGTGATGAGAGCGTTCTTGATCATTTGCTGGGGGCGATCAGCCCAGGAGGAAAAATGGAAATGGAAGTAGCCGCCCTGATCGCCGCGGATGCGGCGAAGCGCTAGACCGTTAGGGCAGGGCTGGCAGCGCGCTTGCGCGGTCCTTATCCAGATATTGCGCATCGGCCGGCGAGACCGACCCGGGCTTCAAATCAATCAAGAGCGGATTGCCTGTCGGTATTTCCACGTTGACGATATCGTCCTTGGAAACGTCGAACATAAGTTTCACCAACGCCCGCAAAGAATTACCGTGGGCTGCGATGATGAGCGATTCATTTGCAATCAGACGCGGGACGATTTCCGCTTCCCAATAGGGCTGCACCCGATCGAGCGTCGTCTTTAATGACTCTGTCAGAGGAATGTCGGCAGGTTTAAGAGCGCCGTAGCGCAGGTCGTTCGCCGCGTTGTATGGGCTGTCCTCCAACATCTCCGGCGGCGGAATATCATAACTGCGCCGCCAGATTTTCACCTGATCGGCCCCGTGTTGTTCCGCGGTTTCTTTTTTATCAAGTCCGGTGAGACCGCCATAATGGCGCTCATTCAATCGCCAATCCTTGATTACCGGTAACCACAGGCGATCCATTTCTTCCATCGCAAGAAAAAGAGTCTTGATCGCGCGTTGCAGGACGGACGTGTAAGCGCCTGAGAACTCAACGCCCGTCTCCTTCAATAAGGCCCCGGCTCTCTTCGCCTGCGCCTCGCCTTCTTCGGTGAGTTTGACATCCACCCAGCCGGTAAACCGGTTCGCTAGATTCCATTCGCTCTGCCCATGCCGCACCAACGCTAACCGCGCCATACATATCTCCTGTGGTCGAAAGGCTCTCATAAATCTTGCTGACGCCTTTGGCTAGGCGTGTCATAGAAAGCAGGCTCCAATGCGGGATCACCATCATGACCACTTCATCAAAGATCGCACTCGCACTGCACGGCGGCGCCGGCGCACGCGCGGGCCGAGACTATTCGAAAGCCAATGAGCATCTTGCGGGCCTGACGGCGGAAGGCGAAAAAATGCTCTTGGACGGAAGGCCTGCGGTCGACGTTGTTGAGGCGATGGTCATCTCGATGGAAGAAAGCGGCCATTACATCGCCGGCAAGGGCGCGCCGCCAAATCAGGCGGGATACGCCGAACTCGACGCCTCGATAATGGTGGGCGGCGCTCCTTCCGAGCTGCCGTCGCTAAAGCGACGCGCAGGCGCCGTCGCCGCCGTCGCGCATTTAAAAAGTCCTATTAAGGCGGCGCGCGCGGTCATGGATAAGACGCCACATGTCATGTTGACGGGAAAGGGCGCTGAAAATTTCTGCCGTAAAAACGGCCTCGACTTTGTTGACAATCCGGCGGCTTACTATGTGACGCCCATTGGTGTTCTGCCCGAGGAGATGACTGAAGCCGAACTCGGTCACGGCACGGTCGGCGCTGTCGCTCTCGACAATACCGGCCACCTCGCCGCCGCCACATCGACCGGCGGGGTCTTCGGCAAGCTTGAAGGCCGTGTCGGAGACACGCCCTTGATCGGCGCAGGGACGTGGGCGGACGAATTCGTCGCGACCTCCTGCACGGGGCTCGGCGAATATTTCATCCTGGCTGGCGGGGCACAGGACGTAGCGAGCCGCGTGCGTTACCAAGGCGCCGGTCTACAACAGGCCGCGAACGAATTGATCAAAGACGTTGGTCGCCTTGGAGGCGACGGCGGCGTGATCGCCGTATCGCGCGATGGGGAGATTGCTTTCGCCTGGAATTCCGACGGCATGAAACGCGCAGGCATTTCGAACGACCGGCCGCTTTTTTCAGCCACATTCTAAAGCCGGCCGGCGCGTATCACGGCTTCACTGGAAGAGTGACTATGCGCCAGTGTTCATCTCATAGTCACAATCCGGCCTAAATGAATCGGCGCAGAATAATCCCTATCGTTCTTTATCCGCCTGCAATCGAGCGACTTGAAGCTCCAATCGTTTTACTTCCCGCAACGTCCGATTTGTCTCCATGCGCATCCAGCTCCAAAGTTTGATCATCATCTGTGTACCAAACGCCGCCGTCGCGATCGCGCCCCAGTGTAATATCCCCTCAATACTGTCGACAGTTGCGAATTTCCACGCTGCGTAAAAGCCCAGAATAGTCGCTAATGTCCCTATGATGATCGTAAACAGCGATAACCATGCAAGTTTTCCTTTGAACAAGCTGCCAAGCTGCCCAAACAATCCAAGTTCGCCAAATTCGGCATGAAGCGCGCGATCCTCCGCAGCTAGAGCTTCTGCAATTTCGTGATCAAGTCTCGACATGGGATGTCCTTTCTTCCAGGCTTAAACGTAATTTCCGGCGCGCCGTCGACAAGCGTGTTTTTATCGTTCCAACAGGCGCAGAGAGCGCAATCGCAATTTCCGAAATCGTAAATTCTTCCAGGTAAAAGAGCGCAACCGCCGCACGTTGGTCTTGCGGCAATGCTTCGATGGCGCGAACGAGCGGCGAGCGATCAGCTTGCGCCTCGATCGCCGCAGACGAAAGCGATTGCGCCGCTGGTTCTGCAGCGTATCTGACCGTAAAGGTGCGCTCGCGCTGACGACCCTTAATCTGATCGGCGACACGCCTCGTCACAATTCGATACGCCCAGGCGGGGAACGCCGCCGCATCCTGCAAGCGCGGCAATCCTCGTACGATATCGGCCCAACTTTCCTGCACTGCGTCGCTCGCCGTCTCACGATCGCCTGACAGACGGTAGGCGTGCGCCACAAGCTTCGGCTGCCAGCGACGCGCCAGGCGATCAAACGCATCCCGCCCCCCAGCCCGCGCGCTGGCAGCCAGATATTCATCGAGAATGCGCGCTGCATCGCGACGCATGGTTTCTTCCCTCCCGCTTAACAGGGTCTTTAAATAATAAGTCGGTGGAAAGTCGAAATCAGTTCATTCTGGAACTGAAAAATCTATAGATTTGTGAAAAAAGCCAGTTATTCGGCCGTTTTGACGAAATGCGTCACTTTGCTCAGGAAGGCGAGCGACTCATCCTGGCGCGAGAATCCGCATTGTCCAAAGAGCTCCTCCAAATCCATTTTGCAATAACTATCATAATAGGGCTCATGGAGGCCGCGTGGGAAATTCTCCAGCAGTATATCGAAGCCCGGTTCATCACCATACTGAATAGTGTCTACAAGGATCATTGACCCGCCAGGCTTTAAGATCCGCGCGATCTCACTCACGACGGCTTCCCTAACCCTTGGCGGCAATTCGTGAAAGAGATAAACCGCGGTCACAATATCTGCACTCTGCGGCGGCAACCCGCTGTCTTCGGCCGCGCGCCGCTTGAACACAATATCGTCAAAGCGCCCCAGCCGCGCTTGAGCCTTCCCAAGATAAGCGGGTGACAAATCGAGCGCCGTGCAGTGAAGGCGCGGCCAATTCTCTTTCACGCCAAGCAAAAACCCTCCGTCACCGCAACCCAAATCGACCAATCGGACCTCTGACGGATCGCGATCGGCGATTGCATCCCTGACAAACGGCAACGCCTGGCGGCGCATCGCATGACCTGCGCCGGTGAATATCGTCTCGACCTGCATGTCATAGCGGTCGGCCGATTGCTCCGAGAGCCAACCATCGGTTTGATAATGAAAATTTTGGAGGAAATAGCGCGGAAATTTTTCGCGCGTGTCTGCACGTAAGACTTCTGAATGTCCACGTTCTTTTTGACGGCGGGCGACAGCCCGCGCGTCGCGGAGATAATCCCGGCTTGCGCTTGCGAGGCGAGCAGGCGACTTCAGCCCTCTGACTTCTTGCGGCATTTTATAGACACCCGCCGCGATATTGCGCCAATCACGCTCGAACAAAGCGCGGAATTGTTTTTGCAAACGCTTCCGATCGAGGGGCGCCGATTGATCCGCCAGGGGCGCGTGCCCCGGCTGCGACATCGGCCCCATCAGATGGCGACCCATTGCGTAGTGCCCGACGTACCAGGCGACGCGGCTTGCTTGCGAAGCGGTGTAGGCCGTTCGCTTGACCTGAGCTGACAATGTTTCAGCAAAAGACATGGATCTTATTCCCGGTCAAAAACCCCAACGAGTTCGATATGAGGAGAGTAAACAAATTGATCCACGGGCGTCACCTGCGTCAAACGGTAGCCTCCGTCGCAGATTATCTTTGCGTCGCGCGCAAATGATTTGGGATTGCAGGAGACAGAAATAATTCTCCGTACCTTCGATTTTGCAATTTCGCGCGCCTGATGAATGGCGCCGGCGCGCGGCGGATCGAGAACGATGGCGTCAAACGCATTGAGCTCGGCAGCCATAAGCGGGCGTTCGAAAAGATTTCTCGCCTGAGCGTTAACGGGTCGCAGGCCATCCGATTGGTTAGAAGCGGCCGCTTGTTTCAGGGCGCTTATCGATGGAAGGTCAGTGTCAAAAGATGCGACGCTCGCCGTTCTCGCAAGCGGTAATGAAAATGTGCCGCATCCTGAAAAAAGGTCTGCGACTTTTTTCGCTTTACCGGCGGCAGGGACGACAAGGTCGATTAATGCAGCCTGGCCCTCCGAGCTCGCCTGAAGGAAACCGCCGGCCGGCGGCGTGACCTCTATTCCACTCACGCCGACAATAGGCGGCGACAGTGTCAAAAAAACCTCGCCATTTATCGACGCGCGCACGACATCGGCGGAGCGCAACACAGCCGACAAACGAGCGATTTCTTGCGGTGTCGGCTCCGCCAGGTCTCGTTGGCTGGCGAAATCAAGATCAAGTCCATTATCGCAAAGGGTCACCGCCATGGAAAAAGACGCCCACTCTCCCGGCGTATTTTCGGCAATGCCGCGCAACGCCGGTAGTGCGGCGTTTAGCGCCGGATGAAGAATTGGACAGGCGCCGACATTCACTAATTTTCGTGAGCGGCGTTGATAAAAGCCAAGGCCCATTTCTCTGTCGCGCCGTTCCACATAGAATTGTGCGCGCCGGCGCGTCGCTGGCGGCAACCAGACCGTCTCGGCGAGCGACTCACAGACGACTTTTGCGCTTACAAGCGCATTCTCGATTTGGGTGCGCTTCCAATTCCGATAAAAGTCTCGGGTCACGTGCTGTAACGCGCAGCCCCCGCACTTTGCGTACAACGGACAGTCTGGCGATCGGCGATGCATCGACGGGTTCAAGACCTTTTGAACGAATCCAAATTTCCCGCCCGCCTCGACGCGGACGGTGTCGCCCGGCGCCGTGTAAGGAATATACAGCGCTTCGCCATCAACAGCCGCAACGCCATCGCCCTTTGCACCGATCTCGTCAATGGTTACATCAAGCATGCGAACAGGCGCAGGGGCCTTTGCATTATTTTGACGCCGCAAGAAGAAACTCCCTGTTACCGTCGCCCCCGGTGATCGGGCTCGCTATATAGCCTCCAAACCGCCATCCCGCCTGGCCATCAATCCAGTCGCCGATATCCTCCGCGACGCCTCCTGCGTTATCACGTCCCGGTTTGACAATCCCGCCCTTGCCGATCTGTTCCGGACCCACCTCAAATTGCGGCTTTACAAGCGCAATGAGCTGCGCGGAATTTCCCGTAAGCGATAATGCTGGGGGCAGCGCTTTTTTCAGACTGATGAAACTGACGTCACAGACGATCAGGTCAATCGTATCGGGAATTAACGTCGCGGTTAAATCGTTAGCGTGGGTTTTTTCCATATTGACAACGCGGTTGTCCTTCAGCGACGGGTGTAACTGGCCCCGCCCCACATCGACAGCGTAAACCTTCGCCGCGCCGCGCCGCAAGAGAACATCTGTGAAGCCGCCTGTGGACGCCCCAAGATCGAGACATTTGATTCCGTGCGGATTGACGCCAAAAGCGTCCAGTGCGGCCGCCAATTTAACGCCGCCACGCGAAACATACGGGTGAACGTCGCCCGCGGCCGTGACCACATCCGAGCCTGACACTTTGTGCGCGGGCTTGAGAACAACCGCGTTGTTAACGCGTACGAAACCCGCCTTGATTGCATTCTGGGCACGCGCGCGACTAGTGTAATGGCCGCGCGCAACCAGGAATTCATCCAGGCGCGCGCTCAACCGACTCAGGCTCTGAGATTGACGATCTCAGCAGAGCGCCCCAGCGCTTTCAACGCCGTCTCAACGATTTGTGGCGCATTCAACCGCGCGCGGTCATACATTTTGGCTGGGCTGTCCTGATCCTGGAAGACATCCGGCAACGTCATGGTACGGATTTTCAGGCCAGTATCCAGCAATCCGATGTCTGACAGATGATGCAAGACAAAGGCGCCGAAGCCGCCAACCGAGCCTTCTTCAATTGTAATCACCACCTCATGATGCCGCGCCAATTGTTCAATCATGGCGTGATCGATCGGTTTGGCGAAACGAGCGTCCGCAACGGTCGTTTTAAGGCCATGCGCCTCAAGCGTGTCAGCGGCTTTGAGCGCCTCAGCAAGGCGGCCGCCGAGCGACACGATCGCGACCTGCTCGCCCTCACGCACAATACGGCCTTTACCGATCTCTAGGATTTTTCCTGTCTCTGGAAGATCAACGCCCACGCCCTCGCCACGCGGATAACGGAAAGCGATCGGCCCTTCGTCATAAGCCACCGCAGTCGATGTCATATGAACGAGTTCCGCCTCATCGCCTGCGGCCATGATCACCATGTTCGGTAAACAACCGAGATAGGCGATATCAAATGCGCCCGCATGCGTCTGACCGTCCGCGCCCACAAGGCCTGCGCGATCCATCGGCATACGGACGGGCAAGTTTTGTATCGCCACGTCGTGCACGACGGAATCATAAGCGCGCTGCATAAATGTGGAATAGATCGCTGCAAAGGGCCTCATCCCATCGGCCGCGAGGCCTGCGGCGAAGGTGACGGCGTGCTGCTCCGCGATCCCTACATCGTAGCACCGGTCCGGGTAGACGTCGGCGAACATGTCGAGGCTAGTGCCAGACGGCATCGCCGCGGTGACGCCGATGATCTTGTCATCGGTTTCCGCTTCTTTGATAAGCGTCTTTGCAAAGACTTTCTGGTAGGCGGGCGCGTTGGGCGTCCCTTTTTTCTGTTTGCCCGAGACAACATCGAATTTCGCAACGCCGTGATATTTATCAGCCGCTTCTTCTGCAGGCGGATAACCGGCGCCTTTACGCGTCACCACATGAACGAGCACCGGCCCGTCATCCATATCGCGCGCATTTTCAAGAACAGGAATCAGGTGATCGAGATTGTGTCCATCGATCGGCCCCACATAATAAAAGCCCAGCTCCTCAAAGAGGGTGCCGCCGGTGAACATGCCGCGCCCATACTCTTCCGCTTTCGCCAATTGCTTATAGATCGCGTGCGGCAGTCTTTTCGAAAGCTGTTTCGAGAACTTCCGGAAGCCTTGGTAAACGCCCGATGAAGAGGCCCGCGCAAGATAAGCGCTCATGGCGCCGACGGGCGGCGCGATGGACATGTCGTTATCGTTCAGGATGACGACCATCTTTGAACCGAGATGTCCGGCGTTATTGAGCCCTTCATAGGCCATGCCCGCCGACATCGACCCGTCGCCAATAACCGCAATAGACGTCGTATCCTTTTTCAGATGACGCGACGCTTCGGCAAAGCCGGTGGCGGCTGAGATCGACGTGGCTGCGTGAGCTGCGCCGAAGGGGTCGTATTCGCTTTCGGAACGCTTCGTAAAACCGGAAAGCCCGCCGCCCTGTCTTAGCGTGCGAATACGATCGCGACGCCCTGTAAGAATTTTATGCGGATAACACTGATGGCCCACATCCCAGACGAGGCGATCATCAGGCGTATTAAACACATAATGGATCGCGGTCGTAAGCTCGACCACGCCCAGTCCGGACCCCAGATGCCCGCCAGTGACGGAAACGGCGTCGATCATCTCGGCCCGCAGTTCGTCGGCGACCTGACGCAATTGGCTCTTTTCCAATGTCCGCAAATCTGCGGGCGAGTTCACCTTGTCCAGCAAGGGAGTTTTCAACGGGGACGCCGGTGTTGTGGTATCGTCTGACATAAAGCCATCCTTGGAAGACGCGCAAAATAATCCACGCACATTAGTGATTGCCGCGACTTTCTCCACCCCCATAATGCAGAATTAATGGCCTGCGCACGGCGGTTTCACGGCGATGAGGTAAAGAGGTCACGCAATTCGCGCGGCGCGGGCGGGACGCCGTCAGATTTACTCGAGTTCAGCGGCTTGCGTCTTCACCGCCTCACCATCAGCAGCGACAATTTTATCGATTTTTTCCTGCGCCGACTTCAGCGTGGCGTCGCAATGGGCCTTAAGCGCCGCGCCCCGCTCGTATAGAGCGATGGATTCCTCCAATGGCGCGTTACCGCTCTCGAGTTTCTGGACGATATTCTCCAGCTCGGCGAGGGCCTTTTCGAAAGGCAGATCTTTTATGTCGGTCGGTGACTTGGCCATAAGATGCTTTTGCGGCGGGATCGACGCGATTGCAAGGGCCGTAGGGTCACCGCAAGTCCCGGGCTATTGACGTTTGGCGACCGGCGGGGCCAGAAGGCGCGATGGAGAATACGGACGTTGTCATCATTGGCGCCGGCGCAGCGGGTCAGATGTGCGCCATTGAAGCCGGACGGCGGGGCCGGCGCGTCGTCGTCCTCGACCATGCGGCCAAGATCGGCGAAAAAATCCGCATCTCCGGAGGCGGACGATGCAACTTTACGAACATTCACACATCGCCAAAGAACTTTCTCTCGCAGAATCCCCATTTCTGCGTTTCCGCCCTGAAGCGATTTACGCCGGCCGATTTCATCGCCCGCGTGAACGCCCACCGTATCGCGCATCACGAGAAAACTTTGGGCCAGCTTTTCTGCGACGGACGATCGACGCAGATCATCGATATGTTGCGCAAGGATTGCGAAGACGCTGGCGCGGTTATTCGCAGCGACACTCAGATTGTCTCCATTACAACAAGGGGTGACGGCTTTCTCATTTCCACCAGCGCCGGCGATATCGCAGCGGCCTCGCTCGTTATCGCCACCGGCGGAAAATCAATCCCCAAAATCGGCGCAACCGACTTCGCCTACCGCGTCGCAGATCAGTTCGGCCTGAATATCATTGAGACCCGGCCGGCGCTTGTCCCTCTGATATTCGGCCCCGATCTCCTTCAGGACACAAAATATTTGAGCGGCGTCAGCACAGAGGCGGAAGTCAGGTGCGGGACCGCCGTTTTCCGCGAAGCGCTTCTCTTCACTCATCGCGGCGTCAGCGGTCCGAGCATTCTGCAAATTTCTTCTTATTGGCGCGAAGGCGATGAAGTCCAAATTAATCTCGCGCCCGGGGCCGACGTGGCGGAACATTTGCGCACGGCGCGCAGCCAACATGGGAAACACTCATCCCATTCAGTGCTTGCTGAACGCCTGCCGAATCGGTTGGCCGAGTCGATTGTTGGGCGCTCGGGCGTTAACGGCAAGATCGGCGACTTATCAAACAAGAAAATCGACGCCCTGGCGGCTGACGTCTCGGATTGGTGCCTCAAACCCGTAGGAAGCGAAGGATACCGCACGGCGGAGGTCACGCTTGGCGGCGTCGACACAAATGAGCTCAGTTCAAAGACAATGGAGGCGCGCAAGCGACCCGGGCTCTATTTTGTCGGCGAGGCCGTCGACGTGACCGGCTGGCTCGGCGGGTATAATTTTCAATGGGCGTGGTCAAGCGGTTGGGCGGCGGGACAAGTGGTCTAGCGCGCAATCAGTCCTGCTGGGAAACAACGCCGTATGGTTTGTGCAGAAGCTCCATGCCGGCTTCGTCGCCCTGATCGACCTGCGCGAGAAGGCGTTCACGGTCCCGGGTTCGAAATTCCTGAATAATATCGTCGATTGTCGCATTATCCTGACCGAGACGGCCCAGCGCCTCGCGGGCGATCAGCAAACTCGACTCCATCGTTTCGCGGACAATGACGTCAGCGCCGAGCGGCTGCATCTCAATTTCATGAATACGGTCATGGGCGACAGCAAGGATAAGCTGGTTGGGACATATCTCCCGGACGCTCTCAATCGCATGATTGACAGCGTGCGTGTCGTCCATACACAGAATAACGGCTTTGGCTTCTTTGGCGCCGGCCGTCTTGAGCGTATCGAGACGCGACGCATCGCCGAAATAGACTTTAAACCCAAATCGGCGCGCGTTCAGGATATGTTGCGGGTCCTTGTCAATCGCCGTGATGCCATAGCCGGAATTCTGGAGCACTTGCGAGATTATTTGACCCATCCGGCCAAAGCCGGCGATCAGGATATTGCCTTCCTCGGCGTGGGGGCCCTCCAGAGCCTCCGGGCTGATCTCGTCATTGCTGGCGAGCCGCGAGGCGATTGAAACCGCGGCCGGTGTTAAAACCATTGAGATCGTGACAATAGCGGACATCAGGGTCGTCTGATTGGCGGTGAAAAGATCAGCGGACAAACCAAGACTGAAGACGACGAAGGCGAATTCACCGCCTTGCGATAACACTGCCGCTGTTTTCAGCGAGTCGCCGGTCCCTACGCCAAACAACCGTGTAAGCGCAAACAGGATAACCGCCTTCACCAGCATGAGCCCAAGCGCGCCGCAGATGACGATGAGCCAGGCGCTTGCGATCGCTGATAGGTCGAGACGCATTCCGATCGAGATGAAAAACAGGCCAAGGAGAATACCCCTGAACGGCTCAATGTCGGTTTCAATCTGGTGGCGGTAAGCGGACTCCGCGAGCATAACGCCAGCGAGAAAAGCGCCGAGCGCCATTGAGAGCCCGGCCCATGAAACGCCGAGCGATGTCGCGGCGACAACGAACAAGGCGGTCGCGGCGAACGCCTCCCGTGATCCCGATCCGGCGACCAGTTTGAACAGCGGATTGAGCAAATACTTGCCGGTCAATATCAGCGCGACAATCACGCCGATCATTTTTGCGCCGTCGCGCCAACCAAGCACGCCCTCTCCCGTCCCTGCAACAAACGGGATGGCGGCGAGCAACGGAATGACAGCGAGGTCCTGGAACAGGAGAATTGGAAAAGCGCGATTGCCGTAACCGGTGTTTAATTCGCGCCTGTCCTTCATCCATTGCAATGCGAACGCCGTCGATGAAAACGCGAGCGATGCTCCGGCGATCATCGCCGCCGGCGCGGGCATGACTTTCGCCGCCGCAAAGAGCCCAGCGATGATGCCGGCAGTGATCACCATTTGCATCGCGCCAAGGCCGAATATGTCCCGCCGCAACGACCAAAGACGCGACATCGAAAGTTCAAGACCAATGATGAACAGGAAGAGGACGACCCCGAGCTCGGCGACGTGGAAAATCCCCTCCTCCATCGGAAGGAGGTTCAGCGCGGACGGGCCGATGACAACGCCCGCCATGAGATAACCGAGGATCGACCCAAGTTTAAGGCGATTGAAGACCGGCACCGCTACAGCGGCGGCGCCGAGATAGACGGCGGCCTGGGTGAGAAATGCGCTTTCGGATGTCGCCATACTCCCCCCTTATGCCGCGCCTAATCCGCGATGGCTATCCCGGTGAATTCTTCAAGCCCAAGCGCGAGGTTCAAATTCTGGATCGCCTGGACGGCGGCGCCTTTCAACAGATTGTCTTCAGCCGCGACGACCACAGCATGATTGCTGTCGGCGCCCGCTTCAAAGCCGCCGATGACAACGCCATTCTGTTCAGCGCCGTCTCTGAGTTCTGGAGCCGCGGTTTGCAATCGTATGAGCGGCTCGTCGCCATAGGCTGTTTCGTAAAGAGCACGGAGCCCGTCGGCGCCGATGGGCTCGGCGAGCGGCAAATGCGCCGTCACCGTCAAGCCCCGGAAGGCAGGGTGCACATGCGGCGTGAAACGAACAGGATGCGACAAATGATGCGCGGCTTCGCGTTCATGCTTATGCCCCGTCAGGGCGTATGGCATGAAATTTCCTTCGAGCCGCGCTGTGTCGTTGCGCGGGTTCGGTGTTGTCCCGGCGCCGGAATAGCCCGACACCCCAAAAACGGAGGGCGGCCCGCTCAAACGATCAAGAACTGGCGCGATCGCAAGCTGCATCGCGGTCGCGTAACAGCCGGGATTGGCGATGCGCTTTTGGCGGCGGATAGCAGTTCGATTGCGCTCAGGTAAGCCGTAGACCCACTTATCCGAAAATCGATGGTCCGCTGACAGATCAATGATGATGCGATGGGGCGCTTCGCGTTCGAGCGCCTCAACGTACGCCGCCGCGGCGCTGTCAGGCGTCGCTAGAATCACCACGTCCGCCCGTCGCGGCGCAGCCTCGGAAGGGTCCAGCGCTTCAAACTCAAGATCGTCATGGAGCTGCGGCGTGACGTCGGTCACTTTGCGGCCGGCCAATTCCCGCGACGAAGCGTAGGCGAGCATCAGTTCCGGGTGCTCGCCGATGAGACGGAGGAGCTCCCTGCCCGTATAGCCTCGAGCGCCGATCACGCCCACCAGATAAGGCTCGCTCATCGTCTCATCCCTATTGTCTCATATTATTCAAAACTGTCTGGGAGAGATGCCACTGTCTGAACCGATTTGGCAATACAGGCGAAGTCTTCTTCGCCCCGCCAGAAGACAGTCCAGTCCCCGCGTTTGACCGATCCGTCGGCGACACTGGTATAGAAGGCGTTAAAGCCGTTCTCGGTTCGCGAGCGCCAGAAAAAGCGCGGCGTTTTTTCGCTCATCTGTCGCCACACCGTATGTGCAAGACCTTCGCCGCGCGCGGCTTCGACGACAGCGAATTTATCGAGGTAGAGAAAGTCGTCCACTTCAGTAAGCACGGCGCCGGCGCGATAGGATTCGGAAATGTGCGCAGCGTGAAGCCGTAAGCCGGACCACCATCCCGGCTTCAGCGGCCGGCCGAACGCCTCTTCTACCAGGGCGGAGGCCTTGCCGCCGTCAAAATCCGTAGCGTCGGCGCTCATGCGGATCAGCTCTCCGCGACGGATTAAGGTGCCTGACCCCCCATGCGTAAAGAGCTCCCGGATGAGCCCCGCGGGATCAGTAATCGACACCGACGATTCCAACGGCGCGTCGTCAAGAAGTCGTTTGATCTCCTGCAGCTTCAGTTTCATGCCCGAATGGACATGGGGCTGGCCCATAAGGTCATCATAGTCTGCAGCCAGATTGATGGAATGGATCGGTTTTCCATCTTCGCCGAGAAGTCCGCCGACACCCGTCAGGAAGACGATCTTCATAGGTTTCAAAGCATGAACCAGAGCGCGCGTTGCAGAATCAGCATTGACATTCACCAGCTGACCGCCCTTGGCGACGCCGAGGCACGACATAACGGGGATGGCGCCGGATGAAATGATCGAGCGAAGTAAGCCAAGCCGCACGCGGGTCGGCTCGCCGACAAATCCGTATTTGTCCTTGTCAAGATAATCAGCTTCCACGACGCCGGCATGGACAGAATGAACGTCGACGCCTTTTGCGCGCACTGCTTCCACGAGCTTGATGTTTTCGCTCACGAATACGCTGCGCGCGATATCAAGCGTTTCGGCGTTCGTCACGCGCAAACCGTCGATCTTCGGCGTATCAATTTCCGCTGCGCGAAGCGCCTTATCCAGTTGCGGGCCGCCGCCATGAAGGACGATCGGCGTCAACCCAACTGTGTGCAGAAAGGCTAACGCAGCGGCGGTTTCCTCAAGCTGCTCTTCGAGGATGGCGCCGCCGATCTTGATCACCGCAAAACGCGACTGATCAACTTCAGAAAAACGCTGAAGATAAGACCGGATTTCCTTCCCGTCCGACATATTGGACAGGAGTTGAACGATCGTTTGGCGGATGTGGCGGTTTGGCGTCATCCCGCAAGCGCCTTCATAATAGCCTTTTGCACGTGAAGCCGGTTCTCTGCTTCATCGTAGGCGATGCACTGTGGGCTATCGAAAACGGCGTCCGTCATTTTCACGTTTCGCCGCATCGGCAGGCAATGGCTCACCAGTGCGTTATTCGTCAGCGCCATCTTTTCTTCATTGACGATGAAATGTTTGAAGCGATCGCGAATTCCTTTTTCCGGCTCCCAATTGCCAAAAAACGGCAGCGCGCCCCAACTCTTGGCGTAGACGATATCCGCGCCGTCATAGGCCTCCTCAATTGAGTGAGAAAGCGTCAGCGCTCGTCCATTGGCGCCAGCGTCTTTCGTCGCCTGTCCGATATACCGCTCGTCGAGAATATAATCCTCTGTCGGACAAAGCAGCGTCACGTCCATTCCAAACTTGGCGGCGATCATGAGGGCGGAATTCGCAACGGCGGTGTTTAAGGGTTTGGGGTGATAGGTCCAGGTCAACACAAACTTCTTCCCGTCGAGATCCCCCAAATGCTCTTGCAGAGCCATCACATGCGCCATTTCCTGGCACGGGTGCGTAATCGTCTCTAGGTTTATAACCGGCACGTCCGCATGGCGCGCGAATGCCTTCAGTACCTTGTCCTCGCGATCCTCCGCCCAATTTTGGAATTTCGGGAAGGCGCGCACGCCGATCATATCGCAATACCGCGAGAGAACCTTCGCGGCCTCTTTCACGTGCTCCTCGGCGTCGCCGTCCATCACGGCGCCGTCTTCAAATTCCATCGGCCACATGCCGCCCGTAGGAGACAAGACCACCGCACGCGCGCCGAGTTGGCCCGCGCCGATATCGAACGAAGTGCGCGTGCGCAGCGAGTTATTGAAGAATACGAGCGCGATCGTTTTGTCGTTAAGCGCGTCGCCGATCGGACTTTTCTTGAGCGCTTTTGCGTCATCGAGCATCGCCTGCAGCTCATCTCGCGACCAATCGGACGTGTTCAGGAAATGCTTCATTGCTTAACTCGCTTCCGGAAAGTCTGAGGCCCGCCATTCCAAAAAATCGGCGAACCGCGCGGCTACGGGCGTAATCACACCACAAGTCGGGCTGGAGATCATGCCCCTTAAGATCATTTTTGCGCGAAGTCGCCCATTGGCTCGCGAGCAGCGGCGGGATTTTCAGGGGGTCGGATTATTTCCGCGTTACGCCCCCTCCAATCGCTGATACTTATTTCGTGTCAAATTTTCTAGATATATTCGCTTGCGGATATCGCCTCAAATCCGCAATCAAGAATTCTGGAGGAACGCATCATGCTCAAAAACCCTGACGCCGCTACGCCGAAGCCGACGCGTCTCGAAGACTACCGGCCCTCCGACTACCTCATTGAAACCGTCGATCTCGATTTCGCGCTTTCGCCGGACCGCACCCTCGTCGCGGCGACGCTTGTCATGCGGCGCGCGTCGACCGCCGCCGCGGATGCGCCGCTCATTCTCGATGGCGAAGAAATTGATCTCCTGTCGGTTGGTCTTGACGGCGAACCGCTCGCCCCTTCGCAATATGAAGCCGCGGACAACAAATTGACGATCCGAGACCTTCCCGCATCATTCACGCTGACCATCAAAAACACTTGTGCGCCCGCGGCGAACACGGCGCTTTCCGGCCTTTACCTGTCCAACGACATGTTCTGCACCCAATGCGAGGCCGAAGGATTTCGCCGCATTACTTATTATCTCGACCGGCCCGATATTCTCGCAAAATTCACGGTGCGGATGGAAGCGGAGAAAGCCGCATTCCCGGTGCTCCTGTCGAACGGCAATCAAATCGAAAAGGGCGATCTATCAGAGGGGCGCCATTTTGCGCGTTGGGCGGACCCCTTCCCGAAACCCGCTTATCTGTTCGCTCTTGTCGCTGGCGATCTTGCATGCGTTGAAGACAGCTTCACGACTGTGTCGGGACGCAAGGTCGCGTTGAAGGTCTTCGTGCAACCTCAAAACACGCACAAATGCGACTACACGCTCGACGCCCTCAAACGGGCGATGCGCTGGGACGAAGAAACGTTCGGTCGCGAATATGACCTCGACATCTTCATGATTGTCGCTGTGGATCACTTCAATTTCGGCGCGATGGAGAACAAAGGCCTCAACATTTTCAACTCGGCCTATGTGCTGGCGAGCCCGGAAACGGCGACCGATCAGGACTATGAGACAATCGAATCCATCGTGGCGCATGAATATTTTCATAATTGGTCAGGCAATCGCGTCACCTGCCGCGACTGGTTTCAGCTTTGCCTGAAAGAAGGCTTCACCGTCTTCAGAGATCAGGAATTTTCCGCCGATATGCGGTCACGGCCTGTGCAACGCATCAAGGATGTGCGCCGGCTTTGGGCGCACCAGTTTCCAGAAGATGACGGCCCCCTCGCCCATCCCCCGCGGCCCCACGAATTCATTACAATCGACAATTTCTACACCGCCACCGTTTACGAAAAAGGCGCTGAACTCGCTCGCATGCTGAAGCTGCTGCTCGGCGAAGATAATTTCAGGAAAGCGAGCGATTTATATTTTGAGCGTCACGATGGAACCGCGGCGACCGTGGAGGATTTTGTGTGCGCCATGGAGGAAGCGAGTGGGAGAGATTTAACTCAATTCCGCCGTTGGTACGCCGATGCAGGTCGCCCAACTGTTTCCATCGGTACGGAGAATAACGAAATAACAGTAACTCAAAATATCGCCGCAACACCAGGACAAAGCGAGAAACTACCACGCCATATCCCAATCGATTATGCGGCCTATGGCGCTAAGACCGGCGCTGTTTTGCAGCAAGGATTGATCGAGTTGACCGGGGAATCACAGACTATTTGCATCGACGAACAATCGGAGCGTCCAGTTCTTTCCTTCCTAAATGGATTCTCTGCGCCTGTTTCATTGGATCAAAATCTTAGCGTCGACGACCGTCTTGTTCTGATGAAACATGATCGTGATGCGTTCAGCCGCTGGTCCGTAACACATGGCCTTTGGAAAGACTTATGTCTCAGTTTTGGCGGAGTAAACGACGGCGCCTTTGACAAAGACGCCGCATTGGATCGCTTTACCGAAGCCTTGGATTTAGCCATTGGGGCGGCTGATGAAGACCCCGCGTTTACCGCTGAATTGCTAAAAACGCCGACCGCTGCGGAACTCACCCAAACTGTCGACACAATCGACCCGGACAAAATCACGAGCGGACGCAGACATGTGCGCAGCGTATTGGCGACAGCGCTAAAACAACCGCTGCGGCGCCTTTACGACCGGTTGCATAACAATGCGTCTTATTCACCGGACGCTGCCGATGCCGGGCCGCGAACGCTTAAGAACACTGCGCTCGGATTACTTGTGGACGCAGGTGAAGACCCGCTCGCGCTGACCCAGGCGACGCATGCGGCGCACATGAGCGATGAAGCCGCGGCGACCGCAGCACTAGCAACGTCTGACAGCCCGCTAAGGGAGATGGCGCTGGACCGCTTTTATAGCAAGTGGCGCGCCGACCCGCTCGTGGTCAACAAGTGGCTGGCGTGGCGCGCCATGGCTCCGGGGCCGGATGCGCTTCACGACATACAAGTGCTCTTGTCCCATGACGCTTTCGACGCCGGCAATCCGAATAAAGTGCGCGCGCTTATCGGCGTGTTCGCCCGAGAAAATCTTGCAAATTTCCATCGCGCGGACGGCGAGGGATACCGGTTCTTTGCAGATCAAATCCTGTCAATCGACAAGAAGAACCCACAATTGGCGGCCCGCCTTTGCACGGCGCTTGAGTTTTGGCGCAAACTAGAGCCGCGGCGCAAAGCGCAGGCTGAAAAAATCTTAACGCAAATCGCTGAAGCGCCTGGCCTATCTTCCAATCTTTACGAAATGACCGCAAAACTCTAATCGATCCCTTTCGCGTACAGCAAGGAACTGTCGGCCCCATGAACATCGCCATTCTAACGCCCGCCTGGCCCGCTGGCGCAGCGCCGAACGGCATCGCCACCTATTACGACAACCTTGTCCCTGCGATGGCGGCTTTGGGTCATACAGTTATTGTGTTGGCGGCGATGCGCAATACCGACGATAATAGCGATACGGACAATATTCATGTCTACGAGCTGCCGGATAAATTGGGCCGACTGTCCTATTGGCGAATGCGCATCGGCGAGGCATTCGAGCCTGGTCATTTGTCAAAGACGTACGGTGCAGCGCAAATTATCGGAGCGCTAGAGCTCGCCCAAGGAGATCATCAAATCGATCTTCTCCAGATGGAAGAATCGTTTGGATGGCATCAATGCGTCAGGGAACGCTTCGATTTTCCGGTTGTAGCGCGACTACACGGTCCGCATTTTTTGAACGCAAGCAAGAATATGGGAGGCGCTCAGTCTTCGGAAGACAAATACCGGGTTAAGCAGGAAGGCGAAGCGCTGTCCAAAGCCATCGCGGTTACGGCGCCCTCCAATGACGTAATGTTGCAGACCAAGAATTTTTATAATTTGGAATGGGACCATGCCGCGGTTTTTCCAAATCCAGTTCGCGTGGACGAGGCGGAACCTCGATGGTCTCTCGACCAATGCGACAGAAATGAGATCCTTTTTGTAGGCCGCTTTGACCGCCATAAGGGCGGCGACATATTGCTGGAAGCGTTTATCGCCGTCGCCGAGGCGCGGCCCGAGGTCCGCCTCGTCTTTGCGGGACCTGATCGCGGCATCGTCGATGAGACGGGCGAGCGGCGCCAAATTGAATTCTTTCTTCAAGAAATGTCTCAGGATGTGCGCGAACGGGTCAAATTTCTGGGCCAGCTCAGCCGTTCCGAGATTAGAGCCCTTCGCGCAAAAGCTTTCGTGACGGTCGTGAGTTCGCGTTACGAGACATTTGGAAATGTTGTAATCGAGGCGATGGCGTGCGGCTGCCCCGTCGTCGCGACCAATACTGGCGGGATCGCCGAGATTATCGACGCTGAAGAGACGGGCGCGCTCGTGCCTGCAGGCGACGCTTCCGCCCTTGCGAATAGATTGATCCAGGCGTTTGATTCTCCGGAGGAAACGGCGGCGATGGGCGCTAAAGCTTACGAAGTCGTAAGGGAGCGTTTTGACCCCGAAAGGATCGCCCGGGATCACCTGCGATTTTTTCAACAGGTGATCAGTTCGCAGGACCAATGATCACCGCATAAACGCTAGCGAAAAACGCCATTTCCCGCGTGACAGGCCCAGCGAATTAGTAATAGTTTCTATTTGGTAAACGCGGGGCCCGATAAGGGGTGGCGCAACAATTCAATTTCGCAATTGGTTTGGAAAATCATTTAGTCGATGGGTGCGGGCAAGCAGCAGAGCGATATGGCGGCGCGTGTGGAAGCGTTGTCGCCCCGACGCCTCGCGTTACTCACGGGGTTTTTTATCCTCGCGCTCGCTGCTCTGCTTGTCACAAAACTTCAGGAAGAGGTGACGGCGCGGCGCGTTGAAACCGAATTGCGCGTTGCCCAAGGCGCCGGCGATTGCGCAAACGCCATGAATGTTTCGATCATGACCGGCGCATCCGTGCGCAAGACCCTCGGCGCTTGCCATCCGAAAGGTTCCTCAGCGATCTACCACTTGTCGCGATCCGGGGATGTCATCACCTCATTCGGCGCGACGGAGAAAGTTTTCCTCGATGCAAGCGTCGCCCGCAGCCTGCCGCTTGATCGGTCAGGCCAGGCAGCGCTCGATCTTTCAACGGTCAAGGCGCAAGCGGCTTGGCGACCACTCGACAATGGGGAGACACTCCTCGTCGCCGCCCCAGCTCACGATTTCTATGAGCGCACCCCGATCTGGTTCGCTTACGCATTGATCCTGACCGCCATTACGCTCGTGACCGCCTCGCTCATGGGCGCGTTTGTCCGTCAAAGCCGCGCCGCTGCGGAGGCGGCGGGCGCCGTCGAAAGCTTGCACCAGGCGAATGACGCATTGAGCGCCGGCCGGTGCTGCCCATGGTTTTACGACAATGCAAATCGGTCAGTGATGTTCTCGCGCACATTTCTGGAACCGTTGGGTCTCGGCGCCCGTGATCGCGTATTTTCTTTGCGTGAAATTTCTGCACTCGTTCATCCGGAAGATTTGCGCGACGCGCTGGCGATCTTTACGGGCGATACGTCAGGGGTAACAGAATGCGTCGCGCGCTTGCGTGGCCCAAACGGCGCATGGTCGAGGATTTACTTGCGGACGGCCGCCGACGCCACGCGTTTCCAACGGTCCGGCGTCGCATTCGACCTCACCGGCGCAAAGTCGGTGAGCGCCAGCGCCGCGATCGCCGAAGCGCGCCTGAAAGACGCCATCGAGAGCATCCCGGAAGCCTTTGTCTTATGGGACGCGCAGGGGCGCCTGGCCGCGTGGAACCATCGCTTCGCTTCCATCTTCCGCCTTGAAAGCAACACGCTCAGCGCCGGGCTTTCTGCGACAGACTTGGCGGCGCTTGCGAAAATCGGCGGCGGCATCGTCACACGCTATTTCGGTCCGGACGCTGCGCTCAACGAACAAAGCGTGGAAGTCGCCCTGAAAGGGGATCGTTGGCTCCACATTTCGCGCCGCCGCACGGCGGAAGGCGGATTAGTCTGCATCGCGAGCAATGTGACGGACATGAAACGTCGCGCGCGCGCGCAAAAACGAAAAGAGCGCGTCTTACAAAATACGGTCGCCGATCTCGAACTGTCGCGCAAAGATCTATCGGAAACGATGCACAAATATGAGGTTGAAAAGCACCGGGCAGAAGAAGCAAGCCGTTCCAAAAGCGAATTCCTCGCCAATATGAGCCATGAATTGCGCACACCGCTCAATGCGATCAATGGCTTTTCCGAGATCATGCAATCGGAACTTTACGGTCCGCTTGGAGACGAGAAATACAAGGAATATGTGGACGATATCCTGTCGAGCGGACAACATCTTTTGGAGCTCATCGAAGACATTCTCGACATGTCAAAAATTGAGGCAGGCCGTATTCAGCTTGAACCGAAAAGAGTTGAACTCGAACGCATTCTTCAGGAGTCCGCCCGCCTGGTCGCCAAGCGCGCTAAAGACGCCGACGTCGCGTTGACTGTGTCAGTCGCGCATGCGCCAGCCGCCTGGGCGGACGCACGCGCCGTGAAGCAGGTGGCGCTCAATCTTCTTTCAAATGCGATCAAGTTCACCGAGCCCGGCGGCGAGGTGACGCTGACAGCGGAAGCTGATCTCGACAGCGTGACGCTCATCGTCGCCGACAGCGGCGCCGGTATTGAGCGGGCGCATCTTGAAAAACTTGGCTCACCATTTGAACTCACAGAGTCGCACACATCGAAAACCCGCGATGGATCAGGGCTGGGGTTAGCGCTGTCAAAATCGTTGATGGAGTTGCAGGGCGGCATCCTGGCGATCGCAAGCCAACCTGGGAAGGGAACTGTTGCTTGCGCCACATTCCCGCGGCGACAAAACGCAAATGTTAGGCTGCCGCAGTTTATTCGGGACGACGCACATTTGTTGACCCAGCCGAAAAAGCCGCAGCGTTCGCTGGAGCCGGCGAAAGCCGAAGCGGCGGAATAGTATCACGCTCGGCGTTTTAAACCTCACCAATCTGGGTTGCGCTAACGGGGGTCTCGCCGCCCTCTGCGTCGTCCGTCTCGTGGTCTGCGCTTGCGCGCCTGGTGTTCCATGAGCGCTTTGCGGTCTTCACTAGAAAGAACTTTAAACGCCTCGACGAATAACGCTGTTTGCACCGTACGATGAGCGTCTTGCGCTGCGTGGAAATCTGCGATCGCCTGATCGATGTCCTCATCATCCCACGGCTGCGTATTTAGGCTTTCCGACATCGAGCGACGCGCCTCGCGGACCTTTCGGCGGCTTTCACGAAGCGCGTCTCTTTTTTCGAAAAAGACCTCACGAAACGCCTTTCGTCCCTCTTCGGACAAAACCTCAGACGCGCCGAATATGCGCTCCATTTCTATTTCACCGCGCGGCACTCCTGGCGGAGGTTTGCCTATCATCCGGCCGGCGACAAATCCGCCAAGGAATACGTTGCAGGCGAGCGACGCCGCCAGCACAATCATCAATCCGCGGCCCATAAGGCCTCCTCACTGTCGTCGACAAGCACATAGTTGAGCGTGTCCGCTGCAAAATACAGCGCTTCATCCTGCGCTGCGAAGGCGGCGCTGTTAACTGCCGTGGACATGCCGACCACGAAACCAAGCGCGCCTAACCCCGCCAGCGCGCCTGTCGGCGCCAACCCAAATTGTTTGAACCAATGCAGGAGGCCAAGCCCGGCGCCGGCCCGTTGCGCCGACGGCGCGATCCGTTCGTGATCTGCAAGAATGCGGCGCTTTAACGCCTCGCTCGCATCCGGCGCAGATGCCTCGCGGAGCAACACGTCGAGATCATCGATTGGATCAGAGGTATTTTCCGAAGTCGTCGTCACGATCGCGTTCCTTCCATGAGCTCGCTACGCATTGGCGTCAGTTTCTCGCGAAGCGCGCGGCGCGCTCTGGAGAGAAGCGACTCAATCGCCTCCACGCTCGCCTCCATAATTTCCGCCGCCTCAATATTCGAAAGCTCCTGATAATGGCACAGCGTGATCGCCATGCGCTGACGGTCAGGCAGCGACGCCATCGCATCGGTTACGATTTGAGCGCGTTCTTCGCGCATCATCAGCGCATCGGCGCGGAGCGCCTGATCAACCTGTTCGGGTGCGCTTTCCTCCGGAGCCTCGCGCCCGCGTTTTCGCAAGCGGTCGTAACATATGTTCATAGCGACGCGATAAAGCCACGTCTCAAATTTCGCACCTTGCGGACGCCAGCGCGCAGCGCTTTTCCAAAGGCGAAGGAACGTTTCCTGCGTCGCGTCTTCGGCCTGGTCGCGCGACCCAAGCATTCTGAAACACACGCCCATTATTTTGTCCGTATGCCGCAATACAAGCGTGCTCGCGGCCAGCCGATCACCGGCGCCAGCGCGCGCAACGAGCTCTTCATCATTGTCTTCAACGCCAGGCAAAGCGCCTCAACCCGTTCGTGGTGAAACTTCGGTTTAAACCCCGGTGCGGCGTGAAACGCCGCACCGAGACTTGTAGCGTTATTCGCCGCGACGGCCATGGCCCTTACGCTTACCCATGCGACCGCGCTCGCTTTCGTCCAAAACGCCGTCATTATTGCGATCACGACGTTCAAAGCGTTCTTTAGCGGCGTCCTGAAACTCTGCAAAGCTGATCACGCCGTCACCGTTCTTGTCCGGGTCACGTTCCGCACGACGTTCGGCGCGGCGCGCTTCGCGATGCGCGCGCAATTCTTCTTCCGTAAGTGCGCCGTCGCCATCGGTGTCAGCTGCTTCGATGAGCGCATCCGTCCGGGCGTCCAACTCCGCTTTGGTGATGATACCGTCACCATTGGCGTCGGCGTTCCGGCCTTGCGCATAAGCAACGCCCGCGACGACGCTGAGCGCGGCGGCGAGCAATAATGTTGTTCTTCGGCTCATGATAAATCCTTGTGTTTAGCCATCCAGCACCCCTTAAACGGATCAGCGACGCGATTCCGTCGTTTCCGTCAGAGAGGCCCGAAAGGCCGTCGCCAGCTCGCTTTCCGCCGTTTCAAGGATCTTCGCGTCCACAAACCCTTCGTCATTTTCAAGCGTGGACGCCTTGAGCGCGCCCGCGTCAACGTTAACGGGGAGTTCGGCAAAGGCCACGACGCTGCGGAAACGGGGTGAAAATACGGCCGAGGTTATACGGCCGACCGGCGCGCCATTGCTCGTGACGCTCGCGCCCGGCATGGGCTCTTCGCCGTCGAGCACAAGAACGAAGAGCGCTTTTTCAGGAGCCGGCGTTTTAGCTGACAACGCGCGCCGCCCATTGAACCAGGCGCGGTTCGACGGCGCCAGGTGCGGCAAACCAAGCGCTTCGGGTGAGCGGGCCTGTTTCGGTCTTGTGATCTTGTCGGCGCTGACAAAGTCGACGCCGACCCGGGGGCAGCCCGCTTCGATCCGCAAGATGTCGATGGCGCTGAGGCCGGCCGGCGTTGGTCCGGCGGCGCGGCGCACACGCTCCCAAAGCGTCAGGGCTTCCTCATACGGATAAATAATCTCAACACCGGGCTGGACACCCACATGAATTGGCCGGGCGGCGGTTTCAATGCCGCGCACCGTCGTCTGCGAGGCGAGGTTTTCACTCGCCGCATCGACACCGGCGGCGGCCGCCGTGTCTCGCGCTTCTGGACCGATAATCGCAAGAGCGGCGACGCGGCCCGTGATATCTTCGATTGTGACATCCATGCCGCGGGCGGCCAATTGAAGGCGGCGCGCATGCGAACATGAACAGGTCAGAAGGAACATGCCTGACCCCAAACGCGCAATGTCGATGATATCGACAACGCCGCCCGTCGACGACAGGATCAATCCGCGCGCACTTTCACCGACCTCCAGATTGCGCAAAGGCGCCGTCGTCACCCGCGCCAGGTAATCAGGGGCGCCGTCGCCGCGCACAATATAGCGCCACAGGGCGCCGAAATCGGCCACCGCTGCATTGCGCGTGAGCGCCGCATATTCCTCCTTAACGCTCGTGAAAACAAGCGGCGTCGACCACCCATTTATTGAGACCCAGCTATTCGCGTAACTGACAGAAGCGGTCGCAGAGAACAAGGCCGTCGGCTTTGGCTCAACGGCTGAAAGATCAGGCCCCGGAAAAATCATGCCGCCACCGCCCGGCGATTATATCTAAGGGCGGCGAGCGCTGCGCTCTTACCGGCGGAACCGCTAACGCACCGCCCCACCTGCGCTTCGGGGCCACAGAAGAACACGCCCTTCAATCCGGATGCATTACGCAGCGCCTGGGCGCGTTGCGCTTCGGCGAGAACCGACTGCGCGCTGGCGAAGCCTTCCGGCGCAAGGCCGAATTTCTCGGCAATGTCGCACGACAACGCCACATCAATGGCCTCAAGTCGATCAGCGGCGCCCGGCGCAATCTTTTCGATGGTGCTGAGCGCGGCCGCCTGAATTTTTTCGCGCAGCTTATCATCCGGCTCCGTCGTATACGGCAACGGATGCAGCCAGCCGGCCCCGAGGCTGCCGTTGGGCGGCGCCCAGCCTTCTTCGAACACATTCGGAAAAACGACTTCCATCAACAATTCGGACGCCACGTCCCCGTCACGCGCCATCCGGTAGGCCCGGCGCATTTGCAGCCGGTCCGGCGTATAAACGAGCCGGCGAGAAAGATTGGCTTTCGTTTGCCCGTCGCGCGGCGTCCCGTTTAATGCAAAGTGAATCTTCGCCGACGCGAATTTTGGCGCGGGCGGCGTCAGAATTTTCTGAAATTCTATATCGATGAGACCCGGACCGATCTGTTCCATGAAGACCTGTCGTCCGTTCAACGCATTGACGACAATCGGCGCCCTGATTTGTCCGCCGTCGCGCATGGCGACGCCGCCGACGCCGTCCCATTCCACGAGCAAAGACTGAATGTCTGCGCCTGCGCGGATATCGACACCCGCGCCCTGGACGGCCCGGCGTAGCGCATCGAACAGCCCGCTATACCCGCCGCTTGAAAGCGCGCAGGCTGCCTGCAGGCCGGCAGCCTCCCCTGACCAGCGCCGCAATAAAGAAAGAAAACTGTGAGGATCGCTCGGCTTTAATGCCGAGCGAAGCGAGGCTTCCGCAACAAGCAGGTCTTTAACCCGGTGATCCTCGAAATACTGATCAAGCACATGCTCCAACGACGCGGAGCCGAATTTCGTGAATAGCTGCTTTGTCCGCTTGGAGAGTTTATGCAAGGGCTCGCCGTAGAAAAATGGGCGAAGCTCTCGCGCCGCCTCAAGCATTTCCTCAACGAACTTCTTGTAAGCCGCGCCGTCATCGTCGCTCATGTCGGCGACGGATTCAAAAGATTGGAATAGGTCGCCCGAAATAAACAGCGCGCTCTTATCAGCGAAGTAATAGACGGTGTCGAACCGGCGCTGCACAAACGACAAACCGTGGCGATAGAGGTCGAGCGACGAGACGATCTCGGGGTCGAGTTCACGCACGAGAAAGTCGCCGTCGTCCGCAAAGTAACCGGGTGTAAAGGGCCGCAATTCAGGCGGATATAGCCCCGCCTCAAGAAGAACGGTTTTAAGACCGGCGCGACCGAGATAGGCCGCGGCGACCATGCCGTCGATGGTCCCGCCGATCACCACAGCATCGACGCCGCCCTCTATGCGTGCGCCGGCCGGCGGCGCCGGCTCCTCACGGAACTGAAACTCGTCACCCACCGCGTACCAACCTCATAGCCAATCGCGCGGCCGCCGCGATTTCGTTCACTTCAGGCGCCGGCGCATGAATTGTCGGCATATTTTCGTTCAGCGGATGCTCCGGATCGAGCTCAGCGGCCCCAAAGACTTTAACATCCGTACGTTGAACGGTCTCAAGCGCGCCGTTTAGATATTTCCCAAGACGTTGAAGGACTTGCTTACCGAGGATTTGGCGGTCTTGCCCCGTCCATTCGCGCGGGCCGTCCTCGGACGCCAAGAGACGCGGGCAATAGGGCGTGCGGGCGATAATCTCCTTATCGCCGAGTTCGAACATTAATGGCGGATTTTCCGGGGTTCGCCCTTCCAGAACCGCATCGCGCGCAGCACGAATCTCGTCCTCGGTCTCGGCGATGTAATAGATCGCGTTCAATCCATCCTTTAATTCAACCGGCGGCGATGAAGTTTCAGAAAGCTTTACGCTGATGAGCGCCTCTGCGCTCTCCGGCGCCGCCAGAGGCGATGGATCATCTTCCGTGCGCAGCCCCATCGCCGTAGCGATCCGCAGCGACGACGCCATCACCGCACGGGCGCGTAATCCATCACCTAAATCGAAGTCGATATTGTAATTGCGGTTATCGTGCCGCTCGATCCGGCGAATCGGGTAAGCGATCTTCTCAACACTGAGCTTCTCACACACCCTGTTCAACGTTTCCACAAGCGTATCGTCGTTTTTAACGCGCCAGGCTGACCAATCCGAGGCGGAGGCGAGCGCAAAGCCAGACCCCGGCTCTTCTCCGCCGATCCCGAATGTCAATCCGGCGACAGAGGCCAGATGTGTTTTCAAATGATCGCTCGTGAAATAATCGTCGAGCAACCCCGCCATTGAGTCGGTGAGCATGCCGTCAAGCGGCGCTGTCTGATGTAGTCTTTCCGGGCTGGCGACGATCTGTTCGCCGGTCGGCCGCTTACTCTTCTGTTTACGGCGCATTTCCGACCGGAAGTCGCTCCACAGCGCACTATCCGCTGGCGCGGTCTTATCAAGCGCTTCAATCGTGTCGTGATCATCTGCAAAGGTTGTAATCGCTTCTGCGTCGTTGAAAAGGGAAACGCATGCGCTCACGGGTTCCGGCGTCAAGCCGGTCTCATGGAGATCAAGACGGCGCCAGACGAAATTTGGAATAGAGGCGACGGACGCCTGCTCTGTCGGTTCGTGGCCTGTCGAAATAACGGCGCAGGCTGCGCCTCGACGCGCAGCGCAAGCGGCGGCGGCGAGCCCGCTCAAGTCGTCACCGATTACGACCAAATCAAATTGGCGGCGATTTCCCATACTCGAATTCCGCCTTAACCCTTCGCCTTCACTAACGGCCCAATGAGACTGTCATAAATATGCTTAACGTCCCGTTCCGTGCGCGTAAGCAACGATTCCGCCGCCTCAAGACTATTTACCCCGCAGGCTTCGCTCATCCGCTTGATTAATGCAAGTCCCGCGCCTTCCGGCTCAAAGACCGCGCCAGTGGCGGCGCGGCTTAGCTGAAGGGTGGATTGGTAAAGGCCTGACGCGGCGCGCAACGTTGTTAAGGCGTCGCGGCCAAGGGCGTTCGCAGCGTCTGACGGCATCGCGTCCCACGCGAAACGCGCGCTGTATAAAAGCTGCAAATATTGGTGGATAAAATCAATGTCTGTGACGCCCCCGGCGACGTTCTTAACGTCCCAAACATTCACGGCCGGTTTTGCGGACAAGAGGCGCAGGCGCATTTCGTGGACGTCGCTCGCAAGCGCCACGGCGTCGCGCGGCCGGCTGATGATGTGATCGATTTCACGCGCCAGGGCCGCCGCGAATTTGGGACCGGCGTCGATGATCCGCGCTTTCGTCAGCGCCATCACTTCCCAGGTCCAGGCGTCTTGCGCGAAGTATCGCGTAAAAGCCGATCGGCTCACCGCCGCCGGCCCGGCCCCGCCGGACGGGCGCAGTTGCATATCAACCTCGTAAAGAGATCCCTCTTCCGTCACGGCCGTCAGCGCCGTGACGATCCGCCGGACGAGACGGGTGAAATAGGTGGTGGCGTCCAAGGGTTTCGCGCCGTCTGAGACCGCTTCCTCGGCGGCGTCATAAACAAAAATCAAATCGATATCGGACGTCGCCGTCATATCGCCCGCGCCGAGCCGTCCGAGACCGACGATCGCGAGCTCTCCGTCGATGTCGCCATGGACCGCGCGCATTTCCATCCGCGCGACAGGGACCATGGACGTGAGAACAGTATCTGCGAGATCGGAATAGGCGCGCGCCGCCGCGTCTGGCGCGACGCGTCCCAAAACGAGCGGCGCCGTAATCTGAAATTTTTCCTCCCGGGCCCAGCGACGCGCAACGTTTAACCTATCTTCGAAATTTTCGGCGCTCGCTAACTGCGCCTGAAGCCCATCGCGATATGCAGCCGGGCTGGATGGAGGCTGAGGCCATGACGGATCGAGCAACGCCTCAATCAGATGCCGGCGGCGGGCGAGCTCTTTACCAAGAAACGGCGCGACCGTCATGATACGGATCAGGCGGTCAAAGATCGCCGGGCTGTGCGCAAATAGCGAAAACACCTGAACGCCGGACGGCAGGCGTCCGAGGAAGGCGTCGAAAGCGACGAACGCCGCATCCGGATCACTGGCTGCGCCGAGGCTTTCCAGAAGACGCGGCGTCAGCTTCGTCAATATCTCGCGCGCCCTTTGCGATGCGGTGGCGCGCACGCCGCCCGCGTGCCAATGGCGCACCCTGTCGCTCACGATCTCTGGACGGCAGAAGCCCATTGCGCTGAGAGTCTCAAGGGTTGCGGGATTATTCTCAACGCCGGTGAAACTCAAACTGCCGGTCGACGAGGAAAGCCTCTCTTCCTGATGAAACAGGTCAGCGAAATGTTCGTGTGTGCGCTCCATGACGTTACGCAACTGCGCCTCGAAGGCGCCTGGCTCCTCCCCCAGAAACGCTGCAAGGCGCAGCACGCCCTCACGCGATGTAGGCACTTTATGGGTCTGTTCATCATTGACCATCTGGATGCGGTGCTCGACCTTGCGCAGATATCGATAGGCTTGCGCGAGCGAGCCGCGCTCTTCTTCCGAAATCTGCTGATAGGCGCATAATCCGGAGAGCGCATCGAGCGTGCTCCGTGAACGCAAGTCCGGGTTCTTACCGCCAAGAATGAGTTGTTGCGTTTGTACTAGAAACTCAATCTCCCGGATGCCGCCCCGGCCGGTTTTCAGGTCGTGCCCCAGGAACTCAATCGCGCCGCCGCCCTTGGCCGCATGTATCTGGCGCTTGATCGAATGGATGTCTTCGATGGCGGCGAAGTCGAGATATTTCCGCCAGACGAAGGGACGCAGGTTTTTCAGGAACGCTTCACCGAGGGCGATATCGCCCGCCGCGGCGCGTGCTTTGATAAACGCCGCCCGCTCCCAGTTCTGTCCGTAGGCCTCGTAATAAGTCTCCGCCGCACCGACGGAAATCGCCGCCGCTGAGACACCCGGGTCAGGCCGCAAGCGCAGATCGGTCCGGAACACGTAGCCGTCAGCGGTTTGTTCCTGCAGAAGTTTGACCACCTGCTTAGTGGCTGCGACGGCGATCTCGCGGGCGTTTCCACCAAGGGCGTCAGTCTGCGGATCGTACAGGATAATGATATCGATATCGCTGGAATAGTTGAGCTCGAAGGCGCCATGCTTGCCCATGGCGAGGATGGCGACGCCCGACCCGCGCTCCGGCGCTTCAACGTCATGCGGCGTAAACCCTTTGGCGGTCAGCGAACGCAACGCGCCGCGCAAAGCGCCTGTGAGCGCGGCGTCAGCGAATGTAGAAAGGGCTTCTGCGGCCTCCATCGTGCTCCAGGCGCCGCTAATCTCGGCGAGCGCCAGGGCGAGCGCGGCCCTAATCTTTGCAATGCGCAACCGCCGCATCTGATCGCCGCTCTCGGGCGCGTCACCGGCGGTCTTCGCTATCATGCGGGCGTCTTCTAGCGTCTCCTCCAGCGGCGCATTCACCAATCGATCCAAGTCCGCCTGCGGATGAAGCATTAGTCGCGATAGGTAAGGAGAAGCGCCGCCGACCCCTGCAACAAGCGCTTTCACTGAAGAAGGCGCGCCGGCCAGAATCGGCGACAAAGCTTCTCGCAGCCTTTGCGACGCCGCTTCGTCATAGACATGGGGGACTGTCTTGATCTGATCCGCGAGCAATCGATCGTCCTGACAAACTACGTGATTATTTCACGCTCTATTGGCCGTGACCGCAAGCACAAAAAAGCCGCAAAAGCCCGAGGGCTCTTGCGGCTTTGCAAAAATATGGGGTCAGCTAGATCAGCAGCCTGCAGCAGTCTTTAAGTTGGACGCAGGGCGGAAACGCAGGCTGCGTGAGGCTTTGATCTTGATCTCTTCGCCAGTGCGCGGATTACGTCCTTTGCGCGCCGGACGCTTCGTCACCGTAAACGTACCAAAGGTTCCAATTTGGTACTTGCCTTCTTTCTTGCTGCGCTTCAGGCCCGCCTCGATTTCGCCGAACACAAGTTCGACCACGCGCTTTGCTTCAGCGTTGCTCATGTCTCCGGCTTCAGCGACATTTGCGATAAAATCTGCTTTGCTCATCTTGCTACTTCCTCGAATGGATGGCGCGGTATTTATTCCGCTGATTGAGCCGTTTCATGAACGACTTAAGGCAGACCCAAAACTGATTTATTCAGCGGCGCAAGAGAGCCGGCGCCATAAAACTCAAGTTTTTACTGAAGATTATGCAAACGGCGTGATTCGCTAAATCGTCAACTGCGATCAAAGGGCGGAAAATACAATGAAACCCGCAAACCCGTTCCGTCTTCTGTGGCGCCGCTCAGTTTGAGCTTTGCGCCATGCGCGCGCGCCACCGCGCTCACAAGACTTAAGCCAAGCCCGCTCCCGGGCGAGGTGCGGCTCGTCTCCAGGCGCACAAAGCGGCGTAAGACGTTGGATCGATCGCCTTCGGGAATGCCGGGCCCGTCGTCCGCGACGGACAGAACCACTGTGCCTTTGGCGGTTCGATTGACGCTAATTTCAATCTGCGTACCGCCTTCTGCATATTTCAACGCATTGTCGAACAGGTTTGCAATCGCCTGAGAAATGAGCGTGCGCGAGCCTTTGATGGGCGGCGCAGGGCGGGTTGTGAGCGTTAAACCGAACCCTGCGTCCTGCGTTGCAGGTTCATAAAGCTCGGCCATTTCCTCCGCGATCGCGGCCAGATCAATCGCCTCCATCACCCCGGCGCCCTCACCCGATTCAATACGCGCAATAGAAAGAAGCGCGTTGAAGGTCGCAAGCATACGGTCGGAATCTGCGAGCGTGGCGCGCATTATTTCGACCTTATCAGGCGCATCCGCCTCCAACGCATTTGACAGACGGTTATGGATACGCGTTAACGGCGAGCGCAAATCATGAGCGATATTATCGCTTACCTCCCGCATGCCCGTCATCAGGCGTTCGATCTGATCGAGCATCGTGTTGAGATTAATCGCAAGGCTTTCGAGCTCATCGCCGCCGCCCGTCAGGGCGATGCGCTGTGAGAGATCGCCGCCGCGGATTGCTTTGGCTGTCTTGTTCACTGAATCCACGCGGCGCAAGAGGGACTGCGAAAACAAAAGCCCAATCACAAGACCAAGCGCGATTGTCGCCAGGGTAATCCGTACAATGACGCCTTGTGATCGCTTCTGCAAATTCCGCCGGTCGGAAATATCCCTGGCGACAAAGACAAGAAAGGAAGTTTCTGCGCCTTGCGCCTCACTGAACCGCAAAATCTTGCCGCGCCCTTCACGGATTTCCACTTGTCCTTCGCCATCTCCCTGCCCCGGAACCGGGCGCTCATAGGTAAAGCTGAAAAAGTTCTCATCCGCCGACAGCGCTTCGGGCGGTAAAGCGGTGAGATTTCCCGCCAGGACAGCGCCGGACGGCGCCGTCAGAAGCATGTAGAGACCATCGCCCTGAAAGACGCTTTGCGCGCGCACCGCTTGAACAAGCTTACGCGGCCCATTCTCCGTGGCGAACAAGTCCGCAAGCGCGGACATATCGCGGTCGATTGTGGCGTCGGTCTGTTGGCTTTCGAAAACCGACGTCGCCCGGTAAAGATAAAACCCGAGCATGCCGACGACGCTTGAGAAGACGACAACATAAATCAGGGTAAAGCGGATCGACGTCGTGCGGAGCAGGCGAAGCATCGGTCAAGCGCTCCGACGGGGCGAAAGGGGCGCAAGCGTAATCGTCATCGGCGTAAGACGGCTTTCCTGTTTTCGCATCAGGCCTTACGCGAAACACGAAATTCCCGCCAGACGCTTTGGATTGCGCGTTAAAGCGTCAATCCTGATCTGAAATCGTATAGCCCGCGCCGCGGATCGTTTTCAAGAGCGGCTTGTCAAAATCCTTATCGATCTTCGAGCGCAATCTGGAGATATGAACATCGATAACATTCGTTTGCGGATCAAAGTGATACTCCCAGACATTCTCAAGAAGCATGGTCCGCGTCACAACCTGACCGGCATGACGCATCAGATATTCCAACAACCTGAACTCGCGCGGCTGAAGATCAATCTTCTTCGACGCACGCCGAACCGTCCGTGTAATGACGTCTATCTCAAGATCGCCGACCTGATAACGCGTCGTCACGCTCGCCGACGGCGCCGCAGCTTGCCGGCGGCCCATAGCCTCAACACGCGCGAGCAATTCGGAAAAATCATATGGCTTGACGAGATAATCGTCGCCGCCAGCCTTCAGGCCTTTAACGCGATCGTCCACTTCTCCGAGGGCGGACAGAAAAAGCGCAGGCGTCTGGTCGCCGCCGTCGCGCCGCTCCGTTAAAAGTGTCAGGCCATCTTTCTTGGGTAGCATGCGATCTATGACGTAGGCGTCATAATCACCAGCGCCCGCCATATTCGACCCGGTCTCGCCGTCAAGCGCATGATCGACGACGTGGCCGGCTTCTCGCAACCCTTTCGCGACAAATGCCGCCGCCTCATCATCGTCTTCAATGACCAGAATTCGCATGACTTTTCTCCCTTGAAAGGCGGCGCCGCGCCGGCCGCATCAGTCTCTGAGCTTTAGACCGAGCCCGCCCGGAGGCGCGCCCGGTCGTTATCATTATCCCGCATCTTCCAGCGACAGGGCGCCGAATTGCTTCACGGCGCCGAGCTGCATGCGCAGGAGGACGGCGTCGCGCCCTTCTTTTTTGGCGTTTTCAATAGCGGACCGCAGCGCCGCGGCATTGGTGATTTTTTCTCCGTCGACTTGAAGGATAACAACGCCATTGCGCAGGCCTGCATCGTCGGCCGCGCTGCCGCCCCGCACGCCCGTGACGAGAACCCCGTCAACGCCGTCGGCCACGCGGAACTCATCGCGCAGATCATCGTTCAACTCGGTCACACGTAAACCGAGGTCTTCGGAAACGATATCGCCGCTGCCGCTGTCGTTGTCGTTCGCAGCGACCACGGCCTGCGAGTCGCGCTTGCCGAGCGTCACATTGACGATTTTTTCTTTGCCGTCGCGCAGGACTTTAACCTTCGTCTTTCCGCCGGGCGGCAGGGCTGAAATCGACCGGGTCAACTCGCGGGAGTTTTTCAGCGTGCGCCCGTCGAGCGACAAAATAAGGTCGCCGTCCTTCAGGCCACTCTTCTGCGCCGGCGTGCCGTCGATCACTTCCACAACGAGGGCGCCGTTCGCCTCCTTGCGGCCGAGCGCCAGCGCGATATCTTCGGTCACATCCTGGATTTGGACGCCGAGCCAGCCGCGCGTCACCGATCCGCTCTTGATGAGTTGATCGACGGTTGACTTGGCCACTTTGGCGGGGATTGCAAAACCGATCCCGACGCTGCCGCCCGTGGTGGAATAAATCGCCGTGTTAACGCCCACAACGCGGCCTTTCAGATCAAACGTCGGGCCGCCGGAGTTGCCGCGGTTGATCGGGGCGTCCACCTGGATGAAATCCGTAAATTGTCCGCTGCCGCCCGGGGTCTCGCGTCCGATCGCCGAGACGATCCCGCTTGTGACCGTGCCGGAAAGGCCAAACGGGTTCCCCACCGCGACCACCCAGTCGCCGACGCGCAAATTCACATCCTCAGCGAACTCCACATAAGGGTGTTTCTTGTCGCTATCGACTTTCAGGACGGCGAGATCAGTTTCCGGATCGGTGCCGACGATTTCCGCCGACACTTCCTCACCATCATTGAGCAGGACACGCACTTTCGTCGCGCCGTCGATAACGTGGTTATTGGTCACCACGTGACCTTTATCGTCGATGAAAAAGCCGGAGCCTTGCGCCTGAAGAACGCGCGAGCCGCCGTCGTTAAAGCGGTCGCGTCCGCGCGGGTCGCCGAAGCGATTGAAGAAGTCCTCCAATTGACTTGGGATTTGCGGCGTATCGACCTCGCGGTCTACAAGAATGCTGACGACTGACGGGCTCACTTCCTCGACAATGTCAGCGAATGAGAATGCGCCATTACCGGATGCAGGCGGCGCGACGACTTTCGGCGCCTGGGCGTTGGCCGGCTCGCCGACCATGCTGACCGCTCCAATTGACAGAGCGCCGGCGGCGGCGCCCGCAGCAAAGATGCTCATAAGGCCTTTTGTTGTTCTCAATCGGCGTAAATTCATCGTTCCTTCGGTTCCTTTACTGTAACGCCCCCGATACTTGGCGTTTTCGCAACTTAATAATTAAGCATCGGCAAGATGAACGAAAACCCATGTTCGTGAATTAAAATTCATTCAGTAAATCAGTCATTTGGCGAAATTATGGTGACTTCCTCGCTCAACATGCGGTGAACGGGGCAGCGCCCGGCGATCTCGATGAGGCGCGCATGCTGCTTCTCGTCAAGATCGCCCTCAATCTCGATTTTCTTCTCCAGAACCCGGGAGACGTGCGAGTCCTGGCCCTCGGCGCGTTTGACGGTGACGCGCATGGCCCCGAGATCCCACCCCTTCCGGTCCGCATAAAGGCGCATGGTCATGGCCGAGCAGGCGGCGAGCGCGCCTTCCACCACGCGCGTGGGGTTCGGCCCGAGGCCGTCGCCGCCGTCCTCCTTGCCGCCATCGATCACATAAGGATGGCCGTCAATCGACATGGCGAGAGCGAGGCGTTTGCCGGGGATCGTCTCCGCCCGCGCCCCGCCTCTGAAAGCGTCGCCGGACGGAGCCGGCGCCTCGGGCAGCGCATAGCGCGCCGCCCAGGCGGCGATAACGCTCGCCGCATATTGTGCATCGGCGGCGTCGCTCAACAAGTGATCGGCCGTATCGAGACTAACGAAGCTCTTTGGATGCTTCGCCGCCATGAAAATCTCCGAGGCGTTTTCAATGCCGACGGTCTGGTCAAACGGACCATGCAGCACCAGCAACGGTTTCTTCAACGCCGCCGCGCACTCAAGCACCGTCTGGCTTTCGAGGTCGTCAAGGAATTGCTTGCGGATCGTAAACGGCCGACCGGCGAGCGCGACCTCGGCGACGCCTGCGCGCTCGATCTCCGCGCGCTTATCGCCCAGTTGATTGATCACATGGGCGGCGTGCGCAGGCGCGGCGATGGTGGCGACGCCTTTGATCTCGGGAATCTCCTTCGCCGCCACGATGACCGCCGCGCCGCCGAGCGAGTGCCCGATGAGAATGCTCGGGGCCTCGTAATTCTCCCGTAAGAAGTCGGCGGCCTTGATGAGATCGTCCACATTCGAGGAGAAGTTTGTATTGGCGAAATCGCCTTCCGATGAGCCAAGACCGGTGAAGTCAAACCGCAGAACAGCGATCCCCTCGGCGCGCAAGGCGCGCGCCACGTCGCGCGCCGCCTTGATGTCTTTGGTGCAGGAAAAGCAATGAGCGAAAAGCGCATAGGCGCGGGGGACCCCGCTCGGCGTTTCCAGCGCGGCGGCCAGCTTTCCCTGACTACCGTCAAATTCGACTTTTTTCGTTTGTCCCATTACGGAGCGTTCCTCTCTCTACCCAATCGATATGGGCGTCACTAGCATACAATGAAGTCACATTCATGAGAGAGAGTCTGGATTGTCGCGTCCGGGCCTAAACCGACTTCGCCGCCGCGCTCGCCCGGTCGCGAATGAGGCCGACTTCATCGGCGGCCACGAGCGGCGTGATCAGGCTCAGCGTCTGGTCCATGAGGCGGCGCGCAGCGGTGCGCTCTTCGCCCTCAGCTGCGCGGATTTCAAGCACAAGGTCATTGGCGTAGCGCACCGCATGTTCCCTGGTTTCTTCGATGATCCCGTTGGAGACATATTTTCTATTGAGACGCTTTGACGTCTCATTGATGCGCGCCAGGAAGTCAGCCGCCTCGCGGCCTTCCCTCGCCAAGGTGGGTGAGACCATGCGCCCGATGTCCGGCCGCAACGCCATCAGACGGCTCGACCCGCCCGCATGACGCACCGGCATCGCCATCCGCATGGCGGCCGCTGATTGCTCCGTAAACCGCTCAAGCGCATCGGCCGCCACGTCGCGGCAGGCTTCCACCCGATTGACCACCACGCCGTCATTGCTGCGCCGCGCCTCGGCCTGCATGCCGTCGGCAAAATCAGCAAAGTGAGTGATCAGCAACCCGGCTTGCGCCGCATGAAAATCAGCGGACGCGTCGCGCTCCATTGACCGCGCCATGCCCTCCAGATCGTCGAACAGAACTTCGGGGATAACGGCTGCATCCTTTTTGACGGCGCGCAGGGCCTCATCTTCGGACCCCGTCAAATGATAATAAACGCCAAGCGCGCGCCATGGCGCGTCCATGCGCGCGGAGAGACACAACAGAACATAGGGCGCGGCGTTCGGCGCTTCGGCATGTGCGGCGGCGTAAAGCTGGCGCACTTTAAAGTAATCCTCTTCCGTCAAGGATGAGACCGGCTTTGGAAAGCTCTGTTGCATCGCCGTTAAGTGGCTTGCGCCGGACAACATCAGTTGCAATTCGAGCAAATCGTGGAAAGCCGCCGCGCCGCCCAATGTCTCGCTCAAATGCGCGCGATAAGTTTCGTCCGCCTGCGCATGGGAAACAATGCGCCCGACACCCTGGCCGGCGGCGTTGAAAAAACCTTCCGTGAGCGTTGAAATTGACTGTTCGGAATCTTCTTCATCGTGCGACGCCGCCCCTGCGGCGAGCGCCTCATCGAGTTTTTTGCTGGCGCGTGCAGCGCTAACGCAAGCAGGATCTGACTGGATTAACGCCCAGATCGGCGCAATGGACGACCGCGCAATCCGGGCGCGCCGTTTCTTGCCTGAACGCTGGGCGATAAAGAAATCTTCAAACGGTTCGAAAAAGAGCCGTTGCGCGGTCACAGGCCGTTTCGGGAACGGCGCGTCTTCCTTAAACAGGCGGTCGCGCAGAGCGGCCAACATCTCCGTATACGGCAACCCTTCGCCGCCGATCGCCTTGTCCAGCTCCAGAACGCCGAACAGCTTTCGCGCCGCAATTGGCGGCAGCGCGCCCAGAAAGGCCATCAAGCGCGCCATCTTTTCCGGCGCAATTGTCTTGGTCGTTTCCGTCATGCCAACGAAGTCTTCTGTCCCGCCGCCCAAACTTCTGCGGGGCGCGGCGTTAACCATAATGCGCCATGTGCGCCCGACAGCTCTTTGATAATACGCTCTTTTTCGCGATACGACAAATCGGGCGCCGATTTATGGTTAAACGCTCTCAGCGTCCGTGCGGGACTTCGCCGCGGCGTCAGGCTTCCAGCGGCGGACAAAGGCTTCCAGCTCTTTGTCGCCGCCCGCGGGCAGCACGATTTTCAGTTTCACATACTGGTCGCCCGCGACGCCGGCGCTCTTCTTGATCCCGCGGCCTTTCAGGCGGAGGACCGTCCCGGAGCTCGCATTCTTGGGCGCTGTCACGGAGACGTCGCCGGAGATCGTCGGTACCGTGACTTTTCCGCCGAGGACGGCTTCCGCCAGCCCGATCGGCGCTTCCACATGGATGTCGTCGCCCTTGCGCTCAAACTGGCGATGCGGCTTCACTTTGACTTCCACGTAGACGTCGCCCGCGGGCGCGCCGCCATGGCCGGGCTCACCCTGTCCGCGCAGCCGCAAGGTCTGGCCGTCTTCAAGGCCCGCCGGCACGGTCAGATCGAGATTGCGTCCGTCGGGCATGGTCACGCGTTTCTTCGCGCCAAGCGCAGCGTCGAGGAAATCGACTTCCAGCCGGTAGCGCAGATCGCGCCCGCGCATGGCGTTGGCGCGGCGTCCGCCGAAAAGGTCCGAAAAGATATCGCCCAGATCTTCAAATGAAGCGCCGGCGCCCGGCCCGCCAGCCGTACCGTAGGCGCCGCCCCCGAAACCGCCCGG
>CAWUIM010000014.1:0-56133 GCA_963922595.1 uncultured Parvularculaceae bacterium
TTGCGGCGGATGCGGCCGGCAAAGTGCTCGCGGCGCCGAAGTCGGCCTGGGCGCTTGTTCAAAGCACCTTCGCGCGCAAGACGCCGCCCTCCGGCGAGCCCGCGGCTGATTGATCACCCTACAGATTAAATCTTTTCCGGCGTCCGCATGGGCCGCATGAAATAGCAAAGGCAATCCTCGCGAATGATCGCCTCGTCGCGCGTGATCATGGCCGGGACGACATCCTGCTTCAACGTGATTACGCCCTTGGCTTGGGTAAAGAACTGATCGCTGAGATCGCGCCCATGTTCGTCTAGAACGCGCAAGTCTGCGCGTCTCCCAACGCACGCCCACGCCGCGCCGCGTGCGACCGGCTTGAAATTCAGCGCTTCGAGGTCGGCGCGAAAGACGATCCCGTCTTCGTTTGCACCTTCTTCGTCATCGCCAAATGCAATTGGCGCGTCACCTTCAACGACAACGCGGCCCACGGTTTCATAGAGGCGGGTGGGCGCCGCAGTATCCGCAAAGGAATCCAGCGTCATCACGTGATCGATCAACGCCATCGCCGCTGCATAGCCCGCCTTGTCGCCTGGCTGGCCGCATTCGAGGGTGATCGCCGGACAAAAATGGGAAAAGGCGATCGATTGCGTCGTTGGCGGGTTTTGATAATAAACCGCGATCGGCGCAAAGGCGCCCGCGAGATACATATCTTCCGGACGCAGAGCGTTGACGCATCCATAAAGCGGATTGCGTCCGGTATTATTGTGGATGTCGATACTGGCGAAGAGCCCCGCCGTTCGCGCGATCTCCAGCACGTCCGCGGTCAGCCGGTGGTGAGGCGTCTCGCCCGGTCCCCAAATGCGGTTGAAGTCCGGCTGATCGGGTAAATGCCGCTGGCCAGCGGCTGCAGCGCGCACGTTCCCGACAAAAATGAAAAGACTGCGCCGGGGCGCCGCCGCGCTCCATCGTTTCGCAAGGGTCTGCAATACCTCAAAACTCGTCGTTTCATTGCCATGGAGTAGTGTCGACAGAAAGAGCGGCGGCTCAAGCGCGCCCTTGACGTGAATAAGCGTCGGGTTTGGAAAAACATCCGTGATCGCCGCCGGCGCAATGTCGATGAGCGCTTCAGGCAGATGATCAAGTCGGTCAAGCGTCGGCATGGCGGCGGTCTACACGTCCCATGTGTGCACGGGCGCGTTCTGCTCTTGCAGCTCCAGATAGCGCTCGGTCAGCGCCTGAAAATTATCCGTATGGCACTCAATGAAACTGCGCTGCCACGCGGCGCCTGTGCGGCCTGTTCTGATGCGCGGGACGAGAATCTCATCGAAATAATGTTGAAGGTCGGCTTCCGCCACATCCGCCGCCGCCAAGGCGGCGCGCGCCCTCGGCAAAAGATCGTTGAGGAGAAGGCTCTGGACGTTGACCGCGCGCCGCTCCCAGACAATCTCCGCCTCCAGCCCGTTTTTCGCGCAGGCGTAGAAGTTAGCGCGCGCATCTTCAAAGGGCGTCTCCGCTTCCGGCGGGGTCGGCGCGCTCGCCAACGCCAGCATCAGCCCGTGGCAGAGCGCAAGGTTCGCCGCCGTGTCGGCGAGCGTGGGGCCAGCGGGCATGACGCGATGCTCAATGCGCAGATGCGGCGTGTCGCCGGGGCCGAACCCGAGGATCGGGCGCACCCAGCGCCAGACGACGCCGTTCTGGAGGCGTAGATGCGGCAGCCGCGTGCGGTCGTCTTCAAGCGCCGGCAACAGCGTCGTGTAACCGAGATTTTCCAGGAACAACTCAAGGAAGCTATGGCGCAGATACCCGCCGCCGAGCGTCACGCGGTTTGCGTTGCGCCCCTCGCTGTCACGAAAGCCTTTGACGGCTGTCGCCTGCTCAAAAGCGGGAATACGCGTCTCGCACCAGAGCGATTTCCCGTAGAGAAAGGGCGCGTTCGCTGTCGCCGCCACAAGCGGCGCGGCCGCAAGAACGCCGGCGTTGTAGAACCGCACGCAATCTTCCTGATTGATTTTCAAATGCGCCTGCAGCGAGGTGCACGCTGCTTCCAGCATGATGTGATCGCAGCGATAGTCGAGATCGTCACGACCCTGAATATTGATGTGGAGCGGCTCACGTTGGCGTTGCCGCATCAATTGACGGTTCAGGGCGCGGTATCGGTTTGCGTCCGACATCCAGCCCGGTTGCAGCATTTCATCGCGGACCGTCGGCAAAATGCCGATCATGGCGGGACGCACGCCGCACTGGGCGCCCGCATCCCGGCACACGGACCATACATTTTCGAGCGCTTTTTCGGTCTCCGACAGAACCGGTCCGCCGAGCGCGGCGGGTGGCGCATTGATTTCAATATTGAACGCCGACAATTCCTCCACAATGTCCGGATGGTCGGCGATGCGCAGGAATTCCTGATTGACGGGCGCAGGCAGAACATTGTCGTCCAGGAGCCAAGCTTCCAACTCGAGCCCAACCGTCAGATTTTCATCGTAATGGAAGCGGCGCGTATCAAACCAGCTCTTCAGCGTCTTCGTTTCGTCTCTGAGACGCGCGCGAAATTCGTCGAAATCCGCTTGCGAAAAGTCCTCAGACGCAATTTCCTGACCCATAACCGCCTCGGGTGATGCACCCCCAAGGCTAGCACCGATCTTTCGGCCCCCGCAATCGGCCCCATCCGCGAGACCTGACGCCCGCCGCCTCAGCGGTGCTTGACCTTTCCCAGCGCCTTGGCTCATATGCGCCTTCGCGCGCCATCTCTAATGCCCCTCTGGCGGAACTGGTAGACGCGCTGGATTCAAAATCCAGTTCCTTCGGGAGTGCCGGTTCGATTCCGGCGGGGGGCACCATCATATAAATTGATTGGATTTATTGAATCACAATCAAATTGTTCTCCGTGGCGGTTTTCTGGTGTAAAATTTTGACAATTGGGTCCGCGGCTGGGCGGATGTCCGTCGAACTAGGGTCCGGACGCTAATACGAATGAACTCAAAAAACTTTTTTCATCAATTAGTCAATCCGCTGAAATTGCGATTAAGCAAATTCAGAGGCCGTTCGAGATGGCATAAGCCAACACCATCGGCTTACGGATTAGATGCCAAAGGAGTACTGGCAAATTCGAACGGAATATCAGCCGATGAATTAGATCGTTATATAAATAGTAGGCGGATATATCTTGAGACGTCTGCTTTTAATTATTTTCTAGAGAATTATGATCTCCCGGCGATAGAGCTAACTCGGGAGTATCAACGACGAAAAGGCTTTATCTTTGTAGCCTCCCCCGTTCTACTTTGGGAAATAATGTTGACTGCTGATCCGGAGGAAGCGGATCGAATGTTACTCGCGGCCCAAGCATTGTTCGATCCGTTGTTGCTTGCTACTCCGACGGAACTGGTCGTTCGATATTTACTGTACGCCTATCCCGAAAATTTGGTGAATTATTCATTCTTTTCGCAAGTTAAATGGCTGCAAACCTGGCCCGATATGACCAAAGACTTTAACAGAACGTTTGACTACAACATTGAAGACCTTAAACGAAAAACGGCACCTTTTCGTATTAGTTCAAGAAACTTGGGATGTATATTGAATGGGGATACTCACTCTGAAGAAATAGTGAGTTTAACTTCGAATTTTGTATCCGAAATCTATAATACCATTTCTGGTGATTTGGATAAGTTGGGCGTAGATGAAATTCACGCAAAGCTCGTTATCTTATACTCATTTTGGCTGCTTCTGGTTGCGGCTGATCTAGACAGTGAGGAGCTTTCTTCCTTTTGGAAAGAAAAGGGATTTAATGAAGAATTAGACATCGAAAAAGTTGGCCAAGTTTATTTTAACTTCCCAGATATTTTTCTCTGTGGACCTTTGCTTGAGATGGCAACAATGGTTGCATTACAATACAAAAGTGGAGCAAAAAATCGTGGGATCATTTTCGATGGTATGCACATGGTATATGCGCCATACGTAGATTTTTTATTGTCAAACGATCATTCGTTTCTTGCGCTGGGTCAGCGACGGCCATTTTATCAACAACGAGTGTTGCATGTATCGTCAGTAAGATTTTCCTCAGTGAGTCTAAAGCTTGAGGATTACCCAAACAATCAAAGGTTAGGTAATTTGGGCACTGAGTAAACTCTAATGATGCTCAATGCGTACTATTCCTACGCTATTTCATTGCATATACGCGGAATAGGAATTTGGTCCATGCCCTAGAAGGTCAGTAAAGTCAAATGGCTACGGCTGAGCTTAATTTAGATGAAAGGATCAACTTTTTATCGACGCGAGGTGGCTTGTGCTAGAGCCCGAGTCTCGTTGAAATCAAGACTCCTCTTTCCAATGCCAATCCCGGAATTCGTAAAACAACAGCGCCAACAAAAAACGCCTCCCGAAGGAGGCGTCTTTTCGTCCGTTCACGTGCCGACTAATTGCGCCAGTCTGAATTGCTATAGCTCTTATTGTCGGCGGACTGGTCGCGGTCGCGCCGTTTCTTACGGCGCTTTTTCTTGCGCGTGCTGTCGCCGTCATTGTTCTCGATGAAGTTGTTGGTGATCTTCGGCTCCAGACCGTCGCGGATGAAGATCGACAGGCCCGAGTTTCCGACGATGTCGTTATCTTCAATGATGCCGTTGACGCCGAACGGAATCGCGACGCCGTCGCCGCTGTTTTGTACGATCTCATTGTACCGTACCAGCGAGAGCTTGGCGTATTTGTCGAGGATAATGCCCGCGCCTTTATTGTTGCGGATCTTGTTGCCGATCAGCGAGGCTTCGCCATAACCGGAGGATTTCACACCGGAGTCGAGATTGTCGAAAATCTCATTGCCGGCCACGACAACGTCGGCGCGGCTGCCCGATGCGATGTCGACGCCGATTTTGTTGTTGGCGATCTTGTTGTCGATGATGGACGTGTTCATGAGCGAGTGGACCTGCTCCACAAAGACGCCTTCAGACCCGGCGGAGATGCGGTTCTTCTTCAGGGTCACGGTGCCGCCGGAGATTTTGATCGCGGGCCGCACGGTCGAGCCGAGGACGTCGCTTTCTTTCAGCGTGAAGACGCCTTGCGCCACGTCAACGCAGGCCGACGCGCCTGAATTAATCTTCGCCGCGAATTGAACATTGGCGACAACCGCGTGCGCGGTGCCGTCTTTCGGCGCAAAGCTAAGGCAGGGCTCATTCATCGGCGCGTTGATCTCAACGCCCGAGCCGGGGCCGCGGTCGCCCTGGATGAAGACCGATTTTTCGAGCTCGATGCTCTCATTGTAGACGCCGTGCATCACATAGACGACGCCGCCTTCAGCCACATCGTCCACCGCTTTTGCGATCGAGGTGTAGGGGCCGGGGCCGTTCACATCGACGATGATCTGTTGCGGGCCTTTTTTGTCTTTCTTTTTGCCCGGCTTGCCGGCGCCGTAGCCTGCGCCCGGTTCGCGGATCGGGAAGCCGCCGAGCGATTGCGCGTTGGCGGCGTCTGCGGCGATCAGACCGAGACCGCCCAGCGCGGCGAGAGTTGTGAGTACGCGTTTCATGTGACTGATCCCCTATTCAACCTTTTCTACGATTATTCGACGTTCCGGGGCGCTTCGAATTCAAGCTTGCGCAGCGCTTCGCCCGCCGGCCCGTAGCCGAGCGAATAGCCCTTCGAGAAGTGGATCGCCGATTGCGCCTTGTCGGGCGTCACCTCGTTGAGACCCGTCGATCCGTCGCGATAGAGAACGCCGAGCGCATAATGGGCGATCGCAAGATCTTCGCCCGCGGCCTGCTTCAGCCATTTCACGGCCTGCTCACCGTCCTGCTCCACGCCTATGCCGCGCACATGCATGATGCCGAAGACATATTGCGACATGGGGTGATCGTTCTTCGCGGCCTTGCGGAAGAGATCGACCGTCTGGCGGGCGGAAAGAACGCCAGTGCGCACCGCTTCTTTTTCCTGATCGGTCATTTTCGTATCGGCCTTAACGCCGGAATACTGGAAGCGGCGGATCGCGGCGCGGGTGCCGGGGCCCATCTTATTGTCGATGGCGCCATAATAGAAGCCGAGAGAGCGCAGCGCGCGCTGGATCAGTTCCACATCCACATCGGAGACCGCCTCAAGCGCGTCTTCAAGCTTTAGCTCTTCCAGCTCTTTCTTCAGGCGCGCGAGCTCTTTTTGCTGCGTGGTCTGACCGGTGTGTTCTTCGGGAAGCGGCGGTTGCCACTCGCCGGCGGCCTTCACTGCATTCTTGACTTCCTTCGCGTTCATCAACGGTTCGAGCACTTCGTACGCCGCGCTCGCCTCGCCGACGCCGCGTGCTTTCGCAAGGGCGTACATCTGGAGCGCTTTGGTGTTGTTCTTCGCAAGACCCGATCCGGCCTGATAAAGCTTGCCGAGGCGGTAAATGTCGTAGGGGCTGCCGCGCTCGAATGTCTCGGAGACAAGCTTCTCTGCCTTCTTCACATCGCCGGTGGACATGCGGAAGCGGATGTCTGAAAGGCGTTGCTCGGCGAGGATGCGCGCATTTACTTCGTATGCGGTCGGTTGCTGATAGGCCGTGAAGTCATGATAGGCGGCGAGCGTGTACCATTTCAGCGCCTGGATATTATCGACCGAGATTTCCTCGATCGGCACGGCGGCTTTCTTCGCGCCTTCCAGAACCTTGCCTGAGTAGACGTCGCCCAGAATCTTCTTCGAGCGCACGTCGCCGGCCACGGCGAAGCGCTCCCAGATATCGATCGCCTCGGCGTATTGGCCTTTTTGATAGGCGATCAGACCCGTCTGATAATCCGCCAGAGCCGCGCCCGCGCCGACCATGGTTACGGCCGAAGCCGCTGCGACGCCAAGCAACGTGCGGCGAAGTGCTTTAAGTGCTGTCACGCTATTATCCCTCATTACCCCGGACTCCCCTGGTCCTACGCCGGAAGACGCCGCAAACGGTCGCCGCGCCGGCCGCTAACAATTCGAGTAGAGCATGCCAAAACATGCTCCGCCACATTAACTATTACCATCTTTAGAGGAAAATGGGAGCCCCGGCGCCGGCCTCAGCGGGCGCCGCCGCCGGTCTCGCCGCCTTTTTCGCCGCGCGTGACCAGAAAGACGCAAGCGGCCCCTTTGTCAGGTTGGCGCTCTGCTGCGTGCCCGCCTTCGGCGCAGAAATGCGGAATGTCGACCGCAGCCACCGGATCATCAGCAAAAACAAGGAGTTGCTCGCCGGCGCGCATCCTGCGCAGGGCCGCCTCCATGCGGATCACGGGGACCGGACAGCGATAGCCGCGTACATCGAGGCGCATCGGCCGCGGTTGTGCATCGGATACATCCATCACGTGCGCCTCGCAGACTTTTGAGCAAAAGAAAACCCCCGCGGCCGAAGCCGCGGGGGCTCAAAAGCGTCGGCGTGTTAACCCTTAGAATTCGAGGTCAACGCCAAAATAGAGGAGTGCGCCGCGCGGATCATGCACCCGGCTGTCAAAGCCGCCATTGGTGAAGACCTGCGGAGCGGTGGTTCCGAAGATGTTGCGCGCGCCGATGGTGATCGCGGCGAGCTGGTCGCGGTTCAGATATTCGTTGATCGCCAGCGAATACTGAACGTCGACGCGCGTGTCGCTGTCGATATCGATGAGGCCGTTCTGGTCGTCCAGATAGCTTCCGATATGACGCACGAAGAGGTTCGCCGAGTGCGCGCCGTTCGCATAGGCGATCCCGGCGTTGAAGCGCAATTGCGGCGTCGGCGATCCGAAGTTCGTGAAGTTCCGCACGCCCTCGCCGTCCACAGCGCCCGCTTGCGGGTCCTGCAGATCATAGTTGAGGATATATGTGCCCTGGAAGCTCGGCGTGATCGTGCCGAAGTCCGTGTCGATGTTATAGACGGCGCTGAAGTCGATGCCCGACGTCTCCACCGATGAGGCGTTCACGAAGTTGTTGTTGACCTGAACCAGCGTACCTGACGGCGCGCGGATAATGTTCGGGCCGTCCGGATCGGCGTTCACAAGCGCCTGCGGGTTCTCCTGAATGATGACGTTGGAGAAGTCGAAGTTGAAGTAATCAACATCAAGCGTCAGGCCGCCGCCGAACGGCGTCCAGCTTGCGCCGACGTTAAAGGCTTCGGACTCTTCCGGCAGGATATCACGCGGCGAGGTGCCCCCGTCCGGCGCCAATGTACGCACTGCGACGAAGGCGTTTGCGCCGCCGGCGTTCGGATCAGAGATTTGTTGCAACGTCGTCGACTCGCCGAATTGCTGGAATACGGACGGCGCCCGGAACGACGTGGAGAATGATCCGCGCAAGGAGAACGTATCATGGGGCCGCGCCAGGATCGCGATCTTCGGATCGGTCGTGGAGCCGCCTTCCTCTTCGCCATAGCGTTCGTGACGAACCGCCAGCTGGAGATCGAGCCAATCAGCGATCGGCACCGACGCTTCGCCGAAGAATGCGAATACGTCTTGCGAGCCGTCAAACGAGCGCCCGCCGACGATGAACGAGAAAGCGTCGTTTAGCGACAGGGGGTCGAGCGTTTGCGACAGATCATTGTCGCGATATTGCGCGCCGACCGCCACGCTGAGCGGGCCTGCCGGCAACTGGAACACCTCCTGAGAGATGAACCCTTCCACTACCGTGACGTCGGCCGAGTAGTCGCGAACCTGAAGTCCCTGAATATACTCAAGAAACGCGGGATCGTTCGGCGCGACGCCCGTCAGCGCTGTTGAGAATGGATTGAAGAACGAGCCGACAGGGAGCGGCGTATCGCCGGGGCCCGTCAGGTTCGGGTTCGCCGACGAACAATCCGTGCCGGCTGTGACGCCGGGGATCGCCGGGACGCTGTTGAAGCCGGAAAGGGCGCACTGGAAGCGGTCGGTGACCGTGTCTTCCGTCGCGACACTAAATTCGTTAGAGCCGCGTACGAATGAAATTTCCCATCCGCCGGTGCCGATGTCGCCGCCGAGGCTGGCGGACGCGCGCCATGTTTCGGATTCCGTTGTAGTCGGCGCCACCGTGCCGCCGTTACCGCTGACGCGGCCGAAAAAGACAAGCGTCGGATCGCCAGGGAAAATATTGAAGGGGTTGGCGCCCGGGCCAAAGGCGGCGCCTGGAACAACGGTGCTGCCCAGCATGAGCGCCGGGAAGGACGGTGAGTTGCCGCGTGTTGCTTCGTTGTTCGCGTAGCTGAATTCCGCCGTAAACTGAATATTGTCTGTTAGATCAAGCTCGCCGCGTGCAATGCCTACAAAGCGTTCCTCATCGGCGACGAGGTTGAAGAAGTCGCCAAAGTCAAAGCCGCAAAGGCCGATCGTGAGGCCGGGCGCGATGGTCGGACCGAGCGGGTTCGGGAAACCGCCAGCGTCGGCGCAACCCGGATCAATCAGCGGCGTGCCGGCGGGTAGACCCGGGAAGCCGAAAAACGCGCCGGGATTACCGAGCGCTGACGTATCATCCTGCGGGCGCGAGAGGCGGCGCTCAGCTGTTGTCAGCGGGCTCCGGTCGAGATAGCTCGCTGCAACCATGAGCGAGCCGCGACCGAAGTCTTTCCCGACCAGCCCCTGGATCGTGTACTCGTCATAATCGCCGAGGCTTTGATGGTTCAGATAATTGCCGGAAAGTTTCACGCCGTCATAGTTCTCAAGCGTGATGAAGTTGACGACGCCGGCGACCGCGTCGGATCCATAAAGCGCCGAGGCGCCGTCCTTCAGGATTTCCACCCGGTCGATCGCAATCAGCGGCACCAGTGAGGAGGTGTCGACGAAGTTGATGCCGTCATTGGTGGGGGCGCCGGAGAGCACCTGGCGCTTGCCGTTCAGAAGAACCAGCGTCGAGCCGACGCCGAGGCCGCGCAAGTTGATGTTCGAGGTGCCGACCGTGGCGTTTTGCGTGAACGCATCCGGATTGTTCTGGGCGCCGGTGTTGATCGTCAGCGTTTGCGTCACGTCGGCGATATTCTGGGCCCCGATATCTTCGATATCGCCCGCGCCGACCGTTTGCAGTGGCGAAGGCAGGTCCGCCTGATTTTTCTTCTTGATGAAAGACCCGGTGACGATGATGACGTCATCGCCGTCATCCTGCGCCAACGCGGCATGCGGCGCCGCAAGAGATGCTGCAAGTGCGAAGGCTGAGGCTTTCGCCCACAAACGTTTTTTCACTGATGAATCCTCCCTGGATTTTGGTTACCGACGTATTTGGTTTTTGCGGAATGTTAGGCTCAATTCAGGCTGGACGCCAATAGCTTCAGGCGCTTGGCGCCGTTTTTCTCAGATTTGCGTGACCCAACCTTTAAGAGACTTGTCGATTGTTGCTTTTATTCAACAGAAATGTTGCGGCGCACATCTCTTGATGCGGACGATTAACTATTTCGGCTGCGACCCCTTCAACAGGGCCTCGAGGCGCCGGGCGGCCTGGATGCTGGACGCAGCCTGCCGTTTTCGGCCGCACAAACGGTGTTTGGCGGCGTCTCGTTCATGATTTTGGATTTTTTGCGCAAGCCGTGACGCCAGCGCGTTCTTTAAAAAGCGGTTTTCCGCTTCAACTTTCAGGCTGTTTTGTTGTTGGTGGAATCCGTCACGCGACTCTGCGTGGAATTTGATGTGTCTCATTAGTAAGCCCCTCTGTCATTTGTTGTCCCCCAAATGCTAAGAGGCCTGTCTTCCTGCAGCAGCGGCGCCAGAACCGGCGGGCGGCGGCGTTTCTAACGAAACTGTAACGGGGCGCAAAAAAGCCGCCTTGAGGCGGCTTTCTGCAAAACAGGATTTTTCTTGCGATCAGAAAGTTTCCCCACGGATCGCTTTGCCCACCTGGTCAAGAGAGAACGGAAAGACGATTGTGTTCGATTTGTCCCCGGCGATCTCCTGCAAGGAGTTTAAGTACCGAAGCTCCATCGAGCCCGGTTGGGTCGCCAGCACGTTGGCGGCCTCGGCGAGTTTCGCGGCGGCCTGATATTCGCCTTCGGCCAGGATCACCTTCGAGCGCCGTTCGCGTTCCGCTTCGGCCTGCTTGGCGATCGCGCGGATCATCGACGGGTCAACGTCCACATGCTTGATTTCCACATTCGAGACTTTGATGCCCCAGGCTTCCGTCTGGGTGTCCAGAATTTCCTGAATGTCCTTGTTGAGCTTGTCGCGTTCCTGCAGCATCTCGTCGAGATCGTGTTTGCCGAGGACGGAGCGCAAGGTTGTCTGCGCGAGCTGGCTGGTGGCGGCCATATAGTTTTCCACCTGAACGATGGCGCGCACCGCATCGACGACGCGGTAATAGATCACCGCATTCACTTTCACCGAAACGTTGTCCTGGCTGATCACGTCCTGTGTCGGCACGTCGTGGACGAGCGTGCGCATGTCCACCTTGCGCATCTGCTGGACCACAGGGATCAGGATCACGAGGCCCGGACCCGCCGCTTTGCGGCCGACGCGACCAAGCGTGAAGATCACGCCTTTCTCATATTCGCGCAGGACTCTGATGACGTTGGTTGCGATGAAGATGATCGCAACAGCCAGCAGGCCCAAAAAGCTTATACCGGACATGGAATTCTCCTTACCTTCAAGGAACGTATCGTAATGTTCGTTCCGCTTATTCTTTGCTGCAGGCGCGACGCATCACGCCTTCTTTTTTACTCGTAACACCAATCCGTTCATGCCGGCGACCGTCACATCGTCACCCGGTATGAGCGGATCGTTCGATTGCGCGCGCCAGAGCTCGCCGCCGGCGCGCACATAACCCTCGCCATCCGCCCACTCAGTCACTTCAGCGCGGCTGACATTCATAACCTCGCCCACACGATGGGGCGATTTTCCCCGCATGAAAATGAGGCCGTAAATTTTCGCCGCAAAGACGGCGCTCGCCCCGATCAGCAAAAAGAAGAGCGCCCAGACAATCGGGTTCTCTGAAAAAGTCGGGAAGTCCATCAGGCGCGCGCCTCGCCAGGCGCGAGGCCGCCGAGAAGGCCGCCGGCCTTCATTTGCTTCACGACAAGGACAAGACCGTCCACCTCAACCACGCGGATCTTATCGCCCGGCGTTAGAGGTTTGTCTGCGCGCGCACGCCAGCGCTCGCCCTCGACAATGACCCAGCCTTCCTTGCCGTCCCAATCGTCAACGACGCCTTCGCGCTTCTTGATAGCGTCCCCGCCAAGCATCGGCCCATGGCTGCGCGAGCCGATCAGCGCAAAGAGAATGAGCGCCAGAAGACCGCCGCTGATCGCCATGATTGTGCCGATCACTGAGCCGGAGACGCGGAAACCATCCGGGAACAGAAAATACATGCCGACCCCGAAAAGAACGAGCCCGGATAGCCCGGCAAGACCGAAGGTCGGACTGTACGCCTCGATCACCATCAGGATCGCGCCGATGCCCATGAGCACGAGCGGCAAGACATTATAAGGCAGAACCTGAAACGAATAGAGTCCGAGAACGAGACAGGTCAGACCAAGCGCGCCCGGGAAGATCGACCCGGGATTCCACATCTCGATGATAATCCCGGTGGTGGCGAGCGACATCAGGATGACCGCCACATTGGGATTTGAAATGAAGCCGAGAATTTTTTCCACCGTCGTCGGCTCAACCCGCGTCAGTTTGAGGTTTTGCGTCTTCAAAGTGACTTCGCCGGCGGCGGTCTCGACGACGCGGCCGTCGATTTTCTGAAGAAGATCATCGATATCGTCTGCAATCAGATCAATCACGTTCAATTCAAGCGCCTCGCGCGACGTCACCGACACCGCTTCGCGCACGGCCCGCTCGGCCCAATCGGCATTGCGCCCGCGTTCATCGGCGAGCGAACGGATATAGGCGACGGAGTCGTTGATGATCTTCGCCCTCAGCGCGCTGTCATTGGAAAGCGGCGCTGTCTCGTTCGCGTCGTCTGTGGCGTCAGGGCGGGCTGTCTCGGCCGGCGCCTCCACGGCTTCGCCTTCGTCCACTGCATCCGCGGCGTCCGCTGGGGCATCGCCGCTGGATGTCTCGTCGTCGGATGCGACTGTCTCTTCAGCGTTCTCGCTTTCGGCGTCGTCTTTCTTCACCGGTTCTTCGCCGTCGAACGGGCTTTCTTCCGGCGGCGGCGAGCCTCCGCCCACTTCCACGGGCGTCGCCGCGCCGGTGTTCGTCGCCGGTGCCATGGCGGAGATGTGCGCAGAATACATGATATAGAGACCGGCGCTGGCGGACCGTGCGCCTTGCGGCGACACAAAGGTAGCCACGGGCGTTTCCGACGCCAGGATCGATTTGATGATGGTCTTCATGCTGTCGACGAGGCCGCCGGGCGTGTCGATTTCGATGATGATGAGGTCGGCGTCCGCCACGTCTGCGGCCTGGATTTCGCGCTCAAGATAGCTCGCCGACGCCGGCGTCACCGCGCCGTTCAGCGTCAGGATCACCCCTTCGCCGGATCCGCTAGCGGCATTCTGCGCGACTGCCCCGAGCGACAACATTGCGGCGCCGAGCGCCAGCAGCAGCCCGAAGAGACCGATCCGGCGGCCTCGCGCCAAGTCAAACTCGCGCGGCGAAAATTGGTTCATCATGTCTGCCCCTCATGGAATACGCCCTCATTAGACAATATGCACGCAGCGGGAGGATTCAACGGAAAAACGAATATTTCCCCAAGGGGCGGGGCGCTTAATCGGTCAGCAGGGCCTTCAGTTCCTTGGCGGCGACTTCAATAGCATGCGGGGATTGTTCGGTCTTGGAAACGATCAATGCGCCCTCGATTGCCGAGATGATGAGAGAGGCGCGCGCCGCCGCCTTTTCCGTTGTTGCGCCGTGTTTTTCTAACAATGCCCCAATAACAGCGCGCCAATCGCGGAATGCGGCGCGGCCCGCCTCGGCGATTTTTTCGCTGGACGCCCCGGTTTCGAGCAGCGTCGTGGAGATTGGGCAGCCGTCTTCGTAATTGGAATGGCGCATCCAGCTAATCAGTTCGGTGGTGTAAAGATCGATAAAGTGCGCGGGGTTTGAGGCGTTTTCCGCCAATTGTGAGAGGGTGCGGGTCACGAGCGCGCCCGCGGCCGCCACCGCCGCGGCGCCGATCTCTTCCTTGCCGCCCGGGAAGTAATGATAGAGAGACCCGCGCGGCGCGCCTGAAAGTTTCAGGATGTCGCCCGTGCTTGAGCCCGCGTAACCGCGGCGCCTGAACAGGCGCGCCGCGGCCATGATCAGCGCTTGCCGGTGTTTTGCGGGTTTGGCCATGGTTGTTCCTGCGAAGCGATATTGACGCCTACTTCAATCGGATGATTATATAGACTGATCTGTATAATTATTGGAAGGGCGCATGATGCAGCAGCTCGCTTTCGTCAAACCCGGCATCTTTGAGTGGCGCGAGACGGCGGCGCCGGTTCTGGAGGCCGCGGGCGACGCGCTTGTGAGACCGATGGCGGTGACCCGGTGCGATCTCGATCTTTATATCGCCACCGGCCTCTATCCGATTGAAGGACCGTTCGCCTTTGGTCACGAAATCGCAGGCGAGGTGGTTGCGGTGGGTGAGGCTGTCACGGGCTTTCAGCCCGGCGACCGGGTGATCGTCCCGTTCCAGATCAGTTGCGGCGTCTGCGCGCCATGCCGTCGGGGATGGACCAACGCTTGCGAGAGCGTGCCGCAATTTTCTGCTTATGGGCTGGCGCCGATCGCGGGTCATGAATGGGGCGGGGGCCTCGCCGATCTCGTGCGCGTGCCGTTCGCTGCGCACATGTTGGTCCGCGCGCCGGAGGCGTTAAGTTGGGGCGCGGCGGCGGCGATCTCCGACAATGCGGCGGATGGGTTTCGCACCGTCGCCGAGCCGTTACGCGACCGGCCGGGCGCGGACGTTCTCATTGTCGGCGGTCTAGCGCAAAGCGTTGGGCTTTTCGCAGTGGAGGCCGCGCGCACCCTCGGCGCCGGCGATATTGTCTATACGGATTATGATGAGACACGCCTTACCAAGGCGGCCGCGCTTGGCGCGCAAGCTGTGAAGATCGATTATTCTTCGCAGAAGAAATTCGTGCGCGAATTTCCGATTGTCGTGGAGGCGGCCGGGTTGCCGGACGGTCTTTCGTTCGCCTTGCGGTCGACAGCGCCCTGTGGTGTTTGCACCGGTGTGTCGGCGGGCACAGGCGCGGACCCGTTAATCCCCTTGCGGGCGATGTACACCAAAGGGATCACCTATACGGTGTCGCGGGTCCATGCCCGCGGCGTTATTCCTGATCTGTTGGCGTGCGCATCTTGCGAAAATGGGTTCGCCCCGGAAAAAGTCCTGACCAAGACGGTTTCCTTTGACGAGGCGGCGGACGCAATGACGGACGCGGCGCACAAGCTCGTCTTTTTGAGAGACGCCTGATCGCGACCCAATTGGGAAAAGGGCCAGAGGCCTCATGAAAAAAGCCGGCTCCAACGGAACCGGCTTTTCTTGCAAGTTGTAAGTGTGAGCCCTCGCGTTATGCAGCTTTCTTTTTGCCGCGTGACGCAAAGCCGAGACCGGCGAGGCCAGAAATGAGGAGCGGAATTGCTCCAGGAACCGGCACAGCCGTCAAAGCCTCAATGGAATAGCCGCCGCCAGGCGTCAGGCTGACAAACTCGAATGTGGTGCCGATCAGCTCAAGCGCTTCGCCGCCGGAGGCGATAATGCCGGCTGCGAGGAAGTCGGTGAATGTTTGCAGCATGCCGCCATCGACAATGATGCCGATCGCGCCGCAAACGCCTTCAAGGCCGCCGCCTGGGCAGTCATTGCCAAGACCGTCATTGACGAAGATATCGGTGATCTTTGTCTCTGCGGCAAAGGTGAAAAGGATGGACTCACCCGTTTCCATGTTGATCTGATCGCTGGACGAACTGATCAGATTGCCTTCCGCGGCGGAAATAACGCCGAGACCCTGGTTGGGTCCGATCAGGTCTTGGATCAGTGTGTCCGCGTCGCCGCGAATAAAGCCGTCCTGAGTAAATGCGCCGCCGCTGTAAGCCGTGACATTCACCGACACACCGTCGTCGAGATAGTCAAAGCCAAGCGCGTTATTGACTGTGCACATGTCGCGGCCTTGCGTGCCGCAATCGGTCGTGATGTTGCCGTTCACCGGTGCGTCAATCGCATTGCCGGTTCCCGTGGCGCCGTCAAATTCAAAGACAGCCGCTTGCGCGTTGGCCATTGAAAATCCTGCGGCGATCGCAGCAAGCGTTATTAGTTTCTTCATGGCCAGAGCCCCTTTTGCATTACCTTAATGAAACGTTACCGGCGCTATCTAGCAATTCCTGCGCCAGCTCTCCCCCGGCGGCGCCTGAAATGAAAACGCCGCCAGAATTTTTTAATGATCTGTATAAGGCTCGATTAACCTTAATTTTCGGTGAACCGTCCGCAGCGGCGTTGATCTGGAAATCAGGTGCGTATGATCGCAAAAGGCCGCGAACCAAAGTCCCGCTACGCCGAACAGAAAAAAGATCGCCGGCAGAAGTGTCGCTTGCAACGAAAAGTCAGCGGCGTAAGCCGGCGACGCGGTCAGCGCTGCTGAAATCGCGGCGGATATAATGAACACTTTCATTATTAAGGCCTCCTCCTCCGCAATCCACGACGCCGGGGGATAGGGTTAACAAGATATTAATCCCGGTACGGACTGCTTTTCCGTATTGGGCGGCATTAACCTTAACAATTACTGAACCGAGGTCGGCGCCGGAGAAATTTCGGACAGGACGTCCTAATAGGCCGCGATTTCCACCTCATATCCTTCGTCCCGAAGGTTCGCGATAATGCGGTCGAGATGATCCTGGCCCTGCGTGTCGATTGTCACATCCATGCAGGTCATTTTCGCCGGGAGGTCCGAATAGGTGCGGTGGTGACCGACGTCGATCACATTGCCGCCCTGATCGGCGATGATGCTGGCGACGCGCACAAGCTGGCCGGGCATGTCGAGCAGTGAGACGCGCAGCCGTGCGAGGCGGCCTGCGCGCGCAAGATCGCGCATAAGGATCATGGAGAGCAACCGCGCGTCTATGTTGCCGCCGCAAACCACCAGGCCGACCGACCGGCCGCGGAAGCGGTCCGGGTCGGCGTAAACGGCGGCGAGCCCCATGGCGCCGGCGCCTTCGGCCAGAATTTTCTGTTCATTCATCAGGAGACTGAGCGCCCGCTCCAGCGGACGCTCCTCGATCAGGATGATATCGTCCACATGGTCGCGGACGATGTCGCGGGTGAGCGCGCCCGCCTCTTTCACGGCGATGCCTTCGGCGAGCGTATTGCCGCCGATGGGGCGCGCGCCGCCGTCGATGGCGTTGGCCATGGAGGGAAAGAGCGCCGCCTGGGCGCCGATGATGCGCGTATCTGGTGAGGCGTCTTTGGCGGCGAGCGCCATGCCAGCGATGAGCCCGCCGCCGCCGATAGGAATGATCATGGCGTCAAAGCCTTCATCGCTCTGGCGCGCTTTTTCCTCGATCATCTCCAGCGCCACCGTGCCCTGGCCGGCGATCACGGCGGCGTCGTCAAAGGGATGCACATAAGTGAGGCCTTGTTCCGTGCACATCTTACCGGCGACACGCGCGGCGTCGTCGAATGTCATGCCGGACAGAACAACGTCAGCGCCGAGCGCGCGGGTCTGGCGCACTTTCACGTCGGGCGCGGTTTCCGGCATCACGATAGTCGCCGAAACGCCGAGCGCGCGCGCATGATAGGCGAGGCCTTGCGCATGATTGCCGGCGGAGGCGGCGATGACGCCGCGGGCGCGTTCATCGTCGGACAGGCAAAGGAGTTTGTTGAGCGCGCCGCGTTCCTTGAAGGCGCCGGTATAGTGCAGGTTTTCGAGCTTCAACCAGATCTCAGCGCCCGTAAGCGCCGACAGCTTTTCCGCGCGCACGAGCGGCGGACGCGCGATCCGGCCTTCGATGCGGGCCGCTGCGTCGCGTACGTCGGCGGCGTCAGGAAGCCGCGCGGGCGGCGTTTGCAGCGGGAAAGATAAGTCTTTAGCCATGGTCTCGGCCTACACGAACTTGGTTAACGGATTCAGGGCCGAGGCGCCTGGCGGGCGCAACAATATCGCGCGCGAGCTGGCTAATATGGCATTTTCAACGAGGCGTCTATGGTGAATTCAGCGGATTACGCTCCCAGTAAAGCGTTTGAAACGCTGGGAGCGCCGTCGGGCGCGCCGTTCTGGGATGCGGTGGAGGCGGCGGAATTTCCGAAATCGATCCTGCGCTTTCGCAATGACCGCTGGGCGGCGCGGGTGGGGCTCGGCGATCTTGACGACGCGGCATGGCTCGCCCATTTCGCGCGCTTTGAGCCTCTGCCTGACAATATCGAGCGGCCGCTGGCGGTGCGTTATCACGGTCATCAGTTCCGTAGTTACAATCCTGAGATTGGCGACGGGCGCGGTTTTCTTTTCGCGCAGTTGTTTGACGGCGAGGGCCGGCTTCTTGATCTCGCGACCAAAGGATCGGGCCAAACGCCCTACTCGCGCTTCGGCGATGGGCGGCTGACGCTTAAGGGCGGCGTGCGCGAATTGCTGGCGACGGAAATGCTGGAAGCGTTGGGCGTCTACACATCAAAGACGTTCAGCCTTGTTGAAACGGGCGAGGCGCTTCATCGCGGCGACGAGCCTTCGCCGACGCGCTCCGCCGTAATGGTGCGGCTTGGTCATAGCCATGTGCGGTTCGGCGCGTTCCAGCGCTTGGCCTCGGAAGGCGGCACGGCGGCGATTGGCGCGCTCGTGGACTATTGTGTGCGCCATTTCGATCCGGACCTCGCCGCGGCGCCCATGGAGAAGAAAACCGCCGCATTTTTTCATCGCGTGGTTGCGCGCTCTGCGCGCCTCACAGCGCAATGGATGGCCGCGGGGTTTGTCCATGGCGTTCTGAATACGGACAATATGAATGTCACCGGCGAAAGTTTCGACTATGGTCCGTGGCGGTTCCTGCCCACGATGGATCCGTCCTTTACGGCGGCCTATTTCGACCAGACGGGGCTTTACGCCTATGGACGCCAGCCCGATGCCGTCATGTGGAACCTGTCGCGGCTCGGGGGCGTGTTGCTCGCGCTGTCGAACGAAGATGCGCTAAACGCCGCGCTCCAGGATTTCGGTGCTCAATTCGAGCGCGCCATGGCCGATGCTTTCTTTGCCCGATTAGGGCTGACGCGCGCCGAAGGCCGTAATGGCGCGGATTACGCGTTGGTCAGCGATTTTATGCAGTGGCTTCACAAGACGGACGCGCCGTTCGAGCAAGTAATGTTCGACCTCTTCGGCGGGGCTGCCGGCGAGGCGCGCCGTGCCCGCAGCCCGCTCGCGGCGCTCTATGGCGACAGCGGGTTCGAGCCGATCAGCGCCAAAATGAACGACATAGAGCCGGACCGCCCGGCGCGGCTTTACCACGCTTATTTTCAAGGGGAGCGTCCATGCGGAATGCTCATCGACGAAATGGAAGCGCTGTGGGCGCCCATTGCAGACGCTGACGATTGGGCGCCGCTTGAAGCGAAAATCGACACAATTCGCGCCATGGGCGCGGCGTATGATTTTGCAGCGTCCGTTTATGAACAAGGTAAATCGTAAAGGCGCTGCGGCGCTGTGTGCGCTTGCCGATCCATAGGCCGTTGGGTAGCTTTATCTTAAGGAGCATTGATTATGGCCGAAAAATTGGTGGCGACGCTCAGCGGCGAGCACAGCATCTGGTTTCTCGCAACCGCCTATTTCGGGATGGTGATCGCCGAGCGCCTTTATTATCTGATCGCGCGGCGCGGCGCCTACAATAACGCCGACGCATTGTGTTCCATCGGATTGAATTTGATGAACAGCGTGATCGGCATCGGGGTCGGCTTTCTCCTCCCGTTTGCTGCCTCGGTGTGGCTTTTTGAGAATGCGCGGCTTTTCACGATCGACAATGTATGGCTCGGGTTGGCGATCGCCTTTCTCGCCCACGAACTCGCCTATTATTGGGAGCATCGCCTCGGCCATCGCGTCGGGCTTTTTTGGGCCTTTCATTCGATCCATCACTCATCAAACGAGTTCAACCATTCCACTGCGGCGCGCGGATTTTATCTCGACGGAAAACTGCAGATCGCCGGCGCCCTCGGCGCATCTTTGTTGGGCGTCTCCCCGGCGATTTACCTGGCGATTGTTGTGGTGAAGAGCGCCTTCGGCATCTGGAACCACGCGAGTTATGTGGGCGACCTCGGCTGGATGGAGAAGGTCTTCGCGACGCCACGCAACCATATGGTGCATCACGCCAATCAGGCGAAATATATCGACAAGAATTATTCGCAAGTCCTGATCTTGTGGGACCGGCTCTTCGGCACGTTTCATCCCTATGAGGAGCGCCCCGTCGTAGGCCTCGTCAACCCCGTCCACGACAATAATCCATTGACGGCGCAATTCGCAGGTTTCCGTCAGCTTGCGGATCGAATGGCCACTGCTTCCGACTGGCGCGACAAGCTCGCTTATCTGTGGCGTCCGCCCGAATGGTCCCATGACGGCGTTTGCCGCAGCGATTGCCCGAAATATCGCGAGGCGATTTTACCCGCTGAATAAACCGGTCGCTTTCGCCTCGGACTTCGGGCTATGCTCCCCGCGGAGGGCGGGCATGGTTGATCCGGCAAAGATTTTTGACCTCAGCGGACTGCTCGCCATGATCGGCTGGGCGATTCTGATCTTTTTGCCCCGGCGCTTTGCGCCATTATTCTGGATACCGCAATTTGTCATCCCGCTCATTTTGGGCGTGATTTATGCGGTTCTCATCGTGCCGAATTTCGCCTCGGCCGGCGGCGGCTTCGGATCGATTGCCGAAGTGCGCACGCTGATGCAGTCGGATGCGGCGCTGACGGCGGGCTGGCTCCATTATCTGGCGTTCGATCTGTTTGTCGGCTGCTGGATCGCGCGGCAGTCGGATGCGGCGCGCATCCCCCGCGTCATCCAGGCGGCATTTCTCCTCGCCACCTTCATGTTCGGTCCCCTCGGGCTTGCGCTCTTCCTCTTAACGCGCGGCGCCATGATCGGGACCGTGAAGGCGAAGGACGCGTCATGAGCAGCGAGCGTTTTCTGGACGACGACCGGCTCACCCGCTCGTTTCTCACGACGGGCTACTTCATGTTCGCGTTGCTCCTGGTCACAGCAGCGGTTGCGCTTGTGGATGCGCGGTTGCTGAATGGCGTCAATATTTGGTGGAAGCCGCTTAAATTCGACTTCTCCATTATGCTGCACGCCTTTACGCTGGCGGTTCTGGCGCAACAGCTGGAGCGGCGCTTTCGCAACGGCGCCGTGATGGGGATTGTCGGTTTTCTGTTCGTGCTCGCCGCTGTCTTTGAGACGATCTACATCTCGGTGCAGGCGATGCGTGGGCGCCATTCGCATTTCAATTTCGAAACCGTGCCCGAACAAATCCTTTACGCCCTTATGGGTGTCGGCGCGATTTTGTTGATTGCTGCGCCATTCGTGATGGGCGTACGGCTTATTTTTCAGCGAACGGACGAAAAATCCGGCTATCGGCTGGGGAGCATATTGGGGATGACGATCGGACCCGTTCTCACCTTCTTCCTTGCAGGCTACATGTCGATGTCCGGCAGTCATTATGTGGACGCGCCGGACGCAAGCGACGCCGGGGGCATCTTTCTGCTCGGTTGGTCGATGCAAGAGGCTGATTTGCGGCCGGCGCATTTCTTTGCGCTGCACTTGATCCAGATCGCGCCGGCGGCGGGATTTGTTTTTGACAGGATTGCAAAGCCCCTCGCGCGGCTCTTGGTTTGGGCCGTCGCGCTCGGGACCAGCGCGCTCAGTGTGGGGCTCTTTGTCAGAGCCCTCTCAGGTCAGCCGGTCTGGCCCTTTTAGGGATTTGTTGACGCGCGCAACGCCGCGCTCAAATAAATGGACGCCTGTCACCAGCGTGACGATGGCGATAAAGCAGATCAAGACGATGATTACTGGCGTAAAGACCAAGCCGTTCACTCCCGCTCACATGGCTGTGAGTGTGGCCCGACTTTAAGAAAATTTTGTTAAATCCCGCGGCCGCAATGGCGCTACCCGTGCTTACTCGGCGGCCTGTCCGCAAGCGCCGGGCGCGCCTTTTTGCGACAGGCGCGCAAGACGGCGCCGGAGGCGGGTAACGAAATAAGTGCCTGTAATTGCTACGACAGCGCCGATGAAGCTCAGAATGATTATCCCTGCCGGGCCCAGTAAATCCGCCATCTCTCTCCTCCAGCGGCATACGGTTTCGCAAGCACGCTTTTATCTACATGGGCCCTGTTTCGGGCCAGACAATGACATTTTTGCCTCAGGGCCGGCGCTCCGTCGTTGAAACCTGTCGGCTGGGCGTTTCCACACGGGGTTTTTACCGTTAATATTCCGATAAGCTGCGAGGCTGCGCCCTTGGGGATGACGGGGGCGGGAGCGCTGGGGCTTTGCGCCGCCAGCCGCAAGGGGTACGGAAACAGAGGGGCCGAACAGACCAATGACCTCCGAAGTTGTGTTGATGAACCGCCAGGCGGTGGCGATGGCGGCGGACAGCGCGGTCACGATTTCCGGCCCGCAATATCTGAAGACCTATCAGTCGGTGGACAAGCTGTTTCCGCTTGTGGACGGCCAGCCGATCGCGGTGATGATCTATAATAACGCGGAAATTATGTCGACGCCGTGGGAGACGGTGATCTCCCTTTATCGCGAACAGTCGCGCGGCCGCCCGCTCGACACGGTCGATGATTACGCCGCCGACTTTATGGATTTCCTCTCGGGCAATCCGGACCTTTTCCCCGCCGACCATCAGGATACGGAATTCTTTAAGCATGTGGCGGTGGTCTACACGGTCATCGCCGAAGAGTTTGACGGGCAGGTCGCCCATTTCCAGCAATCGAATGCGGGCCGTGTGCGCGATCATCTCTCCAGCATTTTTGAATTCGTCGTCGGGCAACTGCACGCCGATTATCAGCAAATGCCCGATGAGGCGCCGCGCGCGAACCTCGCCTGTTTCCCGCAAGGCATGGGCGAACAGATCCGCCGTCGCTATTCGGGCGAAATCGACCAGTTGATGGAGCAAATGCTGGGCGCGCTTAAAGCCGACTATGGCGCGCTCAACGTTTCCGACACAACGCGTGCGAAACTGCGCGAGATCGCGGTTTTCTCCGTCACGAAAGACGCTTTCTTTGAGCATTATACGGGTGTGGTCTTCGCGGGCTTCGGCGCGCGCGACAAGTTCCCGTCCATGCGCTCTTACCTGACGTCGAGCGTCATTCTCGGCATTTTGAAACGCCGCCAGGACCGCCAGGCGGACATGTCGTCCGACGCGGGCCCTGTGGTGCAGCCATTTGCGCAAGACCGCATGATCCGCACATTCCTGACGGGCATGGACCAGTATCTGCGCATGTTCATGTATGGCGAGACGCTGAAGCTTTCGATGAACCTTGTGGGCGACGTCATCAAGCGCGCGCCGAACCTCACTGACAGCCAGCGCCAGGCGTTGTTCCAGGATTATTCGGAAAACAATATGGGTCTCGCCGTGCGCGAGTTTTTCAAATCCATCGACAGCTATCAGTATGCGGTGCATACGCGCCCGATTTATCGCGCCATCGGCTCCTTGCCGAAGCGCGAGCTTGGCGAAACCGCCTCGTCGCTGATCAAGTTGAACTCATTCCAGCAAAAAGTGATGCACTCAATTGAGACGGTGGGCGGGCCCATCGATGTGGCGGTCATCACGCGCAATGGCGGGCTTGAGCTGCGCCGCGACAAACCTGATTTTTAGGAGGCCGGACCCATGACCGACCGTTTGAAACAGATCTGGGGCGGCTTTGAAGGCGTCACCGAGCGCCGCCTCACCGGGCGCGGCGTTGAAAACATCATGCGCCCCGAACGGCGCGACTACGCTTCTGAGAACACCGCCAACCTGCCCGAGGGCGTCAGCGCGCCGGCGCAAGCCGCTTTCGACGCGCTGAAGACGCGCCTCGCCTCGGAGGAATACAAAGCGGCGAAGAAAAAGCGCGGCCGCAAGGCGCGCGACGGGGCCGCCACGCAAGACTTTGCGGCTGAGCCGGATATCGCAACCGCGCCGGAAAGCGCCCGCCACATGCTGATCGGCCTCAAAGCCACGGAAGACCGCGTCCACCGCGCGGGCGCCAGTTATGTGCGCCACATGTCTTCAGAAGCCAGCCGCGAGCTCAACAGCCTCAAAAAACGCAAGAAGTTTTTGGGAATTTTTTAGGCGGCGGCGCCAAGTTGGACAGTCCCTTGAGATTAACTCTCATGGATTGTGCGCATATGCTTACGAATTTCCTACCTCTACTTTGCGTAATGCGTTCTCAAAACAGTACGCGACGTTTCCTGAAGAAATATTTTTTAGACTGAGTGACGAAACCCCGATGGGTTATTTGAGTCGCTTCGATGATGACTTTAAGAAGAACAGTCCGGCAACAAAGATGAACGCCCCGGCAGGTAATGGTATGCTTGTAATCGACGCTGAATAAAGCGCTGAACTGCCATCTTCGAATTCTATACGAAACACCAGGTTGCGATCATCATTAAGCGCATTTGCGCTGGTTGAAATAAACCTGATAACAAGATCGTCCAGTGTTTCACCTGTTGTTAAAACCGTCCCTAGCTGTCCCTCGGAGTCTAAAAATCGAAGGGAAGTCGTTCCGTCACTATTCAACGTAAGGAACGATATATCTCCCAAATTATTAATCGACGGCCCACTGACGGCTCGAATAAATCCCCTTTCTTGTTCAACCCTTGTGAGGACGCCGTCGCGATATAGAAAAAGCGAATCGGGCGTAGCCCCAGACCCAAGGGCAGCAAATACGATATCGCCGTTTCCATTGACAGCGTAATTTTGCAAAAAGGTCTGGAATTCCCCGAAGCCAGGGATATCGACGCCAGTTTCTGCAATAATTGTTTGTCGTCCATTTCGATCTTCAATGACAAGCGCAACATTATTGTTGGCGAATCTCCCAAAATAAATGATATCCCCATCATTCGTAATTCGGGTTGGACCCACAACGACCGCAAAGGGGTTGCCGGGCGATTCGACAACTTCGAATGCTCCGTTAATTCCACGTACAACAACCTGTTCGACGAATGGATTTCCGGTACGGCCGTTGTCAGCGACGAATGCGATTTCGCCAGCGTCATTTATCGCTGGAGCGCCAAATGCCGAAAAGTCCTGGCGGTCCGTTATAAGCGTTTGAACTGAACCGTTTGATGCAAGCAAGAGGGAGTTAATCGTCCCGATTGAAGAAAAAGCGCGGATTATTACATCGCCGTTATTGTTGAACGATGCGAAATCAAAAGCATCAAGGCCAGGCTCACCCTCGACTATCGTTCGCCGGAACCCATTTTCGATGACGGTTACCGCGTTGCCAGAAGTGAATAGGACATCGCCGTTGTTATTAATTGCTGGCGTCCCCAAAATCGAAAAGCCATCATCGCTATCGACTAACCGATTGAATTCGACCGCGATCGGTGCTGCGAGCGCAGGCGATGCAATGATGTAGACGGACGAGACTACGCCTAATAGATTACGCAACATCGAAATTTTACCCCCCAATTAATATTCACGATTTTTGAAGTTACGTAAGTTTTTGGAAGTTGCAATAAGAAAAAATCGACATTAATTCAAATTTTGCTTTAATTTCAATTACTAATTGCGCAATAAGTGCTTAATTCCACAGTAAGTAGAGTTCGCCTGGAATTAAGGTTGGATGAATAAAATTTGCGCTGTGTTTAGCGGTGCGCAAGGAGACTTCTCAAGTCGCCCAGCGAACGCACGCGCCGCTCCTTTTTAATATTCTTAAGGCTCGATGTCGAACCCCGGCTACTCCGCGGCGGCGGCCTCGCTTGCGATGGCGTTTAGCGCGCCGGCCACACGGGCGGCGAGGGGCTCGCGGTCTTTGACGCCGTGTTCGTGCAGGGTGCGGACGATATCGGTGGTGGCGACGATCACCTCGCCGTCTTCGTTTTCATAGACGAGCGCTTTCAGCGGAAGAGCGATGCCGAGCGTCTGGGCTGATTGCATGAGCGGCGTGCCGCCTTTGGGATTGCCGAAGATGACCAGCGTCGTCGGGCGCAGCTCCTGGCCGACAGTTTTTGCGCCCGCCTTATGGTCGACGACGGCGAACGTCTTAAATCCACGTGCGTCGACGCCCGCGCGCAACTTAGCGAGCGTGGTGGCGAAGTCATTGGCGCTGACAGTGCTTACAAGGCTTGGGCCTTCCGCCTTCATCATCGTCTCCTTGGCCTCTTGGCTGGCCTCAGTTGTAGACGCAGCGGCCGTGGCGCTGGCGGTATTGGTGGCGGCGGTGGCGCAGCCCGCGAGCAAGGCGGCGGCGATCAAACTGGTGCGGATCATTGGAGGTCTCCCTGTTTTTCGCGCCACTTAACAGCGCCGCGGCGGCGGAAACAAGCGAGCGCCGCCAAATGTGAACTGATGTCAGCCACCGATCAGCGCCAGAATATCGTCCTTGCGCGCCAGAAGCGCCTGGCGGCCTTCCTCGATAAACTCGTCGGCGCGGTCAAAGGCGGTGGGCATGGCGTCGCGCATATCGGGCTTCAGGAGGACGTCAGGCGGATCGATTTGCCCTTTGGCGCGCGCCAGATGCATCTGGAAGATGTCGGCGGCGGCGTAGGCGGTCTCGAACAGATAGGGCGAGGCGTCGGCGCGCGCCTTGAAGAGTTGAATCTGTTCTTCCACACGCAGTTTCGTGTCCTCGATAATCTGCGCGATGGCGCCGGTCATGGTTCCTTTTTTCCCGTCGCTAACTGCGGGCAATGACGCCGGACGCACAGCCGGAACGCTCGCCGGCGGCGGGTCGAACCGGTCAAGCACGCGCGGGACGGCGTTGAGATCAACGCTGATGACAATATCGGCGCCGAGATGGCGGGCGAGCGTCACCGGCGCAGGATTGGCGACGGCCCCGTCCACTAGCCATCTCTTCTGGTGTTGCACGGCGTGGAACACCACGGGGATCGCGCTCGAGGCGCGCGCTGCATCGATCACCGAGCCTTCCGTGATCCACACCTCTCCGCCGTCGCCGAGATCGGCCGCGACGGCGCCGAACTTTACCGGCAAATCTTCGATCTGTTGGTCGAATTCGCGGAAGGCGTCAAAGATTGGCGCGGCGTCGATAAAACCGCCGCGGCTCACCTTCAGCGAAAAGGCGCTGAGCGCTGAGAGCGGTTTGAGCTCGCGCGCCCAGGTCTCCAATTCGTCGAGCGCGCCGATCAGATGGGCGCCGCCTACAAACGCGCCGACCGAACAGCCGGCGATGACGTCCGGCTTCACGCCGATTTCTTCAAGCCCTTGCAGCACGCCAACATGGGCCCAGCCGCGGGCTGCGCCGCTGCCGAGCACAAGGCCGATTTTTTTCGCCATAGAGACTTCTCCGGGTAAGGATTTCTTAACGGCCGCAGAACCGCAGCTGACGACAATTCGATCGATAAAATCAACGCCAGCTTAACCATAAGGCGTGAAACTGCGGGCGAAAGGTCCCGGCTTATGAATTTGCTGAAATCATCGCTCCTGTCAGGGCTTGCTGACCGGCTGAATTTTCTGGCGTCGCGCTCCGGCGTGATCGCGGAGAATATCGCCAACGCCGACACGCCCAATTACATCGCCCGCGACGTTCAAAAGCCCGAGTTCAAAAAACTGGCGACACAGGCGATGCGCGTCAGCGATGCGCGCCATATCGCCAGCCCGCGGAAGACGGGCGCGGCGCGCGTGATCAGCGCGCCCGACGGGGACGCGGCGTTAAACGGCAACCAGGTCTCGCTGGAAACGCAGATGATGAAGCTTTCCGAGACGCGCATGAATTATCAGCTTGCGTCCACCGTCTACCGCAAAGGGCTCGACATGATGCGCATCGCCGTCCGCGGCGGCGGCCGGTAGGAGCGTGATTGATGGATGATCTCAGTACAGCCTTACAAATCTCCGCCGCCGGCATGCGCGCGCAATCAGGCCGGGTGCGGATCGTTGCGGAAAATCTCGCCAACGCCAATTCGACCGCGGAAGCGCCGGGTCTTGACCCTTATCGCCGACAGGTGCCGGTTTTCTCCGCCTTTCTGGACCGGAACACGGGCGCCAACCTTGTGGAAGTAAGCCGCGTGGCGCTTGACCCATCGGCTTTTTCGTTGCGTTTTGACCCCAGCCATCCGGCAGCGAATGAAGAGGGGTACGTCACGCTGCCCAACGTCAATCCGCTGGTGGAAATGATGGATTTGCGCGAAGCGCAGCGCTCCTACGAAGCCAATCTCGGCGCGCTCGACAGCGTACGGACGATGGCCGGCGCCACTTTAAGAATTCTGGAATAGCGCTATGACCGACGCCCTCACCGCCGCGCAGGCCTATGGCCAAATCGCGAAAATCGCTTCGAACGCGCCGCAATCCGCGGCGACGCCTGATCTTGCAAAACCGGATTTCGGCGCGCTCGTGCAGGACGCGGTGGCGCAGACGACGAATGTCGTACAGGCGGGCGAAGCCGCCGCCACCGGCGTCGCCGCGGGCGATGCGAACCTCGTCGATGTCGTCACCGCCATCTCGGCGGCGGAGGTCTCGCTGGAAGCGGCGATCGCTGTGCGCAACCGCGTCATCGAGGCGTATCAGGAAATCTTGCGGATGCCGATCTGACGCGGGGCCCTGCGCCGCCTCCTTGCTCGTCTTGTTCCGACGCGCCATCATCGGCCCATGACCAAACCCTTCGACACGCTGATCAAGAATGCGAAAATTTTCGACGGCCATGGCGGCAAACCGTTTGTGGGCGAGATCGCCATTAAGAATGGGCGCATTTCGGCGCGCGGCAAATATCTGCCGGACGATCTCGCCGACGAGGTGATCGATGCGGAAGGGCTCTGGCTGATGCCGGGGCTCCTCGATATTCACACCCATTATGATCTGGAAGTGGAACTCGCCCCCGGTCTGCCCGAGGCGGTACGCCACGGCACGACGACCGTGGTGGTCTCCAACTGCTCGCTGGGGCTCGCCTTCGGCGCTCAGCGCGAAAACGGCGAAGACCCGATCGTCGATTGTTTCGCGCGCGTCGAAAATATTCCAAAACACGTTTTGAAAGCGGTCGCTGATAAGGTGACCTGGTCGCGCTCCGACGCGTATCTGGCGCACCTGGAAAGCCTCAATCTCGGCCCGAACATTGTGCCCATGATTCCTTATTCCATGTTGCGGATCGCCGCGATGGGCACGAACGCGTCCGTGACGCGCGATCCCACCGACACCGAAATGGCGGAGATGGATCGCCTTCTCCAAAAGGGTATGGAAGAAGGCTATGCGGGTTTCTCCTCCGACGCCCTGCCGTTTCATTATCTCGCGAACGATCCGAACCGGAGCAAGCGCATCCCGTCGCAATATGCCGGCTTTAAGGAGTTGCGGCGGCTCACGGATATCGTGCGTAAATTCGGCCGCGTGTGGCAGGCGACGCCGCCGACGGAAAGCCCGCTGAAGGTTTTCCGCACCTTTTTGCTCACAAGCGAGCGTCTTTATAAAAAAGCGTTGAAGATCACCGCTGTCGCCGCGCTGGACGTGCGCGCCGATCGGCAAATCATCAGATCAGCGTTCCTCCTGACACGGATTTTAAACTCGCCGCTCATCAAAGGAAAATTCGCGCTTCAGTCGCTGGCCGCGCCGTTCAAGGTGTGGTCCGACGGTCCGGTGACGCCGCTCGCCGAAGAGGTGCCGGAACTTCGCGAACTGATGATGATCGATCTCGAAGATGATGATGCGCGCGCTGCGCTCTATGCGGACCCAGACTTTGAGGCGCAGTTTAAGGCGATGTGGCGCAAGGGCAAGTCGGGCTGGAGCCTTGCGCGCTTGCGGCGGATCTTGCGCACCGAAGAGCTCGCCATGCGCCGGGACATATCTGAAATGTTTATCGAGCGTGCGCCGGTGGCGTCGTGGCGCGGAGAGTGCTTCGCCGATATCTTTGATCGCCTGAAGAAATTTCAGGCGACGCAAGGCGGCGCGAAAGACCCTGATGAAAGGGCGGCGTTTGAGGCTTTCCCGCCCTGCGAAGACGACGCCGACTTCGTCTTTCACCTCTTAAAGACTTACGACCGCGACCTCTACTGGCATACGATCAGCGCCAACGCTGACGAAAAACTCGTGCGTAAGCTGACGATGTCACCCTTATTTTTGCCAGGCTTTTCCGATTCCGGCGCCCATCTGACGAACCTTGCTTTTTATGATGTGAATTTGCGGGCGCTCAAGATTGCTCTTGAAGACAGCGGCGACGAGGGCGTTGCGTATATGGTGCGCCGTCTGACACACGACCCGGCTGAGCTCTTCAATATTGAAGCAGGCTCAATCGACCCTGGAGCGCAAGCCGATCTCGTGCTGATCGATCCGCAAGCGCTCGCCAGGCACGATGGCGTCGCCGGCACGACCCGTATTCATCGCGAGGTTCTCGGCCATGACCAGTTGGTCAACCGGGCGGACGGCGTTGTTAAAATGACCATGATCGCCGGCGAGACTGTCTGGCGCGACGATACGTTCACAGACACGTTTGAAGCGAAGAAGCTCGGCCGCGTTCTCCTGGCGGGCGGCAAGGCGCCGCCCGCTGCGATAATGGTCGCGGCTGAATAACGCTCCGCCAAATAAACCGTTCTAAAATTAATGTTCCGATCCGCGCCCGACCGGATATGAAAAGTGGTAATGGCTGGGCGTGGGGCGCTTCTTTTTTGGCTCTTATTCATTCTCGCTGTGGCGCCTTCGCGCGCAGCGGCGGAAGAACCCTGGCGGCTGCAATCGGCGCTCGATCTGCCCGACTGGCTGCGCGTCTCCGGCGAAACACGCTTGCGCTATGAAACGCTCGACGGCCAGTTTCGCGCTGGGCGCGCCGGCGGCGATCAGGGTTTTTTCGTTCGCTCTCTCTTGCTGACCGAGGCGGACGCAGGCGCCGTGACGTTCGGCGTCGAGCTACAGGACAGCCGCGCGTATCTCACTGACAGCGGAACGCCGCTGACGACCAGTTTGGTCAATCCGCTGGATGTGTTGCAGGCCTATGCGCGCGTCGCGGCGCCCGGTCTTCTTGGCGCAGACTCGCGCACCGATCTGACCCTTGGCCGCCAAACAGTGAATATCGGCTCAAGGCGCCAAATCGCGCGCTTCGGCTACGCCAACGTCATCCGGAATTTTACGGGCGCGCACGCGGTCTCCAAAAACGATCGCGGCGATGAGCTGCACATCGTTTTGGTTTCCCCGCTTGGCCGCGCGCCCACATTGCGCAGTGAGCTTGATAATAATGTCTTGCGTTTTGACCGCGAACAGTTTGGCCGCCGCGTTTGGGGCCTACACTATCGGCGCGCGGACATCGCGCCTTTTTCCGCGTCTGAACTCTGGGGTGAGCTATTCGTTTACGGATTAAACGAAGAAGACACAGACCGCGTCGCCACGCCGAACCGCCAATATGTCACGCCGGGGTTCCGGCTCTTCAGAAAACCGAAGGCCGGGCGGTGGGATATTGATCTGGAAGGCGCGCTACGGCTCGGAAGTCGCCGGGCCACGAGCGAGGCGGACGATACGCAGGACTTAAAAGTGCGTGCTTCATCGCTACTGGCGCGCGCTGGTTACACGTTCGACGCGCCCTGGCGCCCGCGCGTCGCCTTTCAATATTTCTGGGCGAGCGGGGATGAAGATCCCGATGACGACCGCTTCGATCAATATGAACGTCTCTTCGCAGCGCGGCGCACCGACCTCAACCATACGGGTCTCCACGGGCCGTTGACCTTTACAAACCTGTCGGCGCCGGGTGTACGGTTCGATGTGAAGCCGACGGCGCGCACCGATGCGCGGCTCCACTATTCGGCCGCCTTCCTCGCCTCCGACACGGACACGTTCACTGTCTCGCGCCTGCGCGACGCGTCCGGTCAGTCCGGCGACTTTGCGGGTCACGCGATAGACATGCGCGCCCGTGCCCGTGTTTTGCCTGGCAATCTTGTGCTTGAAGTCGGGGCCTCGGCGTTCGTCTTTGGCGAGTTTACGAAAGCGACCCGCGCTGACCCGAGCGTCAATCGGACGCTCTACGCCTACCTTCAGGCGACGGCCAGCTTTTAACGCCCCCTTAACCCCTCGCCCACGCTTCCTTAACCATCCCATGGGCAAAATCTGCCGGGTTTTGGAGGCGAAAACCGGATGATTACAGGACCGGAAATTCTGGCGATTGCGCGCGAGGCGTTCATGGTGACGCTGCTTGTGGCGGGCCCGGCGATGCTCGCAGGGCTTCTGGTCGGCCTCGCCATTGCGCTCATTCAGGCGTTGACGCAGGTGCAGGAGCTGACGCTCGTCTTTGTACCCCGTATCGTCGTCATGTTCATTGTGATCGCCCTGTCGCTGCCCTTTATGGGCGCCGCCCTCGGCGAGTTCGCCACCAAACTCTACGCCATGATCGCCGCCGGCGGCGTTTAGCGGGCCGCAGATGACCGGCGCCCAACTCCTCGCAGCGCTTCCGGTGGACGTGTTCGTCGCGTTCGCCGTTTTTTGTCGCGTGGGCGCGCTATTTATGACGGCCCCGGCCCTTGGCGATTTCACGTTAAGCCCGCGCATCCGGCTCGCCGGGGCGCTCGGCGTTTCCGCTGCGCTCGCGCCCGTCGCCGCCGCCTTCTATCCGCCAATTGCAGACACTGTCAGCGCTATGGCTTATCTTATTGTCGGCGAGATCATCGCCGGCGTCTTTCTTGGCCTCGCCGCCCGCGTTTTTGCGAGCGCGCTCAATGTGGCCGGGCAGATCATCGCCTTTCAGATGGGGCTCGCGCTTGCGCAGACCTTTGATCCGACACAGGAGCTGCAAGGCGCAATCGTCGGCGGGTTTCTCGCGATCCTCGGCACGACCATGATTTTCGCCACGGATCTCCACCATGTGATGTTGGCGGCGCTCAGCGATTCCTACGCGATGATCACGCCTGGCGTGATGCCGGTCATGGGCGATCTTTCCGAAGTGATGACGACAACGCTCAGTCAGGCGTTTTCGCTGGGCTTGCGTTTGTCGGCGCCGTTTATTCTTTTCGGTCTCGTCTTTTATGTGGGGGCGGGCGTTCTGAACCGCCTGATGCCGCAAGCGCAGGTTTTCTTCATGCTGATGCCGGCGAACCTTTTTATCGGTCTGATGCTCCTGATGCTGACGACCGGCTTGATGATGACCGCGTTTCTCACAGGCTTTGAAGACCACCTCTCACAATTTCTGAGATAGGCGATGGCGGAGCAAACAGATCAGGCCCAGCGCACGGAAGAGCCGACGCCAAAGCGTCTGGAAGACGCGCGCAAAAAAGGCGATGCGCCGAAGAGCCAGGAGGTCACCGCCGCGGTGATGCTCGCGGCCGGCGCGCTCGGGCTTTGGCTTCTCGGCGCCCCGGCGGCGGAAAGCGTCGCGGCGCTTGGAGCGCCGTTTCTTGGCCGGCCGCATGATTTCATCGTCGATGCGGGCGCCATGCAGGCGTTGTTTGCGAGCGTCGCATTCAAGGCGGGCGCCGCCTTCGCCGCCTTCGGCGTCCTCATTGTTATCGCTGCTATTCTCGGCAACGTGACGCAGGCGCGTCCTGTTTTCACCACCGAACGCATGAAGCCGCAATTGTCGAAGATCTCGCCGCTCGCCGGCGCCAAGCGCATATTCGGGCCCACGGGGCTCGTGAATTTCCTCAAAGGGGTCGGCAAACTCCTGATCGTGGGGGCGATCCTGATCTTCGCGTTATGGCCGGACCGCATGTTGCTGACGGGCCTTGTCTATGCGCCGGAACGCGATCTTCTCCAGACGATTTCCGTGACCATTCTGAAGCTCACCGGTCTGACAGTCGCCGCCATGCTCGTGATTGCGGCGCTTGATGTGGGCTATCAGCGCCACGCCTGGCGCAAGCGGCTGCGGATGACCAAGGAAGAGGTTCGCCGCGAGCAGAAAGAAACCGAGGGTGATCCGCAGATCAGAGCGCGGTTGCGTTCACAGCGCGAGGCCGTCTCCCGCCGCCGGATGATGGTTGCGGTGGAAGATGCGACGGTCCTGATCATGAACCCGACCCACTATGCGGTGGCGCTGAAATATGAAGCGGGCGATGACGGTGCGCCGATTTGCGTCGCCAAGGGCGTTGACGATCTCGCCTTGCGGATGCGTGACGTCGCCAATGACAACAATGTGCCGGTTATTGAGAACCCGCCGCTGGCGCGCGCGCTCCACGCCGCCGCCGAGATCGATCAGGAAATCCCGATCGACCATTACGAAGCGGTGGCGAAAGTGATCGGCTTCATTATGAGCCGGTCAAAGGCGTCAGATTAACAAAGCGTTAACCTTTTGAGCGCCTTCAAAAGGGCGTTGGAAATTGTGGCGCTGCGCCGCGAACGCGCCCATGGTGAGCGGCTGCATATTTTGCGCAGATTTTTTGCTGAGGAGCGCAACGCGTGTCGGACGTTGATCTGAAAGAAAAGCCTGAGGAAGCGCCCGCGGAGGGCGCCGCTGAGCCTGCGACCATGGCCGCGCAAGGCGAGGAGACGCCGGTTTCCGAAGCGCCGGCGCTCGATGCGGATCTGCACAAGGCGATGGACGACGCCAAACAAGCTGTTGAGGAAAAAAAAGCTGCCGCTGGCGGCGGCGGTCTTTGGCAATTTGTTTCTTTTTGGTTGGTCTGGGTAGGCCTGGCGCTGGCTTTCGCTGCGCTCGGGTTGATCTTTTTCTCCTCGGAGGGAACCTCGGGCGCCGGGGCTGTTTTGATCATCGGCCTCGGGCTCATCCTCGCGCTCTTTATCGCTGGCGGCGTGTTGAAGTTATTCTCGCCGCTCCTGCTGACGGGCGCCATGCTGCGCCAGGCGTCAGGAAAGAAACCGGCCGAAGCCGCGCAACTCGCAGGGTCCGATATCCTGTCAGCGTTGCAGCTTGCGGAAAAAATTCTTGATGCGGATGAAGATGCGCGCCTGATCACCCGCCGCGACGGCGTCGTCACCTTCGCCAACCCCGCTTATCAGGCGCTGGCGCAAACGGCGGGCGTTTCCGGCCCTGCCGGCCTGCCGCCGCGGATCGACCGGCTGTTCGCCCAACAAGGCGATGAGGCGACGAAGCTGTTTCGTTTGTGCCGCGCGGCGAAGTCAGGGGCGGCGGCGGAAGAAAGCATCTATCAGCTGATGGGGCTCGAAGGCGGCGGCCAGCGCCGGCGGTTTGAAGTTTCGGTGCGGCCTATTGTGGACGCCGATGATCATGTGAGCTGGCGGCTGCGCGAATTGCCTGTGGAGGAAGACGAGCATGATGCCCTCGCCGCAGCCTATGCGGATTTTGTCTCGCCCGTCTTTGCGCTGGAAAAATCCGGGCAGATCGCCTGGGCGAATGCGGCGATGCGCGACCGGCTCGGCGCCTCGCGGGGCGCCTTGCGCCATATTGACGATGTTGTTCTCGGCGAAAGTGCGGAGACGGTCGCTAAGCTCTGGCGGGTCGACGCCAGCCCGGTGGACGCGCGCGTGCGCCGTCGTTTCGGCGATCCGATTGACGGTGTTTTCAAAGCCTTCCGGCGCGGCGGCGTCGGCGAAGGGTTCGTTTGCATCGCTCTCGAAACCGACGCTGTCGATGAAAAAGAAGAAGATGTCTCCGTTTCCGGCGATATGACGGAGGCGCCGTTCGGTGTCGCGGTGATCGAAGGTGAGATTGGCCGCGACGCACGCATCGTCGAGGCGAATAAGGCGTTTACGGATGTTTTTGGCGGCAAGAAGAAAAATGCGCCGCTCGCAAAAGCCTTGCCGCAATCGGCGCAAGACGACCTCGCCGCCGAGATCAAGAGAAAGGCCAACGCGGGCGGGGCGCCGCGGGCGGTGGAGGCGATTGTCGGCGACGGGCCGAACGCGCAGCACCACGCGCTTTTTGCGCGGCCGGTGAAACGCCGCCGCGGCTCTTACGGCGTGCGCCGCACGCTCCTTTATTCCGTTGACGTGAGCGAACGCAAACGCATGGAGCAGGATTACCTGCAGGACCAGAAACTGAAGGCCATCGGCCACCTCGCTGGGGAAGTGGCGCATGACTTCAACAATCTTCTGCAGGTGGTGATGGGCAATTGCGAGCACCTTATGTTGCGCCATCCCGCGGGCGATCCGGCGTATCAGGAGCTGGTGCTCATTCGTGAAAACGCCCAGCGCGCCGCGAATATGACCAAGCAATTGCTCGCCTATTCGCGCAAACAGACATTGACCGCCAAGGTCGTCTCCATGACCGATATCCTGCTCGACTTTTCGCGGTTCCTCGACCGCGCCGTGGGCGAGAAGGTCAAGCTCGATTTAATCAACGGCCGCGGCCTGCCGCCGGTGAAGGTTGACCGCAATCAGCTCGAGACGGCGATCATGAACCTCGCCGTCAACGCCCGCGACGCCATGGCGCCGGAAGGCGGTAAGCTCACGATTACGACGAAACTCGCGACCGCTGGTGAGATCAAAAAAGTCGGCCTGCCCGGTCTCGACGCGCAGGATCATCTGTTGATTGAAGTGACGGATACCGGGCCCGGCGTGCCGAAGGAGATTGTGGACCGCATTTTCGATCCCTTCTTTACGACCAAAGACGAAGGCAAAGGCACAGGCCTCGGGCTTTCCACCGTACACGGCGTTATCGGTCAGATGGGCGGAGCGATCTTTCTTGATAGCGAAGAAGGCAAAGGGGCGACGTTCAGAATCTATCTGCCGGCGTTCGACGGGGAAATTGAGGCCGAGGTGGATGAGGCCGCCGCGGCCGCGCCGCCGTCAGCGGACTATACAGGCTCTGGCCGTATTCTGGTTGTGGAGGATGAAGACCCGGTGCGCGCCTTCGTGGTGGCGACGTTGGAGCGCTCTGGCTACGAAGTGACGGCGGTCGAAGACGGCATTGACGCGCTGGAGCTTTTCGAAGACGGCGACACCGATTTCGATCTTGTCATCTCCGATGTGATGATGCCGGAGGTGGACGGCCCGACGCTGGTGGAGCGCGCGCGCGCCGAACGGGGCCTGTCGGCGGGCGTCATTTTCATGTCGGGGTACGCCGAATCCAATGTGCGCGAACAACTCGATAAGATTTCAGACGCCGGGTATATTCAGAAGCCGTTTCCCATGGCCGCGCTCGGCGCAAAGGTCAAAGAAACCCTCGCCTCGCGCAAATCAGTCAATTAGGCCGTATAGGATGCAATGGCGGCGCTTTGCACCATTACCGAATGACGTGCCATTGCGTTTGCCGCCCAGCGAGATAGCGCACGCTCTCTCCGTCATAACAGGCGCTTTGCTCTAACTTGATTTGCGCCAGGTGACCGCCCCATTCTTTCACGGGCGCCTTCACATTGCCTTCGATTGCATAGCAAGTGTCGGCGTTGACCGGCCAGTCGCCGCGCCCCGGCGTCTCGCCCTGATTGTCCCACATGCCGATTGTCGGTCCCGGCGCGTGGCCGAAAAAGCCGATCGGGTGCGTGTAGGTGCTGCAGTTGATCCCGCTCTTTGCGCATTTTTGCGCGGTCCGCGCGAGAACCTCGTTGCCGGTCGCGCCAACCTCGAACGACGACGTCAAATGGTCTTGCCATTGATTGCCGCGGGCGAGCGCCGCGACGAGGCCCTTGGGCGGCGCGCTTTCGCCGGCCAGCGCCACATATCCCATCTCCTGCGTATCGGTGCAGAGCTTCAGATAACAGATACCCACATCCGTATGCAGAATGTCGCCCCGCATAATCACGCCGCTCTCGCCGCAAAAGGGTTGGTCGGCTTCGCAGGCAAGCGACGGGCGTTGCAAGTTCACATAGGGTTGGAACCAGGGAGCGAGGTTCAGATCTTCAAAGCGCTGTCGAATATACCAGGCCACATCGTCCGTCGTGGTGACGCCGGGCGTGATGACGCGCGCGGAAAAAGCCTCGCCGATGACCATCCGCGCGAGCGAGACGATGTGGCCGTACGCCTCCATTTCATCGGCGCTGCGCGTCTCGGCCCAGCGCACCACAAGCTTTTCCGCGGACGTAACCCGCGCGTGAAAATCTTCGGGCAATACCGATAGCAGCCGCTCATGCAGCGCATGCGTGAGCCCGTCCGCCACCGGCCAATCGTCTGATATATTGACGCCGATCGATTGCGGATTTTTTTCAACGATTAAGTCGCCCAGCGCTTTCCATTGCGCATCGAGGTCGCCGCCTTCCCAGGCCGCTTCATAGGGCGCGCCGAGCGGATACCGGTTCACGGTCAGAAGATCGAGCGCGTCGCCCTGACGGTGGAATATGAGGATTGTTGTTCTGCGCGCCGCGAACGCCGGCTGCGGGACCAGGGAAAAATAAACCGGGTCTTCGGCGTATTCGCGATTGATGACGAGCCACATATCAACGCCCGTCTCATCCATCAGCGCCGGCAGCAGGTTTTGCAGCCTGTCAGCAACCATGGCGTTCTGCGGCGCGATCCGGTCGCGATAATCAAGGATCGCGCGATCGCCGGTGATAACGCGGCCCTGGTCAAATTTCTGTGCGAAACTCTGCGCGCCGGACATTACCATGATCATTGCGGCGAGCGCCGCAAAATTGCTTCCGATTTTCATGTGACGACCCCTCTCGATTTCGCCAATCTTATCCGACCTGGCGCCCTGACGCCCGGAATTTTTACCCAGGCGCTCGCCGCCCGCTTTTCCCGTCCGGCGAACAAGCGTATTTATCGCCCATGCGTGAAATTGTTTTCGACCTGGAAACGACCGGTTTCCGATTTGACGAAGGCCACCGGATTGTGGAGATCGGCGCCGTTGAGATGGTGCGCGGCGCCCTCACCGGCAAAACCTTCCACACCTATGTCAACCCCGAACGCGATATGCCGGAAGGCGCTTATAATGTGCACGGGCTGTCGGAAAAATTTCTGAGCGATAAGCCGGTGTTCACTGACCCGTCCGTGGCGCGCGCGTTTCAGGCTTTTGTGGGCGACGCCGACCTGGTGGCCCATAACGGCGTCTCGTTCGACGTGCCGTTTATGAATGCGGAACTCAAAGCGGCGGGTTTTGCAACGCTCGACAACAGAGTGATCGACACGCTGCATATCGCGCGCAAAAAATTCCCCGGCTCTCCGGCGAGCCTCGACGCGCTTTGTTCACGCTTCGGGGTCGATACGAAAGAGCGTGAACGCGACGGCCATGGCGCACTGCTCGACTCCAAATTGCTGGCGACAGTCTATATCGAACTAACAGGCGGCGCGCAGGCGGGCCTCGACTTTGCAGACAAGGCGGGGCGCGCGGCGCGCAATCGCGGCGGGCGTCAGGCTGCGAAGCAACGACCGGCGCCGCTCAAAAGTCTCGTCACGGACGAAGAAGCCGCGGCGCACGCTGCGTTTATCGAAGAGATGGGCGCCGATTGTCTCTGGCTGAAGACCTCAGGGGGCCGCTAGACCTGAACGCCTGCTTGCGGCGCGGCGGCGGCTTGCGCTTTTCGTTGTTGATAGATCGCAAAGAAATCGAGCGGATCGAGCATGATCGGTGGGAAATTTCCTGACGTCGTCGTCTCGGCGATGATCTGGCGCAGGAATGGAAACAGGAGCCGCGGGCACTCCACGAGCATGATCGCTTCGAGTTGCTCTTGCGGCACATTCTTGATTTCAAAGACGCCCGCGTAAGTGGATTCAACGACAAAGGCCACGTCGCCGCCGCGTTTAGCGTGCGCTGAGACCGAAAGTTCAACTTCAAACTGGTCGTTGTTAAGGGCGCGGCCGCTCACATCGACGCTAACGTCGATGGCGGGCTGTTCGCCGGTATCCATAAAGCTTTGCGGCGCTTTCGGATTCTCGAAGGAATGGTCTTTCAGATATTGCGCGAGCACGCGCATGCTTGGCGCAGCGCCATTTTGCCCTGGTCCGTTTTGTGGGCCGTTTCCTGGGGCGTCGCTCGGAGGGGTCTCGGACATCGTGTCACCGGAAATCTTGTTGCATCAATAGTGGAAAAGAGGCCGCGTCTTACACGCCGGCGCGCCTCGCCGCAAGGGTGAGCGCCTAATACCGGTGGACCGTAAAGGTGGTGCGACCCGACTCGATGGAACGCCGCAAACGCGCCAGCGCCTGACGCGCGATCCAGCGCCGCACCGGCGGCACAAGCAGCGAGAAGCCGATAAAATCGGTGATAAAGCCGGGCGTCATCAAAAATGGCGCGGCGATGATTAAAAAGACGCCATCCGCAACCGCCTCGACGGGCGGTTTGCCGTTGGCGAGATCGGCCTGCGCGCTGGTGAGCGCGGCGAGACCCTGCAGGCGCAAAATAACCCCGCCGATCAACGCGGTCGCCACACATGCGCCAACCACGGGCCAAACGCCGAAGGCGCCGCCTGCGGCCAAAAGAACGTAGATTTCGGCGATCGGACCGATCACAAACAGCGTAATGAGGGCGAGGGTCATGCGCTTTGAGGTGTTTTCCTAAACTTTCAGACTTATATAGTATCGCAGACGCGAAGTTTAAGTTGCCGGCGACAGGACGCCAAATAACAGATTATGGATCCAGTTCTCCTCATTTTTATCGGTCTTGCAGGCTTTGTCGTGTTCCGGCTGATTTCCGTGCTCGGCACGCGCACCGGCCATGAGCAGCAGCATGACATTGAGGGCCTGCAACGGGCGGCGCGCGGGGAGACGGCGGACACGGAGGCCGCCGATCGGGAGCCCGCCGAGCGAAAGCCCGCGCTTCAACCTGTGTCGGAGGCGGCTGCGCCTCTTCGCGAAGCCGATCCCAATTTTGATGAGTCCGAATATCTGATGGGCGCGCGCGGCGCATACGAAATGATCGTTGAGGCGTTCGCCGCCGGCGATCTGAAAAGCATCCGCCAGTTCCTCGGCGCCTCGGTGTTCGATACGTTCAAGCGCGCCGTCGATATGCGCCAGTCGAGCGGCCATGCGAGCGAGTTGAAATTTGTTGGAATTGAAAGCGCTTCAATCGAAGCGAGCGAAGTGCGTGACAATGCGCTCTGGGCGACGACCGCGTTCACGTCAAACCAGGTGCGCGCAACGCGCGACAAAGACGGGAACGTCATCGAAGGCGACCCCAACCGGATCGACCTTGTCAAAGACCGTTGGACATTCTCGCGCAAGCTCGGAAGCAATGATCCCAACTGGGTGCTGGTCGCCACCGGCGGCGCCTGATATCATCCTGACGCGAACAAGACGGGCTGCGGGGCTTCTTCACAGGCCGCCGGCGTCTTTTCTCTGCGCAAGTGGGTGACCGCATGAATTTTCTCCGCAACGGCGCGGGCCTCGCCATCTTCCTTGTTTTTTCCTTCGCCGTGCTAATTGCGGCGGCGGTCACCGTGTTCGGCGGCTTTTTGCCGGACCGGGCGCCGCGCGAGACGGGCGTTGATCCGTATGGGGACGCACAATTCAGGCTGGAGCGGGTTCAGGTCAGCGCCATGGAGGGCTGGCGCGAGGATGCGCAAGATGCAGCGCTCCCCGTTTTTCTCCGCTCGTGCGATCGCCTTGACGGACGCGACGCCGACGCCCCCATGAACCCGCTGGAAGCGTTGGGCGACCAGATAAGCGCCGAGACCGTCGCCGGCCGTGTGGGCGACTGGCGGGCGGTTTGCGATGAAGCGCGGGACATCACGACCTTTTCCTATGCTGATGAAAACGCCCGGCGCAGCCGCATCCGCATGTTCTTTCAGAACGCCTTTGTCGCTTATCGTGTGCTCGCCCACCGGGAACCAAAAGCTGAGGGCCCGGCGCGGCGCAAAGGCGCGAAGATTGAACAGGAAGGCCGATTCACGGCGTATTTTGAACCGGTCTATCCAGCGCGCGGCTTCCGAAGCGATGATTTTTCAGCGCCGGTTTATGCGCGGCCCGACGATCTTGTTATGGTCGATCTTGGCGCCTTTCGCGAAAATCTCGCCGGCACGCGGATCGCCGGCGCCGTGCGCGACGGCCGGCTTATTCCTTACGCCGATCACGCCGAGATTAATCGCGGCGCGCTTAGCGAAAAGGGAAAAATCCTCGCCTGGATGCGGCCGACCGACCTTCTCTTCATGCAAATTCAGGGGTCGGGAAAGATTTCCCTGCCGAACGGAACGGTCACGCGGCTCGGTTATGATGGGCAAAACGGCCACGAATATACGGCGATCGGCGCGCCGCTCATTCGTGAGGGGCATATTCCGCGCGAAGAAATGAGCATGCAGGCGATCCGCGCCTGGCTTGATGCAGCCTCGCCCGATGAAGCCCGACGCATTCGCGAAACCAACGCCTCCTATGTCTTCTTCCGTGAGCTGACCGATTTGCCTGACGACAGTCTCGGACCGCTTGGCGCCTCGTCGGTGCAGTTGACGGCGGGACGCAGTCTTGCGGTCGACCGCCGGTACCACGCGCTTGGCGCGCCGGTGTGGGTGTCTATTTACGGCGATGAGGCGCCGGGCGCGCGGGCGGTGCGGCGGCTCTTTATCGCGCAGGATACAGGCGGCGCCATCCGCGGGCCGATCCGAGGCGACATCTATCTCGGGTCCGGCGAGGCGGCCGCGCAAGCCGCAGGCGGGTTTAACGCCATGGGCGAAATGATTGTCCTGCTCCCGAAGCCGCTTGCGGCCCGGATCGACAACGCAATCTCGTAAGCAGCGTTGATGCGATGAAAAAGCGCGATTTAACTTCTGAAGAGACAGCCCTGTGGCGGCGCACCACCAAAGACGTCAAACGGCTTGACGCTCGCGCACGGTTGGTCTCGCCAGGGCCGCGCAAAGGCGGTCCGACGCCGCCTTCGGCTTCGTTTTCGCCGCTGAAAAAAAGCGCTGGCGCCGCCCGCGCCTATGCGCCATTGACGGGCCCGGCGACCGGGCCGGCGGCGAAGCGTGGTGCGCGCACTGTTGAGACTGTGGTCGGTGCAGGCGATCCGTTGTTCGACAAACGCGTCAGCCGCCGGCGCATGGCCATTGATCGCAGGCTGGACCTTCACGGCATGACGCAAGCCGCGGCGCAAGTCGCGTTGCGCGCGTTCCTCGCGCAAGCAGCAAGCGACGGATGCCGGTGTGTTCTCGTGATCACCGGCAAAGGCGGTGGCCCGACGACACGCGGCGTCCTCCACAGCCGCTTTTCCGACTGGGTAAACGAAGAGGGCCTGCAGCGTTTCATCGCCCGCGCCGCGCCCGCCCATCAAAAGGACGGCGGCGCCGGCGCCTGGTACATCTTCCTGAAAGCGCAGCGATAATCGCCTGACGCGCATCGCGCGCCGCCATATTGGCGCGCTGCGTCAAATTATTGTCGGGCCGCGTCAAGAAACGCAGCCGCGCACCCTGCATTTATGGACTTGCCGAATAACCAAAGGAGCAAGTCATGCAAGAAACCAACGCAAAAACATTCGTTCAGTCCGGACCGGTCCTTGTGGTCGGCGCGACGGGCAAAACTGGCCGCCGTGTCGCAGCGGGGCTGGAAAAGCGCGGCGTCGCAGTCCGCGCAGGCTCGCGCTCGGCGACGCCCGCCTTTAGATGGTCCGATGAAGCCGGCTGGGACGCATGCCTGGAGGGCGTGCGCGGGGTCTATGTGAATTATGCCCCCGATCTTGCTGTCCCCGGCGCCGGAGACGCCATTCGCGCCTTCTGCGAGCGCGCCGCCGGCCACGGCGTAGAGCGCCTCGTTCTACTCTCGGGCCGCGGCGAGGCCGAAGCCCAGGCTTGTGAGAAAATCGTCCTTGAAAGCGGAACGCCGGCCACTGTCGTCCGGGCGAGCTGGTTTAACCAGAATTTTTCCGAAGGCGCGTTTGTGGACATGGTTCAGTCGGGTGAGATCGCGCTGCCGGCCGGCGCCATGCGCGAGCCGTTTGTGGATGTGAACGATATCGCCGATGTGGCGGTCGCCGCGCTGACAGAGGATGGTCACGCCGGTGAAATTTACGAAGTGACCGGTCCGCGTCTGATGAGCTTTGACGAAATCGCAGAGACATTATCGTCTGCCTGCGGACGGGAAATCACCTATCAGAACATTCCGCACGACGCGTTCGTCGCTGGCTTGAAAGCGTCCGGCGCCCCTGAGGATATCGTTTGGCTTCTGGATTATCTCTTCGCGACGGTCCTCGACGGCCGCAACGCGCACCTGTGCGACGGGGTTGAACGGGCGCTTGGCCGTCCGCCAAAGGATTTTTCGGATTATGCGCGCGAGACCGCCGCGACAGGCGTGTGGGAGATTGCGGCATGAGACAGCGGGCGATCAACAAACCGCTTGCGGCGCTCGCCGGGCTTCTTATCGCCGTCGCCGCAGGCTTTCTCTCAGGGCCGTGGACTGTCCCTATGAAAGAAGCATTTTGGACGACCGACACGCAATTACTCCCGGAATATCGCGGCGCCGGCGGCATTCTTCACATTGTGAGCTTCGCCGTGCGCCGCGGCGGCGACCTGATGGAGGGTCAAAATGTCCAATAGCTTGATTGTTTATGCCTGTCTGGGGCTTGGCCTTTCGAGCGCCCTGGTGGGCGGCGTATTCCAAAGCTTCTCTGACTTTGTGATGCGCGGGCTCGTCTTGACCGATGGCGCGGGCGGTCCCCAGGCAATGCAACAGATTAATCGCACGGTCATGCGGTCGAGCTTTCTGTTCACTTTCCTGGCGTTGGCGCCGGTGTCTGTATTGTTTGGGCTTTACGCCTTTGCGCAGCTTGACGGGCTCGCGCGCAACCTCATTGTCTCCGCGGGCGCGGTTTATGTGATCGCGGTTTTTCTGGTGACGATTGCGGGCAATGTGCCGATGAACAACAGGCTCGCCGCGTTTGATCCGTATAGCCCTGAAACGGTGGCGTATTGGGCGACGTACGGCAGGGTCTGGACGCGGTGGAACCACGTCCGCACCATCGGCTCTATCGTGACAGCAGGGTGTTATCTGTTGGCGTCAACGCGCATCGGGTGAGCGCTCAACGCTGGGTAAATGCAGCGACCATATCGGCGCCTTTGTCGGAGGCGCCGATTTTGTTATCCGAGGGATTGGGTTTATCCGCCGAATTGGCGCCACAGGAGCCACGCGAAGAGCGCCGGCAAGCCGATGAAGAAGATCAGGCGCGACAGGCGAATAAACATGGTCTCCACAAAGTCTGCGAACCAAGAGCCCACAGCTTCGTTCCACCAGCGGCGTTTGGCGTGACGCGGCAATTGCGGCGCGTCATAGGGCATTGCGGCCAGGACAAGAACGCCACGGTTTTTCCAGCGCTGGAAGGCTTTCTTGATGGCGCCGTTGGCGACTGAGCCGCGCAGGCGCCGCAGCGGATTGAAGTCAAAGTCGGCGGCGTCAAACTCCATATCGAGCACGATCGGCGCCGGATTGTCCTTCTCAGAATCCTCGTCCATGCGCACCACCGAGTGGCGCACGCCGTAATTGCGCAGGAAGTTTTCCACGTCGCCAATGGACGCGGCGGCGCCGTCGCGGCGGAACCGCATCATGACGCGAACGCCTTCATCCTTGTTGCAATGAGTGGCGACAGCGCGCAGGCGCTTGAACCAATAGCGGGTCTTGGCGTCCGTCGTACGATAGGCATCGTCATAGAGCGTATGGTCCGGATTGTTCTCAACGACCATGAAGCGTGTTTTTGTTGGGTCGGCGTCTTCAACGTTCGGATCGACGATAATGTATTCGCTTGAGCGGTCGGCCACGTCGAACGGCATGACGAGGCCGTAAAGGGCCGTGGCGTTGCGCCCGCCGGACTGAAAACTCGTATAGCGCATCTCGCCATTGAGTTGATCATACTCAGCGCGGGTCTGACGTTCCGGGTCCGTCGCATTGCGCGCAAGCCGCGCGAAGATGCGGTGCGGTTCGACTTTGTCGACCATGCTCTGAATGTCGACGCCCGCCGATGCGAGGCCGTCGAGCTTCGATTTACAGCGCAGCCGCCCTTCCGGCGTCGCGTAAACCGCATCGATCCTGTCCATCAGCACTTTCTGGTCGGCCATGTTGAGCGTCAGGCCCGACCGGTATAGCGCGCCCGACATTTCGCTATCGTCAAAGCCGCGCCCGTCCTCGTCCCGGTTTGAAAACTTCGCATGATGACGATCGCTCACAGACCATTTCTGCTTACTGGCGACCATGCGCGACAGCGACGATCCGGGATGGGCCGTTTGCGCCAACTCCAGCACCTGGCTTTCATGGACGGCGAGGCAAAGCTGATCGGTTGCTTCCACCTGCTGCACGCCGAGAAGCGTGAACAGGCTGCCGACGGCGCGCAGGCTCTCAAAATCGTAGCCGAAATTCGGATGATAAAAGGGCACCACCGCGTAGTCCGCCGTGCCTGATTTCACCGCCATCAACGCCTGCTCTTTGGTGCGCAGGGGCTGGCGCTGCGTGTCGTCGAATTCAAAAGTTCTGTGCGAGGCGTTGCGCGCGATCTCGCGTTCGGTGCGCAGCTTGGCGATGGCCCAGCGCCCGCCGTCGGCGACGCCGTCCTGTTTCGCGTCTTTGACCAGCCGGCCGACCGCCTGATAGCCGAAACCGAATTCCTCGCCGGTAAAAGCGATGCGCGGCTTTTTCTTAGAACGCTTTGCGTTGAATGCTGATCCGTCAGCCATAGGCATGCCCGCGTCGCGCGGCCCCACTGGAAACTTCCCCTGATAGATCAGATTAACCCGCTATTAACGAAACGGGAAGCCCGCATCTGGCGGGCCGCGCGGAAACATGTCGCCTGCGTCCGCCATGCAACGACGGACGGTGCGGGCTGCGCGTTTGGAGGTCCGCGCCGGTTTGGCCAGCGCACCAAGGGCCAGTCCGAAAGCCCCCCAAAAACCCGGTCGTCCGATTAATATGAGTGAACGCTCACTCAGTAAAATATCCGCCGATCCGTCGACGCCGGAATTGAAGGCGCGCCGCGCCCCGTGTAGGCCATGGTTAACCAATGACTGAGGGAATTCATCATGAAAACGAAACGATTACTGTCCGCCGCGGCGCTTGCCGCCCTCGCTTGCCAGGCGCCCGCGAGCGCGAAGGAAGGCATGTTCACGCCCGACCAATTGCCGGCGATCGCCAAGGATTTGCGCAAAACCGGCCTGCGCCTGAACCCGAAAAACCTCACCGACCTGACGGGCTTCCCCATGGGCGCGGTGATTTCGCTCGGCGGCTGCACCGCATCGTTCGTGTCGCCGGAGGGGCTTGTGGTCACCAACCACCATTGCGCGCGGGGCTCGGTTCAATTCAACTCAACGGAAGAGAATAATTATCTGGAAAAGGGCTTCCTCGCGAATGAAGCCGCCGAAGAGCTGCCCGCGGCGCCGGGATCGCGCATCTATGTGACGACAGCGTTTGAGGACGTGACGGAACAAATCCTCGGCGGTCTCGCCGACGATCTGACGGACCGCGAGCGCTATCAGGCCATCGAAGACCGCCAGAAGGCGGTCGTGAAAGAATGCGAGGCGACGCCGGGATATCGCTGTCAGGCGCCGGCGTTTTTTGGCGGCCTTGAATATAAGCTGATCAAGCGCCTCGAAATTCGCGACGTGCGCCTCGTCTATGCGCCGGCTGATGCGATCGGCAAATATGGCGGCGATATCGATAATTGGCAGTGGCCGCGCCACACGGGCGACTTCGCTTTTTATCGCGCTTATGTGGCGCCGGACGGATCAGCGGCCGATTTCGCGGAAGAAAATGTTCCGTACAAGCCGGATCATTTTCTGAAAGTCTCCGCCGCCGGGCTGAAAGACGGCGACTTCGTCATGGCCGCCGGTTATCCCGGATCGACCTCGCGTTACACGCGGCTGGCGGAAGTGAAGAACACATTCGACTGGTTTTACCCCACATGGGTGACGACTTTGGAAGGATGGATCGGCGCCATTGAGGCGGCAGCGCCCGAAGGGAGCGATGCGCGCATTAAATATGAGTCGCGGCTTTCCGGGCTCAACAATTTCCTGAAGAACCTCTATGGCCAAATCGATGGGGCGCGCCGCGTTGGGCTTGTGGATCGCCGGGCCGCGCGCGAGGCGGCGCTCAACGGGTGGATTGCGCAAGATGAGGCCCGCGGCGATTTCGGGACCGCCATCGCCGCGCTCGACGCACTTGCAGAAGAAAGCGCCGCCGCGACGCGCCGGAACTTTCTCTACAATAACGCCACGCGCCCACAACTCTTAAGCGCCGCGCAGCGTCTTTATCGTCTGTCCAAGGAGAAACAAAAGCCGGACGAAGCCCGCGAACCGGGTTATCAGGACCGCGACATGACGTTCTTCCGCCAGGGGCTGGAGCGGATCGACCGGCGCTTTGACGCCGATGTGGACAAGGCCGAATGGCTCTTGTTCCTTGAGGCCTACTTGGCGCAACCGGCGGACGCGCGCGTCGCCGCGTACGACCAGGGGCTTGGTCTCGGCGAGACGTTCGACCGCGCCGCGCTCGCCTCAAAGCTCGACGGTTATTACCGCGCCACGAGCCTCACCGATCCGGCGCAACGCCTCGCGCTGATGGACGCCGACACGGCGGCGCTTGACGCGAGCGATGATCCTTTCATGAAGCTGGCCGCCGCGCTTTACGACGCGGAACTCGCGCAAGAGGAAGAAGCGAAAACCCGCGCGGGCGCGCGCGCGTCTTTGCGTCCTGAATATATGAAAGCGATTATCGCCTGGCAGAAAGCGCAAGGGACAATCGCCTATCCGGACGCGAACTCCACCTTGCGCATCACCTACGGCAACGTGCTTGGCGGGTCGCCGAAAGACGGCATGATCTATGAACCGTTCACGCGCCTTGTGGGCATTGTTGAAAAAGATACTGGCGAGGATCCGTTCAACGCGCCGCAAAAGCAGCTCGATCTGATCAAGGCGGGCGAGTATGGGTCTTATGCGCTGCCGTCTCTCGGGTCGGTGCCGGTGAACTTCCTGTCCGATCTCGATTCAACAGGCGGCAATTCCGGCTCGGCGACGCTTAACGCGCGCGGCGAGCTTGTGGGCCTTCTCTTTGACGGCACGTTCGAAAGCGTCAATTCCGACTGGGACTTTGATCCGCGTACGACGCGCACCATCCATGTGGACACGCGCTACATGCTCTGGGTCATGGAAAAGCTCGACAACGCCGACCGCCTGATCGATGAGATGACGGTCGTGAAGTAAGCGCGAAACAATCGGCCGCTTTCCCAGTGGGAAAAGCGGCCTGTTTTGTTGCGCGCGCCGCTCACGGTTTTCGTACTTTGGTGATTGTCGCGGCGCCTACCGCAACACGCCGCGGCGGGACAGCCAGACCATATAGAAAACCACCAACAAGGCGGCGATAAGCACCGCGATTGCGAACATGGTGTCGCCGCCGCCCGGCGGCGGGTTGTTGTGCGTATAAAACACCGCAGCAACCGAACACGCCCAGGAAACCACAAAAACAGGAACGGCGATTTTGCGCCGTAACAGCAAGAGGGCGGCGCCCAGGAACCCGCCGACCGTTGAAACGCCCCACATAACGCTCACCCACGCCGGGGCGTTCAAATAATAGTCGAGCGCATCCTTGGGGAAGCTGGAAAGATAAGGCTCGAACCGGATTGCCGTCGCCACGTAACTGAAGGCGGCGAGCCCATTCCAGATTAAAAGCAATCCGCCCACGACCCATAAATGCCAAGGCGTCGCCGGCGGTGATTGTCGATCGCTCATCGCGCCCTCCCTGTTGGCGGAGAATGGCACGAAAAGGCGGGGCGGAACAAGATGGACGGAAGGTGCGGTGTACGAAGAGTTAGGGATGCGGGTGCGTTACCCGATACGGGCTATCCGATTTAACTGCGTACGACGCGCACCTTCCGTCTGGATATGCGCTACACGCGCTGTATTATTGTAATGCTCGACAACGCTGTACGACCGGTCGTTTGGATGAAGGCGGAGAAGTAAATCTACTGCGGCAAGCGCCGCACAAGGACCACGTCTTGGTGGTAGGCTTGCCGCTCATTGCGCCGCTGATGTTGAATTCTGAATCTAGAAGCTTCCCCAGTAACGCGTGATTTCCGGAAATGGCGATTTGCGGCCGATCTTTGCAAACGCCTTTTCCACGCGCGGGTCGCGCCAGACCGCCTCGGCCTCTTCTTGTAGTTCTAGAGGCAGGGGATAGCTGGTGCTGCGCGATTGTGCGCCCAGAGCGGCATTGAAGATGAACCCGCCATCTTTCTTACGGTCAATTCGATCTAGGAGCGCGTCAACCGCGTCCTCTTTTCGACCGAGGCAAAGGAGCGCTTCGGTGTACGCTGAATAATTCTTGTCGGCGATTGCCTTGAGGTCGTTTTCGAGAATTCTGTTGGCTTCTTCAGTGGCGCCTTTCTTATGTGTTGCACAAGCGCGCACCATATGAATAAAGGCTTTTCCAAAATCATTCGAATATTCAGGATATTGATTGTATGCTCGGTCAGCAGCTTGCAATGCTTCGTCAAAATCGCCCTTTTTCAGGTAGATAGCCGACTGGTCAATCAGGAGCTTGATCAGTGTCGGGTAGTTTTCGACACCAAGCGCAATAAATTTTTCGAGCTCCGCAAGGGCGCCATCAATATTATCAAGGTCTGTCATGGCAACGGCGCGTGTGCCGATCAGGCCAAAGCCGTCAAATCCTGCAGATTTTACCGCCGTTTCGTTTTTGACGATCTCATCACTGAAGCGGAGAAGCTTGTTGAGATCGCCTTTCACCGCCAAGGCGGCTGCATATCCATTGATCGCTTTGAAGTTCGTTGGATCCTTTTCGAATACTGCTTTGCGGTCTTGGACGAATGCGTTTTGCTTTTCTTCCCACGCAGTTTTGGAATTCGGAAGGACCGACCAAAGTTTTCGCGCCTGTTTGTCCATCTGGATCAAGGCGACGAGTTGAGGGTCCTGAATTTTCGAAACCAGCGCTTTCGCCGCTTTGGCGTTGTTGTTTTCGAGATGCTTATCCATTGCTTCTTTGAGTAGCCAATCGGTGTAATACGTTTTTAAATCATTGCCGATCAGAGCGTCAGCAACTCCAATCACCAAAGACTTGTAGATATCTTCTTGCTCGGCGTTTTTCGCGAGTTTCAGATTCCAAACAAAAGTCGATAACCATTCGAGATCCAGAGCAAGAATGCCCGATTCATGGGCCGCCAGCATCTGAGAAATCATCGCGCCAATCTCGCCCGCGTCTTTTTCATAGTCGAGAAGTTCGAGGTAACGAACGTAGATTTGTGGGCTGGCCGCGTGGAAGTATTGAAGACCTTCCGCAAGGGCGACCTTCGCCGCAGCGGTCCTTTTCAATTCAAGGAGCAAGGCGCCGCGAACGTGTTGAATATACCCGCGCAGAACCCCGGGCTCTTGCGTGAGGTCGGCGGCGGCGTTTACCGCAGTGAGGGCGGGCGTTATTTCACCCTTGGAAATCAGTCGCGTGGCTTCGTCGAGTTTTGAGATGATTTCTGGGGCAATTTTGGTGTCAGCGCCAATAAGGCGCGAAAGGCTTGGTTGCGACACTGAAAGATTGATTCTGAGACCCGCATTATCCCCAATTTTCTTCACAAGCGCGTTCAACGCCTTGCTTTCGTCCTTCGGGAGCGTGCGTTCGGAGGCGACAATGGCATACTCGACCTCCAGAATATCGTCTTGGCGACTATAGTTCTGGCGATAAGTGACGCCGGTAATCGTCTCGTCGATGTTGGCCGGCAAGCCAATTTGCCGGCCCGGCGTTTCAATAATCGACTTGTGGCGAAGGTTGGCGCCGTAGGGCAGCGCAATATCATAACGCCGGTCTTCCGTTACCTGAACAAGAGAATCGCTCACCGTGTCGGCGTAGGCAAAGAGCTGTGTGCCCAATCCGGCTTCATCAAATGCGTTCCGGTTCATTTCAAATGAACCGGAAACCGTAATTTCATTCGCCTCAAGATCATCGGAAACCGTCACAGGCGCTTTAATTTCGATGCCTGGATATTGCTCATTGTAGTAATCCGTATAGCTTTGCCGATACGCCTCTAGTCCTGAGTTGGCGATGGTCCCTCTGACGGAATTTGCCGAAAAATTTGAATAGACTCGCTCATGAACGAGCGTCATGGCGATATCACCCTCCTCGGGCAGAACAAACCGCTCCGTGGCGAGCGTCGTCGGCCCGTCGGGCAGTTGCGGCTCGATGAAATCAAGTCCTTGCCGATCACGGCGCAGCGGCAGAACCCATCCGTAATCGAGCGGCCCAAGCGCTTCCATCGTGCGGCCCCCCTGATGGGATAATGTCGGGTCCATCCAGTACAGCGTGCCGTCGCTTGCGGTGGCCCCGACGATGGCGTGGTTGAAGACACCGATTGACGGCAGGTGTTTGTCAAGGAGGTGACCGGCGCTTGAATGGGCGAGCGCTGGAAAACTCTTGATGCCAAGCCGCCTTAGAACGGCGACCAGCAGCACGCTTTTGTCCTTGCAGTCGCCATAGCCGTTCGCCAGCGTCGTTCCGGGTTCGCGCGGCTTGTGCGAGCCGAGGCCTGTTTCAACCCCCACATATCTGATTTTGTTTTGTACAAGGCGAAGCGCGGCCGCAATCTTCTCGGAGTCCGATTTCAGCCCGGATGTCGCCTGCGTGACTTCCGTCCAGAATGACTCCGGCAACGTTTCGTCGATCGCGTAGAGATCAGCCCCCCACATGGCGACCTCGTTCCAGCTCATCATGGTGCTGAGGGAGAGGACGCCAGACGTTACAATATCTGACGGCACGCTGTCTTCAAATTCCTTGGGCTCCGGATAAGCTTCCTCGAAGCTGTAGTGAACCCAGCCTTGCTTCTTCTTTTTCTTAAAGCTTTTGTCGGTTCCAATACTTTTAGTTGAAATCTCGACCGTCGGCGGGACGAACACGGAAATTTTCTGCAAACCGACGGGCGCTGACCAATCAATATTTGTGTTCAAAAAGAAGTGCCCCGGCCACAAGGGTTGATCGACGGCGCTCGAATAGGCGTATTCGACAATATCGCCCACGCGGATGTCGTTCATTTCGATAAGCACGGTGATGTCGCCGGTTATGATGCCAGCGTCCAGATTCGATTCTCGCCGGATATATTCAGCGTCAAGATTTTCCAACCTCTCGTTTTCGACTCCGTCGCGAATGACGCGAATGAAGTTGAACCGAAGGTCTGACGTTTCAGGATCATAGGAGGGTGAAAGACGGGATGCGGTTTCCAATCCGCTCCGGTTTTGAACCTTATAAGCGCTATGCCAGAAGAATTCATAGCCTGTTTCGCGCCACCGGTATTGTTGTTCGCTAAGGAGGTATTCGATGCCGCCCGAAACCTCGTCCGCTGATGACCCAGCTGATTTGGGGACGCGAGCCATGCTGACCCAATCGGGCGTCGGCGCGCTCTTCACAGGTTCGGCCGTCGCTGGTGTTTGCAAAAGGTTGCAGACGGCGGTCACAGCCGCCAAAGCTCGAATCAGTATGTGCACTTAAAGCCCCAACATTAACTTCCCTTCACGTAAGGTACATTGGGGGGCTAGAATATCAAGATAGTTACAATCGAGGAAAAATATTCAGGATGATTATTATTTATTGCTGGGAATACTGAAAATCTTGCGCTCCGGTTCGCAGCCGTCCACCCCCTCACAAAATAAACTTCGACAGGTCCGCGTTCTTTGTGATGTCTTCGAGGCGCGCGTCCACATAGGCCGCGTCGATGGCGATGGTCTCGCCGGCTTTGTCGGCGGCCGCGTAGGAAATGTCGTCGAGGACTTTTTCCATGATCGTGGCGAGGCGCCGCGCGCCGATATTTTCGACCGTGGCGTTCACCGTGGCGGCCGCGTCGGCGAGGGCGTCGACGGCGTCGTCTTTGAAGGTCAGGGTCAGGCCTTCGGTTTCCATCAGCGCTGAATATTGCCGCAACAGGCTCGCTTCGGTTTCCACGAGAATGCGCTTGAAGTCGTCGCGGGTGAGCGCGTCGAGCTCCACGCGGATCGGCAGGCGCCCTTGCAATTCGGGCAACAGGTCTGACGGTTTGGAGAGGTGAAAGGCGCCAGACGCGATGAAGAGGATGTGGTCAGTTTTGACGGGACCATATTTGGTGGCGACCGTCGCGCCTTCGATAAGCGGAAGAAGATCGCGCTGGACGCCCTCGCGCGAAACGTCCGCCCCCGCCCTTTCCGCGCCGCGCGCCACCTTGTCGATCTCATCAAGGAAGACAATGCCGTCATTCTCCGCCAGCTCGACGGCGTCGCGGTTGATGGCGTCGTCGTCAAGGAGATTGTCGGATTCTTCTGCGATCAATGGTTCGTAGGCGTCCTTCACCATCATCTTGCGGCGCTTTGACGGGCCGGCGAAGCCTTTGCCGAGAATGTCGGAGAGGTTGATCATGCCCACTTGCGCGCCTGGCATGCCGGGGATTTCAAAGCTCTGGCCGCCGCCGCCGGTCTCGCGCAAATCAAGCTCGATCTCGCGGTCGTCCAGCTCGCCGTCGCGCAGTTTCTGGCGAAAGCTCTCACGGGTTTTCTCGCCCGCCTCGCCCACAAGCGCCTCCAGGACGCGGTCTTCGGCGGCGGCGTGGGCGCGCGCTTTCACGTCTTCGCGTTTTTTATCGCGCACCAGCCCCACGGCGATTTCCACAAGGTCGCGCACGATGGAATCGACGTCGCGGCCCACATAGCCGACCTCGGTGAATTTGGTCGCTTCCACTTTGAGGAAGGGCGCGCCCGCGAGTTTGGCGAGGCGGCGCGAGATCTCCGTTTTGCCGACGCCGGTGGGCCCGATCATGAGAATATTCTTCGGCGTGATCTCCTCGCGCATGGGCCCTTCCACCTGACGGCGCCGCCAGCGATTGCGCAGCGCGATGGCGACGGCGCGCTTCGCGGCTTTCTGGCCAACAATGAAACGGTCCAGCTCAGAAACGATTTCGCGCGGGGAAAAGTCAGACATGAATGGGGCTCTCTTTCGGTTTGAGGCTGACCATGTACGACCCTTAGCGGCGCGGTTAAAGACCCGCGTCGCCGCAAAGGAGAAAGGGCGCCCTCTAGCATTTAACAACTGGCCGCTTTGGCGGAATGCGCGCCGGCCTGTGATGTAAGCCACAGGACGCCAGGCCCCCGTCATTTATGTCTAACCGATTGAGGAACGCTTCGTCCTGGGGGAGATCAGATGGGAAAATATGCGTGTGTTGTCGCCGCCGCGGCTGCGATTTTTATCGAAACCGCCGTCGCCCAAGTGGGATCGATCAGCCAGCCTTTGACCGGCGCCGTCAATTTCGAAGACTGCTCGCCAGCGCAAACCGACTTCCTCAAAGACGCCAACAAATATGGGCGGATCGCGTCGGTTTCAGCTGGTTTTGAGGCCTGTATCCGCGATCGCGTCACGAACCGCTATAGGCGATGTCCGGGCGAGCCCTTCGCTGAGGCGTCGACGGCGGTCCAGATTGACCGCGTGCTGGAGGTCTCAAAAGCGCGAAACAGCGTCCGTCATGTTTGCACCCACAGCGCAGGCATCGGCAACGCCTGGGCCGGTTTCAATGAATACGCCCACGACGATACGGTCGCATTCAGCTGGGGTCTCTGGCTTGACAGTATTGTCCTGCAGCTCCCGAAGCGAATTTGCTCGGAGGCTGAAAGGTCGGACCCCGACGCCAACAATTGCCGCTGGGGGGCTTATCCGTGGCCCTACACCCAGGCCGCCGGAACGACGTGGCATGAGGGCATGCACACACACCGCTATACGCATGGCGATTCTGATGATCGCGGCCGGGCAGGGTGCGGCTATCCGGCGAGCTCCGATTACGACATGTGGACGCATGCGATGCCCTACATCGTCGGAAGTTGTATCAATGACGCGATCGAGACTGCGCAAAATGTCTGCACCCGTTCCGTAAACAGTTGCCCTGGGGCGAACCAATTGCGCATGGAAAGCGCCGGCGGCGGCGCCTGCTCTTGTGTGAATGATCCGGGCCAGAAGGGGCTTGGGCTTCTCGCGGTTCGCGACAATAAAATACGCGACACGGCGATTTTGCCGACCGGCCAACGCGCGCGCGACGGTTGGCTTTACGCAGACCGCAACGCAATTGCGGCGAGCGGCAATTTCGATGGCGCCGGCGCTGTCGATTTGCTGGTGGCGAGCGATTGGGGGCTTGGCGTATTAACCACTGATGAGGACGGCGGCTGGCGCACCCTCACTTTGACGCCGACCGGCGAACGTATCGGCGGCTGGCGGCTCAACAGCCGCGGCGACACTTTTGAAGGGGTCGGCGATTTTGACGGCGACGGCCTGGATGAATTCATTATACGGAGCGATTGGGGTATCGGAATTATTGGTTATGATGACGGCGCCTTTCGTCTTCTCTATCACGCGCCGCGGAACACCTGGTTTGACGACTGGCGATGGGACGCGCGCGAGGTCAATGGCGGACGCGATGAAATAGCTGGCGTTGGCGATCTCAACGGCGACGGGCGAGATGAAATTGTTGTGAAAAGCAATTGGGGTATTGGCGCACTCACCTTGCGAAGCGGGCGCTTGCGCCGGCTCGAGATCGCGCAGCGCGACACATGGTTCGGCCCCTGGCGATGGGACGCGCGCG